>DASZXI010000087.1:0-225384 GCA_035545955.1 Candidatus Didemnitutus sp. | reverse complement strand
CGTCGTCGTAACCACATCGAACGGCTCTTCCGAAGACTCAAGGGCTTCCGCCGCGTCTTTACTCGCTACGACAAACTCGATGCGCTCTTCCGCGCGTTCGTACTTCTCGCCTTGTGCTGGATTAGTGTTAACACGCCCTAGAGCAGGTTCAGAAATACTGTAGCCGATGCAGGAGCCTGCTTGCAGGCGAGAGAATGGAGCATCGCCGCTCTTATCGCCTGCAAGCAGGCTCATACATTTCCGACCCCAAACGGCTACAGTTCAATTTAAACTGCCGCAGCCGCAAGGGCCGGCAGGATGCCGTCCCCTACCGTTTGGTTCCCTTCTTCCCGTTCTTCGGCTCGATGTTGAGATAGGTCTTCGCGAGCATCTGCGACTCGTAGAACTCCACCAGGCGCACGCCTTCGCGCGGCTTGATCAGGTCCTTCTTGGTCGCGTGGTCGATCTGCTGCTTTACGCGCCGGCAGAGCTCCTCCCACTGATACTGCACACCCTCGATCACGTCCGCCACGCGCGAACCAGCGAGCGCCTCCTCGATATAGTAACCATTGGGTTCGTCGTCCTCGAGAAAGACATGCACCTCGTTCACGCGCCCGAACAGGTTGTGCAGGTCGCCCATGATGTCCTGATAGGCACCGGTCAGATAAATGCCCAGGTAGTACGGCTTGTTGTTCAGCGGATGCAGCGTCAGGTAATCCTTCGTGTCCTGCAGGTCGATGAAGCTCGCGACCTTGCCGTCGGAGTCGCAGGTAATGTCGACCACGATCGCGTTGACGGTCGGCTTCTCGTTCAGGCGGAGCAGGGGAGTGACCGGAAAAAGCTGCTTCAGCGCCCACGAGTCGAGCAACGATTGGAACACCGAGAAATTTCCGACATACTGGTCGGCGAGCAGCTTCTTGAGGTCGTGCAGCTCCTCGGGCTGGTAGCCTGCTTTCGTGCTCTCGCGATCGATCTGCTCGCAAATCTGCCAGAAAATCTGCTCAGCGGCGGCGCGGTTTTCGAGATCGAGATAGCCGAGGTTGAAAAGCGAGAACGCCTCCTCTTTTTTCTGCAGGGCGTCGTGGAAACGTTCGAGGCGGCCCAGGCGCGCCTTGTTCTTCAACAACACCTCGAGATCTCCGACGACCTTGTGCCGTGAGCGCGGCTGGTGCTGCTTGCCCAGCGACTCCCGCTTGTTGATGCGTTCGAACACTTCGACGACGAGCATCGAGTGCGGAGCCGCCACGGCCCGCCCGGATTCCGTGACGAGGTCGGGTACGGGCACGCCGGAGGCGGTGCAGATTTCGCGGACGTTGAAGACGATGTCGCGCGCGTACTCCTCGAGCGAGTAGTTCATCGACGACTCGAAATTCGTGCGCGAGCCGTCGTAGTCGACGCCGAGTCCGCCACCGACATCGAGGTAGCCCATCGGGAAACCCATCTTCGCGAGCTGGCAGTAGAAACGCGCCGCCTCGGTCACCGCCGCCTTGATCGTGATGATGTTCGGCACCTGCGAGCCGATGTGGAAATGCACGAGGCGCAGCGCTTGCTGCATCTTGGCCGCCTTCAGCTTCTCGACCGCAAACAGGATTTCCGCCGTGTTCAGTCCGAACTTCGCGTTGTCGCCGGTCGACAGTGCCCACTTGCCCTCGCCGCGGGTCTGCAGTTTGACGCGGAAGCCGATCATCGGCTTCACGCCGGTTTCCTTCGCGATCCGGATGATGCTGTCGACCTCGGACAGCTGCTCGACGACGATGATGATTTTCTTGCCGAGTTTCCGGCCGAGCAGGGCCAGCCGCATGTAGTCGAGGTCCTTGTAACCGTTGCAGATGATCAGGCGCTGCGAGCCCTCGTGCATTGCCAGCGCGATCATCAGTTCCGGCTTGGAGCCGGCCTCGAGACCGTAGTTGTAGTCCTTGCCGGCGGCGACGATCTCGTCGACCACCTCGCGCAGCTGGTTCACCTTGATCGGAAACACGCCGCGATACTCGCCCTTGTAGCCCTCGTCCTTGATGGCCTGGGTGAAGGCGGTGTTGAGCTGGACGACCCGATGACGCAGCTTGTCCTGGAAGCGAATGACCATCGGCGCCTTCAGGCCCATGTCGACCGCTTCCTCGACCACGTCCATGACGCGGATGCTGCGTCCGTCCGCGAGCGGCTGCACCTGCACGAATCCCTCCGAGTCCACCGAGAAGTGGTTGGCGCCCCAGCGTTTAAAGCCGTAAAATTCTTCCGACTGCGCCGCTGACCAATTGGATGCGGATTTGTTCTTCAAGGAGGGGGAAAACGGGCCGGGTTTGGCTTGCTTTTTGTTGGGCCGCTTAGATTAATCGCCGTTTTCCTTTTTCAAATCGACCGAATAATCAATGACCAAATTCTCCATGCTCCTCGCCCAAGCTGCTGCGCCCGCCGAAGGTTCACCCGGCGGCATGAACGGACTGGTTGGACTTTTGCCCATCGTCCTCATGTTCGGAGCGATGTATTTCCTTCTGATTGCACCGCAACGCAAGAAGCAGAAGGAGCATGAAAAGATGATGTCGGCCCTCCAGCCGGGCGACGAAATCATCACGACGGGCGGCATCTACGGCACGATCACGGGCGTGAAGGACGATCGGTTTATCGTGCGCGTGGGGGACAACAACCAGAAGCTGGAAATCGCCAAGGGCTTCATCCATCAGGCGGTGAAGCGCGCCACGGCGAGCTGAGACCTGCCCGCGCGGGCCGCGGGTCCGCCGCCAGGCCGGTTTCGACCTATTTAACAACAAACACACATGTTCCGTCGCAATATCTGGAAACTATCCCTGTCCATCGGCATCCTCTTGTGGGCCGTCTGGACGCTGGTCCCGATCCAGGATCGGGATTTCGGCACCTACCTGAGATCGGCCGCCACCTCCTCGAAACAGGCCGAATTCGACAAGTTGATGACGCGCGTCGATTCGCGGGTGCAATCGAAACAGGCGTCGAGCACGTACATGGCGCTGAAACAGATCGCCCGGGATGAGAACATCGACCTGTTTCAGTATTTTCCGTCGCTCCGAATCGAGGAGTCGCTGAAAAACGTCGAAAAGAAAAACGGTCTCGTGCTCGACGAGATGCTGAAACGCTCCAAGGGCAGTATCCAGCGCGGTCTCGACCTGAAGGGCGGCGTCGCACTGACGCTCGAGCTCGACGCCGACAGTCTGCACAAACAGGCCAACGCCGATCAGAAGGCCAACCTGAGCAAGGCGATCGAGATCATCAGCGCCCGCATCAACCAGTTTGGCGTCGCCGAGCCGATTGTCCGCGCCGTGGGCGAGGATCGCATCGAGGTCCAGTTGCCCGGCGTGTCGACGCGTGAGAACCCCGATCTGATCAAGGAACTCGTTCAGGCGGCTCACCTGGAATTTCGGATCGTTTACAGCGGTTCGTCCGCCTCGACCCAGATGCCCACGAATGTGCCTCCTGGTTATGAGATTCTCGGTCAGGACGAGGAGGATCGTTACACCGGCCGTCCCACCACGCTCTATTATATCGTGAAGAACGTGCCCGAGATGTCGGGTGAGAACATCGAGTCCGCCCGCGTCGCCACCGATCAAGTGGGTGCCTATCAGGTCCACCTGAATTTCAATTCCGTCGGCGCCAAACAATTCGCCGCCGTCACCACCGCCAACACGGGACGCCTTCTAGCCATCGTCCTCGATGGCAAGCTGTACTCGGCGCCGCGCATCAACGAGCCCATCACCGGCGGTTCCGCCCAGATCACCGGCCGTTATTCCTATCGCGAGGCGGAAGGTCTGGCGAATGCGCTCAACAATCCGCTCCCGGTCAAGCTGAACGTCAAGGAGCAGTACGAGGTCGGGCCGTCGCTCGCGAATGACGCCGTCAGCAGCGGCTTCCGCGCCGCCGTCATCGGCACCGCGGCGGTCTGCGCGTTCATGATCACCTTCTACAGCACCGGCGGCGTCATCGCGGTGATCAGTCTCGCGGTCAACATCTCCATCATCTTCGCGATCATGGCCAGCATGGGCGCGACCCTGACGCTCCCCGGACTCGCCGGCATTGTGCTCACGATCGGCATGGCCGTCGACGCGAACATCCTGATCTTCGAGCGCATGCGCGAGGAAATCTCGGCCGGCAAGTCGCTCACGACCGCCAACCAGAGCGGTTACCTGAAGGCGTTGTGGACGATTCTCGATGCCCATGCCGTCCAGCTGATCATCTGTGCCATCATGATCTGGCTCGGCACCGGCCCGATCAAGGGCTTCGGCTGGACGCTGCTCATCGGTGTGCTCTCCACGTTGTTCTCCGTGCTCGTCACGGCGCACCTGTTGATGGAGCTGATCGTCGACTCGCATCTGGTGAAGTCGATCACGATGCGCCGGATGATCCACGACCTGAAGGTCGACTTCATCCGTTACGGCAAGCCGGCCGCGATCGCGTCGGTGGCGCTCGTCGTGGTTAGCTTTGCTTACGTGCTCTTTCAGGGCGACAAGATTTACGGCATCGACTTCACCGGCGGCGACGTGGTGAACGTCCAGTTCAAGGAGAAGATCGACGCCGCCAAGGTGCGCGAGGTGGCCGCGGCAGCGGGCGTGAAGGACATCAATCCCACCTACGTCAGCCCGGTGGGCAGCGATCGCGAAACGCTCAAGCTCGAGACTCCCGAGGGCAAAAGCGCGCTGGTGTTCTCCGCCTTGCAGAAGGCCTATCCGAATGCCGGCCTCGAAAGCATTGGCGAGAACCATGTTGGCGCCTCAATCGGCAAGGAGATCGAATGGAATGCCCTCCTGGCCGTCGGCGCCTCAATGGTGGTCATTCTGCTCTACATCGCGTTCCGCTTCGAATTCGGCTTCGGTGTCGGCGCCATGGCGTCAACGCTGCACGACATCCTGATGAACATCGGCATCTTCGTGCTCTTCGGCCATCAGTTCTCGGCCCCGATGGTGGCGGCCATCCTTTGCGTGGCGGGCTACTCGATCAATGAAACGGTCGTCGTGTTCGACCGTATCCGCGAGGAACTGAAACTGAATCCGTCCGGCTCGCTGCGTGACATCATCAACAACGCGATCCGAAAGGTTTTCGCCCGCACGATCATGACGGCGACGACGACCTTCCTCGCCGCGCTGTCGCTCTATCTCTTCGGCAGTGGCGTGCTGCGTGACATTTCGTTCGCCTTTCTCGTGGGCATCGTGACGTCTACGTTCTCGGCCATCTTCATCGCCGCCCAGGTCTTCTACTGGTGGCACAAGGGGGACCGAAAGCACGTCGAGGCCCACCAGGACATTGCGCCCAAATACGAGTGGGCCGGCTCTTCCCGCGCATCGAAATAACACCGGGGACATCGCCTCGCCCCGATGCGCTGGAACTACACGCCGGTCCACGCCGAAAGCGTGGAGGACCTCGCGCGTGCCCTCGGCACGAGCCGGATCGTTGCGGAGCTGTTGATTCGCAACGGGCTCGTTGACCCGGAACGCGCCAGCCGATTCCTGCAACCGGCGCTGGCGTCACTGGCCGACCCGTTTCTCCTCTCGAACATCGATGCGGCGGTCGATCGGCTGATCGGCGCCATCCGGGGAAGCGAGAGTCTGGTGATCCTGGGCGACTACGATGTCGACGGCGTCTGCAGCACCGCCCTGTTGGTGAGTGTGCTGCGGCGGTTTGGATTGACGCCGCGACACGTGGTGCCGCGTCGGCTCGACGAAGGCTACGGTCTCACCCTTAACGCGATCGATCGCGCACTTGAAGCTGGCAAGCCTGAACTCTTCATCGCGCTCGATTGCGGCACCAATTCACGGGCCGAGGTCGCGCACCTGCGCGAGATGGGCGTCGACGTGATCGTGGTCGACCATCATCGGTCCAAGGACGAGCCCCTGGTCGACGGCATTCTGATCAATCCGCACGTGCACCCGAGCGATGGCGACGAGGCCTGGCGCTACCTGTGCACGGTCGGACTCGTTTTCAAGCTGCTGCACGGCCTGTTGAAACGCCTGCGAGCGGAGAATCATCCGGGCGCCCACGACGTGAAGCTGAAGGACTATCTCGACCTGGTGGCGATGGGCACGGTGGCCGATCTTGTCCCGCTCCACGGCGAAAATCGCGTCTTCGCCCGCCATGGGCTACAAGTGCTGGCGCAAACGCAGCGAACCGGTCTGCGCGAGCTCATGCGCGTGTCCTCGTTGCGCCCAGAACAGGGCATCAATCCCGTTGATATCTCATTCCGCCTGGGACCACGCATCAATGCGAGCGGACGCCTGGCCGACGCCGCGATCTCGGTCGACCTGCTGCTCAGCGAGGACATCGCATTCTGCCGGGAAGCGGCGCAGCAACTCGAGGAACTGAATCGGGAGCGGCAGGACATCGAACGCGAAATCACGGAACAAGCGGAAACAATGGTGGAGCGCGATCAGGCCGGCGCCGACGGCATCGTGCTTTTCGATGATGGCTGGCATCCGGGCGTGGTCGGCATTGTGGCGGGACGCATTGCCCGCAAATACCATCGTCCCGCGATCGTGCTCGGCAACGAAGGCACCTTGGCGAAAGGCTCGGGTCGCGGAGTCGCCGGCACCAACCTGGTGGAATTGCTTTCGGCCTGCGCCGACGGACTCGAGTCGTGGGGCGGGCATCCGATGGCGGTCGGCGTTTCACTCCGCAAGGAGCGCGTGGCTGATTTTCGTCGTCGCTTCGACGAAGTGATCCGCCTGGCCCGTGGGACCGCCACCGAGCCTGGCATCGATCTGTCGGGCTGGCTGGATGCCACCGAGATCCATGAACGTTTGATGGGCGATCTCGATCTGCTGCATCCGTATGGGCAGGGGAATCCGGAGCCGCTTTTCGGCATTCGCGGCGCGCGGCTCGCCCGCGCCCCCGAAGTGTTCAAGGAGGTTCATTTTCGATTTACGGTGGAGGACGCCCGCGGCCGGCGGATCCCCGGAGTCGCCTGGAAGCACGCTCATCGCCTGCCGCCCGTGGGGCCTCGAATCGATCTCGTGGCGCAGCTCAACTGGAACATCTACAACGGGCGCAAATCGCTTCAGCTCGAGCTGCACGACTGGCGCCTGTCCGAAAGCTGATTCCGATTCATTTTTGAACCACAGAGGCGCAGAGGCTCCGTCCTGCGCTTTGCCTGGGTTTACCGGACGAAACCTCTGCGCCTCCGTGGTTAAAAAAGCTTTTTTCCGACAATAAAATTCTGCTTGCGGATGCCCGGCCAAACCCGCTTATTCGCCGTTCCGTTACGCACCCGTAGCTCAATTGGATAGAGCATCTGACTACGGATCAGAAGGTTTGGGGTTCGACTCCCTACGGGTGCGCCACTTTCAGAGGGGGCGCGCGAGGAGGTAACGAAAAGGCTACAGGCTTCAGTCACGATGGTGCGTGCGGCGTTGCGTGCCTTGGCGACCCAGGTGATGGTCGATTTGATGGTGGGCTTTGCGAACAGGCCGGCTGGACGAACCATCCATGATGGGAATGGCGCATTTTTTCTGTTATTCACCTGGTTCGATCCATGCGCATCTCACGAGGGGCAAGAATTGCTCTCATTATTATCAGCCTGGCTGCCGCGAGTTCGTGGATCGCGAATGGTGTGAGCCGACATCGCGACGCGCGCCTGTACGCGGGCCCACCCGATGGCGTTGTCCGTTTTGTGGAAGTGGACCACGGCGTCTCGGTTGAAGTGGTCGACTTCGGAGGCTCCGGCCGTGCCATCATCCTGCTTCCTGGCCTCAACGGCACGGCGCACCACTTTGCTGGCTTCGCCGCGAGACTTTCTCACGACTATCACGTTTACGGAATCACGCCGCGTGGTTGGTGCGCGGGCTGCACACCGTGCCGCGGATATTCGGTGCGCCGGCTTGGCGACGATGTCGTGGCCGTCATCGAAGCGCTGCGGATCAGGCGGCCCGTTCTTGTCGGGCAATCGATCGCCGGGGCGACGCTGAGCTCGGTCGCGAACCGGCATCCGGACGAGATTGCTGGCGTCATCTATCTCGACGCAGGGGAATTTTACGCGCTCTATGATGAAAAAGACGGCAGTCCAGCCATGGCGTTGATGCAGATAGCGAAGTGGCTCACGGCACCGCTACCGGCCGAACTTCTGCCGCGCGTTGTCTCAATGTCCGCTGGCCTGGAAAAATTCACTACGATTCCCGTGCCGGCATTGGCAGTCTTTGCCGAGCCGCACAGTGACTTGCGCCGCCAGTATAAAAACGATCCCGAAGGCCTGCGGAAAGCAGAAGAGAAAGACGCGGCGCGTGTCGAACGCCAGGTCGCGGCATTCGAGCGCCAAGTCCCCACCTGTCGAGTCATTCGCATTCCCCATGGGGCACACGATATCATCGAATCAAATCGAGACGAAGTGCTGCGCGTCATTCGAGAATTCGTCGCGATCCTTCCTTTACCCGCTGACAAATAGACTCACGGATATGTGGCGCCCGGCCGTGGCTGTCATCTTGAACGTTGATCTAACTGAGAAGACGAAGCGGTGAGATGGCGCTGTTGGGATAAACGGCGTCTAATTGTCAGCAAAGTCCCGCTACTGTCTAGGGTGGAGACCTCAAGTTCGCCGGATTCACGACGAAACTCAGGGTGTCGGCCATGACTTCCCCAGAGGTCTCGCCCTCTCTCTGACTATGTCCTCATCCAAAGTAGCGCCGTTCAGGTACACCCTGGATACGGCCAGCTCAACGGCCTGTTGCACCGCGCATGGCGTCCTCACTCTGGCGGATGTCGAAGCGCACCAGTCCACGCTCACCGCCGAGCGGGATTTCAATTCGATCGGCGCCATCCTCTGGGATTTCTCCGAAGCCACAGGCTTCGATCACTCGGTAGCGCGTTTCGTCGAGAAGGCGGAAATCGGATTTGCCGGAAAAGGGAAGCGTCGCGCGCTGGTCAGTCCCGTCAAGAACGACGTCAGGAAGCTGTTGGATCTGTGGGTCCTGCACTGCCAGGCCCAAGGCGATAGCGGCGTCAGATGCTTCGATTCGGTGGACAAGGCGCGGGTTTGGCTGGAAGGCGCGCGCGTGATTTCCTGAATTTCCGTACCGAATCGAACTCGGCGACTTTCAAGGCGATAGGTTCGATCAATGACGAAAGCCGACCGGCTGACATTACGGCACCTATATCAATCGCAAGCCCTGCATGCCTCTATAGTTAGGTTGTAAATAGCCGACAGTACAGTCGGCGAGGAGTGCACGCCGATCGGGAACACTAACCCGGTTTTTGCTGTTATTTTCGCGGTCCGGCGCACAGACTGTCAGTCCGGACCATGACGCGACACGGGCTCACGACGAGAGTGCTGGTTCTCTGTATCGGCCTGATCGTTCTTTTTGCGGTGGTGTGCGTAGCGAGTCTCATCTTCAGCGCGTCCATCGCGCGCGATGCGCAGCTCATCACCCTCGACGCGACGCCTGGCTCCATTTACGCCGGTTCGATTCGAGGGGCGATTCGAGATGATCTCGAAGCGGTTACCCTGGCTCTGGCGGAATACAATCCAGCCGAGACGGAGACGCTGCTCAACACCATCCCACAGTACGAAGCCGAGTACCGACGGGCGCTGGAGCGATACGACCGGACGATGCTGATCGACCCGAAAGCGGACGCTGAGAATGTGCGCGAGGTGATGGTGGCGGCTGACTCGTACTTCCAAATCCGCACCCGGATCGTCCGGCAGTTGCGCGAGGGAAAGCACAGCGAGGCGACGGCTCTCCTGCACACCGAATTGCGACCCGCCTACCTCGGCGTCAGGCGCGCGAGCGATCGGATGATGGTCTACAACCACGGCAATGTGACCGGCCTGTCCGCGGCCATCAACAATCACATCAACTCGTTGCGCTGGCTGACCGGCGCAGTTCTGGCGCTCGCGCTGGTTGCGGGAAGCGTCGTCATATTCAACCTGCGCACCCGTCGTCGCGAACTCCGCGAAATGGCCGAGCAAACGGCGCGGCTCGCCACCGCCGCCAAGGTTGCGCGAGTGGCGCTATGGGTTCGCCACTTCGACACCGACTGCATCGAGTGGTCGCAGGCGATCAATTCGCTCTCCGCGCCCGATTTCGACCAGATGCCCCGGAGCCTTTCCGGCTGGTTTGCGCAGATCCACCCGGATGACATCGTGGCGGTCCGGGCGGCCGTCGAAGCCCACCGCGAGCATGGCAACGGTTACGAAATCGAGTATCGCCTGAATTTTCCGACCGGAAAGACCGTTTGGGTCTCTGATATTTGCGGTGCGCGCGACCCGAAGGCCCCGCGCAGCGCCATGTACGGTGCCGTCCTGGACATCACCACGCGCAAGGAGGCTGAGCTGAGTGCGGCCAGGCTCGAGTCGCAGATGCGCCATTCGCAAAAGCTGGAGGCGATCGGCACCCTGGCCGGTGGCATCGCACACGACTTCAACAACGTGCTCACTGGGATCATGGGGAACGGCGAGATGCTCCTGATGGACATGCGGGACGAACAGGGCGACGGTCCGCGCGAGGAAAACGTGGAGACCATTCTGCGGGCGGGCCGTCGGGCCAGCGACCTCGTGAAGCAAATCCTCACCTTCAGCCGGCAGGGAGAGAGCAAGCGGGAGGCCGTTGCGGTTCAGTCCGTGGTTACCGAGGCGATGCAACTGCTCCGCTCGACCCTCCCGGCCACCATCGAAATCACCTCGGACATCGATATGAATTGCCCGCTGGTTCGGGCGGATTCGACCCAGATTCATCAGGTCCTCATCAACCTCTGCACGAACTCCGTTCACGCCATGCGGGGCAGGCAGGGCCACCTGCGGGTGACGCTCGAGCAGATGAATGCGGACGTGGAGTTCGTCAAGCTGCACGCCGGGCTCCGTCTCGGTCGCCACCTGCGCCTCGCCGTCAGCGACGACGGTTGCGGCATGACCGCCGTGACGATGAAGCGCATCTTCGAACCGTTTTTCACCACCAAGGCGGCGGGCGAGGGGACCGGGCTCGGCCTGTCCGTTGTTCACGGCATCATCCGGGAACACGGCGGAGCCATCTACCCGTACTCCGAGGTCGGCAAGGGAACGGTGTTCAACATTTATCTTCCGACCATCGCCACGGAGGTGGTGTCCGCGGCGGGACCAGACCAGCATGGCATGCCGGTCGGCCGGCGGGAACGGATCCTGCTCGTCGATGACGAGGCCGATCTGCGGCGGACGGCGACCAACATGCTCGAGCGTCTGGAATATGTCGTACGGCCCTTTGCGAATTCAAAGGAGGCCTTGCGCGCCTTTGAGGAAAGCCCGCACGCCTTTGATCTCGTCGTCACGGATCTCACCATGCCGCATATTTCCGGCTTGGATTTTTCCGCCTCCATCGCCCGGATCCGGCCCGGAACCCCGCTGGTGCTGATCACGGGCTATACCGACGATCTCTCGATGGACGCGCTGCGCGAAATTGGTGTGCGCGAGTTGTTGCTGAAGCCATTGTCGATGGAGGGCCTGGCGCAGGCGGTGCGGCGCGCGCTTTCGACTCCGCTCGCCGAGCCGGAGCTCGCTTCGACGGTCTGACCCTCGGGACGTCGGGCCGCACGGCAGGAAACGCGAACCGCAACCGGAGCCTGAGACCGCCGGCGTTGCGATTGGCACTCGGGTTCGGCAATTGCCGGGTACAGTCTTCGGGCAATTCGGCTTGTCGTTAGGGTGTCTCTGCGAACAGGGTCTCGGGTCCGGAGCGGCGACCGGCGAGGTCGTTGCTTGCGGATCTTCCAGTAATTACAGTTTCCCATGCACGCGGTCACCTTTCTTCAGGACCTTGCGATCGTCATGATCGTGGCAGGGGTGACGACGGTCGTCTTCCGGCTGCTCAAGCAGCCCGTCGTGCTGGGCTACATCATCGCCGGCGTCATCATCGGCCCGCACACGCCACCGTACGCGTTGATCCATGACGAGGGGACGATCAACACGCTCGCGCAACTCGGCGTGATCCTCCTCATGTTTTCGCTCGGGCTGGAGTTCAGCCTGCGCAAGGTGAAATCCGTCGGCGCGCCCGCCCTGATCGCCGTGGTGCTGGAGATCGTGCTGCTGTTCTGGATCGGCTACGAGGTCGGGCAGTTGTTTGGGTGGGGGACCATGAACAGCATTTTCCTGGGCGCAATGCTGTCGATGTCCTCGACCACGGTCATCATCAAGGTGCTCGGCGACCTCGGAAAAATGAAGGAACGGTTCGCCCAACTGGTTTTCGGCGTGCTCATCCTGGAAGACATCCTGGGCATCGCCATGATCGCGCTCCTCTCCGGCGTTGCGACCACCGGCTCGCTCCGGCTGGGCGATGTGGGACTCACACTGGGAAAGCTGGGGCTATTCCTCGCCGTGGTCCTGACCGCCGGCCTGATCATCGTCCCGCGGCTGATCGGATTCGTGGCGCGGTTTCGGAGCAACGAGATGCTGGTCGTGACGGTGCTCGGCCTGTGTTTTGGCGTCTCGTTGCTCGCGGCGAAGATGGGCTACAGTGTCGCGCTCGGCGCCTTCCTGATCGGAGCCGTCATTGCCGAGGCAAGGGAGATTCACCGGATCGAGGAACTGATCGAACCGGTGCGCGACATGTTCAGTGCCATTTTCTTTGTCGCCATTGGCCTCCTGATCGATCCGCACATGATCGCGACGCATTGGCTGCCGATCTTCGTGATTTCCGCCGCCGTGGTCGTCGGCCAGATCCTGACCACCTCCATCGGAATATTTCTCGGCGGCAACGACACCCGGACCTCCCTCCATGTCGGCATGAGCCTCGCGCAGATCGGCGAATTCTCGTTCATCATCGCATCCCTCGGCGTTACCCTGAAAGCCACCAGCGATTTCCTCTATCCCGTGGCCGTCGCGGTGTCAGCGCTGACGACCCTGTCCACGCCCTACCTGATTCGCGCGGCCGGGCCGGTCGCCGATCGCTTTGAACGCACACTGCCGCCGGCCGTCGCGCGGATGCTGGCTCTCTACACCGAATGGGTCGGCCGGATCGGCGCGGGATCGGGAGATCCAAGACAGCAGCTCGCGCGCAAGCTGCTCTGGAAATGGAGCGCGCAAATGGCGCTCAATGCCGTGCTCATTGCGGCCATTTTTGTCGGCGCAGCCTACGTCGGCTCGCACCCGCCGGAGGCCCTGCAGCAGTGGACTTCGGACGGTTTCTGGCTCCGGACCACGGTCTGGCTCGCCGCCGCCGTTTGCGCGCTGCCATTCTTTGTCGCCACGACGAAGAAGTTGCAGGCTTTCGGTCTCCTTCTCGCGGAAACCCGCGTCTCGGAACAGCTCGCCGGCGAGCGGACGGCGGCGATTCGTTCGCTCATCGCGGGCGTGGTGCCGATCGCGGGCACGGTCGCGCTGGGACTTTTCGTTCTCATTCTCAGTGCAACGCTGCTGCCGCCGTGGCACGTGCTGACGTTTCTCCTGCTCGTGATCGTTCTCCTCGGCTGGTCGCTGTCGCGCTCGTTTCATCGCGTCTATACCTCGGGACAGGCGGCGCTGATCGAGACGCTGACCGACAAGTCGTCCGGCACGACGCCGCCCATGGGCGCACGCGTGCTGGCCGACTCCAATTTGAAGATCGTGCCGATTGTCGCGGGTTCGCCCGCCGCCGGGCACCTGATTCGCGAGCTCGAACTGCGTTCCCGCACGGGCGCGAGCATTGTCGCTCTCGAGCGCGGCGAGGAACGACTCATCAATCCCGGCCCCGACGAGGAAATCCGCGTCGGCGATCGCGTCCTGATCCTGGGCCACGCGGACCAGTTGGCGAGCGCCCGATCCATTCTCACCGCTCCGCAACCCTGACGGGGTCGGCGGCGATTTGCCGTCCGGGCAACACGTGACGGCAACGTTACGTGAACGCGACGTATCCGCCACATTGGTTCGGCAGGATGAACGGGCGCCATTTTCGGCGCGAAAACATGTGATCAACCGTCATACCAAATGAAAAAAGAGATCGTTATGGGTTCCTTCCTCGGGCTGACGCTGCTGGCGTCCACGGCGCATGCCGTCGAGCTGATTGCCATCGGCAAGGTCAGCAGCACCTATGAGGACTTCGCTGTCGAAACGTCGCTGCCGCTCGAAAACGGCGTGCCCGGCAATCGTCTCGGCGGCATCGGCTCCGGCCTCGCGTACGCGGGCGGGACGACCTTTCTGGCGTTGCCGGACCGGGGCCCCAACGCCAACCCCTACAATTCGCAGGTCGACGACACTGTCTCCTACATCAATCGCTTCCAGACGCTCAACCTCAGCCTCGCGCCGAGCGTCGACCCGGAAACCGGGCTCCCGTTCACGCTCACGCCCATGCTGACGGATACGACGCTGCTTTCGAGCCCCACGCGTTTGGTCTACGGCACGGGCGCGGGACTGGGCTTCCAGATCGACGGGGTGACGCCGCTGGGCAGCGGCGCACCCATGCTGAATTCGATCGCTCACACCTATTTCTTCACGGGGCGTTCGGACAACTATGATCCGACCCAGCCGTCCTCCGATCCACGAGGTGCGCGACTGGATCCCGAGAGCATCCGGGTCTCCAGCGACGGCGACAGTGTGTTCATCTCCGATGAATACGGACCGCATGTCTATCAGTTCGACCGGCACACCGGGAAACGAATCAAGTCGTTTGCGCTGCCGGCCAACCTGGCCGTGACCAACCTGAGCCCGGTCGGCAACACCGAGATCGCCAACAACACGGTCGGACGCGTGGCCAACAAGGGCATGGAAGGCCTGGCTCTCACGCCCGACGGCAGGACCCTGGTTGGCATCATGCAGGCCAATCTCGAACAGGACAAAAAGAAGAGCCTCCGCATCGTCACGATCGATGTCCGGACCGGCACGACCCACGAATATGCCTACAAGCTGACCGATGGCAGCGGCGTCAGTGACATCGTCGCCATCAACAACCATCAGTTTCTCGTCGATGAGCGCGATGGCACCGGCCGGGCGGACACGCCTCTGCTGACGGACACGGCATCCGCCGCCACGGTGAAGGAACTCTTCATCATCGATCTCAACGGGGCCGTCGACATTTCGAATGTGACGGGTCCCAACGCCGATCTGTCCGCCAGTGCAGTGCCGAAGACGCTGTTTCTCGACGTCGTCGCCAAGTTGACCGCCATCGGCATCGACCCCCATCTGATTCCGTCCAAGATCGAGGGCATCACTTTTGGTCAGGACGTTATCATTGGCGGCGTGACGAAGCACACGCTGTTCATCGCGAACGACAATGATTTCCTCGTGACCATCGCCGACCCGCTCAAGCTGCCGGGTGACCCGACCCGCGGGATGGTGGCCAACCCGAACGAGTTTTATGTCTTCGCGTTCGCCGACAGCGAACTGCCCGGCTTTGCGCCCCAGTCATTCCGCAATGAATGCGAGGGCGGCCGGCATGATTGAATAGGAAATCCGCCTCGGGCCGTTTTATCCGCATGTAGGGCGGGGTCGCCGAACCCCGCCTCAAAACGGAACAGCCCCGCCGGCCATCGCGCAGGTGGGGCTTTTTCGCGGGAATCGCCTCTGCGCATCCTCACCGAAATTCGAGATGACGGCCGAAAAACGGCAGCAGCGCGGTCGCCACGCGCCCGTCTTCGGTCCAGTTGATGTTCCACCCGTTTCCGCGGTACTCATCGGCCAGGTGATCGATGCCGAGTTCGTCCAGTTTGCGGGTGAAGGCCTGGTTCGAATAAACGTGGTCGGGATTGCTGTCGTAGCGTCCCCAATCGAAGGCGATGCCGCGCATGCGCCGCAGGGCATCGACGTGATCGACGACCAGGTGATCGAGCAGAAATCGGTCCTGGAGTTTGCGCACGTGATCGACATCCAGCGTCAGTTTTCCATCGCGCATTTCCTCGAGATAATCGCAGTAGAAAGGAGGACGCGATGGATTGGGCAGATACGCCTGGGCCATGGCCACAAATATTCCCGAGAACGGATCGCCCTCCAGGCCCTTCAACGTTTTAGCCCGGTGGATCTTGGCCCAGTCGGGACGCGAGGACATCGGAACGACGCCCGTGCCCGTTCCGACGGGATGCAAGGCATAGACTACGCTGAACAGGTCCGGGTAAAGCATCGCGCATTTCAAGGCGCCGTAGCCGCCGATGCCGTCGCCCGCCAGTCCGCGACTTTCCCGTTTCGCCAGCGTTTGAAAATGAGCGTCGATAAAGGGCACCAACTCCAGCTCGGTGAAGTCGAGCCAGCGGCCGGTCACCGGTGAGTTCTCGAAGAATCCCGCCGCCATCGGCAAACTGTAATCCGCGACCACCACGATGAATTCGCGAATGGCGCCGGTGGCAATGGCCTGATCGAAGGTGCGCTGCACCCGTTCGTCGGCAAAGAAGCGGACCGGATTCGTGTTGAAGCTATGGAAGTAATAGATGACGGGATAACGTCGATTCGAAGCGGCATACCCCGGAGGCAGGTACACCAAAACGGTGCGGTGCGGGTCGACCCCGAGTACGCTTTGGCGAAGCACCTGGGAATCGATCGCGACGGTTGTCAATGAGCCGCGAGGCGGGGTCTCCGCCGAAAGACGCGAGAATAAGAGACATGGAACAATGAGGACGACGGTGCGGAACAGGGATGGAGTCATGGAAGCAACTATGTTTAGGGAAAACCGGCGGTGATTTGACCCACCTCCGGTCAGGAGACGGGAACCTTACGCGTTTTCACGAAATCATTCGTCCGAGCCGTCCGGCCCGGACCTGTTCGACCGCCAATTCTGCCGTCGATCCGATGATCCGAAGGTCAGGAGTCGCCAGCTGCCTGACTCCCGAGCAACCGAAATGCCTTGGGTGTCATCCCGACCTGGCCACGGAA
This sequence comes from Candidatus Didemnitutus sp., assembly GCA_035545955.1. Lineage (GTDB taxonomy): Bacteria > Verrucomicrobiota > Verrucomicrobiia > Opitutales > Opitutaceae > Didemnitutus. The sequence continues at coordinate 208,664 of DASZXI010000087.1, read as the reverse complement.
CGCGGCGTTGAACGTCGATTTCGAATTGAAGCCAACCTCCAGTGCGACCTCGAGAATGGTCTTCGCCGGATCTTCCCGCAACAGGATACGAGCGCGTTCGATCCGGTGCCGGTTCACGTAAGCATAAAAGGTCGACCCGAGGTCCTGATTGATGACCTGAGACACGTAGTGAGGCTTCTCTCTCAAATGTTCGCTCAGCGAGCGCAAATTGAGCAAGCTGTCGGCCAGGAGCCGTTGATCGGCCATGGCGCTTTCCAACTTGCGACGAATACGTGCGCGAAGGACCTCAGGAAGCTTCGATCGGGCGTACCGCGGCTTTTCGGCAATGATGGTGGGTGCAATGATCTCTGCCTCCGGCTCGGGGACCGCCGACGGCAAAGGCAAAAGAGGCGCTGGTGGAAGGGCGGCGGGGAGACCCTCATCGAACGGCGACACATCGCGCGAGGTTCTTGAGGGCTCGACGAAAGGCTCGGGAACCGAAATCCGTCGAAGAATGGCATAAATCGACCCAACCGCGACGCTCACATCAATGAATGAAATGACCACCTCGATTTCCTGGGGGGCATGAGATACGCAGTCCAGTGTCCGCAGAATTCCCGACGCCCACGTCGTGAAAACGATCAACAGCGGAAGCTGCACCCATGCGCGCGTACGCGTGCCTTGTCCCTGTCGGGTTTCCTCCGCGAAACGATTTGCCAATAGCCTGCGGCATCTCCCCAAGTAGATCGGAATCTGAACGGCAAAAATGCCCATGCACACGAGCATCGTCGTGTGGATGAAACGCGAGTAGCCCGTCGACACCGCGTACGTCGGATCGAGAAAAAGTGGCCCGGGGTGCGCGCTGCTGATCACGGGCAGGGTGAGCGCAAACCCAAAAATGATGACGAGCCATTCCCGTCGATTGAGTCTGGTTTCGCCGGTGGTCTGGCTGCGGACCATTTCTGCCACCGAAAGCCAAACGCACGGTCCGATCAGGAGCGAGAATCCCATGCGCAGGCCAAGCCACAGTGCCTTGAAGGGCGCCGCCGGATGGCCGATCAAAAGATCCAGGGCAAATCCAACGGTTTCCAAGGCCAGAAAGGCCTTAAACCAGCGCAGCGAGCGTTCCGTGCGGCTCCGTCGACCGCGCAACAGTCCCGCGCTGTAAAGGCACAGCGCCACGGCAATCGTGTAAAGTGAACTCTGGAGACCGTTCATGACGGCGTCGACCATCCCGTCAGCGAATGGTTCGCCAGTTTGGTCCGGTTATCGCAAGAAAAATGGCACATATTCGGGACCGAGGCGTCGAATGCCGTACGCCACGGATGACATCGCGCCTGTCTCTCCGGAATTTCGGCCGCTCCCCGCCGCTGTTTCTCCTGCTTGGAGCCCTGGCCGCGTTGCCATCGTTGTGGGCCGACGACGAGGACCAAGGGAAAGCCCATGTTTCGAAGCACGTCAGCGACATGATTCTGGCGCCGTTTCGACAGTCATACGGGAAGCCGGATCAGACCGCGCCTGCTAGCAGTCCGATATTCAACCAGCCAAAACCGTTAGCCGAGCCCGATCGAGAGGTTGTCCATCTGGCGCCGTTCATCATCTCCGAGGATCGCGGCCCGAAACTAACGCCACAGGCTGTGAAAGTTGACAAGTCGCAGGGTAGCCTGCCCGGCACCGGCCTCACGGAGTTTAAAGGCAAGCATGTCACCTTCGGTATTTACCGCATACTTTTTATCCCGGTCGCCTTCGGGTGGTCCTGGTGACTCGAATTCGCTGCGGGAAAATATGGAGGGCGGGCGACCACGCCCGCCGGGAACGTACGCATCCGAAATCGGCGAGGAGTTCAGGCTCAACTCGCGAACGCGGGTTTTCGGCGGCCGGGGTCGGCCGCCCTCCAACGATCACTTGCGCAAAGTGGCGATGATCGGAGCTCTCGGCTCTTCGCTCGAGACGGCGGGGAGCAGACTACAACCGCGGCATCGTCATCCCGCCGTCGACCATGAAAACCTGTCCGGTCGAATACGGAAAGTCACCGCGGGCGATCGCCGCCACCGCCAGCCCCACATCGGAAGGCAATCCCCAGCGCGGCTGCACCATCAGTCCCTGCTCGATCAAACGATCGTACTTTTCCGTCACTCCCGCGGTCATGTCGGTCTTGATCACGCCTGGACGGACCTCGTAAACCGGAATTCCCTCGGCTCCGAGTCGGGCCGCGAAAAGCTGCGTCAACATCGCCAGTCCCGCCTTGGCGATGCAGTACTCGCCGCGGTTCACGCTGACGACGGTCGCGGAGATCGACGAAATGTTCACGATGGCCGCGCGATGCCCCGGATCCGTGCGACGCGCGGCGACCATGTCGCGCGCCACCGCCTGGGTCAGGAAATAGGCGCCCTTCAGGTTGGTATCCACGACGCGATCGTAGCTCTCCTCGCTCGTCTCCAGGACGTCGGCCCGCACTTTCGGGGCGACGCCGGCATTGTTGACCAGCAGATTGAGTGCGCCGAGTTTTCGCGCTGCGGAAAGGATGGAGGTTCGGCCATCCGCGGAGCCGACATCCCCGCGGGCGTACACCACATTCCGACCCGTCGAACGCAGGGCCGTCAACGAATCGCGCGCCTCGTTTTCCTCGCGCACGCCGTTGATGACCAAATCCCAACCCTCCGCCGCCAGCTTTTCGGCAATGCCGAAGCCAATGCCGCGCGTTCCTCCGGTGACCAGGGCGATCTTTTTCATCGGCTGAGAGAAGGAACATCGACCCAACGCCGCTGAGCCCAGGAAGCGAGGGCGACTTCGGCGAGTTGCACGCCTTTGGCACCTTCCGCGAGACTCCACGGAAACGGCGAGCCGGTGACAACGTGCTTCAGGAACAACTCCCATTGCACCTTGAACGCATTGTCGTACGTGTCCTGGTCGGGCACGCGGGTCCAGCCGTCGCAATAGTTGATCGGACTGTCGACATCCGGGTTCCAGACGCAGCGTGGAGTGGCCGCGAGCGCCTGCGCCTTGCAATCGCGCAGGCCCGCGACCGCCGACCCGTGGGTGCCGTCGACCTGGAGCGTGAGCAGGTCGTCGCGATTGACCCGCACGTCCCACGAGGAATTGAAATGACAGATGACGCCGTTTTTCAGTTCGAACGTGGCATAGGCCGAGTCGTCCGCGGTGCAGGCATAAGGTTTGCCGCTTTCATCCCAGCGGGTGGGGACGTGTGTCGCGCCCAGGCAGGTGAGGCTCTTGATCTCGCCGAACAGGTTCTGGATGACGTACTGCCAGTGGCAGAGCATGTCGACGATGATGCCGCCGTCCTCCTCCTTGCGATAGTTCCACGACGGCCGCTGCAGCGCTTCGTGCTCGCCGGTGAACACCCAGTAGCCGAACTCACCCCGCACCGATAGGATGCGGCCGAAGAATCCGGTGTCGATCAGGTAGCGGAGCTTGCGCAGACCCGGCAGCCAGAGCTTGTCCTGGACCACGCCATTTTTGAGTCCGGCGGCCGCAACTTCGCGCGCCAGGGCCAGGGCCTCGGCATGGCTGGGAGCCGTGGGTTTCTCGCAGTAGATGTGTTTTTTCGCCGCGATCGCCTGGCGAACGCCGGCCGGCCGCTGGCCCGTGAGGGTGGCGTCGAAATAGATCTGATTCTGGGGCGACGCGAGTTCAGCCGCCAGATCGGTCGTGAACCGGCTGACCCCGGCGCGCGCCGCGAGCGCCCGCAACTTGTCCGCGTTGCGTCCGACGAGCACCGGATCGGGCAGGATGACTTCGCTGTCCGACAAGCGCACGCCGCCCTGGTCGATGATGGCCTTGATCGAGCGCAGGAGATGCTGGTTGGTGCCCATGCGCCCCGTGACGCCGTTCATGATGATTCCGATCCGATGGGTTTTCATGTGGGAAGAGGGTCAGACGTGTTCGCGATACGCCGCGACAATGCGGGCCAGATACTCGTCGGGGTCGAGGGCCCAGAGACGATTCGAAAAAATCTCGACCTCGTTGAAGCCGGCAAAGCCGGCGCGCTCGACCCAGCTCCGGATTTTTCGCAGCGGGATGCAGCCTTCGCCCATCAGTCCGCGATCGTTGAGCAGGTCGATCGTGGGCGATCGACAGTCGCAGACGTGGAATGCCGCCAGCGCGCCCAGACGACCGCAGCGGGCGATTTCAGATTCGAGGGCCGGATCCCACCAGACGTGATAAACGTCGACCGCGACGCCGACGTGGCGCGACGCCAGCGCTTCGACCATGTCGTTCGCCTGCGCAAGTGTGTTCACGGCCGAACGATCGGCGGCGTACATCGGGTGCAGAGGCTCGATCGCCAGCCGGACACCCGTCGCCTCGCAATCCGGAAGCAGGGACGCAATGCCGTCGCAGATCTGCCGTCGCGACTCCTCGAGCGACTGGCCCGGCAGACTGCCGCAGACCAGCACAACGAGGGGAGCCCCCAGGTCGTGCGCCTCCGCGATGGCGCGGCGGTTGTCGTCGATCGCCTTTTGTCGACCATCCTTCGTGGTCGCCGGAAAAAATCCGCCCCGGCACAGCGACACGGTGTTGAGACCCGCGTCCGCTATCAGCGATCTGGCCTGCGCGGCCCCGAGCCCCGCGAGCGCATCGCGCCAAACGGTGATCCCCTTCACACCCGCCCGGGCAAATTTCTCCACGGCCAGCGGCAACGACCACGACTTGAGCGTAATGGTGTGCACGCAGAGCCGGTCGAGAGAGGCTGCGGATATCCCGGACGAGATCGCGGCGCTCATGGCGGGCAACACCCGAAGAAGGTGAGATAGGACTCCCCGCGCGCTAGGCGCTGAAGATAAAGCGCCAGCTCGCGGAGATGATAGTCGCCCCACATCGATGACTCTCCGCACGGGACTTTGCGACCGGCGGGGATGTGGTCCCAGCCGTTCGGCCGGTGATACACGGAATGCAAAAGCAGTCCCTGATGGGTGCGATCGAGACTGAGATAAGGCTCGGCGAAAAGCGTCCGCGCGACGGTGAGTCCGGCCTGCCAGTAGCGTCGTCCCTCGCGCGAATCGCCCAGGTGCCGACCCAACCGCAGCAGCCCTTGCGCCGCGATCGCCGCGGCCGAACTGTCGACGGGCTCGTGATCGTTGAATGGTTCGGCTGCGCGCTCGCGCCACGCGCCCAAGCGCACCAGACCCGGAGCGCCGCCATCCCAATAGGGAATTCCATCAAGGGCCGTGTTCGCGAGATACCAGTCACACGTGGCGGTGGCGCCCTTGACGAGCAGCGACTGCCACGCACCGACGCCGCCGAACTCCGCGAGATGGTCCCCGGGCACGCGGTCGAGAAATTCGAGTTCCTCGGCTAACCCGAGCATCGCCCAGGCCAGTCCGCGCGTCCAGGTGGTGAACGGCGAATAGCCCTGCTGTGAATTCGGACACCGGTAGCGACCGTCCGTGGGATTGAAGATGATCTCGTGGGCGGTGCGACCGCGCTCGTCATAGAAGTCGCGTCCCTCGCCGTAAAAAACCGAATACTTCGCGGTCGCATCGAGATGCAGCAGCGCGCGGCCGAGCAGGGAGTGAGCGACGTCGTTTTCGCCCATCAGGCGATGTCCGAGAAGATGCGCCACCATCAGGACGCGGCAGGAACGGATCGTGTCGACAAACAGGCTTTGCGGTCCGTTGAAGGAGTGGATGAAGCCGCCGCCTCCGGCGATCGGCGACCAGCGTGCGGCCTGCACCGCGCCCGAAATCTTCAGCGCCAGTTCGCAGAAATCGACGTGGGTGGCCGGCCGGCGTCCCTCGCGCTGCAGCCGCAACCAATTTCCGTAGGTGCTCAGGTTGTTGAAGCCGTGATCGTGCACACCCACGTGGCTGACATGCGGCGCCAGGTGGCGCACCGTGGCCGACTCCGAGCGCTCGGCAAAACGCACTTCGCCGGTCGCATCGAACTGCAGGAGCCCCGCGCCGTGATTGAATCCGTCGGTCCACTCGGTCCAGCCGCGACTGGTGTATTTTCCCTCGACGGTGAAAACCGGGGCGCCGCGCGCCGGATCATGGGAAGCAGCGATCGCGTCGATCTTGACGCCGGACAGTTCCCAGACGCGCTGCAAGGCGGGAAGCAGATCGGTCGGCGACAGGGATTCATCGATTTTCATGGGAGGTCGGGACTAGAATCGCTTGTCCTTGCGCAGATGGAGAATCACGAATTCGGCCGCCGAGAGCGCCTCGTAGGTGTGCTCCTGGATGGCGTCGAACTGAATGCATTCGCCGTCGCGCAAGGTGTGCTCCTCCTCGGGTAGCGTCAATCGCAGCGAGCCGGAGAGCACCCAGCAGACCTCGGTGTCGTCGTGGTGAATTTCCGGACGCGACAACTTGGCTCCGGCCGGAGCGGTGCCAAACAAGCCGACGATCTTGGCGAAACGGACTTCGCGAAAATGGAAGTCACCGGCGCGATGCGACGTTTCCCGCGCGCGGTGGGCCAGGGGAGCCTCCGCCAGCGCGAGCAGGTCGGTGGCGCTCATGCCGAAGGCGCGTCCGAGCCGGCACAGCGTATCCAGTTCGGCCGACTGGCGATTGCGCTCGAGCTTGGAGATGACGGCGACGGAAACCTTGGCCGCGCGTCCGAGTTCGGCGAGCGTCAGCTCATGCTGACGGCGCAGTCGGCGCAGAACGCTGAAGTCGAAGCGAGGGGCGTGGGGGCGCTTCATTGTTTCGCTGACAGATAAAAACAGGCCTTTTCATAGTGTCAACGAAACACACGTGGCGGATTTTGCCGGAAGTCGCCAAGGGCGAAAAGATGCGTCCAGCTGGGTAGTGATCGATGTCCCGTCGACCCGTGGATATTATTGAACCACGGAGGCACAGAGGATTTTGGGCACGGACTTCACAGACGACTCGGATTTTCAGGCCCAATAGAAACGATTCCGTGAGTCTTCGCGATTTTCGCGGGGGATCGCGCCGGTCTGGCCAGGAATTTCGGATCGATGAGGACATCGATCCCAGCCTCATCCAATCAAGGCGCTATTTCGGATTGTCGTATCCGACCACCCGCGGTTCACCGGCCTCGACCGTTCTCACGGGCAGCGACGAGTGCCTCATGCCATCGGTGTCGCGCCCAAAGTACGGTGCTGCGGCGGCGGCCATCGCCGCCAGGCGGTCGCCAAAATCATTGCGTTGCTCGCGGATGCTGAAGCGCACCTCCCAGCAAAGCTTGCGTTCCTTCTTTTCGGTGAGGCGCTGGTAGTCATAGGCCAGCAGGACAACGTAGTAGCGGGATTCCTCCACCTCGGCCAAAACGTCCGATCCCAGATGCAGGGTCGAGCCCGAGCGGAGCGCCTGGGCCTTCTGCAATTCCGGCAAATAACCCAGCACGGCCGCATTGCGCACATCCTCCCGATCGCGCTGGCGGTTTGCCATGGTCGTTAAAACCAGCGATTGCTGCAACAGGCTGTCCACGACGTCCTGCTGCACCTTCAGGGCGTTGGCTTCGCTGCCGCGTCCGGAAGTGGAGGGATCGCTCACCATGGCGGTGCCTCCGCCGCCGTTGGGTGGGGGAGACATCATCGGCCGCGGCGGCGGGGTGAATTCCTGCGCAATCTCGTAAGAGGATTCCTGCGCCGTGTTTTCAGTCCCGTGCGTCGCGCCCCAGTACACCATGACCAGAAGTTTCGTCTTTTCCGGATGCGCCGTTTCGGTGGGCTCGTAGTTCTGCCGGGCCAGAGCGGGCGCGATCATCCGCGCAATCTCGAGGAAGCGCACCTTCTCGAGGGTGTCGTCCCTCATGCCGGTCGCCGTGCAACCGCCTTCGCCGAACGCGTAGGATTCGGTATGCCAATGACCGTCCGGCCCGCGGGTGCGAACATAGTCGGGACTCTTTGCGGCGTAGACGGAGACAACCAGGTCGGGATCGATCGCGGTCTCGCCTGCCCGCAAGGATGCTACGCCGGCGACAACTCCGCTCGAAAGCAGGAGGATCATCGGCCACCGGCGGAAGACAAAGGGACGAAGTGTTTTCATCGCTTTCTCAATAAACCCCGCCGGCCGCCCGATCCCTTCACCCGCGGCCCGACGCAGGAATCCGGACCACCTTACCAGCCGACCCGAAATTCGCCCAGCGGGGAGTCACGGCTCACGGCGTCGTTCAGCCGTTACTTGCCCTTGGTGTCGTAACCCACCACCTGCGGCTCTCCCACTTCGACCCAACCGGACGGCACGGAAGAATGCTTAATTCCATCCGAATTGCGGCCCACAAAGGGCGCCGCCGCCACCGCCATCTCCGCCAGTCGCTGCCCGAAGTCATTGCGCCGTTCCCGAATGCTGAAACGGACCTCCCAGCGAAGCTTCCGCTCCTTCTTTTCGGCCAGCAGCCGGTAGTCATAGGCCAGCAGGACGACATAATAACGGGATTCCTCCACCTCGGCCGTTACATCGGCTCCAAGGTGGAATCCGTAGGCGGCGCGCTGCAGGCGGGCCCTTTTTAGTTCCGGCAGAAATCCCAGCACCTGGGCATTGCGCATGTCCTCCTGGTCGCGATTCTCGTTCGCCATGGTCTGCAGCATGATCGCCTGTTGCTGCATGTTGTCACTGTACTGTTTCACAATATAGTCGATGGCCCCCTGGCCCCGACCACCCGAACCGAAAAATTGTCCGTATCCGCCCCGGCCCGTAAATCCGCCGTCGCCGTTGCCCATGGACGCGTCCGGGCGCGGGGGAGCCGAGGGCGGCAGGAGCCCTTGCGCCAAAGCGTAGGTACTCTCGCGCGCGGTGTTTTCAGTGCCCTGCGTTGCTCCCCAATATACCATGACCAGTAGGTCCGTCTTTTCGGGATGCGCACGATCCGTGGGCGTGTACTGCCCGCGCGCCAGGGAGGGCGCGAGCACGTGCGCAAGATCGAGGAACTTGAACTTTTCGAGGCCGTCGTCGCGCATGTTGCTGGCCGTGCAGCCCCCTTCGCCAAACGCGTAGGTTTCGGCCACCCAGCGACCGTCCGGTCCGCGATGCCGCACATAGTCCGGACTGGCCGCCGCGTAGACCGCCACCACGAGATCGTCGTGCTTCCCGTCTTCACCGCCGCGCAGGCAAGTGGGCACCAGCAGTGTCTCCGCGAGCAACAGGATCGCGACTCCGGGCCAGCGGACGGGCACTGACGCGCGTAACTTCATATTTCAGATACCAAATCGGCGGGCCCACGATATTTTCTGCCCACAGTCGGATCGGGTCAAACGATTTATCATTTCCCTGGGGGCAAAAAGAGGTTCTCCTCGACTCATGTCGGTCGCCCCGAGCCGCATCACCGCGCTGCTTTTTACGCCGGGCAACCGGATGGATCGGTTCCCCAAAGCCGCCGGCAGTGGAGCCGATGGAGTGATCATCGACTGGGAAGACGCCGTCGCCCCGGATGCGAAAGAGTCCGTGCGGACGGACAATTTGGCCTGGCTCGTGACCCATCTCCGCGTGGCGCCGGCACCTTTCCTGACGGGAGTCAGGGTCAATCACCTTCGTTCGGAACCCGGCCGCACCGACGTCGAGTCGATTCGCGCCCAAGGGATCAGGCCAGACTTTGTGATACTACCCAAGGTCGAAGCGGCGGCGGAAGTGCAGTGGGCGGCCGAGCGCCTGCCGGCCGAGACCCGCTTGCTCGCGCTGATCGAAACGGTGCGCGGAGTTCGGAAGGTTTTGGAAATTGCCACCTCCACACCGCGCCTGACCGCACTCGCCTTCGGCGGATTGGATCTCTCGGCCGAGACGGGAGGCGAACCTTCCTGGGATGCCTTGCTCACGCCACGAACGCAGGTCGTGCACGCGTGTGCGGAGGCAGGTTTGACCGCAATCGATCAGCCGTACGTCGATTTTCGAGACGAGGCCGGTTTGGTCGACGAATGCCGGCGCGTTCGCTCGCTCGGCTTTGCCGGCAAACTGGCGATTCACCCCCAGCAGTGCGCCGCGATCATTGCGGCTTTTCAGCCTGCATCCTCCCAGGTCGAACTGGCGCGGCGCATCGTGTCCGCCGCCGATGCGGCGGGCGGAGGCGTTGTGGCCGTGGACGGACGCATGATCGATCAACCCCTGGTCAGCGCCGCGCGGCGCCTCCTCGCAAACGTGCGGAGCTGACCCATGCCTGATTTTCTGGCCTTTGCCGAGGTGGGGGATCGTCGCTATCGCGAGCGCTTCGGACTCGATTTCGAACAGTTTGCCGTCGGACAACGATTCCGTCACCGGCCCGGCCTGACGCTCTCCCAGCAGGACAGCCGGGATGAGTGCCTCGATACGCTTAACCAGCAGATGCTGCATTTCGATGAAGCGTTTGCCCGGCACACGGAGTGGGGGCGCTGCCTGATGGATTCGACGCTCACCACCAAAGTGCTGATCGGAATGGGCTGGAAGACCTTTGCGAAACGCGTGCGCCTGCTGCGGTGCGATGAGATCACGCTCACGAAACCGATGTTCGGTGGCGACACGCTTTATGCGGAGTCGGAAATCCTTGCGGTGGCCGACTGGCCGGACGACGCGCGCCTTGGTCGACTGAAGATCCGGACCACGGGCACGAATCAGGACAGCGTCGCCGTTGCGCGCGTCGTGTTCGACCTGCTCGTCACCCGCGCCGGACACGATCCGTTGCCGGGCCTGGGATACTAACCATGACCGCGCACCGTCACGCTTCGCACGTCGAAATCGAGCCGGGAGTTTTTCTCGAACGAATGGGACTGTTTCTTGAGGACATGGAAGTGGGCGAAACATACGAGCATCGTCCGGGCAAGACGTTCACGCGCGACGAAAACACCACGCAGACCATTCGCGCCCTCAACCAGGCGCCGGCGGTGGTCGACCTGAATCTTGCGCAGAATCTTGACCGACCCGGAGAGATCGATCCGCTCCACGTTCTCGCGGTACTGACTGGGATGATGACCAAATCCTTTTCGCGCATCGTGGCCAATCTGGCGTGGAAGGAAGTGGTTTTCCATTCGCCGGTGTTGCCGGGTGACACCCTGTACGCCGAGTCGACTGTTCTGGAAAAACGCGCCTCGGCCTCGCGACCGGGCCAGGGAGTCATTCGCGTACGCACCACCGCGAGCACGGCCGCTGGTCGGCTGGTTTGCAGCTTCGAACGCTCAATCTTGGTCTACGCGCGCGGCCAGGGCCCGTATTCTGCGGCCGGATATTGACCCAACGCCTGGAGAACGTCTTGAGGCACAAGATGTGCCCTCGGGCCTGTCAATGGTCTAACGGCATTGGTTGAGGTAGGAGCCTGCTCGCAAGCGACGAAGAATGGCGTTGGCGATGTTTATCGCGTGCAAGCAGGCTCCTACCTTTCCGATCTCGAGACGCGTTAGAGGTTGCTCGCGTCGGTTGCCGATGACGTCCGGCCACTTGCCCGCCAGTCGGCGATGATCTCGCCGATCTCATCGGCGGGCTCGCTTTCCGACTTCCAGTCGACCGGCGACCCCGCGTCGATCAGAAGCTGCGCGACGGCGGAGAAATCGCTCGCCCGCCCGCGATCGTTTCGACATCCATCGGCGGCCCACACGAGGGGTGGGGCACGAAACTCGTTGTCGCAAGCCGAGGTCGAGGCCCGCGCCGCCAGCAGCAATCGGGTGGCTTCCACCCGGCCTTCGTGAGCGGCGCGGTGCAGTGGCGTCGCGCCCATCGCGTCGGTCTTGTTGGGCTCGAAGCCGAGGTTGAGCAGAAAACGGAGCGCCGCGGGTTCGTCCCCCTCGGCGGCGCGATGCAGGAGATCCGGGTGAAGCTGATTCACCTCAGAGATCAATTGTCCATTTCGGTCCAGCAACGTCCGGGCGGCGGCTTCGTCGTTGCGCTGGCACGCCGCGACAAAAGCATCCGGTGGCGAGAGCTGTGCTTCTTTTTCACCGCAACGGAGAAGCTGGACCACCGGTAGGTTGCCGTAGATGGCGGCCAGCGCGTAGGGAGTGCGGCCGTCCGCCCGGGTGACATTGGGATCGGCGCCGTGATCGAGCAGGAGTTTCACGATGGCGGGCGCGCTGCACCGCGCCGCCACGTGCACGGGTGTTTCCATTTCCGTTCCAAAAATACCGTTGGGGCTGGCGCCATTTTCGAGGAGCCACCGAACGCCGACTTCGGTTTTCGTCCAGTGCAGGATCGCAAAAAGGCATGGCGTTCCGTCGGTGGCCCAGACGCCGTTGACATCGGCCCCGTGGCCTCGCAGCAGCTCGAGCGCGGGCAGATTGCCGCCGGACGCCGCCAAAGCGAGCGTGACGCCATCGTTGGCATCCGCGCCCCCAATCAGGAGCACCTCGGCCAACTCCAGTGAACACGTCTGGCAGACGGCGCCCCACAAGGCCGGTCGCTGGACGCCATGATGCTTCCACGGGTAGCGGGCGTTGGGATCGGCGCCGAGTTCCAGCAGCCGGCGCGCAATGGCGACACGTCCGGACGCAACGCCCCGGTCGCCGGACCGGAACGGCGCATGACAAAGGTAGAGCAGGGGTTCCCAGTTCCGCGGACCGCTTTTGCTGTTCGCCCGCTCGGGCTGGCGTCGAAGAAAATCGAGTGCAATACCCTTGTCGCCCAGCAGCAACGCCGCCTCGAAGCTTCCGCGGGCGAGTCCCGGTCGCGCCGCGAGCAGTCGCTCGGCCCGGTTGGTCCGTCCATCGGTGGCGGCTTCGATCAGCGCCTCCAGTGCGCCTGCTGCGGCGAGAGTCATTTCCTCGATCTGTTCAACGAGCGTTTTCCAGGAATCGCACCCATGTTCGCGGGCGATGACCGATTGCGCGTCGTGCAAGGCGACTCGCGTCGCCAGTCGATGATTCTCCATTTCCGACGCGAAACCGGGCAGGGTCCGGAATCGGGCGATCGATGCGGGGTCCGCATTTCGCGCCCGGTGCAAGAGATCCTTGGCCAGTCGCTTGAGCTGCTCGAGATTCGGCCGCTCGGGTAACTGCGATGTCGTCATAACTCCTCCATGCTGAATGCCGCGGTCCGCAGGTCGGCCAGCACGGTGAGTGACGTGCAGTGGATGGAAGAAGGGGTGGGCTCAGCCCTGCGCGCGGACCCGCTGGCGCCCCCACGGCGCGTCGGGATCATCGCCGCGCAGCCGGCGCGGTCAACGGTTTTGTCGCGGCTCAGGCCGAAGCGCTGGCCTCGCCGCCCGCACCTCGCGCAAGGTCTCGAGTCTCCCGGCCGACCGGATGCTCGTCAGGCTACGACCAGCGCAAGAATGAAACCGTCGTAGCCCTTCGAACCGACGGTTTGCAGTGCGGTGGCGCTCACGCGCTTCTCGCCGGCAAGGGAATCGGCGAAACGGCGCATGGCCTGCGCGCCCGCCTCGGCGGTCGCCGGATCGGCCACTGCGCCATCACGCACCACATTATCGATCACCACGACCGCACCGGGACGCGTCAGTCGCAGCGCCCATTCAAAGTAGAGCGGCGTGCTGGGCTTGTCGGCATCGATGAACACCAGATCGAATGGCCGCGGGTCATTTTGACCGAGATGGGCGAGGGAGGACGCGGCCGATCCGACCCGGATATCGACGCGATCCGCCAGGCCGGCTCGGCCAACATTCGCACGAGCAAGCGCGGCGTAGTCCGGGTTGAGCTCAAGTGAGATCAGTTCTCCTCCCGTCGGAAGTGCGCGCGCCAGCCAGATCGTGCTGTATCCGCCCAACGTTCCGACCTCGAGGATGCGTCTCGCGCCGCGGATGCGGGCAAGAAGATGGAGAAATCGCCCCTGAGCGGGAGTGACATTGATCGCCGGCAGGCCCGCGGCCGCGCTCGACTGCAAAGCGGCCTCGAGTGCGGGATCGGCTCCGATCAGTCGCTCGTCAAAAAACCTTTCAACCGCCACCCATTCGCTCCGCGGAGGATTCATGGTCGGAAAAGTTGAGGGTTGAAAGGTGAGGGTTGAGGGACAAACCGGGTCGAGAAACCGAATGACAATTGCGGTGCTGCGGTCTTTCGAGCCTCCACACTCAACATTCAACTGCGCGAGTCCGATTCCGCCCTTCGCTCCCAGCTACGCTCAATCCGGCAGCCGTTTCACCCGGATGTTCCGGTACCGGACCACGCTCTTCGGGTCGTGCGCCTGCAGGGCAAAGGTGCCTTCGCCGAGTTTGCGTCCAAAGGCGGATCCCGCCTGCGCGCCGGCCGGCTCGATGTACTGAGTGACGATCTTGCCGTCGATCTTGATGGTGACCGTATTGCCCTCGACGATGATATCCTGCGTCCACCATTTGTTATCCTCGCAGGCGACCAGCCCGGTATTGGCCACGTCGTAGAGGCTGCCGGTGCGCTTCCAGTCGGAGTGGGAGACATTCACCTGGGTTTCGAAACCGGCCTTCGGCCAGCCGACCTCCTGATATTGCGTGTGAAAATAGACGCCACCATTGGAGTGCGGCTCCGTCATCACTTCGACCCGCAGCTCGAAGTTTTTGAACGGCTTCGCATCGCCCACGTAAAACAGATGATTGCGCTCGCCGCGCGTGACGAAGCAACCGTCCTCGATCTTCCACGTGTCCGGATGTTCGGTGGCCGCCTTCCAACCGTTGAACGTCTTTCCGTCCATCAACGAAACAAATCCCTCCTCCGTGTCGGCCGCGATCGCGGTGACGGTCAGCGCGGCGGCGAGGAGAGCAAGCTTCAGACTGGGGTATTTCATGGGAGTGCGACGGTGGCCCGCCCGCTTCGCCCAGGCAACGCCAATCCCTCAGCGCAGTTTTCCGGTCACGCTCTCAACCGCCCGCAAGAGTTCACCGCCTTGCACGAGCGCCAGAGCCGTCTGGATATCGTCGTGAAAAAGCCGGTCGGCCCGCGCGAAGGGAATCCGGCGACGGATCGCAGCGAACGCGGCCTCGACGCCCCGCCCGGCCCGCAGCGGCCGCAGAAATTCCAATCCCTGGGCGGCGCACATCAGTTCGATCGCAAGGACGGTTTCGACATTGCGCACGACCGTCAGAAGTTTCGTGGCGCTGATCGCGCCCATTGAGACATGATCTTCCTGGCCGAGTGACGACGGGATGGAATCGACGGACGCGGGATGCGCCAGAACCTTGTTTTCCGACACGAGGGCCGCCGCCGTGTACTGGGGAATCATGAATCCTGAATTCAGACCGGTATCGCGCATCAGCAGCTTCGGCACCTTCAGGTCGCCAATCGTGTCACCGTGAAGAAGCATGTAGATGCGCCGCTCGGCAATGGAGGCGAGTTCGGCGGCGGCGATGGCCAGATAGTCGAGGATGAAGGCCAGGGGTTCGCCGTGAAAATTGCCGCCGCTGACGATGTCCCCGCTCTCGAAGACCAGCGGATTGTCCGTCGCCGAATTGATCTCGGTCTCGGTCACCCTCCGCGCATGATCGATCGCCAGGCGCACCGCGCCGTGCACCTGCGGGACGCAGCGAATGGAATACGGATCCTGCACCTTTTCGCAGTGGGCATGCGACGGAAGAATGCGCGAACCGGCCAGCAGACGGCGCAAATTGGCCGCCGATGCCACCTGGCCGGAATGCCGGCGCGCCGCATGAATGCGCGGATCGAGCGGTGAGGCACTCCCGCGCGCCGCCTCGAGCGTCATCGCCGCCGACACATCGGCAAGCTTGCTGAGATCCTCCAACTGCAGCAGGCAGCGCACCGCGTAGGCGGCCATGAACTGCGTGCCATTGATGAGTCCGAGACCCTCCTTGGATTGCAGTCGGATGGGCGTGAGGCGGAGACGCTTCAATACGTCGCGCGCCGGGCGACGTTTTCCCCGGAAATCGACTTCTCCGCGTCCAAGCAAGGGCAGCACCAGATGCGCCAGGGGCGCGAGATCGCCGGATGCGCCCAGCGAACCCTGCGTGTACACCACCGGCAGGGCATCGGCGTTCAGAAACGCCATGAGCGTGGTGACGACCTTCCCTGTGACACCGGACAAGCCCAGGGCCAGTCCGTTGACCTTCAGCGCCAGCATCAGGCGGACGATTTCGGGCGGCGCTTCGGGACCAACGCCCACCGCATGACTCAGGATCAGGTTCTGCTGCAGTTTTTCGAGATCGGCGGCCGGAACGCGCTGGTGGGCGAGGGCGCCGAAGCCGGTGTTGACGCCGTAAAGGGCGCGGCCGGTGCGCTGGGCGGCTTCGACGCGCTTTCTCGAAGCAACAATGCGCCTGGCTGCCGCGGGAGTCAGGTCGATCCGTTGCGACCCCGCCAGCACGCCGCGCAACTGGCGGAGACGCAGCTTTCGGCCATCCAGTTTCAAGGCGGTGGACATGGCTCGATTCAATCGGGCGGACGGACGGCGAAAACCTGATTCGTATACTCCGTTCGGCGCAAAAGGTGGAAACAAAAAAGGCCCGCCGAAGCGGGCCCGGTGACCGGAAAACGAATCCTAGACTGCCTTTGGAAGCGTGACGTCGTTCCACTCGATTCCGCGCGGATGATTCCGCTTGTCCTTGTGCTGGCCATGCCGGCGGCGCAGCGCCTGGTCGATCTTGTCCATGAGCAGATCGACCGACTTGTGCATTTCCTCGGAGTCTGCGGTGCAGTTGATGTTCGGTCCGCGAATCTCGACATGGGCCTTGGCGACAAACTTGTGCGAGCGCTCGTGCTGGCGATCGCATTCCAGCTCCACCTTGATGCGTACGATGTGTTCCTCGTGTCGGAACAGTCGCTCGGCCTTCTCAATCACGTAATTCTTGAGCGACGGGGTCAGTTCGAGATGAATGCCGGAAACAATCACCTCGTGAGCGCGATTCGGATTATTCATGTGGGGGATCAGGTTGAAGCCCGGTGGGAAAAACCGGGCGGAAAGAGGCTCGGACCAAACGAAAACCGGAGATTGCCCGAGGCGGCACAATGACGTGCAGTGGGAGGGAAACACCCGCGGCCTCCGGCTCCCCCGGAGCGACCGCCTTTCCTTGGTGGAAAGTCCTTCATTCGACAAAGCGCAGCATGCACGCACCCCCGGCCATTGCAAATCTTCTCGACCTCGGCCCCGGGGAATATTTTTGAACGCCCGTCCATGCTCGATCCCACCGAACCCATTCCCCCGACCCGCGCGCCCCTGGCGGACCTGGACCGGCTGCGGAACTGGATCCTGTTCGAGGACGAGCGGCTCCTCGTGCTGGACAAGCCCGGATGGCTGGTGGTGCACCCCTCGAAAGAAGGACCGTGGTCGAGTCTCGCGGGGGCGGTGCGCGAAGGGTTGGGCATCCAGACCATTCGCTTTATCTATCGGCTCGATCGCGAGACCTCTGGAGTGATAATTTTGGCCAAGGACGAGGCCACGGGCAGCCGCCTCCAAAAGGCCGTGGGCAAACGCCAGGTTCGCAAACTTTATGTGGCGCTTGTGCACGGAGAAATGGCCAATCCGGTCACGGTCGACCAAGCCTTGGGCCCGGACCCGACGACCAATGTCACGGTGAAACAACGTGTGGTTCCGGCGGATACGCCCGGCGCGCAAGCGGCGCTCACGCATTTTCATCCCTTGCTCCGCCGTCCGGGCTTCACCGTGGCGGGAGTCGAAATCGTCACTGGCCGCAAACACCAGATACGCGCCCACGCGGAGTGGCTTGGGCACCGTGTTGTCGGGGACAAACTGTACGGTCCCGATCCGTCGCTTTACCTCGAATTCGCCCAGCACGGATGGACGCCGCGGCATTCCGAGCGGCTTCCAATCACCCGGCAGGCCCTGCACTGCGCGGCCATCGATCTCAGTCCCGCCGGGTTCACCCAACGATTTGCCGCGCCCTGGCCGGCGGATCTCGCTCGATTTGCCGAGCGCGCCATGCAGCTGGCGCCGCACGAGGCGCAGGCGGCCATCGACCGGTTTGTCGCCGATCGATGGGGCGATTCGCAGGCGCGTCATTCCGGTTAATCGGGGATCAACTTTCTTGCCTACCCGGCCGGGGACCGCGTTTGATTGGCCCTCATCTCCATGTCTTCGGTCCGAGTACGCTTCGCTCCCAGTCCCACCGGTTTCTTCCACATCGGTTCCGCGCGCACGGCGCTGTTCAACTGGCTTTACGCTCGACATACCGGGGGCAAATTCATCCTGCGCATCGAGGACACCGACCAGGCTCGCAACAGTGAGGAATTCCTCCGACTGATTTACGACAGTCTGCAATGGCTCGGGCTCGACTGGGACGAAGGACCCGAACCGGCGAACAACGGACAGCGGGGCGAGCAGGGACCGTATCGGCAAAGCCAGCGGGCGGATATTTACCGGGCCTATCTGCAAAAGCTCCGCGATGCGGGACGCGCCTACGACAAGGACGGCGCGGTGTGGTTCAAACTCGAGGGCGAGCGCTATCGGGTCTTCGACGATCATCGCAAGAAGGAGGTCGAGAAGGTCCGCTGCGCTCCCGTGGTCATCGAAGATCGCATCCGCGGACGCGTCGAGCGCATGGAGGACGAGGACTTCGTCATCTTCCGTTCCGATGGAAATCCGGTTTTCCATTTCGTGAATGTGGTCGACGACATCGCGATGAACATTTCCCACGTGATTCGCGGCGAGGACCACCTCTCCAACACCAGCAAGCACGTGCGGTTGTACGAAGGGTTTGGCGCCTCGACTCCCATTTTCGCCCATATTCCGCTGATTTTGAAATCTCCGGAGATGGGGCAGGGCAAGATGAGCAAGCGCGACAAGGGCGCCCTCATCGAGGAGTATCGCCAAAGGTATTTTCTGCCTGAGGCGCTGGTCAATTATCTGTCGCTGCTGGGCTGGAACCCCGGCGATGACCGCGAGAAGATGCCGATTTCCGAGATCGTCCGTCTGTTCGACCTGCCCGGCGTGAACCAGGCCAACGCGAAGTTTGACGGCAAGAAGCTCGCGCACATGAACATGGTTTACCTGCTCGAACAGCCCGCGGACCGGTTCGTCACTCTGGCCACGAATTATTTCCGGTCGCTTCCCGCGGGGCAGGCGGCGCTCGCCGATGCCGCATTCTTTCGCGAGGTGATGTTGCTGGCGCAGCCGAAGATCAAGTCGGTCGACGACCTCGGTGCCTACACGTGCTATTTCTTCTCGGACGAGTATCCGATCGATCCGAAGGTTCGCGAAAAGGTGATGGGTAAAGGCGACCCGAAGGCGCGACTGGGCGAACTGATCGATGCGCTCGCGGCGATGGACTTTTCCTCCGATTTGGCAATTGAGACGGCGATCAAGGACCTGGCGACGGCGAAGGGACTTGGCTTCGGCGACTACCAGGCCGTCGCCCGCCTGGCCCTCACCGGCACCAATGCCGGCCCGAGCCTGACGAGCATTTTTCGGCTGCTGGGAAAACAGCGCGTGGATCGTCGTTTGCGCACTTTTCGGGATTCCGCTTGAGATTGCGTGCGTAACCGCGCACGCCTGCAATCGTCACTTCCTCATGCGAATGAAACATACCCTGCGCTATTGCTTCGTTCTGCTGGCCCTTGCCACCACAGGACTTTTTGCCGAGGCGGCCGTCGAGCCCGTGCCGTCCGTATCCAACAGTCACCACAAGACCGTCAAGGTGGCCAAAAAGGGCCATCGCAAGCACCGGCATCGGAAGCATCACCGGAAGTCGTGAGGTGAGTCGGGGGACGGGGCCACGACTTCGACGAACCCTGGTGAATCGGCAATTCACGGCGGGCCCAGCGGTCCCGCCCTACCTCGGATTACGTGCCAGCAGGCAACGATCGAAGGCTATCCGAGCTGCTTTCGGAAATCCTCGAATTGGCGGCGAAGATCGGCCAATTCGCTTCGAAGCACGCCGACTTCATTTTCCAATGCGGTCACGCGGTCGGGGTCCTCGCTGACCGGCGCGGCGGAATCGACCGGACGGGAATTTGCCGCTGCCACCACCTCTCCGGCCAGCAAATGGGCGTAGCGTGACTCCTTAGTCCCGGCTTGCCGCGGCAGGCAGACCACCAGCGGCTCCGGACGCGAAGCCAGGGCCTGCAACACCGATTGCACGGCGGCCAGATCCGCAAACTCGTGCATGCGACCCGTGCGTCCGCGAATCTCGCCGAGCGTCTGCGGCCCGCGCAGCATGAGTACGTCCATCACCGCCAGCTCGGCTGGCGACAACTCGAGGATTTCGACGGCCTTGTGTCCGTATTTCACGACGCGGGCGACGGCGCCGCTCGAGGCATAGGCGAGGCGTTTGTCGCGCAGCGATTCCACCGCACGCAGCACCTCGTTCTCGCCGTAAGTAACGACCGGGTCGCGATTGTTGATCTGGTTGCAGGCGTTCGTGAGCGCGTTCAGCGACAACGGATAATATTCCGGCGTCGTCCGTTCCTTTTCGATCAGCGACCCGAGCACGCGACCTTCGATTTCGGTGAGAACGATTTTTTCCATGAACAAGGAGGAATATCTATTTACAGGAGATAGCGGAGGGAACTGAGAAATCCATTTTCACAGAAGATCGCAAAGACCGCCCAGGGATCGATGGCCCGCTCCGTTCCCTCCCGTAAGAAAATCCGTGGTTAAGAAAAATCTCCCGTGAACGTTACCACAGCGCCCAGACCTCCGAGCCTCTGTGGTTCAAATCCGCCTGAGGTGTGCCCACATTACTTCGCCCATGTGTCTTTGAGCGTGATCGTGCGGTTGAAGATCATCCGGCCGGCGCTGCCCGGAGGCGAATCGACGTCGAGATAGAAGTAACCGAGCCGCTCGAACTGGTAACGCTCGTCATGCCGCGCGCCGATCAGCGAAGGCTCGAGTCGGGCCGTGACCACTTCGAGCGAGCGCGGATTCACATGCTCGAGAAACTTGCCGTCGGCATCCGGCTCGGCCACATCGAACAGCCGGTCGTAGAGTCGCACCTCGGCCTCGACGGAAAGGTTCGCACTGACCCAATGGATCGTGCCCTTGACCTTGCGGTCGGCGTTCGGACCGCCCGCGCGCGTCGTGAGGTCGGCGGTGCAGCGCAGCTCCGTCACCTTGCCGGCCGCATCCTTGATCACCTCATCGCACTTCACGATGCAGGCATACTTGAACCGCACTTCGCCGCCCGGTTTGAGGCGGAAAAATTTCGGCGGCGGAACATCGGCGAAATCGTCCTGCTCGATGAAAACCTCACGCGTCAGCTCGACCGTGCGGCGTCGGGGATTCTCGTCCTGCGGATTGTCGACGGCTTCACAGGAGACCGTTTCGTCGGCGGGAATATTGGTCAGCACGATTTTCAGCGGACGCAGGACGGCGAGACGGCGGGTGGCCGCCGCGTTCAGGTCCTCGCGCACGGCGTGCTCGAAAAGGGCGGTGTCGGTGACGGAGTCGAACTTGGTCACGCCAATGATCGACGCGAAATGCCGGATCGCACTCGCCGGGATGCCACGGCGACGGAGCCCGGACAGCGTCGGCATGCGGGGATCGTTCCACCCGGACACATGGCCCGCCGACACGAGCTGGTGCAGCTTGCGCTTCGAAACGATCGTGTACCCGAGATGCAGCTTCGCGAACTCATACTGATGCGGCAGCGGACGGGGCAGCTCGAGGCTGGCGAGAATCCAGTCGTACAGTGCGCGATGGTCCACGAATTCCAGCGTGCAGATGCTGTGCGTGATGCCCTCGAGATAGTCGCTGAGGCAATGGGCGTAGTCGTAGAGCGGATAGATGCACCATTTGTTGCCGGTCTGGTGATGCGCGGCATGGCGAATGCGGTAAAGCAACGGATCGCGCAGCCAGACGTTGGGGGCCGTCATGTCGATTTTCGCGCGCAGCGACCGGGCGCCGTTCGGAAACTCGCCCGCCTTCATGCGGGCAAACAGATCGAGATTTTCGGCGACCGTCCGATTCCGCCACGGACTGTCCCGTCCCGGCTTGTCCGGCGCGCCGCGATAGGAGTCGGTGTCTTCGGGACTGAGGTCGCACACATAGGCCTTGCCGCGCTTGATCAGTTCGACGGCATAGTCGTGCAGCTGATCGAAATAGCCCGAAGCGAAGAACGGCTCCGCCTCGGCGCTGCCTTCGGGGGTAAGCAATTCCGCCGGATCGACCGAGCCGAGATGGAAATCGTTTCGGCCGTTGATCATCTGGCCAACCGGGGCCGCTCCGATGCGCTTGAAACCCAGGCACTGATCGGCCCAGCCGGCGATCAGCCAACGCACGTCCGCGGTGATCGATTCGACATACTCGATCTCCTCCTTGGTGGGATTGGTATCGTCAAACCGCAGGTTGCACCGGCCATTGTTTTCCCGCGCGATGCCGAAATTGAGGCAGATCGACTTGGCGTGACCGATGTGAAGATAGCCGTTCGGCTCCGGGGGAAAACGCGTCACGATCTGCTGGTGCCGGCCGGAAGCCCGATCAGCCGCGACGATGTCGCGGATGAAGTCACTGGGAGCGGACGCGGGAACGGCGGTCGGGTCGGACATGGAGCCCGCCAATTTGCGTTCTCCGGCGTCGCCGATCAACGTTTGTTTTTCACGGGCGGAACGGCGTGCCCGAGCGGGAGCGCGTGCCACCGCCCTCCTCGGCCAGCTCGCGCACCAGGCCGGTTAAATACGGGATCAGCTGCTTCTTGCGCGACACGACGCCGGGCAGGTCGAAGATCTCGTCCTGCGTGACATGCGTGTACGAGATGCGGCGGATGAACTCCCCATCGCCCTTCACGAGCATGAGCGAATTCTGGGTGTTGATGTCGGTGATCAGCACGGCCGCGAAGACGAGTCGCTCCGCGGTGCGCAAATCCGCCAGCGCCTGGGCGAGCGGCTTGGCATTCGACCAGAAATTGTCGAAGCCGAGTTCCTCGACCTGCGACACGGCGAACCGGACGCCTTCCTCGGTGTAGATCTTGAAGTCCGAGCGCACCACCTTGTCCGGCGGGTTGGCCAGGATCACCGAGCCCGAACTGAAGATGAGGTCGGCGAGCGCGCGGGATTTGATGTCGGCCAGCGGCTCCAGCCACGCCAGCACATCGGCATCCTTGGGCGTGGAGGTTGGGCTCTGCAGCAGCAGCGTGTCGGAAATCAATCCCGACATCATGATGCCCGCGAGGTCCGGAGTGGGCTGGAGATGGTAGCGGCGGAACAGGTCCGCCACGATCGTGCACGTCGAACCCACGGGCTCGTTGATGAACAGGATCGGTTGGCTCGTGGTGATGGGCGCCAGACGGTGGTGATCGATGATTTCGGTGATCGTGACGTCCTCCGCGCCCGACACGGCCTGGGTGAGCTCGTTGTGGTCGACGAGCACGAGTCGGGTGGGAACCGGCTTCAGCACGTCCGACTTGGACAGGATGCCCTGCAGACTGCCGTCGTCGGCGAGAACCAGGAAGGCCGCGGCCGTGGACGTTCCGATCTTGCGGCGGATGTCGGCGAGCCGGACGTCGGCCTTGATCGGAGTGAAATTGCGCTCGATGATGGGCGAGAGCCGGCCGGCGGTGCGGATCAGCCAGGCCGTGGTGGCGGTGTCGTACGGGCTGATGATGAGGCTGACGCCGTTGGCCCTGGCGGACGCGACGACCGCGTCCTCAACCGCGAGATTGCCGCTGATCACCAGCAAACGCACCCCCAGCGCGATGGAGCGTTCCTGGATCTCGCGGCGGTTGCCCACGACAATGATCGATTGGGCGGCGGGAATGCCCTCGGATTGCGAAAGCTGCCAGAATGACGACGTATCCATCGCGCCGATGCGAACGAACAGTTCCTCGATGCGGCGCGGATCGGCACCGAGGTGAATCGTGCGTCCGCGGAGGGTGCGGGCGATCGATTCGAGGTCGGTGGTGACCAGACGCATTTTCTTCGGCTCGGCGATCTGCGGCAGGAAGGCATGCGCGAGCTGCGCCGTGGTGATCACCCCGGCCACGCGGCCGGAGTCCGCCAGCACCGGGACCATGCGGTGGCCGTGGCGGTCGATCGACTCGAGGGCCTCCGCGCACGTGGCCGACTCGGCGATGGTGTGCACCTCCGTGGCCATGACGTCATGGACGCGCGCGGCCACGTCGCTCAGATAAAACGGCAGCGGCATGTGAAACCGCTCCATGATGGCATCGATCCGCGCGTTCGAGTTGCCGCAGCGCGCGGCCACGTAGCCCTGTTCGCCCCGCATTTCCTTGAACGCCGCGTAGGCGATCGCCGAGCAGATCGAGTCGGCGTCGGGGTTCTTGTGTCCGATGACGTAGGTCGGGAGGATGGACGGCATGCCCTGCCCAGCGAAACGGTTGCGGCTTCCCGGGCAAAGAAAAAAGCCCCGCCGCGGACGGAGGGGCTGAATTTTTCGCGGGAACCGGATTTCAGGGTGCGGCTTCAGCCGGAGTGCCGGCCAGCGATCCGACGCCGGCCGGCGGGGTGGCGTAGACGCGTGGATTGGCCGTGGCCACGGCGTTGAAGGGCAGGGCTTGGAGTACGGAAACTCCTTTCTTGCCGCTGTTCAGGGTGAGCTGATTCGCGGAATCCGTGGTGTTCGAATAGAACTGGACGTTGCCACCCAGGAAGGCGATATGGCCGCCGAGGGATTTGTAGGCGCCGCTCGACGGATCCCAGGTGCCGTCGGCCAGCAGGCCACGCGTGAATGCGACCGGAGTCGTCGGCGCGTCGCCCATGCGCAGTCCGCCCACGAATTCGAAGCTCAACGTCCGATTCGTGGTGAAGCTCGGATCGAGCTGTGAGTGGTCGGCCGGCGTGACAATGGCTGCGGGATACGTGCCATCGAACAGCGGATCGTTCTTGGCAAAATAGAAGGTTGGATCCGTGAGTATTCCGCGCTGCGCCATCACGCCGGCCCACAGTTGCGGTCCCTCGCCGCCGGTGAGAGTGCCGGGGGTTTGCGGGTCCGGAAGCCGGTCACTGTTGTCGGCCGCATAGATCTGGGCGGCCTTGATGATCTCGCGGAGGTTGTTGGCGTCGACCGTGCGCTGCGCCGTCTCCCGCACCTTGCCGATGGTCGGAAAGATCAGCGCGGCCAGGATGCCGATGATGGCGATGACGGTGAGGAGTTCGATGAGGGTAAAGCCCCGGATGGGACGCAAAGAATTGGATTTTGGATTATGCATAGGACGCTCCGAACATGCGCCGCCGCGGACACCTCCCAAGACGTCGTTTTCATGCCGATGGATGACTGCGCGCTTGGTCCGATGGCACGTAAAATGTCCGCACCAAGCCGCCTGATTCCGACGGGTTTACGCCGGCCAGACCGACCTACTGCACGCTTGCGTCTTCCGCCTTATTGCGCATGCTCGATTTCGGGAAGGCCAAGCGTTCCTTCGGACGCCGGCGAGCGCACGCGGGGACGTGGCCAACCTCCTTTCAAATCAATACATGCCGAATTCCCTCAAGTGCGATATCTGCTCCAAGCCGGCGACGGTTCATCTGACGCAGATCGTCAATAACAAGATCCACAAGGTGGACCTGTGCGAAGCGTGCGCCCAGGCCAAGGGAGTCACGGATCCGAGCGGTTTTTCGCTGGCCGACCTGCTGGTGAAGTCGTCGCTGAACCCGGAGAGTCCGGGCGGCGAGATTCGGTGCGAAGCGTGCGGATTGACCCAGCAGGATTTCAAGAAAACCGGCCGTTTCGGCTGCCCGGCCTGCTACGAGGCGTTCGCCAACGCGCTGGATCCGATCCTCGACAGCATGCACAAGGGCACCAACCACGTCGGCAAGACGCCCCAAAAGGCGCTCGAACGCCGTTCGCTTTACGAACGTCTCACCAAGCTCGAAACGGACCTCGACCAGGCCATCAAGTCCGAGCGCTACGAGGATGCCGCCCGCTTCCGCGATGAGTTGCACCAGGTCCGGCAGGCGGCCGCCACCAAGCCCAAGTCCTGACGTGAAGATCAACGAGCTCATTGCCGCCCCGTCCGAGCTGACCGACGCCTCGACCAGCAAGAGCGCCGTCGTGCTCATGACGCGCATCCGGCTCGCGCGCAACCTCTCGAACCATCCCTTTCCCGGCTGGGCCAAGGACGGTCAGGGTCGCGATGTGCTGGCCCAGTGCCTGCAGGCCGTCGCCTCGCTGCCGCAGATGAAACGCGGGCTGGCCATGGGGGTCGACGATCTCAGCGAACTCGAGAAGCAGATCCTCGTCGAACGTCATCTGATCAGCCGCGAGCTGAGCCACTCCAAGAACGCCGCGGGCATCGTCATCAGCAAGGACCAGTCCTGCGTCGTGATGATCAACGAGGAGGATCACCTGCGGATCCAGGTCCTGCGGGCCGGTTTCTCGTTCAAGAAGGTGTGGGGCACGATCAATTCGCTCGATTCCGATCTCGAGGAGCACCTCGACTACGCGTTTTCGCCGCGCCTGGGTTATCTCACCGCCTGCCCGACGAATCTCGGCACGGCGATCCGGGCGTCGACGATGATGCATCTGCCGGCCCTCGTCATTTCGGCCCAGATGG
Source organism: Candidatus Didemnitutus sp. (assembly GCA_035545955.1). Classification (GTDB taxonomy): domain Bacteria; phylum Verrucomicrobiota; class Verrucomicrobiia; order Opitutales; family Opitutaceae; genus Didemnitutus. The sequence continues at coordinate 182,474 of DASZXI010000087.1, read as the reverse complement.
AAAAGGTCGTGCGTGCCGTCAACCAGCTTGGCATGGCCGTGCGCGGCCTGTTCGGCGAGGGCTCGGACGCGAGCGGGAGCATTTTCCAGATTTCCAACCAGACCACGCTCGGCGAGACCGAGGAGGAGATCATCAAGCATCTCACCGGCGTGCTGAACACGATCATCGAGCAGGAACTCAATGCCCGCGAAAAGTTGATCGAGACGGAGTCGACCAAGCTCTTCGACAAGATCGGCCGCGCCTACGGCATCCTGCAGAACGGACACCTGCTCAACTCGAGCGAGTGCATGAATCTTCTTTCGCTCATCCGCCTCGGCATCGATCTCGGCGTCTTTCCCGACTCGCAGCGGGCGGTCGTCGACCGGCTCTTCATCGAATGCCAGCCGGGCCACATCCAGCATTCGAGCCGCCGTGCGGCGGAAGCCGGGCAGCGCGACACGATCCGCGGCGACCTGCTCCGCGCCGAATTTGAAAAAGTGCCGAAGCCGGATTTCAGTGAGGCAGCCAAGTAAGACCCTTTAACAACACACTGCATGGAACCGATGAACAATTTCACGCCACGCGCGCAACAGGTGCTCGCGCTGGCCCGCAAGGAAGCCGACCGTTTTCATCACAACTATGTCGGCACGGAACATCTGCTGCTCGGCCTGATCAAGCTCGGCCAGGGCGTGGCGGTGAGCGTGCTGCAGAAGATGGGCCTCGATCTCGAAACCGTGCGCGGCGAGGTCGAGAAACAGGTCGGCGTGGGGCAGGAGAGCAAGACGCCCATCGGCAGCATTCCCTACACGCCGCGCGTCAAAAAGGTCCTCGCGCTGGCGGGCAAGGAGGCGAAGGCGCTCAGTCACAGCTACGTCGGCACCGAGCACATCCTCCTCGGCCTGTTGCGCGAGGGTGAGGGTGTCGCCGCACGCGTTTTGAAGACGCTCGACATCGACATCGAGCGGACGCGTCAGGAAATTCTCAAGGAGCTCGATCCGCAGTTCGCCGCCGGCAATCCCGGTGAGGGCGGTGGCTCGGGCGGGGGCAGCGGCGGAAGCGGGGGCGAGGAAGTCTCGCCGCGCTCAGGTGGCGGTTCGCCCGACGAAAAGAAAGAGGTCAAGACGCCCGCGCTCAAGGCGTTCGGCCGCGATCTGACCGAACTCGCCCGCAAGAGTGAGATGGACCCCGTCATCGGCCGCAAGAACGAGATCCGGCGCGTCATCCAGATCCTCTGCCGTCGCACGAAGAACAATCCGGTCCTCGTCGGCGAGGCCGGCGTGGGCAAGACCGCGATTGTCGAAGGCCTGGCGCAGGAAATCGCCAAGGGCAATGTGCCGGAAATTCTGGCCGACAAGAAGGTCATCACGCTCGACCTCGCGCTCATGGTCGCCGGCACCAAATACCGCGGCCAGTTCGAGGAACGCATCAAGGCGGTGATGGACGAGATCAAGCGCTCGCGGAACGTGATCATCTTCATCGACGAGCTGCATACGATCGTCGGTGCCGGCGCCGCCGAGGGCGCGATGGATGCGTCCAATATCTTCAAGCCCGCCCTCAGCCGCGGCGAACTCCAGTGCATCGGCGCGACCACCCTGAACGAGTACCGCAAGTACATCGAGAAGGACAGCGCGCTCGACCGCCGTTTTCAAAATGTGAAGGTCGAGGCTCCGTCGGTCGAGGACACCATTCTCATCCTCAAGGGCATTCGCGGAAAGTACGAGGAGCACCACAAGGCGATCTTCACCGACAAGGCGCTCGAGGTCGCGGCCAAGCTGTCGGATCGCTACATCACGGGCCGGTTCCTGCCGGACAAGGCCATCGACGTCATGGACGAGGCGGGCGCCCGCGCGCGCATCAGCTCGCTGAACCGCCCGCCCGAGATCGAGGAGATGACCAAGGAGATCGAGGCCGTCTGCGCCCAGAAGGAGCAGGCGATCGCCGCCCAGCATTTCGAGGAGGCCGCGAAATATCGCGACACCGAGAAGCAGCTCCGGCTCAAGCAGGACACCCTGCTCGAGGAGTGGAAGCGCAGCCGCGATGAGAACCGCATCACCATCGACGAGGAGTTGATGGCGCAGGTTGTCGCCGACTGGACGGGCATTCCGCTCAGCCGTCTCGAAAAGAAGGAGAGCGAAAAGCTGCTCACTCTCGAGGCCGAGCTACAGAAGCATGTCATTGGCCAGGACGCCGCCACGGTGGCCATCGCACGCGCGTTGCGTCGCAGCCGCGCGGACCTGAAGGATCCCCGGCGCCCCATCGGCTCGTTCATGTTCCTGGGCCCGACCGGCGTGGGCAAGACCGAGCTCGCCAAGCAGCTCGCCGCCCAGATCTTCGGCTCGCAGGACGCGATCGTCCAGATCGACATGTCCGAATACATGGAGAAGTTCTCCGTGTCGCGCCTGATCGGCTCGCCTCCGGGCTACGTCGGCTACGAGGAAGGCGGCCAGCTCACCGAGGCGGTGCGGCGGCGTCCGTATTCCGTCATCCTTTTCGACGAAATGGAAAAGGCGCATCCTGACGTCGCGCAGCTCATGCTGCAGATCCTCGAGGATGGACGTCTCACGGACTCGCTCGGCCGGACGGTCGATTTCCGGAACACGATCATCATCATGACGACCAACGTCGGCGCCCAGCTGATCCAGCATCAGTCCACCATGGGCTTTGCCGCCGCGGGCCGGCCGGATTTCCACGACCAGGAAAAGCTGCGGGACAAGGTGCTCGAGGAAGCCAAGCGCGTCTTCAAGCCCGAGTTCCTCAATCGCATCAACGACCTCGTGGTGTTCCGTTCGCTCGGTCGTCCGGAACTGCTGCAGATTGTCGAGATCGAGGTCGCGAAGGTCACCAAGCGTCTGGCGGCCCGCCAGATCATGCTGGAATTCTCGCCCGAATCGAAGGTTCTCCTCATCGAAAAGGGCTACGATGAAAAGTACGGCGCGCGTCCGCTGCGCCGGGCCGTCGAGCACTATCTGGAGGACCCGCTGGCCGAGGCGATGCTCCGCGGCGACGTCAAGGAGGGCGATCCCATCGTGGTGGTCCGCAACGGCGACAAGCTCGAGTTCAAGTCGAAATCTCCCGCCGCCGGCACCGGCGTCTCGTCGTCCTGACCGCCGCGCCGGAGGGGAAACCCCAGCGCGGCATCGGCAAAGCGTACGCTGCCGTCCTACATCGGGCACGTAATCGCTCATTGCCTGCCGGCCGGCGTTGACCTTTTCTTCGGGTGATGGGCCGACTCTGCGCCATTTTCCTTTTGCTTGCCGCGTTCGCGCGCGGGCAGACCCAACTCGAGGTGGTGCCGGCGGCCGAGCTCGGGCATCCGCCCACCGCCGCGCGGGTGGCGTGGCTCGTGGACACGGCGTCGCACCTGGGCTGGGCACCGCTGGTTCCGGCGTTGCGACAGGCCGCCGTCGTCGTGTATCGGCACGATCCGGCCGCCTCTCCATCGTGGTTCTACCTCTATCGCTGGTCGGCGGAACTCGCGACACCGCAGGCATCCGCCGTGCGGACGTGGATGAATGCGATGCACGAGGCGAAGATGATTCACCCGAATCTGCCGGCGCAATACGACACGCCGCCGACTCCCCTCGGGAACCTGCTGTCGGTGGATTTCCAGAAGTGGGCCCTCGGCAACGCCGCGTTCTCGGAGGAGTTTTTCACCACCCAGTCGAATCTGGACCAGCCGGCCGAGGTTCTCGGCATCCTGCAGTCGCTCTGGGCGCAGAATCCGTCGACCTTCGCGACCTATGCGAACCTGGCGCTGGCCATCGCGGTGGTGTACGATGTTCCGCCGCCTCCGGACTGGCCGCACAACCAGGTGAGCCCGTCGGCGCTGCCGCGTCATCTCCCGCCGCCCGCAGCGGCCTACGCCTATTGGACGAAAATCGACCAGGAGGGCATCTGCCCGATTTCGCTGCGCCGGCTTTCGGCCGCCGAGTTGAAATTTGTCGTCGATGCCTCCGCACCTCTGACCGAGCTGACCTGGGCGGCGCAAAACGTCCGCAATCCCGTGTCGGAGTTCGCCAAGGTCTACGACTCGGTGCCGTACCGTGAATCGCGGCTGAAGGACAATGCTTTCGTCTGGCCCGGTAACGATTACCGGCTCGCCACCATTCGCACGGCCGGCGGCATCTGCATCGACCAGGCCTACTTTGCGGCCAACTCCGGCAAGGCGCGTGGCATCCCAACGCTTCTTTTTCACGGCGCCGGCCGCGACGGACGTCATGCGTGGTTCGGTTATCTCTCGCCGAACGGCTGGATGCTCGATGCCGGGCGGTATGCGGAGCAGAAGTTCGTGGTCGGCGAGGCCTTCGATCCGCAGACCTGGAAATATCTGAACGATCACGAACTTCTCTTTCTTTCCGAGCGTTTCCGCGCGCTGCCGCTGTTCAAACTTTCCCTGATCAACAGCGCCTTCGCCCGCGAGTTTCTCGCCGATCACGATCCCGTTGCCGCGGCGCAGGCCGCCCGCGAAGCCGTCAATCGCGATCCTCGCAATCTCGAAGGATGGGAAACGCTGGTCTTCGCCCAGACCTCCGCGCGTCTGCCGCCCGCGCAGATCGAGGGCACCCTGCATTCCGCCGCGATGGCCTTCCAGAAATATCCCGACCTGGAAGTGAGCTTTTCCCGCCTGCTGATCCAAAGCCTGCGCCAGCGCGGCGAAATGAGCGCCGCCCAGGCCGAGGAACAGAGACTCGTGCGGAAATATCAGGGTGACCGCGCCGATCTGAGCTACGACACCGCCGGCGAGATGCTCGATCGCAGCATGCATGACGATCCGCTCCAGGTGCAGGTGCAGACGTATCAGAAAATCCTGAACACCTATGGGACCGGGGCCGGCATTGAATTCTACGACCGCATCGTGAAGCGATTTGTCGATCACTGTCGCGAGATTCAGGAGCCCGCGAGCGGACTGCAGGCGCTCGGACAGGCCCGCAAGGTATTGCGCGTCGAACCCGGCGGCCAGCTGGATCAGGAGATGAAGGCAGCCACGGCGGAACTGTCCCGCCCAAGCTCGTAAGACCTTCGCCTGCAGGCATCCGGGCGGCAATTTGCAAAATTCATTGAATCTTTTTCCGGTTTCACGCGTCTATTAGCCGACTTCACTCACCCGCTACCACCTCATGCCTGACATCATCAAGGGCGCCGGAGTCCTTTTCTGGCCGCTGCTGACCTGTTCTCTCATCGCCGTCTACATCATTTTCGAGCGCCTGTATGCGCTGCGCAAGGATGCGATCCTGCCCGACGATCTGGTCGATGCCATCGTCGAGGGCAAACCGGTCAACTCGGGGCGCCACTCGGTGCTCGCGCGCATCCTCGCCTTCGCCGAGGCCCACCAGGGCGATCCCGAGGCCGTCAAGGCCTTCGCCCGCCTCGAGATCAATCGCATGGAGCGGGGCGTGCCGTATCTGGATCTGATTTACACGCTGGCTCCGCTCATCGGCCTGACGGGAACGATCTGGGGACTGCTGAAGGTCTTCAACCAGGTGTCGCCCGAAACCGGCATTCCCGATCCGGCGCCGTTCATGCAAGGCGTCGCGCTGGCCCTGTCGTCGACGCTCTGCGGCCTGATCATCGCCATGCTTTCGCTGGTCCCGGCCGGCTATCTGCAACGGCGGATCGAAACCTACGCGGCCAAGATCGACCTGCTGCTGGAACGCGTGCTCAGCCGTTCGACGAAGCCGGTCTCATGAGCGGCATCTACGAACGACGCCGCAAGCGGCGCGAACTGAACCTCGTGCCGTTGATCGACGTGCTCGTGATGCTCGTCTTCACCGCGTTCATCACGATGCAGTTCAAGTCGGTCTCGACGATGAACCTGACGCTCCCGCACGTGGAGACCGCCGGCAAGACCGAGATCAAGGAATCGATCACCATCCGCATCGCAAAGGACGTCTCCAAGACCAAGGAATACGAGGTGCAGGTGGCGCCCAATCCGCGTCCGGTCCAGGTGAAATCCGACGAGATCGACGCCTTCATCGAAAAGCTTCAGATCGCCGACAAGAACATCCCGGTGGTCATCGCGTCCGACGAGGACACCGAACTGAAATACATCACCGCGGCGATGGACGCGTGCCGACGCGTCGGTCTGAACAAGATCCGTCTGCAGTCGCGGTGAACGGACTCATTGGAGCCGAGAGCTGAGAGTTCAGAGACCGTTCTGTCTGAATCACGTAAGTTTGAGTCCCGGCCGCTTGGGCTCGGCAGCGTAGCAGCCTTCTTGCAGGCGGTCCGCGGCGTCCTTACTCGGATCGAGACCGAGACGTTGATTGCCGCAAAAGGGCGCAAAGAAGTCGCGTGTCGACGCAGGTTTTCCGCGCGCCTATAGGCACCCTTGGATTTCATCGGCAGGCGAGAAATTTTGTGCCTCTTTGTGGCCAAATTCCGAGTGGATCGGCTCAATGATCGCATTGGTAGAGCGGGACCGTTTTCCGTTCCGGCTTTCGGCTGAATCGCAAAACCGGACTCGCCAAAAATTCACGGCGCGCCCAGCGGTCGCGCCCCACCACCAAGGCCGCTTTCAACAACTCATACATTTCTGAACTGCTCTAAGTCGCAGCAACCGCTGTCCGGGTTTCGGTCGCTCAACCCTCAACTCTCAACCTTCAACCCCGTTTCCGGCTATAGGTATTCCTTGCGCACCGGTGCAAAGACTTCGACCGCGACGGAATCCTCGAGCACCTGCGCCTCGTGTTCCACATTGCCCGGGATGCACCAGGCATCACCCGGACGGGCCTCAAACACGCGATCGCCGACCCGCAGGCGAAGCGCACCGCTGACCAGATAACCGGTCTGCTCATGCGGATGACTGTGGCGGGGCAGGGTGTGTCCGCCCTTGAGATGAAATTCGGTCAGCAGCGTGTTGGCGCCGTGAACCAGCGTCTTGAACGTGACGCCGGGGAAGGGATCGCGGGCGCCATCGGGAGTCCAGCGGGCAAACATGTGGGAAGGTCGCCGGAATTTCCGGGCCGGTTAATTTTCCTCTCCGGGATCGACCGCGGCTCAGCGGGCGGTGACGGTGAGAGGAATCGAACTCTCGCCCGCGCTGCTCTTGAAATAGATGGAGCCCGTGCCCGGTTCGCCGCCCTGGATGACGACCGAGGCGCTCATCGCACCTGCGGCAATCATCACTTCGGGCATGATCACGCTTTTCGGCACGTCGGTCTTCACATCGACCAGCATGCCGCCGGCCGGAGCGGGCGTCGGAATCGTGAAGGTGAGCCGCTGTTGCTCGCCCGTGCGCAGCGTGAGTGATGTCGGGTCGACCTGGAAGGTAATGCCGTCGACCCGGAACGTGCCGACCGCGAGATCGGCGCCGCCGCCGGTAACGTGAAGTTGATAGGAACGTCCGGCCTCGATGGCGGGAACGAAAAAGCTCAGCGAGCTGGGCGACTCGAAAACCGTACGGGTCGGGTTCTGGTCAAAATAAACCACATCGGTCGGCGTGAACCCTGCGCCGAGCATGCTGACGCGTGCACCGACCGGAGCGCGGTTCGCCTCGGGCCCGAGAGCGTAACGTCCCGAGATCGTGAGTGTCTGCAGATCGGAGGTGGATTGCTTCGGGACGATCTGGTCGCCCGATTTCACGCCGTAATCCGCGATGAAGTAATAGTTCGCCGTGTTGCGCCCCGCCGGCAGCTGGTATTCGAAAGCCCACAGGTCCGAGCCGATGGTCGAGCTGCGCGTCATGTCGTAGCTCTGGCCGTCGATGACGATGCGCGGATGAATGCTGGCGCTCGGAATGCTATCCGAATCCGTATGAAACTGCGCCGTGATCGTGTAAATCTGCGAGGGATTCGCGTGCGCTTCCGGCGGCGTGACGTTCGTGATGGTCAATCCGCATCCCGCGAGCAGCAAGGCGCCGGCAGCCGCCAGCGCGGTAAAGATTCTGCTCGCATGAGGGGAGGGAGTCTTGTGCATTGGAAAAGTTGGCCCGGAAAATCGTCCGCGCCAGAAATCGGAGTGCACTTAATGGTCGGAGTTCCCTCAGCGCAAGAAAAAGCCGAGACACCGCTGGGCCTGTACATGCACGTACCGTTCTGTGCGTCGACCTGCGATTTCTGCGCGTTCTACCAGACCGTCCCCAAGGCCGGCGCGATTGCCCAATATCTCGATGCGATGGCTGCCGAAGCCCGTCTGGTCGATGGTGGAAACCCCACGCGCACGGTCGAAACCGTTTTCTGGGGCGGGGGGACGCCGGGACTCCTGTCCGCGGCCGACCTCGAATCGCTGGGAAAAATCGTTTTGGCTCACACCGTCTCCCCACCGCGGGAGTGGACGGTCGAGCTGGCTCCGGCCACGGTGACCGCGGAGCGCCTCGCGGCGTTGAAGGCGCTGGGCGTGACGCGAGTGTCGCTGGGCGTGCAGTCGTTTCAGCCGGAGCTGCTCGAAGCGCTGGGCCGCCAGCACACCCTTCCGCAAATCCGCCGGGCCTACGAACTGATCCGCGCGGCCGGCTTCGCCAGCGTGAACCTCGACCTGATGTTCGCGCTGCCCAACCAGGATGAAGCGTCCTGGCACGCCGACCTGGCCGAGGCCGTGCGACTCGCACCTGACCATCTTTCCACCTATTGCCTCACGTTCGAGGAGGACACGGCCCTGTGGGTGAAACTCTCGCAGGGAAAAGTGAAACGGGATGCGAGTCGCGAAGCCGATTTCTATCTTCGCACCTGGGAATTCCTGGAAGCCCGCGGCTATGCGCAGTACGAGATTTCGAACTTCGCGCGTCCCGGACACGTTTGTCGCCACAATCTCAACACCTGGCACATGCACGAATGGATCGGCCTCGGACCGTCGGCGGCGTCCCAGCATGCCGGTTGGCGCTCTTCCAACCCGCCGGACCTTGCGTTGTGGCAGGCGGATATCGCGGCCGGACGCCGCTCCACGTCAGATCGCGTCGCGCTGACCCCGGAACTGCTGGCTACCGACAGCGTCGTGTTCGGATTGCGCATGAACGAGGGTGTGTCGCTGCCGGCCTTGCGCCGCCGTTTTTCCACCGTGCGCTGGGAGGGTTTGCTCGATCTTTTGCCCGCGCTGATCTGCGAGGGACTCGTGGTCGATCGTCCGGAGGGCCGCATTCAGCTGACTTCCCGCGGACGACTCCTGGCGGATTCGGTCGGCTCCGAAATCATGTCCGCCTTCGCCTCCCAACCGGTTTCCCCATGAAATACCTGCTCGCTTGCCTGGCCATGCTGACGTCCCTGCGCGCCTCCGACGCGCTTGTCCTCCAGACCGATTTTGGCGTCAAGGACGGCGCCGTCGCCGAAATGAAGGGCGTCGCGGTGGGCGTCGATCCCCATCTCGCGATTTTCGATCTCAGTCACGAGAACACGCCGTTCAACATCTGGGAAGCGGCCTATCGCCTGAAGCAGGCCGCGCCGTACTGGCCGGCCGGCACGGTTTTTGTCTCGGTGATCGATCCGGGCGTCGGCACCGCCCGCAAGTCCGTGGTGCTGAAAACGAAGACCGGACATTATTTCGTGACCCCCGACAACGGCACCCTGACGCTCGTCGCCGACGAATTGGGCGTCGTGGAACTGCGCGAGATCGATGAGACGAAGAACCGCCGGCCCGGCTCCGAGCACTCGCACACTTTCCACGGGCGCGACGTCTACGCCTATACCGGTGCGCGACTCGCCGCCGGCGTGATTAATTTCGAGGGCGTCGGACCGGTCATGCCGCCGCAGGTCGTGCGCTTGCCCTACGAAAAAGCACGCCTCGAGCATGGCGTGCTCATCGGAACCATTCCGTACCTGGATTTTCAGTACGGCAATGTCTGGACCAATCTCGACGACTCGCTGTTCAACCAGCTCGCGCCCAAATATGGAGACGTGTTCCATGTCGTGATCGCGCGAGGGACGCAGGTCATCTATTCCGGCGACATTCCCTATGTGAAAACGTTCGGCGAGGTTCTCGAGGGCAAATCGCTTCTCTACGTGAACAGTCTCATGAACGTGGCCTTTGCGCTGAATCAGGGAAATTTCGCCAGAGACCATCACATCGATTTCGGCGCCGAGTGGAGCGTGCGCGTCGAGAAGGCGAAGTGACGAGTGGCGGGCAATCGCATGAAGCAAGGTGTCTGGTCGGCTGTGGGAGCGGCTTTATGCCGCGATCGATTCGACGCCAAGCGCCCGTTCAACCGATCGCGGCGTAAAGCCGCTCCTACAGCGGCATGAACCCTTTTGGTACAATCTCCGGTGAATTCGGCATCTCTCATCTGAGCCGGCTCGGCATCGCGGCATCGATCTCACTGATCGCCTTGCTTGCCGGCTGCGCCACCGCTCAGGTGAAGATTTCGGCACGCGCGTCCACGGCCCGTTTCTATCTGGAGGCGGGGCCACACGAAGCCGGCAAGTCGGTGGTGCTGCCGATCAGCGGTGTCGCGTTGAATGTTCAACCGGCTCCGGTGCTGATCGAATCCGATGTCGCGCACGTCGCCTTCGCCCATGTCGAACTCGGAGACTGTCTCCTCGTCCGATTCAAATCTCCCGCTGCACGTGACCTGTTCCGTCTGTCCTTGGCCGCACCCGGCCGGCGGCTCGTCATGGTCGTCGATGACAAACCCCTCGGGGCCCGTCGGATCGATGTGCCGCTCCCCGAGGGCGATTTGCTGATTTTTGCCGAGGTCCCGCCCGACCGATTGCCCGAGCTCGTCGCGCAGTTGCAGAGGGGAATCGATCGCTTGACGCAGGCGCCGGTGGTTGCCCAGGGAACGTGAGGCGTTCCGCTCTCCGGCCGGAAACGCTTTGCGCCGATCGGAATCCTCACCACGCTGGAGTGTTTTCCGGTCATCCCTCCGCATGCCCAGTCGTCTGCTCCTATTCCTTTCATTGGCCGTAGGCCTGTCGGCCCAGCCCGCGCGCCTGGAATTCCGCTGGCCGACGCCCAATCACGCGTGGGAGCAGGGAAGGCCGATCGAGGACTACATCCAGCCGACGATCTCGGGCGACCCCGAATCGGGCACATTTGGATGCATTCGGAGCGGTGGCGGACAGTTTCACGAGGGCATCGACATCAAAGCGATCTCCCGCGACCGCACGGGCGAGCCGGCCGATCCGGTGTCGGCCGCGATGGCTGGCGTCGTTCGCTACGTGAACCCGCACCCGGGCAACAGCAACTACGGCCGCTATATCGTCATCGAGCATCCGGATCTCGTGCCCGCGGTTTACACGCTCTACGCGCACCTGGCCCGCATCGAGACGGGCGTCCGCCCGGGTGTGACGGTTCGCGCCGGCGACGTCATTGCTCTCATGGGCCGGAGCGAGGGGAGCTTGGCAATTCCGAAGGAACGCGCGCACGTGCATTTCGAAATCGGCCTGCGGCTCACCGATTCCTTCGACGGCTGGTATCATCGCCGCGGTTTTGGCAGCCCCAATGACCATGGCATCTGGAACGGGATGAATCTGATGGGGTTCGACCCGCTCGATTTCCTGCGCCAGTGGCGGACCCATCGCGTCGCTGACTTCCAGCAGTATTTTGATCAACGAAAGGCCGTCGTCCGCGTGCGCATCGCCTCGTCGCGGGTCCCGGATTTCATCACGCGCTATCCGTCACTGCTCCGTCGGCCGATGACGTCCAATCTCATGCTGGTCGCGGGCTGGGAGCTGGAGTGCGATTCCACCGGGCTGCCTTTCGGCTGGACGCCCCTGACCCTCGCGGAACTGGGCGGTCAGCGCGACGGCACGGTTCGCATCGTGGCGGCGGATCAGGCGACGTTACGCGCGTGGCGCTGCAAATCGCTCGTTCGCGAACGTCGGGGCGGGCTTGAGCCCGGCAGCGATCTCGAGACCGTGCTGCAGCTGTTGTTTGGCTTCCGGTGAGGATGGAGCTGTAAGCAGGACACCTTTGGCAATCGGTAGGGGACGGCGTCCCGCCGGCCTGAAGGCGGGCATTGCAAAGGCCGATGGGACCTCGGCCCCTTTGCGCAATCACGCCGCCGTCCTCGGCCTTTCCGGCCGCATGTTTATCAATTCTTCATCCCCCGGACTTCCAGTCTTTTGGTCCCTTGGTCCTTCGGTCTTTCGGCCTCTTGCTCATCCAGCCCTTCGGCTTTCAGTCCTTTAGCCCTTCAGCCCTTTTCGTCACATCGCCAGCTGCAGCACCATGTCGCGATTTCGCCGGTACCAATCCACGGTCCGGCGCAACCCGGTGTCGAGGTCGACCTCGGGTTTCCAGTCGAGCAGACGATGCGCCTTCTCAATATCCGCCCAGGTCGCGGGCAGATCGGCCGGGTGGGCGGGTTGACGCGCCAGATTCGCCTTCCGGCCGAGCAGATTCTCCAGTTTCGCGATCACCTCGGTCATCGCGATGGGATTGCGGCCGCCACCCAGGTTGATGATTTCGTACCCAAGGGGCCGCAGCGCCGCGATGGTGCCCCGCGCGATGTCATCGATGTAGGTGAAGTCGCGCGACTGGCTGCCATCGCCGAGGAGTTGAATCGGCCGGCCCTCGTCGATCCAGCGGCAGAACCGGAGCACCGCCATGTCGGGTCGCCCGCCGGGTCCGTAAACGGTGAAATAGCGGAGAATCGAGCAGTCGATGCCGTGGAGATGATGATAACTCGCCGCCAGCATTTCCGCGGCCTTCTTCGTCGCGGCGTAGGGCGACAGCGGCGAATTCACCGGCAGGGTTTCCACGAAGGGCATCGCCTGGCCGGCGTAGAGCGAGGAGGACGAGGCGAGCACGAGTTTTTTCACGCCGTGCCGGCGCATGGCTTCGAGAACGCGCAAGGTGCCCGCGACATTGGTCGCCACATAGGGCTCGGGTTGCTCGATGCTGGGACGAACGCCGGCGCGGGCCGCGAGATTGATCACCGCTGCGGGCGGACGCCCCGCAAAGACCTCGTCCAGCGCCTTCACGTCCTCGATATCGGCGACGCGAAACGAGAATCCCGTTCGGGCCTGCAGGCGCTCGAGCCGGTGGCGCTTCAGGCGCACATCGTAGTAGTCGTTCAGGTTGTCGCAGGCGGCGACGGTGTGTCCGGCGTCGAGCAGCAGCTCACAGGTGCGCGCCGCGATGAAACCGGCGGCGCCGGTGACGAGGTAGTGCGACATGCGCGGAAGGCCGGACTAGCTTTGCGGCTTCAGCTGGCCGATAAGCTTCTTGAACAACGGATCGGCCTTCAGGTTCTCGAGGTCGGGATCACGCAACATCCACTCGAGGTCGGAGTATCCCAGGGAGACCGCCTTGCGCAGCGAGCGCAGGGCATCGGCGCGGCGGCGGCTGAGGGCCAGGCTGCAGGCGAGGTTGTAGTGGGCCGTCGCATTCTCCGGTTGCAGGCGGACCAGCTTCCGGTCCATGCGCAGGCCGTCGGATATGCGTCCGGCCTTGGTGTACAAACCGCCGAGTAACTCGATCACGTCAATATAGTCCGGCACGCGGGAATGCACGCGTTCATAAAACGAGATGTCGAAAACCGGATCGATTTTAGGCGGACGGGACATCGCTTATTTTTTCGTGCGGTTCGGGCACCGGCCATTCGTCCGGAAGGCGATGCACTGCGCCGTGACCTGCAGGCGCTGGGAGATCGGGCGGAGACCGAGTTTGGAGGAGACCGTGCTGCCGTACCACTCCATGAACGGCGCGCTGATCTCGAAAATGCGATCGCAGTCGGAGCAGACGACCTGGGCGACCTGGGTGTTTCCACCGGCCGGGAGATAGAATTTCTCACCCTTGCCGATGTCGACCTCGCGCAGCAGGTGGCTCTCGGTCATGATCGGCAGGGTCCGATAGACCGTTGCGCGTGACACCGAGTCGTCGAGTTCCCGGGCGTGATCGAGCAACTCCTCCGCCGTGAAGTGCTCCTTCTGCCCGAATGCGGCGTCGAAGATCGCCATGCGCTGGCTGGTTACGCGCAGACCTTTTTCCGAGAGATAGCTTTGGAATTTTGCGCGGGAGGACTCGACTGTCACGGGCGGAATGTCTGGCGGTGGCATTTCGACTGTCAATGCGGAACGGACCGTCGGCTGGCCGACGTAAAACACGTTGCCAGAGGCCGGTGCGCCCCCAATCACTGGGACGGTGACCGTGTCCGTTCAGCCTCTCGCGGGATTCGACAAGATCCTGCACTATCGCGTTCCTCCGGAACTGGTCGAATCGATCCGCCCGGGCGCTCTGGTGCGGGTGCCCATCCTGAACCGGACCCAGGCGGGGATCGTGCTCGCGACCAACGTGGCCGCCGATGTGTCCGAGTCGAAGCTCAGGAATCTCTCCGGCATCGTGCGCGAATTCTCCGCGCTCACCCCCGACCTGATCGAACTCGCCCGCTGGATGCAGAGTTACTATGCCGCGCGCCTGTCGACCGTGTTCGAGGCCATGGTGCCGGCCACGATTCGCAGCACCGCGCGCCTCAAAACCGAGAAATTTCTTTCGGCGACGGTGGCGGGCGCTGCCATTCTCGATGCGCTGGCAAAAAAAGCTCCGCAGCAGGCCAAACTTTATCATTTCCTCCGCCAGCAATTTCATCCGGTCCCCCGACGCCTGGCCTTGAGCCGTCTCGGTCTGGCGCCGGCGATCGCAACCGCCCTGATCAAACGGGGACTGGCCCAGGAGGAAACCCGCGTGGTCGACCGCACCGGAAGGGCCGACCGGAGCACCGAACCCGAAACTGCGGCCCAACTCGCACCGCGACTGAACGAGGAACAGCAACAGGCCGTCGCTGCCGTTGGAGCGAGTCTGACCGCTGGAAAATTCGCGGTTCACTTGCTGCATGGCGTCACCGGGTCGGGCAAGACCGAGGTCTATCTTCGCGCCGTTGAAGAGGTGCTCGCGGCAGGCGGGGGTGCCATCTATCTCGTGCCCGAGGTCGCCCTGACGCCCCAAAGCGTTTCGCGGCTGCGCAGTCGATTCGAGGCCGCCGGCCACCGGCCGGTGGTTTGGCACAGTCATTTGAGCGAGGGCGAACGCCTCGATGGCTGGACCGCGCTCGCCTCCGGTCGCGCCCGCGTGGTCGTAGGTGCCCGCTCCGCGGTCTTCGCTCCGGTCCAGAATCTGCGCCTCGTGGTGGTCGATGAGGAACACGAACCGGCCTACAAACAGGATGAAACGCCTCGTTATCACGGCCGCGACGTCGCCGTCGTGCGGGCCAAGATGGCCGGCGCGGTTTGCCTCCTCGGCTCCGCCACGCCTTCGCTTGAATCGATCGCGAACGTGCAGGCGGGCAAGTATCGCTGCAACCGGCTCACCAAGCGGGTGGACGATCGCAAGCTGCCCGACATTCACGTCGTCGATATGCGCGTCGAGGTGACGCGCCAGCGCGGAACGGTCACCTTGTCCCGTCCGCTCGTCGACCACATGCAGCAGCGTTTCGCCCGCCGCGAGCAGACGATCCTGTTCATCAACCGGCGCGGCTACGCCTCCGGCCTGCTCTGCCGGAAGTGCGGTCACGTGGAAACCTGTCCGCACTGCAGCGTCGCGATGACCTATCATCGGGCCGACGAAACGTTGAAGTGCCATCTCTGCGGCCATGAGCGCGGGGCACCCAGTGTCTGTCCGCAATGCGCCGCTCCGGACATCCGCTGGCGGGGTCTGGGCACGCAACGAGTGGAGGAGGCGGTGCGCCGGGTTCTCCCGCGGGCGCGCCTGGAGCGCATGGACGCCGACACCATGGCGAAACGGCACCGCTTCCGCGAAATTCTTTCCGATTTCCGCGCCGGCAAAATCGACGTCCTCGTCGGCACGCAGATGATCGGCAAGGGCCTCGATTTCCCGAACGTGACGCTCGTCGGCCTCATCGATGCCGATCTTTCGATGCACGTCCCCGATTTTCGCGCCAACGAACGGACCTTTCAGCTCCTTGTCCAGGTGGCGGGTCGCGCCGGCCGCGGCGATCGGGCGGGGGAGGTGATCGTGCAGACATTCACCCCGCAATCCTCCGCGATCCAGTTTGCCCGCCGGGCCGACTTCGACGGATTCGCCGCGGAGGAACTCGCGGTGCGGAAAAAATTCGCCTATCCGCCGTATCGCCATCTGATTCATCATCAGTTTCGCGGACGGAATCCGGACAAGGTGCTCTTCGCCGCGGAGCAGTGGGCGAAGAGAGTGGAAGCCGCCGCGGGTGCGCTGCTGGAAATTCGCGGCCCCGTGCCCGCTCCCATCGAAAAGGTGCAGGACGAATACCGTTTTCAGGTGTGGTATTTCTCGACGCAGGTCACCAAGGCGGTCGCGCTGCTTTCCGAACTGGAATCAGCCTTCCCCTGGCCCGAGGACGTGATCCAGGTGTTCGACGTGGATCCGATGAGTTTGGTTTAAGGGGCGCGCCCCGGTAAAAACCAGAATCCGGTGGGGCGGCACCGCCGGGGCCGCCGCGATTCGCGCAAGCGGGTCCGAGATCCCCGCGAATTCGGTTGCGCGTCCCGGCGTTTTCGACAGCTTAATCCTGTTCAGCGCGAACCTGCTCGCGACCGAACGCAGTCCACCCTCCACGTCAGATAACCGAGGCCTGATCGCCATGCGACAAGCACCCGATACCATCCATCGAATGCCGCCCGATCGCCGCCGGACCACCGAGTCGGCGCGATGAAAAGCATCCTGGATTTTGCCCGCGCACGACTTGATGGGCGTCCCATCACCGTCGTCACCGCGTACGACGTGCTCATGGCGCGAGCCGTCGCCGCATCCGAGGCTGATGCCATCCTCGTCGGCGACAGCGTCGCCATGGTCGTCCATGGTCATCCCTCCACGGTTCATGCGACGATCGAGATGATGTGCCTGCACACGGCGGCCGTCCGTCGCGGTGCGCCCGAGCTGCTGGTGATCGCGGATCTTCCCTTTCTCACGACCCGCCGGGGGATTGATCAGGCCGTGGACGCGGCCGGTCGCCTCATTCAGGCGGGTGCCAACGCGGTGAAAATCGAAGGCATCGACGGGCACGCCGGGATCATTCGGCACCTCGTTGCGAGCGGCATTCCCGTGATGGGCCACCTCGGTTTGCGACCGCAGTCGATCAATCAGCTCGGTGGCTATCGCTTCCAGGGGCGTTCGCCCGAAGAGGCGGCGGAATTGCGTCGCGACGGCGTGGCCACCCAGCAGGCCGGGGCGTTCGGGCTCGTGCTCGAATGCGTCCCGGAAGTCCTGGCGGGAGCGATCACCGCCGAGCTGTCAATTCCGACCATTGGCATCGGCGCCGGGGCGGGCACTTCCGGCCAGGTTTTGGTGCTGACCGATCTGCTGGGACTGGATCCCGATTTTCGTCCACGCTTCGCCCGCCGGTATCTCGATGGCCATCAGCTCGTGGTCTCGTCGCTCAACCGGTTCGTTGCGGACGTTCGTGGCGCGCGATTTCCCGCGCGCGAGGAGGTGAGCGTATGAGACTGCACTCCACGCTGGCCAGCTGGAGCGAAGTGCGCAGCTCGGCGGAGTATCGCGACCGCACGATCGGATTCGTGCCCACGATGGGCGCGCTGCACGAGGGACATCGCAGCCTGCTCGAACGCGCACGGCGGGAATGCGGCCGGGTGGTGCTCAGCATTTTCGTCAATCCAACCCAGTTCAACGATCCGACCGACCTCGAGCGCTATCCCCGCACGCTCGAGTCCGACTGTCTGCTGGCCAACGGTCTGGCCGACGATGTGGTGATGCCGGCACCCGGGGAGATGTATCCCGACAAGTATGCCTTTCGCGTGACCGAACATGACTTCAGTCGCATCCTGGAGGGCGCGCATCGCCCGGGCCATTTCGACGGTGTCCTGACCGTCGTGTTGAAACTGCTGAACATCGTTCGTCCCCATCGCGCCTATTTCGGCGAAAAGGACTGGCAGCAACTGCAGCTGGTGCGTTCGATGGTCGACGCGCTTTTCGTTCCCTGCGAAATCGTAGGCTGTCCCACCGTGCGCGAGGACGACGGCCTCGCGAAAAGCTCCCGCAATCGCCGGCTTTCGCCCGCCGCCCGCGCACTGGCCCCCCGGTTTGCCGCGATCCTGCGTCAGTCCAACAATGCGGATGCGGCCGCCGCTTCGCTCCGCTCCGCGGGCTTCGAGGTGGACTACGTGTCCGACTGGGAGCGGCGGCGGCTCGGTGCCATCCGGATCGAGGGCGTGCGGCTGATCGACAATGTCCTCCTGTGACTCGGTACGATGCGAAAGGAAAATGAAATGACATTCGCGGAACACTTCCGTTGGAGGGCAGGCGACCCCGCCTGCCGGGAACCCGGGCCGCGCGCATGGTGGTCGTTTTTGCCTGCGGCCGGGATGCGAAGATTCTCGGCGGGCGAGGTCGCCCGCCCTCCATCGACCAAATCGTCGACCCCATTACCTTCTCCAGGTCATTCACCCTTCAACGTTCCACCAGGTGCCCGCGGCTAACATTCTGTTCATCATCACCGGATCGATCGCCGCATACAAGGCCTGCGCGGTAGTGTCGGCGCTCGTGCAGCGCGGCCATGCGGTCAAGGTCGTGACCACGGCTTCCGCGCGGCATTTCATCGGCGCCGCCACGCTGGAGGGACTGACCGGCGAGCCTCCGTTGTCGGACTTGTTCGCCGGCGGCGCCGCGCTCGAACACATCCAGCTGACGCGCTGGGCCGACCTGGTTGTGGTGTGTCCGGCGACCGCCAACACCCTGAACCGTTTCGCCGCGGGGTTGGCGGACGATCTGCCCGGAGCCTTGTTTCTGGCCCGCGACCGGTCAAAGCCGTGGCTGGTTGCGCCGGCGATGAATCCCGCGATGTGGACCCATCCGGCAACGAACGCCGCAGTGGCCCGCCTCACCGACTGGGGCGTTCACTTCGTTGACGTCGGGACCGGAACCACCGCCTGCGGCGAATCCGGCGAGGGGAGGATGGCCGAACCCGATCGGATACTCTTGACCATCGATCAGCATCTCAACCGACCGACAAATCGCCTGCGTGTGCTCATCACCAGCGGCGGGACGGCCGAGCCGATCGACGCCGTGCGCGTCCTCACCAATCGAAGCACCGGCAAGACGGGCGCACTTCTGGCGGACCATTTTCGACGGCGTGGCCACGCGGTGACACTGCTGCGGGCCGATAACGCCGCGCGTCCGGAAGTCGGCGGGCCCGAGGAGGCTTTCACGACGTTTTCCGATCTCGAGCAGAAGCTTCATCGGCTCCTGGCCGAGGGTGTTTTTGATGCGGTGGTCCACGCGGCCGCGGTGAGCGACTTTTCGGTCGACCGCATTGCCGCCGAGGGGCCGGCGTTGCCCCGCCAGGATGGAAAACTCGACTCGCGTTACGGAGTGACGATCCATCTTCGACCCAACCCGAAGTTGCTCGATCGACTGCGGGAGTGGGGCGGACCCGACCTGCAGGTGGTGGCCTTCAAGCTCACCCACGACGCCGATGACTCCGCGATTCTCGAGTCGGTTCGCCAGGTCGTCGAAGCCTCATCGCCGGACTGGATCGTGCACAATGACGAGACCCGTCGTGGCGCCGACGGTCGCTTTCCCGCCAACATTTTTGCGGCTGACGGAACCGCGACGCATCACTGTGCGAGCCGGATCGAGCTCGCCGACACTCTAGAACGCTTGCTCGTCAACCGGCTGGCGACGGTCTAGCGTGTGGTCATGATCCTTTGCCTCGACGTCGGAAACACGCAGATTCACGGCGGAGTTTATTCCGGCGAAAGCCTGCGGCTGCAGTTCCGGAAGTCGACTCATCCCATCGGGTCGTCCGATGAACTCGGCGTCTTTTTTCTTACCGTCCTCCGGGAAAACGGCCTCGATCCCACCGCCGTGTCCCAGGTGGCCATCTGCTCGGTGGTGCCGCCCATGGCGTACCCGCTGCGCGCCGCCTGCGTGAAATATTTCCACCGGGAGCCGTTCGTTCTGCAGGCCGGCGTGAAAACCGGACTGCGCATCCGCTACCGGAATCCGGCGGAAGTCGGCGCCGACCGGATCGCCAACGCCATTGCCGCCGTGCAGCGCCATCCCGGCCGCGACCTCGTGGTGGTGGATTGCGGGACGGCAACAACCTTTGACGTGGTGGCCGGCAACGGCGACTACCTGGGCGGCGCGATTCTGCCGGGCCTGGCGATTTCCGCCGAAACCCTGGCTTCGCGCACGGCCCGTCTGCCTTCCGTGGAGATCCTTCGACCGGAAACCGCGCTCGGACGGAGCACGGTGGAGAGCATTCAATCCGGCCTGTTCCACGGACAGGTCGGAGCCATCCGCCACCTGGTGGACGAACTTTCCCGCGAGGCTTTCGGCACCAAGGAGCCCGTGGTCATCGGCACCGGAGGCTTCTCCCGCTTGCTGGAAGGTGAACGCCTCTTCGACGAGGTGGTCCCCGAACTCGTGCTGCACGGCCTGCGTCACGCCGAGTCGATCAATCGCGAACTGGTGGGACAGGAGAGATAGGGGCGGAGCCGTAAGGCTTAAGTTGTAAGGTGTAAGTCCAAAAGGTAAGTTGCGGGAGCGGCTTTCCTGCCCGCCGGAGTCTTGACCAGGGCGGACTGACGCGATTTCGCAACGCGTCTCGCTGGAGGGCGTCGACCCGGCCGCCGCTAACTCACGATTTCGCGACTGCTCGGGATTTCCGCATGGTATTCGCGGCGCGGGTTCTCGGCGGGCGAGCTCGCCCGCCTTCCATGGGAACGAGCGCACTCTGGGTTTGTGTCCGGCCGGTCGCGTCGTCATCACCCTCAGTCCATCGAAACAATGCGGACCTATTTCATGGGCATAGGCGGGACGGCGATGGGCAATGCGGCACTGCTCTCCCGTGCAGCCGGAGACGAAGTGCTGGGCGCCGACCTGGGCGTGTACCCGCCGATGAGCACCGTGCTCGCGGACGCGGGCATCGAACTGCACGAAGGCTACGATCCGGTCCGACTCGAACGCCTGAAGCCCGACCTGGTCGTGATCGGCAACGCGATGTCGCGCGGCAACGCCGAGGTCGAATGGCTGCTCGATACCCGCGCGATTCCCTATGTTTCGCTGCCTGCATTTCTTTCCGAGCGGGTTCTGGCCCGGCGCCGCAACGTCGTCATCTGCGGCACGCATGGCAAAACCACGACCACCGCCCTCACGGCATTTCTCCTGCGCGAAAGCGGCCGCGATCCCGGCTACCTGATCGGCGGTGTGCCGCAGGACCCGCCGACCGGCAGTCATCTCGGAGCCGTGGCGGATCCCTTTGTGATCGAGGGCGACGAGTACGACAGCGCGTTTTTCGACAAGCGCAGCAAATTCATCCACTACGCGCCGTCCGTCGCCGTGCTGAACAATCTGGAATTTGATCACGCCGACATCTTTCGTGACCTCCAGGATGTACAGCGGACATTTCTGCACCTCGCGCGGATCGTCCCCCGTCACGGCTGGATCGTGATGAACGGCGATGACAACAATCTCCGGGGCCTGGGCGCGCTGCCGTGGACTCGTGTCCTCCGGGTGGGAACCGGAGAGGGAAATGATCTCCGCCTCAGCCAGTTTGGCGAAGAGGCCCGCTCGGCCTCCTTCAATCTCGCCTGGCGCGGACAGCCCTGGACGCGGGTGACGTGGTCCCAACCCGGACTCTACAACGCCCGCAATGCCGCGACGGCGGCACTCGCCGCGCAGCTGGCGATTCTGCCTCCCGAATACGGCGCGGAGGATATCGGACAGGTACTGCTTCGCGGCGGCGCCAACGCTTTACGGATCGACGCGCTGACCCGCTTCCGCGGCGTGAAGCGGCGGCAGGAATTGCTGGTCGACTTGCCGCGACTGAAGGTCGTCGAGGACTTCGGACACCATCCGACGGCGTTGGCCGAAACGCTCCTCTCATTTCGTGCGCGTTATCCCGATCACGCCATCCACGCCGCCTTCGAGCCGCGGAGCAACACCTCGCGCACCAAGGTCATGCAGGCCGGATTCATGCGCGCCCTGGCCCAGGCCGATGAGGTCTATCTCGGCGCCGTGGCGCGCTCCCAGCAATTGAAGGATGGCGACCGGTTCGATTCCGAAGCCGTGGTGCAGCATCTCGAAACCCAGGGCGTAACCGCACATTCCGCGCCGACGAACGCGGATCTGCTTGAGTTGATGAAGAAGAGCGTGGCGGAGGAAACCCGCCCGACGCTCGTCGTTTTCTTCACGAACGGTTCGTTCGACGGGATCATTCCCGCCTTTGCCAAAGCGGTCGGCTGAGTCCCTGCGTTCCCTATTCCTTCGGGCGGGTGGCGAGCAACATGTCGATGCGTTTTTGCAGAGGCACGAGTTCCTTGTTCGCGTATTCGAGCGCCGCCCGGTATTCCTTCAGCCGCTTTTCATAGATGACCAGGCGATCCGGGGGAGCATCTTCCTCTTGTTTCAGCAAGGCGATTTCGGAGTTACGCAGCAGGTCGATGCGCGTGTTCAGGGCATCGCGCCCGATTTGCAGTCCTTCGAGAATGACCTCGCGCAGGGTGCGGTGATTAAGACGCAGGCAAACGGGATTGTTGATCTGTTCATCGGAGGAAGCATCCGATCCGGGGGTCCTGGCCACAATATTGGTGTAACTTTCCGCCAAGTCCTCCTGCAACTCCGACGGCAGCAGTGGCATCGTTTTCTGCATCCATTCGCCGAGTGTCTCCGGGTTCTTGGCCTCGATCTGCCAATTCAGCGGATCAGGATCGTGCGCGGAGCAGCCCGCGAACAACGTCACCACCACGATTGTCGCCAACCATCGGGTGCGTCTCGATCCCCGGCGCACGGCTACTGCGCCTGACGGGCGATCTTGTACACCACCGGCTCCTCGCCGGCCGGCAGGGCCAGAAGGTCGTAGTCGTGGAACGAGGTGATTTTCGCCTGCGTGAATTCTCCCACGGGCAAATCGCGCGACACGTAGACGCGGCCGTCGATGTCGGGCGCGTCGGCTTCTCCGCGCGCGACCCCGGGCTCCTCGACCAACACGCGCAGCGTGTCGCCGACCCGGGAACGCGACACCTCCCGGGCGATTTCCTGCTGCAGTGCCATCAGGCGGTGCCAGCGCGCTTCCTTGACCTTGGCCGGGACCTGCTCGCCCATCTTTGCCGCCCGGGTGCCTTCTTCCTGCGAGTAACGAAAAACGCCGAGACGTTCGAAACGCGCCTCGCGGATGAAGGCGCACAATTCGTCGACGTCGGCTTCCGTCTCGCCTGGAAAACCCACGATGAATGTCGTGCGAATCGCGATGCCCGGAATGCCGGCGCGGATGCGCCGGATGAGGTCGCGAATGTAGTCACCGGAAGTCTCGCGCTGCATCAGCCCGAGCATGTGATCGCTGATGTGCTGCAGCGGAATATCGATATAGCGCGCGACCTTCGGGCACTCGGCGATGGCGCGAATCAGCTCATCGCTCCAGTGGGCCGGGTGCGTATAGAGCAGCCGGACCCAGAAATCCCCCTCGATCGCGTTGAGCTCGCGGAGCAGGGTGGTGAGGGCGGTGCCGCGACTCGAGTCCACCGGCGACCGCGGATTCGGGCGCTGCTCCCACGTGTCCATGCCGAAAAACGTGGTGTCCTGGGAAATCAGATTGATCTCGCGCACGCCTTCGCGAACGAGCTGGCGCGCCTCGGCCACCACGCTCTCGACGGTCCGGCTGCGGTGGCGTCCGCGGATCTGCGGAATGATGCAGAAGGTGCAGGGATGATTGCAGCCCTCCGCGATCTTGATGTACGCAAAATGGCGCGGCGTCAGCCGGAACCGCGGCGTGTCGTAGTCGGGAATGTAGGTCGAGCGACCCTCGATGAACGATTTGGGCGGCTCCTTGCGGCCGCGTTCCCGGGCGTAGATTTCGTCGATGATCGGCGCGACCTTCGTGATCTGATCCAGTCCGATGAACGCGTCGACTTCGGGCAGTGCGCCGGGCAGGTCCTTGGAGAAACGCTGCGACATGCAGCCCGCCACGATCAGTTTTTGCTCGCGCCGGCGTTTTCTCATTCCGCGTCCCTGATGCACCTCGAGGATGTGGTTGATCGATTCCTCCTTCGAGGAGTCGATGAACGAGCAGGTATTGACGATCACAACGTCGGCCTTTTCGGCTTCGGGAATGACGGTCATGCCGGCCTGGTGCAGATGACCGACCATGATCTCGCTATCGACGAGATTCTTGGCGCAACCGAGGGAAATGAGACTGACTTTGATCGACATAAACGAAACGCGCCTGCGGCGAGGCAGGCGCAGCATCGCAAGCCACTGCCGGGCGGTTACTTCTTCTTGCGCGCGGCGTTGATCTTGGCCTTGCGGCGCTTCAACAGCGCGACCCGGCGTTTCTTCTTGATGACCTTGTTGTATTGTTTGCCCATGGAATTGGTGTGATTGGAGGGTCATTTCTGACCCAAGCGGATGGAAGGAGTCAAGCGCGGCGCACCGCCGACCGCGGCTACTTGTGCGCCGCCTGTTCTTCCGGCGTAAACTGTACCTGGTCCGAGCTTTTCTTCATTTCCTGCGCTTCCTCGATCGTCTGCTGCTTGTCGCGATCGTCGGCTTTCAGGATGTGGACGGTCTTCCCATTGACGCGCTTGGTTTCCGTCACGTCGTGACCGTCCACCTGCGTCGGTGGTTCCTGGCATCCCGAAACCAGCCACAGAGCCATGGCCAGGGACAGTCCGCCGATACCGCTGAGAAGGTGACGAGGCGAATTCACGGATGCTTGTTTCGGGGTGGAAAGAATCGCGGCTTTGCCCCATCGAGTCAACCGCCGCACCGCTCAATACTTCGCCAGGGTTGGATCGACTTCGTCCGCCCAGGCGAGGATGCCACCGGAAACATTGGCGACATCATCCCGACCCAACGAGCGGAGATAGTTCATAACGTGGCGACTGCGCACACCGCGCTGGCAAAGGATGAGCAGGGCCTTGTCAGCGGGAAGTTCGTTCGCCCGCGCGGGAATCTCGCGCATCGGGATGAAAACGCTCCCCGCCACCTGGCAGATGGCCCATTCCCAGGGTTCCCGCACATCGACCATGACGGCGCCCTTGGACATCAGTCGGGCGGAAGTTTGAACGTCGATTTCAGCGGGAAGGCTCACGCGGCCAACCGTTGGAGCGGGAATCGACTCTTGGCAACTCCCAGTTCTCCGTTGACGCCAACCCCCGTCGCATTGGTCTTAGCACGATGGGGGACCGATACATCGTGATCATGGCCGGCGGCAGCGGCGAACGATTCTGGCCGCAAAGCCGTCGCAACCGGCCAAAGCATCTGCTGCCGATCGTCGGCGAACGCTCGATGCTCGCCCAGACCGTCGAGCGCGTCGCGCAAAGCGTCCCACGCGAAAACATCTGCGTCATCACCACCCGCGCGCAATTTGACGGCTGCCGGGCGGCGTGTCCGGACCTGCCGGCGGGCAACATCGTCGCCGAGCACGTCGGCCGGGACACCGCAGCGGCCACCGGCGTGGCCATGCTTCTCGTCAAGCGGCTCAATCCGCAGGCCGCCTTCGCGATGCTGCCGGCGGACCACGTCATCCACAACACGGCCGAATACAATTCAGTCCTTTCGTCGGCGTTTGCCGCCGCCGAGTCCGACGACGTTTTGGTCACGCTCGGCATTCCGCCCACCGGTCCGGAAACCGGCTTCGGCTACATCCAGCGTGGCGAAACCTGGCGGCAATTCGACGGCCGCAATGTGTTTCGCATCCGCCGGTTCGTGGAAAAGCCGAATCTCGCCACCGCCACCGGCTACCTTTCATCGGGTGACTACTTCTGGAACGCCGGCATGTTTGTCTGGCGCGTGCCGGTGGTGGCGGAGGCGTTTGCCCGTCACGCGCCGGACCTGAGTGCAGGCCTCGATCAACTCGAGCAGGCCGCGCAGCAGGGTTCGTGGGACGATGCCCTGCGCGACATCCATCCGAGTTTGCCGAAGATTTCCGTCGACTATGCCCTGATGGAGAAATCCTCCAACGCCGTGATGCTCCCCGCGACCTTCGACTGGGACGACGTCGGAGCGTGGCCGGCCGTGGCCAACCATTTTCCCAAGGACGCCGCCGGCAATGTCATCCGCGGCAGCGGGGTGGTGGAGTCGGGCGCGGGCAATATTGTCGTTTCCGAGGACGGACATCTGACGGCCGTGGTCGGCGCCAGCGACCTGATCGTCGTGCACACGCCCGACGCAACGCTGGTGGTACCGCGCGCCCGGGCCCAGGAGATCAAGAAGTTGCTCGAGCGCCTGCGGGCCGACGCCGACAAGTCCCGGTTCCTGTGAGCATGCGCTGTCTGGGCATCGACTTCGGCGCGAAACGGGTCGGGCTCAGCCATGGCGACGAGGTGGGGGTGGCCACGCCACTGCCGGCTCTGGTCGGCGTTGGTCCGACCGAACGCGTTGCCAGGATCGGCGAACTGGTGAAGCAGCGGCGGATCACCGATCTCGTTGTCGGGTATCCGTACAACATGGACGGAACCGCCGGATTCAAGGCGAAGGAAGTGGATGCATTCGTGACGGAATTGAAAAATGCCTTCGGTCTTCCGGTTCATCTCGTGGACGAAACGCTGACGAGCTACGCGGCGGAGGAATCGATCGCGCCGAAATCCCGCCGCCAGGTCCGGTCCAGCGGGCTCGTCGACTCCCGGGCGGCGTGTCTGATCCTGCAGGACTTTCTCGACCACCGGCAAACGCCGTAGTTTTTGCTCTGGCGGTGGTGGGCCCGTTGCCCTGAGAACGTTGGCCCGTTGACCCGCGACCCCATAACTTCCGCCGATTGCGCCCCGGTGCGCTGGAAATGCGTCTGTGCGTACGACGGCGGCCCGTTCCAAGGCTGGCAGAGTCAGCCCGGGGGCCGCGCGATTCAGGACGTCATCGAACGCCAGCTGGCACGCGTGCTGAAAGAGGAGACGCGCATCCACGGGAGCGGGCGCACCGACTCGGGAGTGCATGCACACGCGCAAGTCTTCCATTTCGACGCTGCCTGGCGCCATGGGGCGGACAAGTTGCGCCTCGCGCTCCAGGCCGGACTGCCGCGCGGCATCCAGATGAAATCCGTGCGGCCGGCTCCCGCGTCGTTTCACGCCCGCTTTTCCGCGAAAGGAAAAGTTTACCAGTATCATTTGTTTCAAGGCGACGCCGATCCATTCGCCGCGCCGTATTGCTTGTCGGTTCACGCGCGACTCGATGTCGTCCGCATGCGCGCCGCTGCGACGGCCCTGCGCGGCACCCATGACTTCTGGGCCTTTTCGGCCGAGAACGGGACCCGGCGCGAAACGACCATCCGAACGCTTCGGCGCCTCGACATTCAGGAGTCGGGCCGGCGGTTGCGCCTGACCTACGAAGCCGATGGATTTCTGTTCAAGATGGCGCGGGGCCTGACCGGCGCGCTGGTGGCGGTGGGACTCGGCAAACTCACACCCCCCGACGTCGCCCATTTGCTGGAAACCGGTCGACGCATTCCAGCCGTCCAGACTGCGCCGCCCGAGGGACTGTTTCTGGTGCGCGTGCTTTATTGAGAACGCGCTTGATGGGTGGGTGGGTGTAGGCCGTTTTCGCTCCGAGTTTCAGGCATATCGCAAAATAGGACCCATCGAAAATTCACGGCGCGCCCAGCGGTCGCGCCCCACCTCCAAAGCAGATCCCGGCGGCGGCATTATCAATTGGGACGCTTCAATCCATTCCAAATCGATGCCGCTCTCTGCGCACATTTTCGGCCCCGGCATTTCCGCCGCGAAGGAACTGCTGTTTCCCCGCAGCTGCGTGAATTGTGCGAACGCGGTCGAGGAGGGAACGTTCCGTCATCTCTGCGGCTCCTGTGAATCACGGCTGCGTTATGCCACCGGGGCGTGTTGCACCACGTGCGGACATCCGTTCGACGGCGCGATGGAGGTCGGACGGATCTGTTCGCACTGCGAATTGCTCGTTCCCGTTTTCGACGAGGGCCGGACCGCCGTGCTCCTGCGTGGCAGCGGCCGGTCACTGGTTCACGCGCTCAAATATCATCACGGACTTCACGTGCTCGAGGATGTCACGACGATCATGCGCCACAGTCCGGGCTATGCCGATTTTGCCGCGGGCGCCCGGCTGGTGCCCGTGCCGCTTCATCCGCGCAAGCAGCGCGAGCGGGGCTACAACCAAAGCGAACTGCTGGCCCGGTGCGTCATGGCGTGCGCATCCCGGACGCAAATGGCACCGATGCTTCGCCGTGTCGTCGACACGGTTTCCCAAACCGCGTTCGATCGCGCGGCGCGCCAGGAGAACCTCAAAAATGCCTTTGCGTTGGCCTCCGGGTCGGTCATTAGTTCCGAGGATCGCTATCTCATCGTCGACGATGTCTTCACCACGGGCTCCACACTCAATGCCTGCGCTGCCGTTCTCCGGCGGGCGGGCGCTTTGAGGGTCGACGTCCTCACGTTCGGTCACGGTTAAGCTGTCACCATGGCTCATTTTACGAAACCGCCGATGTCGGCGCCGCGCAAGCGGAAGAACATCCCCGAAGGTCTCTGGACCAAGTGCCCGGTCTCGGACGAGATCGTGTTCAACAAGGACCTGGAGCAGAACCTGATGGTGGTGCCGAAAAGCGGGTATCATTTCCCCATCGGCTCCCGGGCGCGGATCGCCGCACTCGTCGATGAAAATTCCTTCGAGGAGCACGACGCCGCCGTGAAGTCGGCTGACCCGCTGCAATTCGTCGATTCCGCCAAGTATCCCGACCGCATCAAACGCTACGAAAAGGAGAGCGGCCTGCCGGAAGCGGTGATTTGCGGGGTCGGCAAGATTCACGGCGTGCCGGTCTCGCTCGCGGTAATGGATTTCCGTTTCTGCGGCGGCGCCATGGGTGCGGCGGTTGGGGAAAAGATCACCCGCGCCATCGAACGCGCGCTCGAGAAAAGGATTCCTTGCATCGTGTTCAGTTCGTCGGGCGGCGCGCGCATGCAGGAGGGAATTTTCAGCCTCATGCAAATGGCGAAGACCAGCGCCGCGCTCGGCCGGCTGGCCGGGGCCAAACTGCCCTACATTTCCGTGCTGACGCATCCGACCACCGGTGGCGTGACCGCGAGCTTCGCCACCTTGGGCGACGTCATCCTGGCCGAACCGGGTGCGATGATCGGTTTCGCCGGCGCCCGGGTCATCAAGGAAACGACGAAGCAGACCCTGCCGCCGGGGTTCCAGACCGCGGAGTTTCTGCTGAAGCATGGCCTGATCGACCAGATCGTCACGCGACTCGAAATGCGGGACCGCCTGGCCGCTCTCCTCGGGGCGTTGTACTCCGGGAAGAAACCCAAGGCCGTCGCCTCCGCCTAGGCGCTCAGCCTTCAACGGCATCGATTCGCCCAGGAAACCCCGTCACGCATGGCGGCCCCGATTCCCTCGCTGGCCGACTACGCGTCGGTGGCGGACCACCTCGTCAGCCTCAAAAGCAGCGGCGTGCGGTTCGGAATCGAGCGCATGGGGCGCTTCGCCGAGGCGCTTGGGCATCCCGAACGACGATACCCGATCATCCATCTCGCCGGCACCAATGGGAAAGGTTCGGTGGCCGCGATGCTCGAATCGATCTTTCGCCACGCGGGTCACCGCACCGGATTGTACACGTCACCGCATCTGGTGAAACTCGGCGAGCGCGTGCAGGTGAACCGGAGGCTGCTGCGCGAGGATGAAATCGTGGCCCTGACCGCCGAACTGGCGCCGGTGGCCCGGCGGCTGGGCGAGTTTGGACCCGACGAACATCCCACCTTCTTCGAGTTCATGACCGCGATGGCGTTCCTGCAGTTCGCGCGCGAAAAAGTCGACGTCGCCATCGTTGAAACGGGCATGGGCGGGCGCCTCGACGCGACGAACATTGTCCGGCCGGAAATCGCCATCATCACGTCGATCGGATTCGATCACATGGAATTTCTCGGCGATTCGCTGACAAAAATCGCCGCCGAGAAGGCCGGCATCATCAAGGAGGGAATTCCCGTCGTCCTCGGTCGCGTGCCCCTCGAGGCGGAGGACATCCTCCGCCAGATCGCCGCGGAGCGACGGGCCGCCGTTCACTCGGTCCGGGAGATTTTTGGCGAGTCGATTGCGGCCTATCCCGAAACAAATCTCGAAGGCGACTACCAGCGCTGGAACGCGGGGACGGCCGTCGTCGCCGCGCGCCTGTTGCGCGACCGCTTTCGTTTGACCGAGGAAGGCATTGCCGGTGCGCTGAAACAAACCTCGTGGCCGGGACGGTGGCAACGCCTGCAAGTGGGCGACCGAACCGTCATTCTCGACGCCTCCCACAATTCGGAAGGCGCTTCGGTTTTAGCCGACAACCTTTCCCGTCTCGCGACGGAAAGCGGCCGCATCCCCATTATCATTACAGGTGTCCTCGGCGAATATCGGGCCAAAGCGCTGCTGGACGTGGTTTGCCGCCGGGCCCGCGATGTTTACCTCGTGCCGCCCCGTACCGATAGGGCATGCACTTACGAGCAGTTGGAGAAGGCCGCACCCGCCGCCGGCGCTCGTCTGCATCGATCGAGTATTGACCACTTGTTTCCCGATCCCGCGCACTGCACCGCCGGCGCTCCGGGCGATATTGTGGTGGTCACGGGCTCGATATATCTCCTCGGAGAAGTTCTGGAACGCCTCGAGCCGAAGCGGGGTGACAAAGAGGCGCGCCTTCAGGATTTTTAAATATAAGTGCTCTGGAGACTTGTTATTCCGGGACGGGACACGTAGAGTATATAGATGGTCACATCAAAACTGAAGGCCTTGCACGCTTACGAGCAGAAGGTTGATGCTCTGCGCAAGGAGATCGAACATATGCGCCACGAACTGACCGGGCTGCCGAGTAAATTCGGCTTCGGTTCGATGGCTGCATTCATCAAGGAACTGCGCCGCGCCGAAAAGGGTGGCGGCGGCAAAGTCGGCCGCCGGCGGCGGGCCAAGATCACTCCCGAGATCAAGCAAAAGGTGAAGGCTTTGGTCGCGGCGAAGAAAACGGGCGCGGCCATCGCTGCGCAGCTGGGCATTTCCCTGCCCAGCGTGCAGAACATCAAGCGCGAGCTCGGTTTAGTCCGGAAGCGCGCCTGAGTCAGGCGCACTTTTAGCCTCAGTTATCGCGGGCGCACCGCGCCCGTTCTCCGCTCCCTCAACGTTCCTGGCTCAGGCTCAGGAGCTCGCGGGTTGACGGCACGTCGCGAATGATCTGCGACGGCGCCGGTCCGACGCCGAGGTAGCGCAGGTTGGGCAGTTCGACCGGCAGTTGCTCGCCGTACGCGACCCGCACCAGACTGCGCACCATCGCGGCCGCATACTGCTGCGCCGGACGCGGCAGGTCGGCAAAGAGGCGCACCTGCGAAATGTCGCCGGTCCAGCCCGCATGCCGCGTGTAGACGGGTCGAAGTGTCCTGCGCAGCGCCTCGTTGCGCGGCACGTGCGCGTGGCGGCGACCCTCGGGATCCTCGTACGCCACACAGATGCGCAACTCATCGCCGCCGGTCAGCGCATCAATCTTGTTGATCATCAGGTCCTGGAACCCGCCATAACGCAGGGCGTCGCCTTTTTCGACCGCATCGTACCAGCCCACCATCCGCTGCCGTCCGGTGGTGGTGCCAAACTCGAGCTGCTTCAGGCGCTGGCACAGCGGCAGGGATTCCTCCATCTGCGTGATGAACGTGTGGGTGCCCACCTTCGTGTCGTAGGCCTTCGCCACCGCAAAGGTGTGCACGGGTTGCACCGGCAGGCCCGCGCTCGAAAAGAATTCGGGCGTGAAGGTATGCGAAGCCGTGACGTTCGGCGAGAAGCCGTGACGCTTGTCCAGCCAGAAGGCCTGGCCGAATTCTCCGATGATCGAACGGCCCGCGGACAATTCCCGCAGGGCCAGTTCGCGCACGTCACCGATGCAGGCCCGGACGCGCTGACCGGCCTCCCAGTAGACCGCCGTCAATCGCTCGAGATCGAGCGTGAACGGTTCGCTCCCGCGAAAGCGCGTGAAATCAAACTCCTCGCGCGGGAAGATTCCGGCCTCGATCAGTTCAGCGTGCGCCCGCGTTTCGGCCAGCGTCAGTTTCTCAAAAAACGAATCCCAGGTCGTCGCGCTGGTCCGGCAAACGTGCTGGATGATGCGCAGGGCGCGGTCGGCCCGTTGCGCCAGCTTGCGGGCGAAGAAATTCGGACCGCCGAGGAAGTCGGCGAAGGTCACCTGCCACTGACCCGTTTCGTCCTGGTAGGCCGGTGTGATGCCACGTCCGGTCGATCCCCGGGGCTCCTCGTGCAGCACGTTGACGCGATAGTCCTCCCACGCGAGGTCGAGCAGGCGATGCGAAAGGTCCGAGACCATTGTGCGCTCGTCGATGAGCAGGCGCGAAAAAATGCGGTAGCCCTTTTGCTCGAGGGGAATCGATTCCCACAGGATCTTGCGCGGGTCCGCCACGACGCCCGCCCCGAGACAAAGATGCGGAACGGCCGCTTCCACCACGCCGGCGGGCAGGAGATTCAATTTCAGTCCGCCGGCCGTGTGGCCCGAGTTCGAGCCGCCGTTGACCTTGAAGACCACACTGACGGCGGCAGGCGTCGACCGGAGTTCCTCGATCACCTCGGGGATGAGCCGACCTTTGCCTTCGTCGCCGAAGGAAATGCCCACGTCGGCGATCAGACGGCTGCTAAAGGGAAGGAGCGACATGCGTTGGGTTGCAGCCGAAGCGATGTCCCCGGTTGCCCGGAAGCAAAAACGCAACGCCCCATGCCTCGGCAAGGCAAATCACGCCGCATGACGTTTCCCGCAACCCCATCCAGCCAGCAAACCGGTTGCCACTCCCGCCACGGCTCCGCCCACGTGGGCCAGGGGAACATCACGCACATGGTCAAAACCCGACACGAGCAGCGGGCGGCCCGAGAACAGTTCGAGTCCGACCTTGCCCGCCACCAGCGCCAGCACGGCCCACCAGAACCAGAGTGGGCGCGCCTCAGGCCGGCCCAGCTGGAGCACCGCCAGCGCAACCAGCACCGCGGTCGCGATTCCCGAAAGGCCCGCGTACGTTTCCAGCGTCGGGTCCGCCACCAGCAAAATGGCCGAGATGAAAGGCAGGCCCAGCGCATAAAGCCAGCGTGCGGCGCACGGGCGCAGATTTTCAAACCAGCAGCCGGCGGGCACAAATACGCACAGATTCCAGCCGAGATGGCTCAGTCCAAAATGGGCCAGATGCCCGGTCCACATCCGCCAGATTTCGCCGTTCAGGATCAGGCGCCGCTCATAAAGAAACGGCGCATTTGCCTGGGCAAAATGCAGCATGACCGCCACGACCGCCATAGTCACGGTCACAATAGGCAGGCCCCAAGAATCGCGAGAGTTGCCCGTGCTCGTCACGATTTCAGCGCCGGTTCTTGGGTCAGCCCTTCCGGGTCGCAACCTCGATCACGTCGTGCGGCGCCGCCTCTTTCTGGCCGGCGGGCGTCACGCGAACGTACCGGGCGCGCGACTTGACCTCGGAAAGGGTGCGCGCGCCGAGATAGCCCATGCCCGATTGCACGCCGCCGATCAGCGTGCCGAGCACATCGTCGACCGAGCCCGAAACCTCCTTCAAGGCCTCGATGCCCTCCGCTGCCACCTTGCGATTGGTGTCGGACTTGTCGTGGCCGTACCGCGCCGCCGAACCGGCCTTCATCGCCGCTGCACTGCCCATGCCGCGATACTGTTTGTACAACTTCCCGGAAATTTCGAGCACCTCGCCGGGCGCCTCGCGACAGCCGGCGAGCAGGCCGCCCAAGATTACCGCATCGGCCAAAGTGAGGGCCTTAACGATGTCGCCCGATTTCGTGATGCCGCCGTCCGCCAGCAGTTTTACGCCTTTCTTGGCGGCCGCTTTTCCCGCCACGTAGAGGGCGGTGAGCTGCGGAATGCCAACTCCCGCCACCAGCCGCGTCGTGCAGATCGAACCCGGTCCCTGCCCAATCTTGATCGCATCGGCCCCGCAATTGGCGAGATATTCGACGCCCGCGCCCGAGGTGACGTTGCCCGCGATGATCGTGAGGTCCTTGAATTCCTTGCGAATGATCCGCACCATGTCACCCACGCCGGCGGTGTGTCCGTGCGCGGTGGAAACGGCCACGGCGTCGACGGCCTCGTCCACCAGGGCGCCGACCTGCGCGATGATGCGGTCGCGATGGAGCTCGCCGGTGGGCCGACGCACCGGGGCGATGGCAGCGCCGGCCACGAGACGAAATTGACCATCGCGAGATGGCTTCCGGTGCGACTTGGCCTCGGAAGTGATGCGCTCGACATCGGAAATCGTGACCAGACCTCGCAAGCGATCCTGCTCATCGACCACGAGGATCTTGTGCAGGCCAACGTTCTCATTGAAAAACCGGTCGGCTTCCTTGATCGGGTCCGCTGCCATGCGCTTCTGCGTCACGGTCACGAGCTGTTTGCGCGGGGTCATGACGTCCCCGACGCGACGGGCCTTGTAGCGTTCCTTGACCAGATTGCCCGAAAGAAGTCCGACGAGGCGACCTTCGGCATCGGCGACCGGAAACGTGCGAAAATCGAACCGGCGCTGCTCGATCAGCGCCAGGACGTCGCCGACGGACGAGTCGGGCGCCACCGTGATCGGATCCTGGATCAGTCCGTGAATGTGACGTTTCACGCGTGCGACTTCCTTGACCTGGTCGTTCGGCGCGAGATTGCAATGGATCAGGCCCAGTCCGCCGTTGAGCGCCATGGCAATCGCCATGCCCGACTCGGTCACCGTGTCCATGTCGGACGACACGATCGGGATCTGCAGCCGCAGCGAGTCCGACAGGTCGACGCCGAGATCCGCATCCTTGGGCAGGATCTCGCTATAGGCCGTCGCAAGCGAGACGTCGTCGTAAGTCAGAGCGATCGGCTGGCTGGCGGCGAAGAAGCGCCCCGCCGGCAAATAAAAGTCACCATCCGCAGCAACAGTCTTGGTCATGTTGCCGTGAGCGAAATACTCCGACCGCGCGAAACCTCAACTTTTATTTCGCGCCGTCGTTCGCCGCTTTTCTTTGGCCGCCCGCGCTGCTTTCTTCGGGACGTGGAGCATCGCCTCGAGTTCAAACCCTATCGCCTGCCGATGCGGCAGCCGCTGCGCACGGCCCACGGACTGTGGCGGGAACGCGAGGGATTCCTCATTCGCCTGGAATCGCCGGAGGGAACTTATCGTTGGGGCGACATTGCCCCGATGCCGTGGTTCGGAACGGAGACAATTTCCGAGGCGGGTGACTGGCTGCGGTCAAGCCGGGGCGCGATCACCGGTGAGAGCATGGCGAATATTGATCCGCGACTGTCCTGCGTGCGTTTCGCCCTGCACTGCGCGCTGTCGCCGGGTGCGGCCGGGACCGAGCGTCGACCCGTCTCGGCACTGCTCCCGGCGGGGCGCGATGCGCTCGCACTTCTCCCGGACCGGCTTGAGAACGGCTACCTGGCGTTCAAATGGAAGGTGGGAGTGGGCGATGCTGCCGATGAGCGGGTGGTGCTCGATGATTTGATCGCGATGCTGCCCGCCTACACTCGCCTTCGCCTCGACGCCAACGGCGCGTGGGATCGGCGCACGGCCTCGCGCTGGCTGACCCGATGCGCCGACCGCCCGGTGGAGTTTGTGGAACAGCCGCTGGCGCCGGAGGACCACGACGGCTTGCTCGGACTCGCATCGGACTTTCCGGTCCCGCTCGCGCTCGACGAATCGGTGGCGTCGCTCGATGCCGCCCGACGCTGGCAGGCCGATGGCTGGAAAGGCATCTTTGTCATCAAGCCCGCCATCGCCGGACCCTTGGACGAGATTGAGTCATGGA
This sequence comes from Candidatus Didemnitutus sp., assembly GCA_035545955.1. Taxonomy (GTDB): domain Bacteria; phylum Verrucomicrobiota; class Verrucomicrobiia; order Opitutales; family Opitutaceae; genus Didemnitutus. The sequence continues at coordinate 146,921 of DASZXI010000087.1, read as the reverse complement.
TCGCGTCGTCACGCGCCGACGTGGTGATCTCCAGCGCCATTGAAAGCGCGATCGGGAGGGCCGCCGTCCTTCGCTTTGCCTGCCGGGAAAACATCACAAAACGCGCCCTCGGATTCGGTCTCGGCGCAATCTTCGCCGATGGGCAATGGGATGGACCGGTCATTCCACCGATTATCGACGGCGCTTGGGGCAATTCCATCGACGAGGAGGCCTTGTGGAACGCGCTTCCTTAGCCGAAGCTCTGGCCCGGTCGCTGCCGACGGCGCGAAAAGCGACCACCGGAGGCGCGCCGCTTCTCTTCGAATCGGACCAGGAATGCTTTAAATCGCGTTTCAGTCACGCGGTTGCGGGACCGGGCTCCGTGTTTCTCGGCAACCCCGCCTGGAGTATTGCGGAGCGCCAAGCGGCCGAGGCGATCACCGCCATGGCGGACAAAGCCCCGAGCGGGCAGGGATGGCTGATGATCCCCACCGGTGGCTCATCCGGCGGTGTGCGTTTCGCCCGCCACGACCAGAACACGATCGATGCCGCGGTGCATGGTTTCGTCCGGCATTTCGGACTCGCGAGGGTGAACGCCTGTGGAGTCCTTCCGCTGCACCATGTCAGCGGACTGATGGCCTGGATGCGATGCGCCCTGACCGGCGGCGAGCATGTCGCACTCGATTGGAAAACGCTTTCCACGGGCGAACTGGTCAGTCCGCCGGACCGTGCGGACGGCTGGGTGCTATCGCTGGTTCCGACCCAGCTCGAGCGCCTGCTCAGCCGAACCGACAGTACCGAGTGGCTGCGACGTTTTCGGATTATTTTCCTCGGGGGTGCCCCGGCGTGGGCATCGCTGCTCGACAAGGCTGCGCGGGCGTCGCTTCCGATCTCGACTGGCTATGGAATGACTGAAACCGCGGCGATGGTCACCGCCGTCCGCCCCGAGGAGTTTCAAACGGGGGACCGCACCTCCGGAAAATCTCTGCCACACGCCCGTGTTTCGTTGTCCGGCGACGGGACGATCACCGTAACGGGCGAGTCCGTGTTTCGCGGCTACTATCCGGATTTTTCCACCAGCCGGACCTTCGCGACCGGCGACGTGGGTTCGCTCGACGAATCGGGACGACTTCGCGTGTTGGGGCGCAGCGATGGAGCGATCATCACCGGCGGCGAAAAGGTGTTTCCTGCCGAAGTCGAAGCGGCGTTGCGGGCGAGCAACGAATTCGAAGAGGTGGCGGTGATCGGACTGCCGCACCGGGAATGGGGAAGCCAGGTCGTGGCCGCGTTCGAAGCAGGGCGACCGCCGGACCTGGCCTCCGTGCAGCGGCACCTCGACCAAAGCCTGGCCCGCTTCAAGCATCCGAAGAAGTACGTGCCGGTTTCGCCCTGGCCGTTGGACGCCAGCGGCAAAATCCGGCGTGCGGAACTGGAGCGACGGGTGAGGGAAGTGCTGGACGTCAGGACACCGGACCCTTGAGCAAGGGACCGTTTCTGATCTCCGACCGGTCGGCAGGTCAGACTATTTTCCCCACTATTCAGTCGGTACCTATTGCCCGGCCGATCCGCGCCGCTTCAGTCTCTCAACCCTCACCACTCAACCTTCAACCGCCCGGGCTCGCCCCACCGGTTTGTTTTGCGCCGCCGGCGTTCGGAGGTTTGCTTTCGGTTGTGACGAAAACGGAAATCGCGGCGGTCCTGACCGACATCGGCATGCTCCTGGAACTGAAGGGCGAGAATCCCTTCAAGGTCCGGGCCTATCAGACCGGTGCCCGGGTGCTGGAGTCGCTGCCCGAGGATGAGTTGCGGCAACGCGCCGCCGACGGTTCGCTCGAGGACGTCAAGGGTATCGGCGAGGCGCTCGCCCAAAAAATCACCGAACTGGTCAAAACCGGTCGACTCGAATTCTACGAGAAGCTCAAGGCGTCGGTGCCTCCCGGCCTGGCGGAAATGCTCGGCATTCCCGGCGTCGGCCCGAAAAAAGTTCGGGCGCTTTTCGAACGCCTGGGCGTGGACTCGATCGAAAAGCTTCAGGCCGCATGTGCGGACGGCCGGGTGGCCGCGCTCGAGGGGTTCGGTGCCAAGACGCAGGAGAAGATTCTCGAAGGCATTCGCAACCGCGAGCGATATAGTCACCGCCACATCTGGTTCTCGGCCTGGACGGTGGCGGAGCCGATCCTCGCCGGATTGCGCGGTCTCAAGGAAGTGCTCCGGGCGGAACATGCCGGCAGTCTGCGGCGGCATATGGAAACCGTGGGCGATCTCGATTTTTTGGTGGCAACCAACGACCCGAAACCCGTGGCGGACTGGTTCGTGGCCCGTGAGGGCGTGCGCGAAGTCACGGCTCACGGTGAAACCAAGGCCAGCGTGCGCCTGATTTCGGGCATCCAGGCCGATCTCCGCCTCGTCCCGCCAGAGCAGTTCGTCTTTGCGCTGCATCATTTCACCGGCTCCAAGGACCACAATGTGCAGATGCGGCAGCGCGCTCTCGCGCGCGGGCTTTCGCTGAGCGAGTGGGGATTGGTACCCGCGGAGGGCGAGGGGACAGCCAAGCAAAAGGCGGAAGATCGGGGGCGCAAAACCGACATCGACTCCGAGGAAGCGCTGTTTTCCCGCCTGGGTCTCGCGTTCATTCCGCCCGAGCTGCGCGAGGGCCAGGGTGAGATCGAGGCCGCGGAGAAGGGCTCGCTGCCGGTGCTGGTGACGGCGGCCGACATTCGCGGTGTGTTTCACAATCACACGACATCTTCGGACGGACACAACACGCTCGAGGAGATGACTGCGGCCGCCCAGAAGCTGGGACTCGAATACCTCGGGATCGCGGATCACTCGAAATCGAGCTTTCAGGCCCGCGGACTCGACGAGGGGCGGCTCACGGCGCAGATCGCGGAGATCCGAGCGCTGAATGATTCGAAGAAATTCAAGACCTGGGTGTTTGCCGGCAGCGAGTGCGACATCCTGCCCGACGGGCGACTCGACTTCTCCGACGAAATGCTCGCCCAACTCGACTACGTCGTTGTCTCGGTGCACTCTTCGTTCCAGCAATCGCGCGAGGACATGACCCGGCGCATCATTCGCGCGATTGAGACTCCACACGTGACGATGCTCGGACACCTCACGGGCCGTCTTCTGCTTGAACGCGAAGGTTACGACGTCGATGTGGACAAGGTCGTCGACGCCGCCGTGGCGAACGGAGTCATTATCGAACTGAACGCCAATCCGCTCCGTCTCGACATGGACTGGCGTCACTGGCGTCGGGCGGCGGAGAAAGGCGTACTGACGTCGATCAATCCCGACGCGCACTCGATCGGACAACTCGCCTACTTTGAGCTCGGTGTCGGCGTGGCGCGCAAAGGCTGGCTGACACCCGCACACGTCGTCACGACACGCCCGCTCGCCGCGATGCAGAAGTTGCTGGCGGGGAAAAGAGCGGGGCGCGGCAAGCGGTAGGCGGCGGGCAGGAGAGGCGGGCCGTAAGCCGTAAGCTTTAGGCGATAAGCTCCAGGAGTAGCCGCAAAAAAGCGCAAAAGGCGCAAAATTTCTGATCAATGGGGTCCGTCGGCTTCTTCAGGTTTCTCTCCGTTCAACCCGTTTTTTCTGTGAAAAGTCTCGTTCGGCTAAATCGTTGACCAGGTATCGCTGATGCTTGCGGGCGCCGCGGGCATCTGGTACTTCGCGCGCGCAACTGGCGATGCTTCTCAACCGAAACCGCGGACTCACCAATCTGCATGGCGCCCTGGTGCTCCTGCTCATCGCCGGGTTTTACTGGCTCTACGCCGAAACCATCATCACGTGGTTTTCGCATGTGATCCGCCTGACCCGGGAGGCCAATCCGCTGCCGTATTTCCTGTGCGTCGTGGTCGGGCTCATGTTGGGCTGGGGTCAGCTGACCACCGTCGGCTCGCGCCTGACCCGACTTTCAGGTGCCGACGCCGCCGGTCTGGCCACGCGCCAAATCCTGATCGTCGCGCTGGTTTCCTTCGGTCTGATGTTTGCGACGCAGGATCGCAGCATCAGCCGGCTTTTTCTGGGCTCCTATCTGGCGCTGGCGTGGCTGGGACTGATCGTCCTGCACCTGACGCTGCCGCGATGGCTGGCGCGGCGATTCTTTGGACGGGGTGACTCCGTGCCGGCGCTCTTTGTGGGCCGGGCCGGCGCCGAGAAGGAGGCGGACGAATGGCTGCACCAGCGCCTTCACCTCGGGTTGAATCACTCGGGCTATGTCACCTTGGGGGCGAACGAATCAGTCGAGACGTTCGCCGCGCTGCTGGCGGAGAAAAACATCGGACAGGTGGTCCTGATGGAACTTCCGGGCGACCTTGCGCAGGCGCGCGCCATCGTCGAGGCCTGCCAGGCGCGCGGCTGCCGGTTGCTGCTTCACCACGACATCGAGGAACGCCTCGGCCATCCGGTGGCGTCGATCGAGGAGGACAGTCACCATTTCTTCACCCTGCACGACGAACCGCTGGAGGAACCGCTCAATCGGGCGGTCAAGCGCCTGTTCGACCTCGCGATCGCACTGCCAATCGTGCTGATCATTCTTCCGCCGCTGTGCCTCGTGGTCTGGCTGATGCAGCGAATGCAGTCGACGGGTCCCTTGTTTCACATTCGCCCGCGATCGGGCGAGCGCCGCGAACCGTTTCCAATGGTCAAGTTTCGCACGATGCACCTCGCGCCGCCCGACGAAACCGCGGAGCGAAAGCAGGCCGGTCGGGACGACGCGCGCGTTTATCCGTTCGGACACTTTCTCCGGCGCCACAGCCTCGACGAATTTCCGCAATTCTGGAACGTGCTGGTCGGCGAAATGAGCATCGTGGGACCTCGGCCGGTCATGCCGCTGCTCGACGAGGAATTCGAACGCCAGGCGCGCGCCTACCGGACGCGTCATCTCATCCGCCCTGGCATCACCGGCCTGGCCCAGAGTCGCGGATTTCGCGGCGAAATCACGACGCCGGAGCAGTTGCACGAACGGGTGCGCCTCGATCTCTACTATCTCGGACACTGGTCGCTGTGGCTCGACATCCAGATCGCCGGACGGACCCTGCTGCAGATTTTCCGTCCGCCGCCGAGTGCGTATTGAGGCTGAATGGACCGAAGTACCTCGGTCGCTCGATCGGTGACTTGGGTTGGGCGCGACCGCCGGGCGCGCCGCGAAATGGCGTCGAATTAAATTATCACAGATAACGCATCCGGAGGGCGGCGGGCCCAGCGGTCCCGCCCTACCATTTCAATTCGGACCGTGCTGCTGCAGCAGGGGAGGCTCGGCTGCCGCCTCGTTCATCCGTCGAGCGAGTTCCGCCCAATAGGCAGCCTCACGTTCGCGCCGCACGAGCAATCGGTACTCGGCATTCCCGGCCAGAAAGATGAAAACGAACAGAACGCTCAGGATTGCCGGGCCGGGAGAGGGCGACCGAACGAAGAGCATCAGGGCCCCGGCGGCAAGAATTGGCGCGAGAAAGCGCGTGACCGTTACCGCATATCGGGTCGCGTCGATATAAGGAAATTTTTTTGCCAGGATCGCGCGCAAGACCCGCCCCCCATCCATCGGATAAACGGGCAGCAGGTTGAAAATCCCCATCACCAGATTTGCGCCGGTCAAAAGGGTTCCGACGCCGAGCAGGGAAAACTCTTCAAACGCCTTGTCGCCAAAAACGGTCGACCAGTAAAACGGCAGCATGAGGCCGAAGATGACAAAATTCACGGCGGGTCCGGCGAACGTGATCAACAACTCGGCGCGCGGCTCGCGCGGGATCCGGTCGAATTCCGCCATGCCTCCGATTGGCATGAGGAGGATGCGGGGCACCTGCACGCCGTAACGCCGCGCGGTGAGGCTGTGGCCCAGTTCGTGCAGCACCACGCAGACGAAAAAAAGCAGGACCAGCAAAACCTGGTAACCCAATCCGGCCCGTCCACCTTCCATCCATCCGGCAAACGCCTCGTAGACCAGCAGCAGCGCAAAGCTCGCGTGCACCGAAAGCTGTATGCCAAAGACCCGAAACAAGTTAATTGACCAGCCCAACATGGGCACTAAGTAGAACCAGCTTTGGCCCAAGCGCTAACTTAAACCCGACATGTCCGCCGACACCGCCTCACCCACGATTCTGGTCATCGATGATGACAACGAGGTGCGCTACTCGCTGAACCGGGTCCTGACTTCGCAACACTATCGGGTGCAAGAGGCTGCGAGTGGCGACGAGGGAGTCGCGGCGGTCAAGAAGCAGGCCCCGGACGTCGTTCTGCTGGACAACCGGATGGGCGGGATGACCGGCCTCGAAACCCTGCAGCATATCCGCGCGGCCAACCCGAAACAGCTCGTGATTTTCATGACCGCCTTCGGCACCGCCCAGACCGCGATCGAGGCCATGAAATTCGGTGCCTACGACTATGTGGTGAAGCCGTTCGACCCGACGAAGCTGCTCGCCTTGGTGGACAGCGCACTTCGGACGCAGGCGGACAGCCGCTCGGCAGCGGGCTATCAGCCGGTCGTCAATACCGAGGAGCACAAGGAAGGCATCGTCGGCGTTTCGCCGGCCATGCAGCAGGTGTTTAAGATCATCGGACAATTCGCCGCCAGCGACGCCTCGGTCATGATCACGGGAGAGAGCGGCACGGGCAAGGAACTCGTCGCGCGCAGTCTCCATCGTCACAGTCATCGCGCCGCGAAACCCTTCGTGGCCGTCAACTGCGCGGCGATTCCGGAGAATCTCATCGAGAGCGAACTGTTCGGACACGAGCGCGGCTCGTTCACCGGCGCGACGGCCCAGCGTCTGGGCAAGTTCGAGCTGTGCGATGGCGGCACGATCTTTCTCGACGAGATCGGCGACATGACGCCCACGACGCAGACGAAGATTCTTCGCGTGTTGCAGGGGGGAGAAATCCAGCGCGTCGGCGGCGTTGAAACGATCAAGATCAACGTCCGCGTAATCGCCGCCACCAACAAGGATCTCGAGGCGCTGGTGCGCGAAAAGCAGTTTCGCGAAGATCTCTACTATCGGCTCAACGTCGTGCGCGTGAAACTGCCGCCGCTGCGCGAGCGCGTGGAGGACATTCCGCAGATCATCGATTTCTTCGTCCAGAATCTGGCCAAGGCGAAGAAAGTGAAGGCGCGCAAGGTGTCGCCCGAGGCGCTTGAGCTGTTCTCCCGCTATCGCTGGCCGGGCAATGTGCGCGAGTTGGAGAACGTGGTTTACCGCAGCGCGGTCGCGGCGACCGGTGACACAATTCTTCCCAAGGATCTGCCGGAGGAAGTGCGCGCGCCGGGCACGGAATCGGGCGAGCCAATTGAGTCGTTGTACGACAAGCTCGCGAAGGCCCTGCGCGCCCAGCATCCCGGCGAGGAGCTGACAGCCCTGACGACCGCGATGGAAAGCCGGTTGCCGGGCGATGGAAAAGTCGCGACGAAAAAGCGCGCGAAGAAGTCATTGTAGGGCGGCATCGCCGAATGCCGCCGTTGATCGATAGGTGAGCCGCACCTCTCCGTTCGACAAGTTCAGGACCTCGAGCAAAGTCGAGAGGCGGGCCGATCAAATTGCTCAACGGATCGATGAGGGAACATCGATCCCTGCCGGCGGGATTCGGCGATCCCGCCCTACACCTTACTTCGAATATCCCTTCGGATGGTCGCGATGCCAGCGCCACGCCGTTTCGACGATGGACTCGATCGTCGCGAACTTTGGCGTCCAACCGAGTTCGCGTTTGGCCTTCGCCGGATCGGCGTAAAGGGCCGGCGGATCGCCCGCCCGCCGCGGTCCGACCTTCACCGGGACTTTGAGTCCCGAAATTTTTTCCACCGCCGCCACAACCTCGAAAACCGATGTGGGTTTGCCGGTGCCGAGATTGTAGTAATGCTGAGCGCCCGGTTTCGCGAGGCGATCGAAAACCGCAATGTGCGCGCGGCTCAGGTCGTCCACGTGCACGTAATCGCGCTGACAGCTGCCGTCCGGAGTGGGGTAGTCGGAACCGAAAACATTCAGGGGCGGACGCACGCCCTGGGCCGCGCCGATGGCGAGCGGGATCAGGTGCGATTCGGGGTTGTGATCTTCGCCAATCGACCCGTCTTCGGCCGCTCCTGAGGCGTTGAAATAACGCAAGGCCGCAAAACTGAGTCCATGCGCGTGGGACACCGCCTTGAGCATGTTTTCGACGTCGAGCTTGGTCTGGCCGTACGGATTGATCGGCGCCTGGGGAAGATTCTCGTCCATCGGCATCCGGTCCGGAACGCCGTAGGTGGCGCAGCTTGACGAAAACACCATCTTGCGCACGCCGGCGCGACTCATCGCCTCGAGCAGGGAAAGGGTCGCGGCGACATTGTTGCGGTAGTACTTGAGCGGGTCGGTGACCGATTCGCCCACGTAGCAGAAAGCCGCAAAATGCATGACCACGTCGATCTTCTCCGACGCCAGAATGCGCTCGATCGCGGCGCCGTCGCCGAGGTTCACCTCGTGCAGCCGGACGCCGGGGGCCAGCGCGGCGCGATGGCCGTAGACCAGGTTGTCGACCACGACGGGCACGTGCCCGGCCGCGATGAGTTGGCGGACACAGTGACTGCCGATGTAGCCGGCCCCGCCGGCAACGAGCACATTCATGGGAGACAGTTATTGATTTTCCGACACCGATAGCTAGGCAAATTTGTTTTCTTCCGCATCCCAAGCATGGAACTCGCCCGCATCGTGATCACCGGCATCGGCCTGACAGCGCCGAACGGGAACAATCTCGCCGAATTTCGCCGCAATCTCCTGAACGGCGTCTCGGGCATCACCATGACGGATGTCCGCTACATGGGGCGCTGGCCGGCGGGGCTTTGCACGTACGATCCGCTGAAACACCAGCGCAAGAAGGACGTTCGCATCGGCACGCGCGCGGGCAGCATCAGCATCTATTGCGCCCGGGAGGCGCTGGCGGACTCGGGCTTTTCCGTTGAAAATTTCGACCGGAGCCGGATTGGCGTGTTTCTCGGCATCACCGAGCACGGCAATGTCGAAACCGAAAACGAGGTCTACAACATCTCGAAGTTCAATTACGACACCAAGTTTTGGACGCATCACCACAACCCGCGGACGGTCGCCAACAGTCCGGCCGGCGAGGTGTCCCTGAACCTGCAAACCACCGGCCCGGCCTACACGATCGGGGCCGCCTGCGCCGCCGGAAACATGGGACTGATCCATGCCGCGCAACTGCTGCGCTTGGGCGAGGTCGATTTTGCCTTCGGCGGCGGCGTCAGCGAAAGCCCGCAGACGTTCGGCATCTTTGCCGGCTTCAAGAGCCAGAACGCGCTCGCGTCGCATGCCGATCCCACGAAGGCGAGCCGACCGTTCGACAAGGCGCGCAATGGCATCGTCATTTCCGAAGGCGGCTGTGTCTACACGCTGGAGCGGCTGGCCGATGCGAAGGCGAGGGGGGCCAAGATCTACGGAGAGCTGGCCGGGTATTGCGTCAATTCCGACGCCACCGACTACGTTCTCCCGAACCCGGAACGGCAGGCGGAATGCGTTCGCCGGGCGCTGGCCAGTGCGCGGATGACCGTGGACGATATCGACATCGTCAACACTCACGCCACGTCAACGCCGCAGGGCGACATCCAGGAATGCCAGGCACTGGCGTCGGTGTTCCGCGAACGCCGGGAGCCCGCCGCCATCAATAACACCAAGAGCTTCATCGGGCATGCCATGGGGGCGGCCGGAGCCCTCGAATTGGCGGGAAATTTGCCGAGCTTCGAGGACCATCTGGCTCACCCGACGATAAACGTGGATGAACTTGACCCCCAATGTGATATCCCCGGGCTGGTACTCAACCAACCCCGGTCCATTAAACGGGTTGACGCTATCCTCAATAATTCCTTTGGTATGCTCGGAATTAATTCCACGCTCATCATCAAGCGTTTCGCCGAATAAACACCCGACAATCCATGACGAAAGACGAGTGCAAGAAGCTGGTTATCGACATCATTTCCGACATCGCGCCCGACGAGGACCTTAGCGATGTGAAGCCGGCGGTGCGTCTGCGCGACCAGCTGCAGCTCGATTCGATGGATTTTCTCGATATCGTCATGGAATTGCGCAAACGCCACGGGATCGAAGTCCCCGAGGCGGATTACACGCAACTGGCGTCCCTCGACAGCTGCGCCGACTACCTGACGCCGAAATTCCAGGCCAAGGCCTGAGTCGGCAAGTCGATCCGCCGCCAAACCGGCGGCTTGGCCATGAAAGATTCCCACTATGACGTGGCGATCATCGGCGCCGGCATGTCCGGATTGGCCGCGGGCATCCGCCTGGCGCATTTCGGCAAGCGAGTGTGCATCTTCGAACGCCACAATGCGCCGGGCGGACTCAACAGCTTTTATAGCTTCGACGGGCGCAAGTTCGACGTCGGCCTGCATGCGCTGACCAACTTCGTCCCGGCCGGCATCAAGGGCACGCCGCTGGGCAAGATCCTGCGGCAACTGCGCATCGATCGCGACGAGTTTGCGCTCTGCCCCCAGAAACGCTCCCGTGTTTCGTTTCCGGGCTGCACGCTGCAATTCACCAATGACTACGCGGTGTTCGAGTCGGAGGTAGCCACGCGTTTTCCCGGTCAGATCGATGCCTGGCGACGCCTCGTGAGCGCAATCCGGGAATTCAACGACACGGCGCTGGACGTGACACCGGAATCGGCGCGGATGGTGGTCGGCCAATACCTCTCCGACCCTCTGTTGGTTGATATGCTTTTCTGTCCGCTGATGTACTATGGCAGCGCGCAGGAGGACGACATGGATTTCGCCCAGTTCGTCATCATGTACAAGGCGCTCTTCCTCGAGGGATTTTCCCGACCGCTTGAAGGTGTACGCGTCATCATCCGCGTTCTCCTCGAAAAGTTTCGCGCCGCCGGGGGCGAGCGCCGGATGAAGTGCGGCGTGCGCCGAATCGGGCACGACGGGCAGAAGGTGACGACGCTCGAACTCGACACCGGAGAAGTCGTGACCGCGACGCATGTACTATCGTCCGCCGGTTCAGCGGAAACGCGTCGCATGTGCGGAGAGTCCGAACAAGCCACGTCGGGCGGCGTCGGGCGGCTGTCATTCGTGGAAACGATTTCCGTGTTTTCCCGCGAACCCGCGAGCTGGGGTTGGGGCGACGACACGATCGTTTTCTTCAACGACTCGGACCGGTTCGCCTATCACCGACCTGACGAAGCCGTCGATCCGCGCAGCGGGGTGATCTGCCTGCCCAACAATTTCGACTTCGGCGCGGAGCATCTTCCGGAAGGCGTTTTTCGCACGACCTGTCTGGCCAACTACGATCGCTGGACGGCGTTGCCGGAAGACGAATACCGCGCCGCGAAAATCGAATGGTTCGCACGCGTGCAGGCGAGTGCGCGACGTTTCCTGCCGGCGGTGTCCGACGAGCAGTTGAAAAGCGGCCTGCTCGCGACCGACATGTTCACGCCGCGCACGGTCGAGAAGTTCACGGGTCATTTCGGCGGGGCGATCTACGGAGCTCCAGAAAAAGTGCGCGATGGCCACACCGCCCTGCAGAATCTCTACCTGTGCGGCACCGACCAGGGATTCCTCGGCATCGTCGGCGCGATGCTCAGCGGCATCTCGATGGCCAACTATCACATCTTGCAAAAGAGCTGAGGCGGCATTCATCATCGAAACCCCATCATGAAACTGCTGCGTTACCCCTCGCTCGCCGTCCTCGGCGTTTTCGCCTGCGCCACCGCGTTCTCCGCCGTGGATTTTCACGACCACATCGGCCTGCAACTCTGGAGCCTGCGCGACATCGCGAAAAAGGACCAGGTGGCCGCGCTCGACCAGATCAAGGCTTTTGGCCTGACCGAGATCGAAACCGCGGGCATCAGCAGCATTCCCGCCGACCAGTATCTCAAGCTGGCCCAGGCGCGCGGACTGGTTCCGATCGGCGCGCATTTTGGCTACGAACAACTGACGCAGGATTTGCCGCTCGCGCTCAAGAATGCACAGACGCTGAAGGTGAAATACGTCGTCGTGCCGTGGATTCCGCACAAGGGCGATTCGCTTTCCGCCGCCGAGGCGCACCAGGCGGCCGCAAGTTTTGAAAAATGGGGAGCCGCCTTCAACGCGGTCGGCGTCCACTTCGCCTACCATCCGCACGGCTACGAATTCGTGCCCAACATCGAAAACGGGAAAACCGCTTTCGATATCCTCATCGGCGAGACCACGGCGAAGAACGTGAAGCTCGAGATGGACGTTTTCTGGGTTTACCACGCCGAACAGGACCCGGTCGCGATGCTCAAGAAATATCCCGATCGCTGGGTGCTGATGCATGTCAAGGATCTGCGCAAGGGCGCCCCGCGCGATGTCACTCATGGCGCCACGTCACCGGCCACCGACAATGTCGCCGTCGGCTCGGGCGAAATCGATTGGAAGGCCGTGCTGTCCACCGCACAGAACGTCGGCGTGAAGCACTATTTCATCGAGGACGAGACCCCCGATGCGCTGGCCAACATCCCGTTGAGCGTGGCCTACCTGCGCGCATTGAAACTCTGAGTTGCGCGCGGCGCCCGAAGCCCACAGCTTCGGGCATTCATGGGCTACGACTGGCTTAAAGGCATCGACGACCACTACGATGTGGTCGTCGTTGGCAGCGGCTTGGGCGGCATGACCGGCGCGAACGTGCTGGCGAAATGCGGCCACAAGGTGCTGCTGCTCGAGCATCACTACCAGTTGGGCGGGCTGGCGACGTGGTTCACCCGGAAGGGCGGACACATTTTCGACATCTCCCTTCACGGCTTCCCGATCGGAATGATCAAGTCTGTGCGGAAATACTGGAGCCAGGACATCGCCGACTCGATCGTGCAGCTGAAGGGCGTGCGGTTCATCAATCCGCAGTTCCAGATCGACACGACGTTCGATCGCGACGATTTCACGCGCATCCTGCAGGAAAAGTTCGGCGTACCCGCCGCCACGGTGGAGGCGTTTTTCGCCGACCTCCGGGCGATGAATTTCTACGACAACAACCCGGAGACGACCGGCGCGATGTTCGAGCGGTATTTCCCGGGACGTGACGATGTCAAACGCCTGTTGATGGAGCCGATCGCGTATGCCAACGGATCGACGCTCGACGACCCGGCGATCACCTTCGGCATCGTTTTCTCCAACTTCATGAGCAAGGGCGTCTACACGTTCCGGGGCGGCTCGGACGTGCTGATTCGCAAGATGACCGCCGAGCTCAAGAAAAACGGCGTCGAGGTCCGCAAGCACGTCGTCGTGGAGCGGGTGATCGTCGAGGAAAGCGACAGCCGCCGGGCGGTGCGCGGGGTGGTGGCAAATGGGCGCACGATTCGTTGCGATGCCGTGCTCTCCAACGCCAACATCAAGAACACGGTGCTCAAGCTCGCCGGAGAGGAAAACGTTTCATCCGAATTCGCCGCCGCCACACGCGCGGTTCGCGTCAACAGCAGCTCGTGCCAAGTTTATCTGGGCATCCGCAAGGGAGAGAGTCTGCCGCACATCGGCGACCTGGTCTTCACCTCCGACGAACCCCGGTTCTCCAGCCGCGCGCTGACCGATCTGCACACCACGAGCCGGACTTTTTCGATGTATTATCCCGACACGCGGCCGGGTTCGGATCGTTACACCGTGGTGGTGTCGCTCAACGCGCGCTACGAGGACTGGAACGCCCTGACGCCGGAACAGTACGCCGCCGAAAAGCAGCGGATGATCGAGGAGTCGATCACTTGCCTGGAGAAATTCATTCCCGGCGTCCGCGCAAAGATCGACTGGACCGAGGCGGCCACGCCGCGGACAATCGAATACTACACCCGCCACTGGCATGGCACCTCGTTCGGCACCAAGTTCGAAGGTCTGAAAATCTCGATGGATCTGCCCACCCAGGTCGCCGGGCTTCATCATGCCGGATCCGTGGGCATCATCATGTCCGGCTGGCTCGGCACGATCAATTACGGCGTGATTGTTGCCAACCAGGTCGACAAATTCCTCGCCGCCCGTCCACGTCCGGCCGTCGCAGCCAACTCCTGAATTTCCCGTGAACGAAGTCGAACAACTCATTCCGCACCGGCCGCCATTTCTATTCGTCGATTCCATCGTCTCGCACCAAGGCGAGGTTCTCGTCGCCCGCCGCACGTGGCACGCCAGCGAGGATTTTTATCGCGGACACTATCCGGGCGCCCCGATCACTCCCGGGGTCCTGCTCTGCGAATCTGTTTTCCAAACAGGCGCCTTGCTCATGGCGCGGTTGCAGGCCGGCACGGGTGGGCCGGGTGGAGTGCCGCTGCTCAGCAAGGTGTCGGACGTGCGCTTTCGTCTGCCGGTTTATCCGGGCGACACCACCGAGATCGAGGTCCGACGCACCGAGACGGTTGGGGATTTCCATTTTCTGAAAGGTACGATGAAAAACGGCGACAAGCGCGTCCTTACGGTCGATTTCGCCGTCGCCTGGAAAAAGCCCGAGGGACAGGTCACGACGCCGACCGCATGAGCGCCCCCGCCCACGATTTCCTGCAGGTCGCCGGGAAAACCTTCCTCGTCCAGGGCGTGGCAAATCGCAAGAGCGTCGCCTGGCACATCGCGTCGACGCTCGAAGGCGAGGGCGCCCGCGTCGTGTACGCCGTGAGATCGGAGGAGCGGAAAAAATCCCTCGAGACCCTGCTGGCCGGCAAACCCGTTTTTGTCTGCGACGTCGAGCAGGAGGGCGCTTGCGATCAGCTCGCCGCGGCGGTTGTCGCCGGAGGATTCGCGCCGCTCCACGGTATCGTCCATTCGATCGCCTTCGCGAACTACCGCGATGGATTCAAGCCGTTCGATGAAACGAAGCGCGCCGACTTTCTCCAGGCGACGGCCATCTCCGCCTTTTCGCTGGTCGAGCTTGCGCGTGCGTTCAAGCCGCATCTGGCACCCAAAGCGTCGGTGGTGACGATCGGAATTTCGTCGCTGCTCGTGACGCCCGACAACTACGGCTACATGGGACCGATCAAGGCGGCGCTCGAGTCGACTTCCCGCTTCCTCGCGAAGTCGTTCAGCGCGTCGGCCGAGGTGCGATTCAACGTGGTCGGCTCCGGTCCGCTGAAGACCAGCGCGTCGGCCGGGATTCCCGGATATCTGGAAAGTTATCTCTACGCGGAAAAAATGACCTTCCGAAAGCGCAACCTGGCCACCCAGGAGGTCGCGAACGTGGCAGTCTTCCTGCTCAGTGAACGGAGCAGCGGACTCAACGGGACGACGCTCGTTGCCGATGCCGGGCTGGGCAGCAATTATTTCGACAAGGAGATCATCCGGCTCGCCATGCGACCGGAGGCGGGGCCGCGAGCGTGATGAACGTTTTCATTTGTGCTGTAGGAGCGGCTTTACGCCGCGATGCGCCGATCCATCGCGGCATAAAGCCGCTCCTACAACCGATCCAGCCGAACAAACCGGGGCTCGCGGACCACCCGTGAAATTCAAACACGTCTGCATCGAATCGATCGCCGCCGCGTTGCCGGACGAAACGTGGACCTCGTCCGCCATCGAGGAGCGTTTGCGCCCGGTTTATGAGCGGCTGAAGCTGCCTTTCGGCCGCCTGGAGCTCATGACCGGCATTCGGGAGCGTCGCATGTGGCCCGAGGGAACGCGTCCGTCCGCGGCGAGCGCGAAAGCAGGGAAGGCCGTCCTCGCGTCGTCGCGGCTGCGCGCGGAGCAGGTTGAGGTCCTGATTCACTCGGCGGTGTGCCGCGACATGCTCGAGCCCGCGACGGCGTCCTTCGTGCATCATCTGGTCGGACTGCCGCCCAACGTACAGTTGTTCGATCTCTCGAACGCCTGCCTCGGATTTCTGAACGCGATCGCAACCATCGGCGCGATGATCGATGCCGGGCAGGTGCGCTGCGGACTGGTGGTATCGGGCGAAAACGGCCGGCCGCTCGTCGATCGCACCCTTCGTCATCTGCTGAACGCGCCGCTGGATCGGCAGACGATCAAACCGTATTTTGCCAACTTGACGATCGGCTCGGCCGCGGTGGCGGCGCTGGTCTGCCATGAGGATTTGATTCCAGACGGAGCACCAAAACATCGCGTGGTCGGCGGGGCGTGGCACGCAGCCACGCTGTTCAGCGAACTTTGTCAGGGCGACACAGCCGGCGAGGGGCTCGACATGCAGACGGACTCCGAGCAACTGCTGATCGCGGGCGTCGCGGCGGCCACGGAGACCTGGAAAAAGTTCGAGTTGGAGACGGGCTGGAGCCGCGACGGCATCGACCGGTTTATCTGTCATCAGGTGGGTTCGACTCATCGGCGCAAACTCTACGAAACGCTCGGCCTCGACCTGGCGAAGGATTTCTCAACGTTTGAGACGCTGGGCAACACGGGATCGGCGGCGTTGCCCGTGACGCTCGCGCGCGCGGCGGAGGTGGGTGAAGTGAAGCCCGGCCAGAAAGTGGCATTGCTGGGGATCGGCAGCGGCATCAACAGCCTGATGCTTGCCCTGGAGTGGTGAGACGGTGACCGCGACGACCGAAGTGATGAGCACTGGAATTTCCACCTCTGAAGCAGGCCGTGAGCTGCCGGTTTGGCTGCGAGAGCTGTATCCTTTTCAACCGCGTCGATTCGCGACGCCGTCGGGGGCGATGAGCTACGTCGACGAAGGACAGGGCGACGAGGCGGTCCTGATGGTCCACGGAAATCCCACCTGGTCGTTTTTCTACCGACGGGTGATTCTGGGGCTGCGCAATCGCATTCGCTGCATCGCCCCGGACCATCTCGGCTGCGGGCTGTCGGACAAGCCGCAGAATTTCGACTACACGCTGCCCAACCACATTGAAAACCTGTCACGGCTGGTGGAGTCGCTGGGTCTGCGACGCATTCATCTGGTCGTGCACGACTGGGGCGGTCCCATCGGTTTGGGCACGCTGCTGCCGCTGGGCGATCGGCTGGGGCGGGTCGTGATCCTGAATACGGCGGCGTTCGCGGACACGAAGGTACCGGCGCGGATCCGACTTTGTCGCGCCCCTTTGCTGGGTGGGCTATTGGTCCGAGGGCTGAACGGCTTCGCCGGTCCCGCGACCCATATGGCGGTCAGCAGGCCATTGCCGCCTCAGGTAAAGGCGGGATTCCTGTTTCCGTACGATTCCTGGGCCAACCGGATTGCGGTGCACCGGTTTGTCCGGGATATTCCGAGCGGCAAGGGGACTTCCAGCGACGCGGCCCTGGCACGAATCGAATCCCAGCTTCCGTTGCTCCGGCAACGGCCGGTCCGAATAATCTGGGGTGGCGGCGACTTCTGCTTCAACCGGCATTATTTCGACCGCTGGCGCGCGATTCTGCCTGAGGCCCGCGCGGACTACGTGACCGAGGCCGGTCACTATCTGATCGAGGACGCCGGGGAGGCGGTAGTCGCAGGGATTAAGGAGCACATACTGGCGTAAGTGGCTTTCCTTCCGTCATATCGCGAGTAGACATAATATATATTGTGCGTCCTGCGATAGGGAGCAATCCTTCCGTTCTCAACTCGAGCATTTGGCCTCGGCCAGCTGAAATTCCGAAAAGCCGATGCGACATCGGCCCCTACCGGATTTCAGCCTTCCCCGTTACCGCGCCGGCCCCCAGCGGCTGCTTAGCGGATAATAGATGAACAGCGGCCGGCCGACGACGTCCTTGTCCGGCACGAAACCCCAGAAACGGCTGTCGGCGCTGATCGGCGAATTGTCGCCCATGGCGTAGTATTTGTGGTCCGGAATGGAAACCTTCTCGCCGGGCCCGGTCAGCGTCTCGCCACCGTCCCGCCGCGCACTCATCATGAACGTGTACCCGGGATATTTCCCCTCGCGCAGCGCGTTCTTCTGGAATGCCGCGGCGCCTTCGATCGGCTTGCCGTTGCGAATCAACACCGGCGGTTGGACTTCCAGCGTGTCCCCGGGTTTGCCAACCAGTCGTTTCACGTAGTACGATCGGATCTGCTCGTTGCCCTTCAGCATGTGGACGCTGTGGATGTTCTCGGTCTTGAAGACGAACGCCTGACCGACGTCGGGCTGGACAAAATTGTACGAGACGCGCTCCACGAACAGCAGGTCGCCGGTCAGGATATCGAAGGTCGCGATCGGCTCGCCCTTATGGACGATGCGACCGGTCGGCACCCAAATCGCGCTGCCAGGAAACTGCCGCCCACCGTCCTCCAGGTTTTGCACCGTCTCCGGAGAAGACTGGCCCAGTTTCAAGAATCGTTCCTGCAACCCCGCCTTCCACGAACCCTTGCCGTCGCCCATGGTTTCCTCGAGCACCTCGTCGAGTCCGCTGAAATCCTGCGGCACCTGCAAGGTCGCATCCTGGTTGTCCACCCGGAAGACGTATTCGCGGTTCACCGTCGGAAACAGCAGCATCGTTTTCCCCGAACGTTCGTTGTAGGCCACGAACCCGTTCGACCAGAAAGGCACCAGCAGCTCGCCATCGGCCGGAGCCAGAATCGTCCGCCGCGTGGCGCCGTACGCGAGCAGACGCCCCACCCGCGCGGCCGCTCCCGGCGCTTCGCCCGGCTTGAACGTCTCCTGGGTCATGCCGTTGTAGGTCGGCCACATCGAGTTGGTCGGAATCTTGAACGGCTGCACGAAATACGCGCGCAGGCCGAGAATCACGATCGCCGCGACCAGAAAGAATTCGACGTTCTCGACGAGCGACGTGACCGGATACTGGCGACCGCCGGTTTCCCGCAGCACCGCCTCGAGCTTTTCCACCGAGGCCTTCAGCGTAGCAATCGCCGCCTTTTCCTTCAGCTTCTGTTTCAGGTCGTCGCGCGCCCCGTTGAGTTTCTTCAGCTGCAGCTCGCTCAGCAGGTCCCGGCGAAAATGATAAACGCGTGTGGCGACCTCCAGCCAGTTGGACGCGTGGGCCCGCACCTTCTTTTCCTCGGAAAACAAAAATGCGAACACAGTTGGAGGCGGTTTAGTTGTTGGTTTTGAGGACCTGGATGAAGGCGTCCGGAGGGATCGAGACGCGACCGATCTGTTTCATCTTCTTTTTGCCCTCCTTCTGCTTGTCGAGCAACTTCCGTTTGCGGCTGATGTCGCCGCCGTAGCACTTTGCGGTGACGTCCTTCCGCATCTCGCGCACGTTGTCGCGCGCGATGATCTTGCCGCCGATGGCGGCCTGGACCGCGATCTTGAACATCTGCGGCGGAATGATGTCCGCCAGTTTCTCGCACAGCGCCCGCCCCTGGGTTTCGGCTTTGGAGCGATGCACGATGCTGGCAAAGGCATCCACCGGATCGCTGTTCACGAGGATTTCCATCTTCACCAGGTCAGAGGCGCGATACTCGCCCAACTCGTAGTCCATCGAACCGTATCCGCGCGTGATGCTTTTCAGGCGGTCGTTGAAATCGACCAGAATTTCGTTCAGCGGCAGCGTGCACGTGAGCATGACGCGCGCTCCATCGAGCGTGTCGGTGTGATCGCAGGTGCCCCGCTTCTCCATGATCAAATTCAGGATATCGCCGAGAAATTCGTTCGGGATATGGATCGCCGCCTTGATCGTGGGTTCCGAAATTTCCTCGATGCTGGCCGGATCCGGCAGGTTGATCGGGTTGTCGACCTCCACCACCTCGCCGCCGTGCTTTTTCACCCGGTAGACGACGCTTGGATACGTGGAGATGATCTCGACGTCGTACTCGCGCCGGATGCGCTCCTGGATGACTTCCATGTGCAGCAGCCCGAGAAACCCGCAGCGGAAACCGAAACCCAGCGCCACCGACGTCTCGCTGGAATACACCAGCGCGGAGTCATTCAGCCGCAGCTTGCCCAGCGCCACCTTGAGCTTTTCGTAGTCGCTCGATTCGAGCGGATAAAGTCCGCAGTACACCATCGGATGCACCTCCTTATAGCCCGGGAGCATTTCCGCGGCGGGCTTGCTGGCGTGCGTGACGGTGTCGCCGACCTTGATCTCGTCGACGCTCTTGATGTTGCTGACAATGTAGCCGACGTCACCCGGCCCCAGCTTGTCGCTCTTGACCATATCCGGGTGAAACATGCCCACTTCCTTGATCTCGGATTTCTGGCCCGAGCTCATGAGCATCATGATTTCACCGGTGCGAAACGTGCCCGAAAACACCCGCACGTGCGAAATGACGCCGCGATACGAATCGTACTTCGAGTCGAACACCAGCATGCGCGTCGCCGGATAATCGGTCCAGCGCGGCGGCGGGACCCGCGTCACGACTGCTTCGAGAATCTCCTCGATGCCGATGCCGGACTTGCCGCTGGCGAGAATGGCCTCCTCCGCCGGAATCGTGAGGATGTCCTCGAGCTGGCGGGTGCAGAGTTCCAGGTTCGCGCTCGGCAGGTCGATCTTGTTGATGACCGGAATGACCTTGAGACCCTGCGCGAAGGCCAGGTGCGCATTCGCGACCGTCTGCGCCTCGACGCCCTGCGCCGCATCGATCAGCAGGAGCGCGCCCTCGCACGCGGCCAGCGAACGCGACACTTCGTAGCTGAAGTCCACGTGACCGGGCGTGTCCATCAGGTTCAGCTTGTAGGTCTTTCCGTCCTTCGCCGGATACGACATCGTCACCGGATGCATCTTGATCGTGATGCCGCGCTCCTTCTCGAGGTCCATCGAGTCGAGGTGCTGGTCGGTCAGCACGCGTTTCGTGATCGTGCTCGTAAACTCAAGCAAACGGTCGGACAGCGTCGTCTTCCCATGGTCGACATGGGCGATGATGCAAAAATTCCGGGTGTAGGGCGCGTCGTTCAAGGTGAGGTCCGCTTCGGGGTCACAGATCGTCTCAGGCTGGAATATCCGCAGGTTCCGCGACCGACTTCACCGCCCAGGCCTTTTCCGTCCGCCGCGCCAGACCGGCCAGCACCGCACCCGGACCGCACTCGATGAATTCCGTCGCACCCGCCGCCGCGCAGTTGCGCATGCAGTCCTCCCAAAGCACCGACGACACCACCTGGCGGACGAGCGCTTCGCGAATCTCGTCGGGAGTATTGACGGGTCGGCCGGTCGTGTTGCTGAAAACCGTAATGCGCGGCGCGTGAAACGTGATGCCCTGCAGGAACGCGGCAAATTCGGCGCGCGCTGGCTCCATCAATCGGCTGTGATAGGCGCCGGCCACGTTGAGCGGCATCACACGCTTCAAACCTTTCTCCTTTGCCGAGGCCACGAGTGCGTCGATGCCCGCCCTTTGCCCCGAAACGATGATCTGTCCGGGGGCGTTGTAATTGGCGACTTCCACCCCGAACTCGGCCGCGAGACTGGCCACCTTGGGACGCTCCTCGCCGATGATCGCCGCCATCGACCCCACCGTTTTCTCGCAGGCCTGCTGCATCAGCCGGCCCCGCTCGGCCACGACCCGCAGACCTGTCGCAAAATCGAATACCCCCGCCGCGGTCAGGGCTGTCACCTCGCCCAGGCTCAGTCCCAAGGCAAATTTTGGGTCCTTGGCCTGACCCTTTTCCTGCAAAGCAGCCAGGACCGCCAATCCGTGCACAAACAACGCCGGCTGACAGACTTTCGTTTGCGTCAACTCGGCTTCCGGACCTTCGAAACTGATTTTCGAGACCGACCACCCCAGCGTCTTGTCCGCCAGGTCGTAAAGTGCTCGCGCCGAAGCAGAACCGTCATAGAGGCTGCGCCCCATTCCGACTTTTTGAGCGCCTTGACCGGCGAAAAGAAGAGCCAAAGACATGGATGAAAGGAGCGGTTAAACCGCGCCCGCCGCCAAATACCAAGCCCTAAAAACGCTTGAGCTGGGGGAAATATTTACGGTCCTCGTCAGCCTGGGAAGGAGGCGGCTTCGACAGTTCCGTTTTGGCGGAGGGAGCCGAATCTGCGGGCAGACCGATCAGTGGCTTGGCGGGGACAGGCGGTGCACCCAAATCAGGCAGTCCGGAAGGCAGTAAGCTCAGCGGAGCGCCGGTCGCGGATGGCGGAGGCAGGGTCAGCGCGGCCAGATAGGGATTGTCCGGCCCGCCAGCGGGCGTCGCCGTCCCGTCGGGCGCGCTCGCCAGAGCATCGAGCGCCGGCGCCGTCGATCCCGCGGGCGTCGAAACGGCCGGTGCACCGATCGGGAACAGAGAATCGACATCCGCTTTGGAAGTTCCGGGTAGACTCGCATCGTGGGGTGACGTCTTGCTCATCCAGCTCTGCAGAAAAGGAGCCAGCGGATCGAACGCGGTGTGATTCGGGTCCGGGGTTTTGGCCGAATCCTTCTTCGGGTCGTTTTCGTACAACGCAAAAATGTCGATCTTCGTGGACGGATCCTTCGCCTCGTCCGCCGTGCGATCATCGGACTCGATGCTCGAACCCGCCACCGCGGGAAGTGTCGCGTCCTTGTCGTGATTCGCCTTGGGGTCGAGCTTGTCGTAGGCGTCGAGCAGCCAGGTCCGGCCCAAATCCTTTTTGGGCTGCTTGTGCTTTCCGTCGCGGCCGGTTCCGGTCGGGTCCGTCGAGGGCAGGGCCTCCCTGCCCTGCAAGGTTGTCCCCAGCGTCGGCAGCGCACTGCGCAGCGAGTTGTCCTCCCCACCCGCCTTGGCGTCCGCCTGCTGTTTTTGCAGCTGATGGAGCTGCGTGCTGGTTTCGGTCAGCGGAGCCTTCGCGTCGTCGGCCGCGAGCGCCGAAGCGGCCGCGAAGACGCCCGCGAGAAACCAGCACCGCCTCACGACTTGAAGAAGATGCCCTTGAGGTTCATCTCCAGCGCGGCCGGATTGGGCGAGAAACGAAGTCCGTCCGCCTTACTGATCTTGCCGTCCTTGATCAGTCGATAGAGGTCCTTGTTGAACGACTTCGACATCGCGTCCGCCGACGAGTCGAGCAGTTGCTGGATCTTGTCGTTCTGGCCCTCGAGAATGAGATTTCGCACCGTTGTATCGGCCACGAGAATTTCGTGTGCCGCAAATCGTCCGCCACCCTCCATCGCCGGAATCAGCTTCTGGCAGATGAAGCCGCGCAGCGAGCCGGCGATCTGGCGACGGGCCTGGGCCAGCTGTTCGGGCGGGAAAAACTCGAAGAGGCGCGTGAGCGACTGGGCCACGGTTGCGGCGTGCATGGTCGAGAAGACCAGATGACCCGTCTCGGCCGCCGAGATGGCGGTCTCGAACGTCTCGCGATCGCGCATTTCACCGATGAGAATGATGTCGGGGTTCTGGCGCAGCACGGATTTGATCGCCAATTCGAAGCTGGGGACGTCGATGCCGATCTCGCGTTGCTGGAAGAGCGACTTGTCGTCCGAAAACGTGTATTCGATCGGGTCCTCGATCGTCACGATGTGCTTGTCGAGGTTCTGGTTAATCCAGTTCATCATCGCGGCCATCGTCGAGCTCTTGCCCGAGCCGGTGGCGCCGCAGATGAGCAGGATGCCATCCTTGGCCTGCGAAAGCTTGATCAGCACCTCGGGCTCGAGCTTGAGATCCTCGAACGTCGGCGGACGGCTCTTGATGTGGCGGAAAACGATGCTGACGGTGCCGCGCTGGTGAAAGGCGTTCACGCGGAAACGGCCGACGTCCGTGGCGGCGTAGGCGAAGTCGACCTGTCCGTCGCGATCCCAGTTGGTGCGAAAAACCTCCGGCACATGTTCGCTCACCCAGGCTTCCGCCTGCTCGTGCGCGATCACGTCCATCTCCACCGACCGAAGCCGCCCCGCCAGGCGCAGGTAGCCCGGCTTGTTGGACTTGACCACGATGTCGCTGGCGCCGCTGTCGACGGCCAACTTCAACAGGTCGTTCATGATCTCGGTGTGGATTGTGATGCTCATCGGGTATTTTGGGCGTGAACCGGCCTGAAAACCGTGCATTCCTTAAGGGCTTACGTCATCTCGTTCAAGGTAACACTTTCATGAAGTCCCCGCGTCCGTTTACCGGAGCCATCACCGCCCTGGTTACGCCCTTCGCCAATGGCGCCGTCGCCTTGGGTGAACTGCGCAAGCTCGTCGACACGCAAATTAAACAAGGAATTAACGGTCTGGTCCCGGTCGGCACGACCGGCGAGTCGCCTACCCTCGACTACGAGGAGCATCTGGAGGTTATCCGGACGGTCATCGCGCAGGCTCGCCGCCGGGTCCCTGTGATCGCCGGCACCGGCTCGAACAGCACCAAGGAGGCGCTGTACCTGACCCGGGAAGCCCATACGGCCGGCGCCGACGCCATGCTCGTCGTGGCCCCCTACTACAACAAGCCGACCCAGGAGGGCCTGTTTAACCATTTTAGCGCCATCGCCGAAGCCACCGACCGTCCGATCATCCTCTATTCAATTCCCGGACGCTGCGGCGTCGAGATCGGCGTTCCGGTGATCGAACGGCTTCGCGCCCGGTATCCGCACGTCAACCACATCAAGGAAGCCGGCGGCACGGTCGATCGCGTCGACCAGATGACCCAGGCCCTGGGTGACTCGATGACGGTCCTGTGCGGGGACGATTCCCTCACGCTGCCGTTCATGGCGCTGGGGGCCAAGGGCGTGATCAGCGTCGCCAGCAATCTCTATCCCCGCGCGGTCGCCCGCCTGACTTCCCTGATGCTGGAGGGCGAATACAACCGTGCGCTCACGCTGCATCGGAAGCTGTATCCGGTCTTCAAGACCATCTTCATCGAATCCAATCCCGGTCCGATCAAGGAAGGCATGGCGCGCGCGGGCCTGCTCAGTTCGCCGGAAGTGCGGTCGCCGCTTTGCCCGCTGACCGAGGCCAACCGCAAGACGCTGTTCTCCGTCCTCGACACCTTCGACGGCCGATGAGCAACGCGCCGCGGGTCATTCTTCACGGCGCCGCTGGCCGCATGGGTCGCGCGGTTGCCGCCGCCGCGACCGAAGCGGGCATTGCAGTCGCCGCCTCCGTCGATGTGAAGGACGATCTTCGCGCCGCGCTCGCGCTCGGCGATGTCGTCGTCGACTTCAGCGCCGCCGCCGCCACACCCGCGCTGTTGCAAGCGGTCGTCGCCGCGGGAAAACCGATCGTCATTGGCACCACCGGACATTCGGCCGCGGAGAAAAAATCCCTGGCGGCCATCGCCGCACGCGTGCCCGCCGTGTGGGCCGGCAATTTTTCGGTCGGCGTGAATCTGCTCTTTGCCCTCACTGAGCGCGCCGCCCGCGTGCTCGGCGACGACTACGATGTCGAGTTGATCGAAATGCATCACCGCCTGAAAAAGGATGCGCCGAGCGGCACCGCGGTGCGCCTCCTGGAACTCGTGCAACAGGCGCGCGGCCTGGGTCCGGAAGCCTTGCGCCACGGCCGATCCGGCATGCCCGGCGAGCGCACGCGCCGCGAAATCGGGGTGCACGCCCTGCGGGGCGGCGACGTCATCGGCGACCACACCGTGATCTTCGCGAGCACCGGCGAGCGCATTGAACTGACGCACAAGGCGAGCGACCGGGCCGTTTTCGCACGGGGCGCGTTGCGGGCGGCGACGTGGGTCGTGGGCCAAAAGCCGGGACTCTACGACATGCAGGATGTGCTGGGGCTGAGGGCGTGAGTCTGGCGACTCACACCGGTTGAATGTTGAAAGATGAACGTTGAAAGACCCGAACTCCTCGACGCAGATCGAGCGATTGCGGGCAACCGCGAGCTGACTCAACGATTGCAAACGTCTCTCCGGTGATCGGTCTTTCAACCTTCACCCTTCAACTTTCAACCCTCTCCGCCGCCCCATGATCACCCGCATCTCAGGAACGCTCCTCTCCTCGACCGCGCTGACGGCGATCATCGAAACCGGCGGCCTGGCGTACGAGGTTCATGTGCCGGTGACCACGGCCGAAAAACTTCCCGCGCCTGGCAAGCCCGCGGTCCTGCACACGCTGGTCGTCTATCGCGAGGACGCGCAGACCATGTACGGATTCTCCACCGACGATGAGCGCGACTTTTTCCGCCTGCTCGTCGAGAAGGTCAGCGGCGTCGGCCCGAAGACCGCGCTGACGGTGCTCAGCAAGCTGTCCCTGCCCGTCTTGCGCGGCGCGATCGCGCAGGGCGATGTAGCTCTCCTCGCCCAGTGTCCGGGCATCGGCCGCAAGACGGCCGAGCGTCTCGTGGTCGAGCTCCGCGACAAACTGGGCGCCGGTCTGGCCACGTCCGCAACGCCGGTGGCGGTTTCGGGCGCCACGGAAACGCCGTCCGAAAATCGTCTGCGCGACGCGGTCCTCGCTCTGGTGGCCCTCGGCTACAAGACGGCCGACGCCGACAAGGCCGTGCGCCAGGCTTCGACGGCCCTCGGCCCCGGTGCGGCGACCGAGGCGCTGATCAAGCGAGCGTTGGGGTAGTTTGATTCCGAGGACGGCAAGGTGGAGCGCGACCTCCGGGTGCGCTTGAACTTCGGTTCAGACTGCGCGTTCGAATCAAAACCGGCCCGGAGGTCCGGTTCCACCTCGATCCGTATCGAACCGGTTTGATTTGTGCGTTCGTGCGATTCGCGGGCGAGAATCGTCGCAAAACAAAAGGCGGAGCCATCGCTCCGCCTTGCAATACCCATTGAAATATTTTTCGCCTCAGCGCTGGAACTGGAACGCGGCCATCGGCTGGTCGCCGGTCTTCGCCTTGGTTGGCGCGAGGCGACGGGCATCGGTCGTGAGATTCGCCGGCGTGGCAAACACCCCGTCATCGAACAGCGCCACGGGTTGCACCTGGGCGTTCTGGTTGATGGCGAAGGAGTCCGTGCGATGCTTGTCGTTCAGCAGCGCCGGGTAATTTGTCCGGGCCGGAACGACTTCAACGTTTGCGACCGCCACCGGCTTGGCCGCGGGAACGGCAGCCTTCACGGCGACCGCCGCGGCCGGAGCCGAATTGGACGGCGAAACATCGGCGCGCCCGAAATACACGGCGGCGCAGGCGGCCGCGGCCAGGCCCGCGAGCGATCCCAGCCAGTAATTGCGGCGCACGCGCTGGCGGCGCTGGGCAAAGTAAGCGATGCTGCCGTGCTGGGCGCCGCCGGCGGCCGGTTCCTCGGCGTTCGCGCGGAAGCTCTCGTACACCAGCTTGCTGGCGCGGTGCATGTGACAGTATTGCTGATATATCCGGCGGTGGGCCGCATTCGTCTGAATCTCGGACTCCAGCTCCGCCGTATCTTCCGCCGAAATCTGGCGGTCGATGTACAGGTTCACCAATTCAATGAAGCGTGCGTCTTTCATGACTCGAATTCTCCTCCTAACTTCTCGCGCAGGCTTTCGCGCGCGCGAGCGATACGGCTTTTGACAGTGCCGATGCTGATGCCGAGGATCTCGGCGATTTCCTCATACGAGAGATTCTGGACATTGCGCAGAATCAGGATCTCACGGTGCTTTTCGTTCAGTAATTCCATGCAGACACCGACGCGGTTCACGAACTCCTGCGTGACCGTTGCATCCTCCGGAGTCTCCTGCTCCGCCGGGATGAGTTCCGCGATCGTGCTGTCGTTGTCCGGGCCGATCGGCGCGTCGAACGACACCGACTTGTCCCGCTTGCGCCGCCACCAATACCAATAGCGATTGCGCGCCAGGTTCGTGGCGATCTGATAAAGCCAGGTTGAGAAGGCCGAATCGCCCCGGAAGTTCTCGAGACCGCGGTGCGCACGAATGAACGCATCCTGCGTCACCTCCTCGGCGTCCTCCGAATTGCGGAGCAACTGGTTGACCATTGCGTAAATGCGGTCCCAGTAACGCGTTACCAATTGATCAAACGCCGTCGCATCGCCGCCTTTAAAGCGGTCGACCAGCGAGCGATCCAATGCAACCTCCTGAGCTTTGGCACTCATGTCCTCAGGCTGGTTAGGATTGGGAAATTCTGAAATTGTTCCCATGATTGTGTCGCCGGTGTGACGCTCGAGGCACCAGAATGGTGTCCGAAAAACCAAGGGTCAATGGACAAGACAGCTATCTGTGCAAGCCAGTTGCCAATTAATCCTTGCTTTGCCGGAGGGCCTAAAAATAACTGCACCTTCCTCGGTTTTGGGGCGATAGCTCAATGGTAGAGCAGCGTCCTTTTAAGTCGTTGGTTCTGGGTTCGAATCCCAGTCGCCCTACCAAGGAATTTCCCGGACAGGATGAAGGGATTTTTCACAAATTCTTTATCCTTTACCTTAGGGTATATGCGATTTCACCCTAGTGTCAGGAAAACGCCCCGTCAGCAAATTCAAACCATTGGCAGCCAGCAGTCCAGTTAAGCGTATTGTCATTGTCGAAGATCAGACCGCCATCCGCGAGATGTTGGCCGAAATCCTTCGCTTTGATCCCGCCTACAAAATCGTCGGCGAGTGCGGCGACGGACAAAAAGCGTGCGAGCTGCTCATCGAGATCAAGCCCGATGTTGTCGTGCTCGACGCGCGTCTGCCCGGTCTGAGCGGTGTCGACATTCTGCGCCGCGTGAGCAAGCAGCTCAAGTCGAGCCGCATTCTGGTTTTTTCCGGCTACGAAAGTCCCGCGCTCGTCCGCGAGATGCTCGAGGCCGGAGCGCACGGCTTCGTCGAGAAGACGGCCGGCCTGGTCGAGTTCAAGAAGGGGCTCGAGAGCGTCGCCAACGGCGGCACCTATTTCGGACCCGGAGTCGCGGCGCTGCTGCGCAATGTGGTCGCGAACAACAATCCCACGGCGGGCGCCGACCTGCTCACCGATCGCGAGCGCGAGATCCTGAAACTGGTCGCGGAAAGTCACAGCACGCGCGAGATCGCCAGCAAGCTCGGCATCAGCGTGAAGACGGTCGACAATCACCGCACGAACCTGATGCGGAAACTGAATCTCCACGACGTCGCCAGCCTGACGCGGTACGCGCTCGAAATCGGGCTGATCGATCACCGCACGCCGACGTGGTAAGCGTGCGTCACGGCAAGGTTTTAGTTCTTGCCCGACTCTGCCCTTCCCCCTTAGTGAAGCGGCTTCCGCTTTTTCCACTTTGCCCATGAAGAAATTCCCGCAACTCCTCGGCCTCATCGTCGCCTCCAGCGCGCTGCTTTTCACGGCGTGCGCCAAGAAGCCCGTTCGCGGGCCCGAGACCGCCGCGCCGACGGGAAATAACGGCATCAATCCCGACTCGGTGGCCGTCACGCCGCAGGCCACGGATGTCGGAAACACCAGTCTGGCGCCTCGTGATGGCGACTTGGGCGATCAGGTTCGCAACGTCGTCGAGCCGGTATACTTCGAGTTTGATCGTTCCGCCGTCGCGGCCAAGGAGCGCCCGAAGATCGATGCGGCCGTGAAGTATTTGAAAGACAATCCGACCAAACGCATGCTCCTCGAAGGCCACTGCGACTGGCGCGGAACGGCCGAGTACAATCTTGGCCTGGGTGATCATCGCGCCACAGCCGTTCGCAAGTATCTCGAACAGCTCGGCATTGAAACCTCACGCCTGGAAATCCTCTCGAAGGGTTCGCAGGACGCCAAGCAGGGCGGCACGGCCGCTGACTGGGCGAAGGACCGCCGCGTCGAGTTCGTGGTGCTGAACAAGTAAGTCCGCCAATAACTCTCTCATCGAAGGCCGCGGACCCCGCGGCCTTTTTTATTTTCCGGGAAAGACTGCCCACGAATAACACGAAATCTCACCAATCGCAGACCTGGCGGAATCACTATCGTTAGAAGTCCGAAGCTATTTTCGCCAACAGTCGTCCAATCCCAATTCGTGATTCTTCCTGCAATTCGTGGTCCCTCCCCGGTGCCGTGTTCCGCAGGCTCTCCTCGGTTCGAATTCGTGCCCATTTGTGTGATTCGTGGGCAGTCTGAGGATTTCTCTCTTTCTACTCCGCGAGCGCCGCGAGCACGCGTTCGCTGGTGTCGATGCCCTTTTTCATCACGCCGAGATGAAAGCTTTCGTTCGGCGCGTGCAGGTTGTCCTCGGGCAGGAACAAACCCATCATCACCGCATCGAGTCCGAGCACGCTCTTGAGGTCGGCCAGCAGTCCGACGCTGCCGCCTTCGCGCAAATAGAGCGGCGGTTTGCCCCAGATCTGCTTCCCCGCTGCATCGAGCGCCCGGAAGCACTTCGCCATCGCCGGCGGCTGGTTCTTTGGCGTATTCGAACGATCCGGCGGAATCACCACGTACGGCGTCGCATCGTGCTGATCCGTGATCGTGATCGAAACTTCCTTCGGCACCCGCTTGCGGATGGCCGCGAACACCAACTTCTTGATTTTCTCCGGCGTTTGATTCGGTACCAGACGGCAGGTGATCTTGCAGCTGGCCTTGCTCGGAATGACGGTCTTCGTCCCCTCGCCCTGGTAGCCGCCGCTGAAGCCATTGAACTCGAGTGTCGGCAGGAAACGAATCGCCTCGAACGGCGTGTAGCCGGGCGGCGTGTGAAATTTCGAAATGCCGAGAAACTTCGCGTAGTCGGCCTTTTTTAGTCCGGCCTTCTTCAGCTGCGCGCGCTCCCAAGGCTCCGGTTCGACCACGTCGCGATAGAAACCCGGAATGTTCACGCGGCCGTCCGGCGTGTGCAGCGACGCAGCGAGCTCCGCCAGCGCCTGCAGCGGATTCAGCAGGACGCCGCCGTGCATGCCGGAATGCAGATCCGTCCGCGGCCCGGTGAATTCGACCTCAAATGCCACCATGCCACGGAGGCCGACCGTCACGATCATCTGATCCGGCGTCTGGATACCGCTGTCGGAAAGGTAAATGAAATCACCATCGAGCCGGTGCTTGTTCGATTTCAGGAACGACTTGAAATTCTTGCTGCCAATCTCCTCCTCTCCCTCGACCACGAACGTGATGTTTAGCGGAAAATCGGGGTTCTTTTCGAGCAGGCGCGCCACCGCCGTGATGTGAACCATGAGCGGCCCCTTGTTGTCCGCCGTGCCGCGCCCGTAAATGCGTTCACCCCGGATGACCGGTTCGAAGGGCGGCGTCTCCCATTTGGCCAGCGGATCAGGCGGCTGGACGTCGTAGTGCCCGTAGATGATCACATGCGGCCGGTCCGGGCGGCCCCTGCGTTTGGCGACGACCACTGGGTGCAGTTCCGTAGGCACAATATCGACGGTGAAGCCCATCGATTTGAAGATTCCGGACAGGAACGACTGCGCGCCAGCCATGCCGTCCTTGAACTTCGAATCCGCGGACACGCTCGGGTGACGTACGTATTCCTTCAGTTTCTCGATCGGATCAAACATGACCGAAAAATGCCGCATCTTCGGCCGGACCGCTAGCCGGAAAGTGCCCCGCACCCGACCGTCGAATTTGATTTCCGGATGTCCCCGCCATCGCTAGGGAATCGCGATGGATTTGGACGTCGAGCGGGGGTTGATCGCGTACGGGGTATTCCTTTTCTCCACCGTCTGTCACGAGGCGGCGCACGCCTGGTCGGCTTTGAAATTGGGCGACGACACCGCCGCCCGCGGCGGACAGGTAACGCTCAATCCGTGGCCCCACATTCGGCGGGAGCCCTTCGGCATGGTCGTCGTGCCCCTCGCGGCATTCATGCTCCGAGGGAGCCTGTTCGGCTGGGCCAGCGCACCCTACAATCCGCAATGGGCGCGCGCGTTTCCCCGTCGGGCGGCGCTGATGGCGCTTGCCGGTCCGGCGACGAACCTCGCGCTCGCGCTGGCCTCAGCCTTGGTGATTCGCGTGGGCTACGAATGGCAGGTCTTCTCATCGCCCCACGCCATCGGATTCTGGCGCCTGGCCAGCGGCGTGTCCGCGGGAGCCGACCTCGCGGCCCGCATCCTGAGCGTGGGCGTCTCGCTCAATCTTTTCCTGGCGGTTTTCAACTTGGTCCCGCTGCCCCCACTCGACGGCAGCAGCCTGCCCCTGCTCTTCCTGCCGCCCGGCGCCGCGGCCACCTATCAGAATGCCCTGCACGCACCGGCGCTCCGGTACATCGGAATTTTACTGGCCTCGCAGCTGATCAGCCCCATCCTGCCCACGCTTCTGCACGTCGTGGCCAGCGTGCTTTACCCCAACGTTTCGTATGCGTGACATCAAATTCGCCACCCTGGCATTGATCGCGTTCGTTCTTCCGGCGGCGCTGCGCGCGGCCGACGCCCCGCCCGCCCCGCCGAAGGAGGATCCGCATGCCGTCCGCCTGAAAGCCGCCGCGGTTGCCGCCAGCCAGCTGAAATATCAGGCCGGAACGATCAAGCTTCCCGGCGAGTTTGCCCAACTGACGTTGCCCAATGGATACCACTATCTCGACGCCGCAGGCACCGAGACGCTGCTGACCAAGATCTGGCGCAATCCCGCTGGCGCCGGCACGCTGGGCACCATCGTGCCGCCGGGCTTCGACCCGCTTGGGGACGAGAGCTGGGCCGTGATCCTGACCTACGATGAGGACGGCTACGTGAAGGACGGTGACGCGGCCAAGATCAACTATGACGAGCTGCTCAAGACGATGCAGGAAGCGGTGCAGGACAGTAACAAGAAGCGGACCGACGCCGGCTATCCGTCCATCGCACTCGTTGGCTGGGCGGCCAAGCCGCGCTACGATGCCGCGGCGCACAAACTCTATTGGGCGAAGGATCTGAAGTTCAGCGACGAGTCGGTCCACACCTTGAACTACAACATCCGCGTCCTCGGCCGGCGCGGCGTGCTCAACCTGAACGTGGTGGCCGCGATGCCCGACCTGAAGACCGTGGAGGCGGCGACGCCGACGCTGCTCGGCATGACCGATTTTACGGATGGCAACCGCTACGCCGATTATCGTGAAGGCAACGACAAGGTGGCGACCTATGGCATTGCGGCTCTTGTCGCCGGTGGCATCGCCGCCAAGGCAGGGTTGTTCAAGCTTCTCCTCGCCGGCATCCTCGCGTTCAAAAAGCTCCTTATCATCGCCGCACTCGCCATCGCCGGCTACGCACGGAAATTGTGGGCCTCCCTCCGCGGCAAACCGGCTCCGGCTGCGGCAGCGACTCCGCCTCCGTCGACGCCGACGGCCTGAGATGGGTTCGTCATTCCGCTGATAGATCAGGTGGCAAGTCGGTAACGACTGGGTGATCTTCCCGCGTTCCATGGCGTCCAAACCCAAAGGTGTAGGGCGGGGTCGCCGAACCCCGCCGATATTCGATCTCCATTTCGCCACGAATTTCACGGCTCGGCACAGATTCTCCAGGAATGGATCCGAGGTTCGATCCGCGCCGATTCGTGAAATCCGTGACTAGTCCCGGGTGTGTTCGCGGCGGCATTCAGCCCCGCCCCGCCAAAGCCTTGGCGACGGCGGGCGATGCAGCCCTACACCGATCCCCTTCAATGTTTGAAGTGCCGAATCCCGGTGAAAACCATCGCCATGCCGCGCTCGTCCGCGGCGGCAATCACTTCGGCGTCGCGCAACGCACCGCCGGGTTGAATGGCGGCGGTGGCACCGGCATCGGCCGCGGCGATCAAGCCGTCCGCAAACGGAAACAGCGCCTCGCTCGCGACGGTTGAGCCGCGCAGGTCCAGACCCGCCTCTCCCGCTTTCCAGACCGCGATGCGGGAGCTGTCCACGCGCGCCATCTGCCCCGCTCCCACCCCGAGCGTCTGCTCGCCGCGGCAGTAAACGATGGAATTCGACTTCACATGCTTGCCGACTTTCCACCCGAACATCAGCGAGGCCCATTCCTCCTCCGAAGGCGCGCGCTTCGTCACGACCTTGAATTCCTTCACGTTGCCCAGGGTGCGGTCGCGATCCTGTACGAGCACGCCGCCCACCACCGACCGAACCTCCTGCAAGTCTCCCGCCGCGCCTTCGGTGGCGATGCCACTCTTGGCCACCATCAGCCGGAGATTCTTTTTCTTCGCCAGGATCGCGAGCGCGGCCTCGCTGAAACGCGGCGCGATGATGACCTCGGTGAAGATCTCCTTGATCTGCTGCGCGACCTCCTCGTCCAGGGTCTGATTGACGATAATGATGCCGCCGAAGGGCGCCTGACGATCCGTCGCGTAGGCCTTTTCCCAAGCCGCCAAAAGATTCTCCGCACTGCCGACACCGCACGGGTTGGTATGCTTCAGGATCGCGACCGTGGGACGCGCGAATTCCGCGATGAGATAACTCGCCGAGGTGATATCGAGAATATTGTTGTAGCTGAGCTCCTTCCCCTGGAGCTGCGAAAAATGGTCGTGGAAGGCGCCGTAGAGCGCAGCCTTCTGGTGCGGATTCTCGCCGTAGCGCAGATTCTGCGCCTTGCGCAACGACAGCGTGTATTTTTCCGGAAACCCGCTCAGCGCGTCCAGGTCGGGCTCAACCGCCTGCTTTTCCAGATAGGCGGCGATCGCGCCATCGTAGGCCGAAGTCCGCTGAAACACTTTCAAAGCCAGTTTACGGCGCAGGGCGGACAGTTCGGCCGGCTGCGCCAGGGCACTGAGCACCGCCGGGTAATCCGCCGGGTCGCAGACCACCGTGACGCTTTCGTGATTCTTGGCCGCGCTGCGCAGCATCGACGGCCCGCCGATGTCGATGTTTTCGACCGCCTCCTCGAACTCGACGTGAGGCTTCGCCACGGTCTGTTCGAACGGGTACAGATTCACGACGACGAGATCGATGAGCTCGATTCGGTTCGCCTTCGCCTGCTCCAGATGTTCGGGCTTGTCGCGTCGCGCCAGCAGCCCGCCGTGGATTTTCGGATGCAACGTCTTCACCCTCCCCTCCATGATCTCGGGAAACCCGGTGTGCGTCCCCACTTCGGTCACCGGCAGGCCCACCCCCGCCAGCAGTTTGGCCGTTCCACCCGTGGAAAGCAGCGTGTAGCCGTGATGGTTTACCAGGGAACGGGCGAACTCCACGAGGCCCTGTTTGTCGCTGACGGAAAGGAGCGCGAGCTTGGTCATGCGACTTTCTCGCCGTCCGGTTCGCCGGCAGGCAAGCCGGAAACCTGTCGTGACGCTTTTTGTCGCCCTGAGGCGGAGGGGTTGTTTGCCTGATCCCATGTCCGCTGCCCTGGAACTCCCCGGCCTCGTGGTCGAGATTGACAAGCTCGTGTACCGTCACGGCGGCAGCGACCTGCCGCCTGATCGACCGCACGCGTTCATCTACTATCTTACCATCCGCAACGGTTCCGAGCGCACCGTCACCCTGCTCGGACGGAAATGGGTGGTTGGACACGCCGACGCCACGCAGCTCGTCGTCGAGGGCGACAAGATCATCGGGGAGACACCGTGCCTGGCGCCGGGCGAACATTTTTCCTACAACAGCTACCATGTGACTCATTGCGACGCCCGCGCGCACGGCAGTTTCCACGGAGTCGACGATCAGGGACGGCGCATCTTTGTCCGCATCCCGATGTTTGACATGCGGATTCCGTCCGCCTGAGGTGCTGGCGACCAAGCAATGAAATTGATCGATCTGAACCGCGATGGCGGCATCGGGGCCAACTCACTCTATTGCCAGCTCGGCGACTTCCACTTCGTGGTGGACAGCGGACTTCACCCCAAGAAGGCCGGCCGGCTTGCGGCCCCCGATCTGCGGCCGCTGCAGGACGTCGCGCTCGATCTCATTGTCATAACGCACTGTCATTTGGATCACATCGGCTCGCTGCCCATCCTGATGCGCGCGCAGCCGAACACCCCCGTGGTGATGACCGCGCCCAGCCGGATGCTGATCGAGCGCATGCTGCACAATTCGGTCAACGTGATGGTGCGCGAGCGCGAGGAGAAAAACATCACGGAGTATCCGCTCTACACCCACGACGAGATCGACCGGATGGTCTCCCGCCTCCATCCGCATGCGCTCGGTCAGGCGAAAAAGTTCACGGGGCGGCGCGACGAAATCGAGTTCACCTTTCACAGTGCCGGGCACATCCCCGGCGCCGCCGGACTGGAAATTACCCACAAGCACCGGCGGATTTTCTTCACCGGCGACGTCCTGTTCGAAACGCAGCGGGTGGTCGGGCCGGCGAAGTTTCCGCCCGGTCCATTCGACACGCTGGTCACCGAGACCACCCATGGCGCCAGCGAAAAACCCGCCGGCACACGCTCGAGCGAGATGATCCGCCTCGTGGAGACGATCAACGCCGCGATCCGGCGCGGCGGCTCGGTGCTGCTCCCGGTCTTCGCCCTCGGCCGCATGCAGGAGATGCTGGCCATTCTGCACGACGCGCGAAAGTTCAATCGCCTGGTGGACGCGCCGATTTTTGCCTCGGGGCTGGGACTCGATCTCTGCGATTATTTTGACGACATCGCCAAAAAGACCGGATTGGTGCATTTCACGCGGACGATCCTGAAGGAACTCAAGGTGAAGAAAATGCCGCGCGACCTGGTCGCCGGCCGCGAACCGGCGCAACAGGGTATCTATGTCGTGAGTTCGGGCATGGTCGTCGAAAACACCGCCTCTTACGCGCTGGCGGCGAGCCTCTCCGGCAACGCGAAGCATTGCCTCTGCTTTGTCGGCTATTGCGATCCGGATACCCCCGGCGGCCGTTTGCTGGCCGCGCGCCAGGGCGAGGATTTCCTTTTCGAGGCCGCCAATTTCAAGACGAAGGTCCGCGCCCAAATTGAGCGATTCGAATTCTCCGGTCACGCCGACCGCGATGCGCTGCTCGCCTCCGGTGTCGGGTCCAGGCCGCGCTCGATCGTGCTCACTCACGGCGATCCGCCGGCACGGGCCTGGTTCGCCGAGCAGTTCGCCGCGCAGCTGCCGAACACCAAGGTGCTCGATCCGACTCCGCTGCAGGCGTACCAGGTGTAGAGCGAGTGCGCGGTGAGCGACAGGCCGTGAGCCGCCAAGCGGAAATATAGGGCGGCATCCTTGTGGGAGCGGCTTTACGTCGCGAACGTGGAATGCCTCGCCCTGGACGCGTTAGTGCGTCTGGAGAACAAGCCGCTCCACCATTCGGAGATCTTGGCGGCATTCGGCGATGCCGCCCTACACCTCTATTGCCGCCCGATAATCTCGATCAACCGGCGGCACATGGCCGGGTTTCCGGCGACGTATTGGACCCGACCGGATTTGGCGGAAAACTCCCGCAGAGGGAACGGCGAGTGATTCAGATATTTCAGCTCGCCTCCCGCCTCCTCGATCAAGGCTGCCGCGGCGGCAATGTCCCAGACCTTGTTGTTGTGCTCGACCACGCCGTCGAGCAGTCCGATGGACGCGTAGGCCAGATGCAGCGTGCTGCTGCCAAGTCCCCGGATCTTGAAGTTCTCGATCACGCGTTTGCCCTCGGCGGCGTAGGATTTTTCCACCGGTGAATGAAACCCGATCAGGCTGTGTCCGTTCGGCGCCTCGAGCCGGGCATGGGCGTGTTTCTCGCCATCCCACACCCCGTGACCGGGACCGCCATGAATCAGAATCTGCCGGGCCATGTCATAGATGACGCCGTAAACCGGCAGCCCGCGCTCGAGCAATCCGAGAGAGATCGCGCAGTAGATGATCCCATTGATATAGTTGTTCGTGCCGTCGATCGGATCGAGCACCCAGGAAAATCGCGACACCACCGGCACCGCCGTGTCGGTCGGAGCCGTTTCCTCGCTGAAAAACTGATCGCCGGGAAACTGGCGCAGGATGGCCGCCTCGATGCGGCGCGAAATCTCCAGATCGATCGGCGTCACCTTGGTGCCGTCGTGCTTGATTTCGCTGCGCGCCCGGCCGAATTCGCGGTGCATCAGCCCGGTTTCGGCCATGACGGCCACTTTGGCGGCTTCGATGCGTTGCTCGATCGCCGAATGTCTCACGGTCTGACTCATCGGAAGGGGCAAAATCTCACAGCTTTTCGCGAATTCCAAATGCAAATCATCGCGGCAGGCACTCAGTCGTAGTCGTACAGCTTGGGATCGCGCACGGGAGCGGAACGAAACTTCCGGCGCCGTGACTTTGTTTCCGCGAGCCCCGCATCCGACGCCATTCCCGGTCCGGAAGAATCATCACCGAACGCTTCGCCCATTTCACTCTCGAGGGAATCCGGATCCGCGCCCTCCTCGAGCTTGCGCACCGCCTCTTCCATCGGGCCGTCCAATTTTTCGCCCGTGATCTGAGCCATGCGGCGCATCATGCGCGCCATCGCTTTCGGATCGTTTTCGTCGACGTGGGAAAACTCCTTTTCCATCGCCTCGGCCGCCGCCTCCAGGCGCGGATCGTCGCCGGGAGCATCCGTGGGCGCTGAAGTCTCCTCCTGCGCCTGTCCGCCCACCGCGAACGACGAAACGAGTTTCACCATCCGGGCCTTCGGATTATCCGGGCAGCGCGGCACAAGCTTTCCCTGCGCCAGCGTCTTGGCGTAAAACGAGTAGATCCGGTTCGTATCCGGGGAATAGTACTCGTAGATGGGCATTCCTCCGCTTCGTAATGAGCTGTCTCTGAATCGCAAGCGGAGATCGCGCCACCCGCCGGAAACCTCGGGACGTTTGAGCGTAAGCCCTGGTTCCGGGGCCAGGTTTTCGAGCCCGCTCGAACAACGCGAACGAAAGGACCCAAAATCGAGCCAGAAAGTGCCCACGGAACACACGGAAAATCTTGCAGGAGGAAGGCCGGATGAAATCACCGTGCCGTGAAATTTCATTCCGCCAATTCAGTGTGCTCTGTGGGCGGTTGGGTTTCGTGCGGCTTTCGTGACTTTCGTGGGTACCTGTTGGCGGGGTTCGGCCCTTCGACAAGCTCAGGGCAGGCGACCCCGCCCTACATCGATCGCTCACCTTCCAGCTGATGCCCGCGCCGCACGGCGGGCGCTTTGCCGGCGTTGATTTTGTCCAGCACCGACGCGAGACGACGGCGACGCTCGTCCTCCTGGCCGAACATCTCCAATTGCGCCGGTTGTTCATCGACGCCTGAGAAGCGCACGCTGATCAGCCGGAGCGGCCGGCGGCGCGTCCAGGCCGCCCGCAAAAGCGGCGCGATCAGCGGGTAAAACACGGCCTCGAGATCGCTCGCTTCCGCCAGACTGCGGCCGCTCGACGAATCCTCCATGCCCGGATAGCGGACCTTGATCGTCATCGTGCGCACACGCTTCCCGTCCGCCCGAATCGCCGGCATGAGCTCATCCACCATGCGCTTCGCGATCGTCTCGATGGCCGCAAATCCCGCAATGTCCTGTCCGAAGGTCTCCTGGGTCGAATAGGATTTCGCATCCTCGCGATCCGGTTCGACCCGGCGATTGTCCTCCCCGCGGGCCATTGCGATCACATCCATCCAGCCGCGACCGAAACGGGACTCCAGCTCGCGTTCGGAAAAGCGAAAGAGGTCGGAAACCTTTTTCAGGCCTGACTCCACCAACGTCGCCTCTGTCTTTCGCCCGATGCCGGGCAGGACACCAATCGACAAGGGCGCGAGGAATTCCGTCTCGGTGC
Organism: Candidatus Didemnitutus sp.; assembly: GCA_035545955.1. GTDB lineage: Bacteria > Verrucomicrobiota > Verrucomicrobiia > Opitutales > Opitutaceae > Didemnitutus. Next base: position 107,884 of record DASZXI010000087.1, on the reverse strand, counting down.
CGGGCAGGACGATCGTGAAGCCGCGGGGTTTGCGTGCTTTGCTCGCGATGGCCGCGACGAGTTTGTTCGCCGCGATGCCGAACGAGGCCGTGATTCCGAGCTCCCGGGTGATTCGCTGCTGCAGTCCCCGCACCTTTTCCTCGATGGCCGCCACCGACTTCAAGCCGCAGGCGGCCAGGTCGAGATAGCCCTCGTCGATCGAGTTGCGCTGCACAATCGGGGTGAGCGTCTCGCACAGGTCAAACATCCGGCGCGTATATTGGGAATAGGCGCCCGCGGTGTGCCCGACCAGAATCAGGTCCGGACAGACCCGCAGCGCCGTCCGGCTCGGCATCGGCGTGTACACGCCGCAGGCCCGCGCCTCGTAGCTGGCCGACGAAATGATTCCGCGCTGGCGCCCACCGACCGCGACCTTCTTGCCGCGCAATTCCGGATGCAACGCCTGCTCGACGGACACGAAGAACGCATCCGCGTCCAGGTGGACAATCGTCGGCAGGATCATGCCGGGACCCTGCACGGTCCCAGCCGATTTTTCAACGCCCGGCAGGGCCGCTCAGAATTCGCTCGCGACCTGGGCGAGCTTGAACGGATGCCCGTGCTTCGCCGCGAGTTTCGTCACCATCTCGGCCAGGCGATCGGCATTGACCGTCGCCGAGACCACGACGAGCTGGCGGTTTTCGACCACGGCCAGACAGACATCGAGGCGGTCGGACGAAGAGCCGTGATCAGAGCAGTAGATCAGAACGTTGTCGCGATCTTCCGACACGCCGACCATGCGCGTCCAGCCGCGTCGGGTCATGACTTCATCGGCGCGACTGAACACCTTTTCGGGGGCAAACGACGCGGCGTCGCCGGTCAGTTCGTAAACGCCCACACTGGCCGATTTCACGGCCCCCACACCGAGGCGTGCCTCGGCGATGTTCGGACAGTGCACGAAGGTCAAAACGGTCCGGGCCGTGCCCAGAAGGATGCCACCCACACTCAGCTGGACCTTGGTATGCCAGTCGCCTCCGCTCGCCGCCATGACTTCCCGTCGCAATGCCCGGGCATCGCTATTGAGGGTGAGCACGCTGACCGCCGCCACTCCCAGCACCGCGAAAGGGCTGAGCAGAATAATGACCACCCAAGGCCAGATGCGACGGCGCGGACGGACGGGTTCGGTGTTGGTGGGAGAGTTCATGGCGATTCAGAAGTGACGGGTGACGAGTGACCGGTGGTGAGAGATTCGGCGGTAGCGAGACGAGCCAAAACGGGCAGAAAGGGATTCTTGCTCCCCGCTTCTCGGTTCTCGCTCCTTTCGCTCAGGCTTCCTTGTCCTTGGCCGCGTGCTCCATCTTCAGATGGATTTTACGCAAGGGCTCGATGTCGAGTTTCTGCGCCACCTTGGCCAGCTGGTCGGGATTGATGTTGCCCACGATGTTCACGAACACGGCCTCGCCCTTGTGGTCGATGACCGTGATCACCAGGCCGTCGATCGAATCGTCACCGTGCTGCTTCACGTGGATGTCGACATTGTCGCCGCCCTCGTTCTCGCGCACGCTGACCATCTGCGACCAGCCCTGGGCTTCCAGGGACTTGCGCACATTCTCGATCTTCTCGATCGCGCCGGCGCGATTGGAATCATCGAGTCCGACCACATTGACCCGAATGCGCTTCAGGTTGCCGATCAGGCTGGCGGTGTCGGGCTCATCGATCGCCACGAGCCGCGCGGCAAACTTGAGCATCGAGGGCGACAGGTTCACCTCGACGAATTTCCCGCCCGAGGACGGGGCCAGTTTGCCGATGTCGACGAAACCGGGTTCAACGTCGGCCGCACGGACGACTCCAGCGAGGGCAAGCGCCGCGACGGCGCCGAGAGAGTAACGGATGAGAGTATTCATGGGTTGAGGGAGTTTGGACCTTGTTCACCTCCCAGCACACCGCAGCCGGACCAAAGTTGCAGAATCTTGGACACCGCAATTGTCCTCGAGTCTTTACAACTGATCGCGGGTATACGGCTAGGATGGGAAAACTGGGCCCGCCGTCCGGATTTCCAGGCGGGCCCAGCGGTCCCGCCCTACCCAATGCAAATTCTCGCCCCAGTGAATACCCGCAAAATCCCTAGATCGCGGCCGGTTTCCGCCGCGCCGCTTGCCAGCCCGCCAAAGCCCGGCCGGTAAATGACCCCGGCGCCTCGGAAATCCCCGCCGGCGGACCTGCATAGACGATTTCGCCGCCTTCGGGACCCCCGCCCGGCCCCAGGTCGATCAGCCAGTCGGCCAGGGAAATCACGTCGAGATTGTGCTCGATGATGAGAATCGTGTTGCCGGCATCGCGCAGACGGAAAAGCAGCTCCATCAACCGCTGAATATCCGTCCAGTTGAGTCCGGTGGTGGGCTCGTCGAGAATATAGAGCGTTTTCCCCTGCTCCCGCTTGCTGAGTTCCAGCGACAGCTTCAACCGCTGCGCCTCGCCGCCGGAGAGTGTCGTCGCGGACTGGCCGAGTTGCAGGTATCCGAGGCCGACCGCGTCGAGCGTCGCCAGTTTCTCGCTGACCCGCGGGATCGCGCGGAAAAGGTCCATCGCCTCGCGCACCGTGAGATCGAGCACATCGGCGATGCTCCGCCCGTGATAGCGCACCTCGAGCGTCTCGCGGTTGAATCGCCGCCCGCCGCAGCTCGGACACGGCGCATACGCGTCCGCCATGAACTGCATGTCGAGGCGGATCTGCCCGTCACCTTGGCACCGCTCGCAGCGCCCCCCGCGCACGTTGAAACTGAATCGACTCGCCTTGTATCCACGCACTTTCGCCAGCGGCACCTGCGCGAAGAGATCGCGCAGCAAATCGAGCAGCCCGACATAGGTCGCCGGATTCGAGCGCGGACTGCGGCCGATCGGCTCCTGATCGACCTGCACGGATTTTTCGAAGTGCTCGAGACCGACGATGCCCTTATGGCGTCCGGGAATGGACTTCGCTCCATTCAACTTTCGCGCCGTGGCGGCCGCCAGCACGTCATTGACCAGCGAACTCTTCCCCGAGCCCGACACGCCGGTCACGCAGGTCAACAATCCCACGGGAATCCGGGCATCGACGTTCTGCAAATTGTGCTCGGTCACGCCGCGCACGACGAGCCACCGACCGTCGGGCGACAGATCCTTGGCGTCCTTTTCCACCCCCATCGAACCGGAGAGATAGGCGCCCGTGCGCGAGACGGACGCCGGCTGGCGCATGCACTCCGCCGGCGTCCCTTGAAAAAGAAGACGCCCTCCCTCGCGGCCCGCGCCGGGGCCGAGCTCGATCAATTCATCCGCCACGCGCATTGTGTCCTCGTCGTGCTCCACGACCACGACCGTGTTGCCCCGATCGCGCAGGCCGACGAGCGTGTCGAGCAGCCGGCGATTATCGAACGGGTGCAGGCCAATGCTTGGTTCGTCGAGAACGTAGATCACACCCACGAGGCCCATGCCCAACTGCGTCGCGAGTCGCACGCGCTGGGCCTCGCCGCCGCTGAGCGTGCCGTAGTCGCGATCGAGCGTGAGATAGTCGAGGCCGGTCTCGCTCAGGAAGCGCAGTCGTTGCCCGACGCCCCCGCGCACCTCGGCCACGGCGTCGCTCGCGTCGCCGGTCGGCGCCAGGCCCTGTACGAATTGCCGGGCCGAGCGGATGTCCATGGCGTTGAACTCGCCGTAGTTCTTGCCGCCCACCAGGACCGCAGCACTGCGCGGATTCAACCGCAGGCCGTGACAGGACGGACACGTGCCGCTCACCATGAAGCTCGTCAGGCGCGCCCGGAAGCCCTCGCTGTCGGTGTGCCGGAAACTTTCCATCAGGTCCGCCGCGACGCCTTCGAACGGCATCGCCTTCGGCTCCCGCATGCGGCGCAGCTTGAAACTGAACAGCCGGTCGCCCGCGCCATGGAGGATGGTCTGGCGCGTGGACGGATCCAGTTTCTCCCACGGCACATCGGAATCGAACGGCAGCTGTTCCGCCAGCTGCTTCAGGAGAGCATTGTGCTTGATGATCAGGTTCTTTCCGCCAATGCGCCAGGGTTTGAGCGCGCCTTCGCGCACGGACTTCGTGGGATCGGGCACCAACAGTTCGTCGCTGAATGTCATCTGTTTCCCCAATCCACCGCAGACCGGACACGCGCCCTCGGTGTGATTGAACGAAAAGTGGCGCGGCGTGAGCGCTTCGAACGTGTCGCCGCAAATCACGCACGCGAGATCCTGACTCAACGAGATCTCGCGCCACGGCGCGTCGGCGGTCTTCTGCACCAGCACGCTGGCGCGGTTGTGTCCCTCGCGAAAAGCCAGCTCGAGCGAGTCGGCCAGACGGCTCCGCTGGTCCGCCGCGAGCACCAGCCGGTCCACCACCAGTTCGACCACGAGTTCGGTGCCTCCGTTGGGAACCAGTTTCGGTTCCTCCAGTGACTTGATTTCGCCCGCGATGCGGACGCGCTGGAATCCGCGCTGGCGCAGACGCGGAAGCTCGTCGCGGAGCACCGCCGGCTTCGCCTTCATGAAGGGCGCGAGCAGCACGGCGCGTTCGCCGGGCGCCTCGCGGTAAAGCTGCGCAATGCAGTCGTCGAGCGACCGCTTCTCCACCCGGCCGCCATCCTTCGGACACCGCTGCTCGCCGCACAAGGCCCAGAGCAGGCGGGCGTAATCGGCGACCTCCGTCACCGTCGCCACCGTGCTGCGCGGCGAACCGCCGCCGGTCCGCTGCTCAATGGCGAGCACCGGCGAAAGGCCATGAATGAAATCGACATCGGGACGATTCAGCTGATCGAGAATCTGCCGCGCCTGGGCGGACAGGCTTTCCATGTACTTGCGGTAGCCTTCCGCGTAGAGCGTATCGAAGGCCAGCGACGACTTTCCGGAGCCGCTCGGTCCGGTGATCACGATCAGTTTCCCGCGCGGCAGGCGCAGTTCGAGATCGTGCAGGTTATGTTCCCGCGCGCCCTTGATATGGATATGCGTCGACGCGTCCACCGCCCCAAGGTTGCGGAAATGGACCGGACGTCAAAAGCGTTATCGCTCCCGCAATCGCGCCCGACTACTCCGCCCGCAGTGCCACGACCGGATCGACCCCGGCGGCGCGCCGGGCCGGCAGCCAGGCGGCGAGGCCGACCACGGCGAGCAGCAGGGCGGGAACGCCGAGCAGGATGGAAAGCACGAGAACGCCGTGATTCGCATGGATCATGATGACCACCGCGATCAACCACGCGGGAACGATTCCCAGCCAGACCGGCGCCAGGCTCTCGCTCACGATCTGCCGAACCACGCGACCGCGCGTGGCGCCCAAGGCCATCCGGATTCCAATCTCGGTGGTTCGGCGCGCCACTGAATAGGCCACGACTGCGTACACGCCCGTCGCCGCAAGCACCAGAACCAGCGGCCCGAGAATTCCAAAGAGCCGCGCCGGGATGCGCCGGAAAAACAGATTCTTCTCCACGTGCTCCGTCATCGTCCGCACATCGTAGAGAATGATCTCCGGATTGACTCCCTGGACGGTCCGACGGAGGTCCGACGACGCGAGCGATTCCGCGGCGCGAGTCCGGACATGGATCTGGCCCATCGGACTGTACCAATCGCGATAGGAAAAATACATCACCGGCTTGGGTCGCTCGCCAAAAGTTTCGTACAGCGCGTTCCGCGCCACGCCCGCCACCTCGTAGCTCGCCGGCCCAACGACGATTCGGCGTCCCACCGGCGTGCCCGTCGCCAGATAGCGCCGGACGAATTCCTCGTTTACGATGACCTGCGGTCCGCGCCGGGAGTCGGTCAGCGGAACAAAATCGGAGCCCGCCACGAGCGGGATGCCCATCAGCTCCAGATAACCGGGTGTAACCGCATAGGCCAGCGCCCGATCCTTGCCGCCGTCGCTCCGGGCCGCCCCGTCAATGGTGAAACCGGCGGACGGCATGGCGTGAAAATCGAGCGGCACCCGCGAGGCCACGGCGGCGGATTCAATTCCGGGCACGGCATTGAGTCGGCCCAACAAGTCCGAGAGCAGCGCCAGCCCCGCCGCACGATCATACTTGCGTCCCGAAAGATCGTATTGGCCCAGCAACACGCCGGAAACGCGGAACCCCGGATCATCCGTGCGTGACTCGAGAAAACTGCGCATGAACAGCGCGGCGATCACGAGCACCAGCAATGCCAGTCCGTTTTCGAGCGCGACGAGCGCACCGCGTCCGCGCGTCCTGCCTCCATTGTCCTTCGCGGCGCGCAACGCGAGGTGCGAGTCCGTGCGCGCGGAGCGAATCGCCGGCGCCAGTCCAAAGGCGAGCGCGCAGACCACCCCCAGGGTGCCGCTGAGCACCAGGCCCGCGACAGACAGTTCCGTCTCAAACCGAAATGGAAATGCCCCCGGAAGCGGAACCGCGCGCAGCGCTTCGGTCCCCCACTCCGCCAGCAGGCTTCCGAGAACCGCCGCCAGAAATCCGAGAAAAAGGGCTTCCGCGAGAAACAGCCGGAGGATGTGGCGCGGTCGCGCGCCCAGGGCGAGCCGCACCCCGACCTCGCGCCGCCGCGACTGCGCGCGCGCCAGCAGCAGGTTCGCGGCGTTCGCGCAGACTACGACCAGCACCAAAGTCATGAAGACCTGCAGCACCGCCAGCCCGCTGAAAAGAAAACGGCCGGCGCCGCGCGGCGATTTCCAAAACGGAAGCACGTCGGCGGTGACGCCGACGTTGCTCGCGGGAAAGCGGCGCGCCAGCGTCGCCATCGCACCCGTCACGTCGGCTTGAAGGCGCGGAGCCTCCGCTCCTGGAGCCGGACGCGCCAGCAGCGAATAATTCCGGGCCTCGCGCTGGTCGAATTCGGACGGCCCGGCCAGCAGGACGGAGCTCATGGTCGCGGGAATCCAGAGGTCAAACGTCAGGCCGATGACCGTACCGCGAAAACCCTCGGGCGCGACGCCGACGACCGTCAGCGTGCGGGCATTCAGCTGAATTTCCTTCCCGATGACATCGGGCGACGCGGCGAATCGATTCACCCAAAATTCGTGCGAGATCACCACGACCGGCATCCCGCCGGGCACGGCCGCCTCGTTCTCCCGCAACAACCGGCCGATCTCGGGCGGCACGCCCAGCCCGGAAAAATAGTTGCCGGAGACCAGCTGCGCAAACGCCCGCTCCTCGTGGCCGGGCGGACCGTAGTCCAGCGGCAGCATGCGAAACGCGATCAGGTCCTGCACCGCAGGCAGCGCCGCACGCAGGTCGCGATACTCCGCCCACGATGCCCCGGGATAGGCGCCGGCGTCATTGCGCGGCTCGATCAGGACCAGTTTCGAGGCCTCGGAAACTCCGGGAATGGGCCGGAACACCACGCCCCGCAGCCAGGAAAAAATGACCGCGTTCGCCCCGATTCCAACGGCCAGCGAAAGGACGATCACGAGCGAAAGCAGCGGCGCCTTCACCAGCAGACGCGCGGCCTGCTGGAAATCGCGCTGCCAATGCTCCAGCCACGCCGCCCCCGACTGTTCGCGCGCCCGCTGCTGCCATTGGGCGAGATTGCCAAACTCCCGTTCTGCTCTGGCGCGCGCCTGAGATGCGCCTATTCCTTCCCGTTGCAGCCGCTGCGACTCCAGTTCGACATGTGCGCGCATTTCGGCCCGCATCTCTTCGTCGACGCGGTGGCGGCGCAACAGACGATGCAGGCGGCGAAAGAGCGTCATCACTTTGTCCGTGATCCAGCGGGTTACGGTGCGCCGCGCAGCACGAAGCCGATGGCCGTGGACAGTTTCGCCCAGCTGCGTTCCTCGAGTGCCAGTTGCTTCCGCCCGGCGGCCGTCAACGCGTAGAACTTCGCACGGCGGTTATTTTCCGAGACGCCCCACTCCGTTTTCAGCCACCCCTGCTCCTCCAGGCGATACAACGCCGGATACAAGGACCCCTGCTCGACCGTGAGCATTTCGGCGGACATCTGCCGGATGCGCACGGAAATGCCGAAGCCGTGCATCGGCTCCAGCTGGAGGGCTTTCAGGATGAGCAGGTCGAGGGTGCCCTGCAGGAGGTTCGCTTTGCCGTCGGGCATCGTTTCCTAGATTATCTAGGAGAACAATGCTCTTCTCCTAGATTGTCAAGGAGAGACGATCGAGTCATTTTACCGAAGGCAACTGAGGAAACGGAGAAAATGCTTCGGTTCGATGAGGACATCGGACCCTGCCAAATTGAATTCTCGGTTCCCTCCGTTGCCTCCTGTAAAATCCGGCTGTTTTGCCTTAGAGCGTCCTTCCCTGTTGCAGGCTTGCGTGGAGTGCCGTCCGCGCCTTCCCTGACCGGATGCCCGCCGACGACGCCCCGCTGTTTACGCCCGCGCAAAAGCGGATCGTGAGCCTTGCGCTCAGCTTCGGTGCCGTCGCGATCATCGCGGTCCTGGTCTATCTGCTCCTCGCGGCCCTCGGACGATTCATCTCCCACTTCTCCGATGTGATCTGGCCTCTGGCGGTGGCCGGCATCCTGGCCTTGATCCTCCGGCCCGTCGTCTCGTTGTTCGAGCGCCGGCTCCATATCCGTCGTTCGATGGCGGTCGTGCTTCTTTACGGTATTGTTCTGCTCGCCATCGCCGGGCTCCTGTTCGCGCTCGTCCCCGCCCTGATCGGCCAGATTCTCGATTTCATCTCCTACCTGCCGACGCTATGGCAGCAGACCACGCAATGGAGCCAGCAACATTTCCCCGAGTGGCTCGCGGTCGCGAAACGCTACATGCTCGCCCATCCCTCGGTGAAATCCTTCGTCGACGGACTCGCGCAGCAGGGACAGGACCTGCTCACCGAGCTGGCCCCTTCGCTGAAAAAAGCCGGCGCGGGCATCTTCGGCGTATTCGGCTTCCTGACTTCGGTGGCGGTCATACCGGTCTATCTGTTTTTCTTCCTGCTGACCGATCGCGATCCGACGGCAGGGCTCGAGACGCATCTGACCTTCCTGCAGCGCGATTATCGCGAGGACGTCGTGTTTCTGATCAAGGAATTCATCGCCATCGTGGTGACGTTTTTCCGCGGACAACTGCTCATCGGTTTGATCATGGGCGTGCTGCTCGCCACCGGATTTTCCTTGGCCGGATTGAAGTTCGGCCTCGCGCTTGGCCTGGTGATCGGACTGCTGAACATCGTGCCCTACCTCGGCACGATTCTCGGCCTGAGCGTCGCGCTTCCCCTGGCCTATTTCCAGCAGGACGGCGGCTGGGGCCTGCTGGCGGGCTGCCTCGGCATCTTTCTCGCGGTGCAGGCCACCGAAGCGTGGTTCCTCACGCCCCGCATCATGGGCCGGCGGACGGGTCTGCACCCCGTCGTCATCATCATCGCGATCCTTTTCTGGGGTCACGCCTTCGGCGGAATCCTGGGCATGGTTCTCGCCGTGCCCCTCACGGCCTTCGTCGTGACGGCCTGGCGCCTGCTGCGGCGGAAATATTTCGACGCCAGCCCGGTTTGACGCTGGAGCACTGACGCCTACGGTCGCGCGCATGTCGTGGACCGTCACCTCCCGCCGCGGGCCGTTCCTGCCCCAGATCGGCTGGTGGCTCGATGCCCAGGATGGCAAGGAGCGGTCCTTCGTTTCGCACGCGCATTCCGATCATGTCGCCCGGCACCGTGAGATCCTGTGCACTCCCGCCACCGCGCGCCTGCTGGACATTCGTCTGGGTGGACGGCGGAAAATGGTGACGGTCAGATACGGCGAGCCGCATCGCCCCGACAACTCCGGCGAGATAGTGCTCCATCCCGCCGGACACATCCTCGGTTCCGCGCAATTCCAGGTCACCACTGACAACGGCGTCCTGCTCTACACGGGCGATTTCAAGTTGAAGCCCGGCCTGACCACGGAAGCGGCCGCCTCGCCTCGCGCCGACGTCCTCATCATGGAGACCACGTTTGGCCTGCCGCGGTACGTCATGCCACCGGCGGAGGAGGTCCACGCGGCGATTGTGGCGTTTTGTCGGCGCGCGCTCGCGGACCAGGTGACTCCGGTATTGTACGCGTATTCGCTGGGCAAATCACAGGAGCTGCTCGCGGTCCTTGGGCAAGCCGGCATCCCTGTCATGCTGCATCCCCAGGCCGCGCGACTGGCCGAGGTCTACGCCTCGCTCGGCGTGACCCTGCCGGAAATCAAGGAATTCGATCCGATCTGGCATCGCGGCCATGCGATCATCACGCCGCCGGGGACCGATCTCCTCAACTGGATCAACCCCAAGCGCACGGCGGCCGTGACCGGCTGGGCGCTCGATTCCGCCACCAAGTATCGCTACGGTTGTGACGAAACGTTTCCGCTGTCCGACCACGCGGACTATCCGGAACTCCTGGCCTTCGTCGAGCGCGTGCAACCGCGGCTGGTCTATACCCTCCACGGCTTCGCGCGGGAGTTCGCCACGACCCTGCGCAGCCGGGGCGTCGAGGCGTGGGCGCTCGGACGGGGGAACCAGCTGGAACTTTCCTTGTAGGCGACGGACAAAACGGCATTGGTTGACCATCGATGACCGTTTTCCGCACCTTGCTCCTCGCCTGCCTCCTTGCCGTCCCGGCCTGGGCGGCTCCCTTCACGGCGTTTCGGGAGGGGGAAACGTTCACCTACAAAATCGGCTTCGCGATCTTCACCCATGCAGGGGAGATCACGATTTCGGCGCACGACGACCGGGCCGACCACCACGACCTCGTGCGCGTGACAACCGACACGACGTCGATGGGTTTTGTGCGCAGCCTCTACGCGTTCGACAACCGCGCGGAAGTCGTCATCGACCGCGCCACCAGCCGCCTGCAGTCGGTGAAGGAAAAGGGCGAGGATCCCAAGCGCGCGACCGACACCGAGCTGGATCTCGATTACAGCAAGGGAGTCGCCCACTACACCGATCGCGTCCGCAAGGAACGCAGCGCGACCGTCACCATTCCGCCGGGGGACCCGGTGGACCTGATCAGCGCGCTGGTGCAGACGCGCGACTGGAATCTCAAGCCCGGCGAGAAACACGACCTGCTGGTCCAGTTCGGCCAGGATTTCCTGCCGATCTCGATCTACGCCGATCACTACGAGGAGGTGAAGACGCCCCTCGGCCGGTATAACGCGCTCGTGCTCGTGCCGCGCATGGACAAGAATCCCACCGGAATCTTCAAGCGTGGCGGCGAGATCAAGGTGTGGATCGCACAGGACGCGACGCGGCTCCCGGTGAAAATGCAGCTGAAATTGAACTTCGGCACCGTGTCGCTTTCGTTGATCGACTACAAGGAGCCGGCCACGATGGCGGAGGGCAAGTCGCCGAGTTCGCGCCGGGACGAAGCCTCGTCGAGCGATCGCGAAGGGTGATGCCCGCGAAAGAGACGAAAGCCTCACGAAACCCGGACTGCCCACGGAACACACTGAGGACACGGAAAGAAATCATCTGCGATTTATCCTTTTCTGTGATTTCGTGACGTTTCGTAGGAAACGGTCCGGAAAATCAGGTGGCGCGCGACCGGCGATTCAAGCAAAGGTTGGGGACGGCTTCCGTGCCGGCCTTTGAACACCCGCGCAAGGCGGATGAGACATCCGCCCCTACCCTTGCCTGCCTTCTCTTTTCGATGCGGTCCGAGGCGAGATCCGGCCCGCTCGAAAGGCTCAGGACAGGCAATCCCACCCTACATCGCCGGGGCGTCCCATCGAAAGCGCCAGGGTTTCGTCGACCAGATGGGCCCCGCGTAGTCGATGCCGATGCGCGGCCCGATCGTGACCTCATTTTTCGGCACGACGACACCGGCATCCTCCAGATGAAGACCGCTCGCGGGGTGCGCTGCGCGGCCATTCAGTTTCCGGTCGATCCGCCAGGCCTTGGTCAGCCGACCGGGGCCGGAAATGCCCGCAACTCCACGAATGAGAATGGCTGCCGGGTGGTCCACGGGGCCCGTGACGAGGTTCAGCATCTCATGAATTCCGTAACAGAGATACACGTACCACCGTCCTGCCGGACCGAAAAGAATCTCCGTACGCTTCGTCCGCCCCTTGCTCGCATGGCAGGCCAGATCATCAGCGCCATGATAGGCCTCCACCTCGGTGACTAATGCCTCGGTCCGACCCGAACCATCCGATCTCACTAACATCTTGCCCAACAGCGACCTCGCCAGCACCACGGTGTCGCGAGCCTGGAAATCAGCGGCCACGAGAATGCGGCGCGCGCTGCGAGTTGATTGTGAATTTCGCGGCCTTGAATTCGAATTGCGAGAGGTGCTCAATTGCTTGAAAAATAAATCCTTGCCAGCGCCGGAAGCGGCCTCTTTTTTCGCCCCTTTGACTTTATGAAAGCCACTATCAAAACGCAGGGCAAACAGTTCTCGGTCACCGAGGGCGACATCCTTGTCGTGAACCGCTATCCCAAGACGGAAGCGGGCTCCACCGTCGAGATCAACGAAGTGCTGGCCGCCGGCGAAGGCGAGTCCTTCAAGTTCGGCACGCCGTTCCTTTCGGGCGCCTCCGTCAAGGCCAAGGTGCTGGAGAACAAGCGCGGGAGCAAAGTCATCGTGTTTCGCAAGAAGAAGCGCAAAGGCATGGAGCGCAAGCGCGGCCATCGCCAGGAGCTCTCGGTCATCAAGATCGAGTCCATCACCGCCTAACCCAGCTTACCGCCATGGCACATAAAAAAGGTCAGGGAACATCCAGCAACGGACGCGAGAGTCACTCGCAGCGTCTCGGTGTGAAACTTTTCGGCGGTCAGGCCGTTCTCGCCGGAGGCATCATCATCCGCCAGCGCGGCTCGAAATATCACGCTGGCAAGGGCGTCGGCACCGGCCGCGACTGGACGCTGTTCGCGCTGCGCGACGGCAAGGTCTCCTTCGACAAGGAGCACCGCACGGTCAGCGTCGTCTGATTCGGACCCAGATTCAGCTTTCAGGCGCGACTTCGGTCGCGCTTTTTTTTGCGTGCTTCGCTGGAGGGCGGGTCGAGGCCGGCGGGACGCCGTCCCCTACCTCAGCGCAATCGTTCCGCCAATGGAGCCCCGCGATTTCGGTAGGGGCGGATGTCCCCATCCGCTTTGCGCAATCCCAACCTGACGCTTGCGCCAGTTCCTTCCGGCGCCAAGCCTTCCCCCATGCCCGATCGCCTGCAGGAATTGCAACAGCAGCGCGCCCGCCTGCTGGAGGTTCTCAAATGGATCGAGCAGGAGATCATCGCGGAGTCGGCCCGCTCCGGTCGCGGCGCCTCTGCCCTGCCTTCCCCGACTCTGCCGGCCGTTGCTCCTCGACCTGTCCGTACGGCGTCCCGACCTCCCGGCCTGACGGAAGCCGACGCCGAGCTTATTCTCGAACAATATCGCGAGGAGTCGCAGAACGCGCCGCAAAGCGTGCGGACGGGCTGCTTCCTCTATTTCGGCCTGGCGCTCGGACTGCTGGTCGCCTCGGTGCTCGCCTGGTATTTTCTCACCCCGAAGCGGTGAGGCCGCGGATTGAGCCTGCTTGCAGGCGATCTCGCGCTTGAGCGGCGGCGATCGACGCTGATCGGCTGGGGACGGCGTCCCGCCGGCCTCAATGCATGCGTGGCAAAGGCCGATGGGACATCGGCCCCTACCGCACCGGATCGCCCGCCAGCAGGCTCCTGCCGCCGATGCCATTCACCGCCAGCGCTCCCCGCTCACTGCCCCCTGTTCACCGCTCACTCCTACAACACCACCCTCGCCCGGTCGTTGTTCCACGATTCCCAGACGGCCTCGGTGAAGCGCATGTAGCGGACACCGGCCGCGAAGGAGGTTAGCGTGACGGGCTTACGCTCGCGAATGCTCTCCACGAAATCGGCCTCGACCCGCCAGGAGCCCTTCTTTTCCGGTGCAATTTCCACCCGCTGTTCGCGGCCCGCCGCATCGGACTTCCAGAGTTCGCCCCGGGTGAGGTCCACGCGCAAACCGCCCTTGGTGCCGTTCAAGCGCGCTTCGGCGCGCGGCGCGGTCGTCTCGACGCCGCTGAAATTCGCGATCAGGCGCGAATCGTCGTGATACCGTCCGAGAATGGTGAGGCTTTCGGGAATCAACATCGGCAACGCGCGGCCCGCGGTGTCGTTGCGCTGCTTCGTGAAGATGGCCGCATCCGCGACCAGCGACGAAACCTCGCGTCCGGTCCAGCGCAGCGCCATCTCGTAATAGATTCCCAGGTAGAGCGAGTTCTTGCCGCTCAGCGAATGGTCCTGGCGCCAGCTCGCGGGCGTCGCCGCATCCGCCAGCCCGCCAGTCGTGCAGTTCAGATGAACCTCCCGGATCGGGCCGAGAACGCCGCTCGCCAAAATCTCGTCGATCGTCGCGTCGAGGGGAAACGACATCGGCGCCGGCACCAGTTGCGCCACCAGGTTCGGGTTGAGATTGGACTCGGCGAGCATCAGCTCCGCCTCGGCCAGACTTCTGGCCATGCGCGCCTCGCACAGCACGTGCTTCCCGGCCCGCAGCGCCGCGACCGTCATCTTGGCGTGCATGTTGGGCCAGGTGCCGATGCACACGGCATCGATGCCCTTGTCCTCGACAATTTCCTGCCAGGTGGCGGCCACCCGCGGAATGGCGAATTCCTTTGCCACCTTCTCCGCCGACTCCCGGGAACGATTCGAAACCGCCACGACCTCGACGCCGGGAATCGCCTTGAATCCGGGCAGGTGCTGCAGGCGGGTGTTGCCGCCGGCGCCGATCAGCCCGATGCGGAGCGGCGTGCTCATACGGTCGGCTGCGGCTTCGCCGCCTGCTCGAGCGAAAGCTGGGTTTCCTCGGTTTCGTCGAGGCCCATGTCGGAGTCGCTCGCCGCCCGCGGCTGGTTCGCCGACTGCAGCCACGAATCGATCTGGCGCGGCGACAACACATCGGAAGCCGGAAGCTCATCGACCGAACGAATACCGATGAACTCGAGGAACGAATCGGTGGTGCCGTATTGAATCGGACGTCCCGGCAGGTCGGCCCGGCCCGTGATGTGCACGAGATCGCGTTCGAGCAGCTTGGCGAGACCCGCCTCGGCCGACACACCGCGAATCTGCTCGATCTCGGCGCGCGTGACCGGCTGGCGATACGCCACGACGGCGAGCGTTTCGAGGGACGACGGACTGAGGCGCACCGGCGGCGGCTCATTGCGCAGCAGTCGCACCCAGCGGGCAAATCGGGGATGGTTGACCAAGCGCCAGCCGTGCGCTCCCTCGATCAGGAGCATGTCGCCGGCGCCCGCCTTCAAGTCCGCCGCAATCGCGTCCATCGCCTCGCGAATCTGCGCGGTGGTGATGAGGGCAGGAACGTCGCGATAAAACGTGGCGTCCTCGATCGGTTCCGGCAGTGCCGCCGCCTCCGCCGGCTCGTCGGCCGGTTCCGCGACCGGTTCGCCGGGCTCGAGGGGCAACGCCGTCGCCTGGTCATGGAACCGGGCGACCGCCGTTTGGATATCCTTGACGGACAGGGGACCGTTGGAAGCGAACAGGAGAACGTGAAGGACGCGCTTGAGGTCGAACGCCATTGCCCCGGTTAGCAAGCGCAGGCGGCGCGGCCTAGCAACCCAGAAAAAGCGATTCGCGTTTCTCTCTGGCGGTTGACCGTCCGGTCATCCATGGTACAGGCGAGAGCCTATGAGCTGGGACCGTTTCAAAGCATACTATATCCAACATCCGAAACTCGGCTTCGCGCTGGACGTCAGCCGGATTCCCTTTCCCGAGACCTTCCTCGACGAGATGCGTCCGCGGCTGGAACAGGCATTCCAGGACATGGCTGAGCTCGAAAAGGGTGCGATCGCGAATCCCGACGAGAAACGCATGGTCGGGCATTACTGGCTGCGCGCCCCGCAACTGGCGCCGACGCCCGAGCTCAGGCAGGAAATCACATCGACGCTCGCGGCCATCAAGGAGTTTGCGGACAAGATTCATCGCGGCACCCTGACCACGCCTGCCGGCGCGCGCTTCAAGGAACTTCTGGTGGTCGGCATCGGCGGCTCGGCCCTGGGACCGCAGTTCGTGAGTCATGCGCTCGGCCGCCCGGGTGGCCGACGCGACAAGATGAGCGTGCATTTCTTCGACAACACCGATCCGGACGGGATGGATTACGTGTTGGCCGAAATCGGTTCGAAGCTGAAGCAGACCCTGGTTGTCGTGATCTCGAAATCCGGCGGCACCGTCGAAACGCGCAACGGGATGCTCGAGGCAGCCGAGGCGTTCAAGGCGGCCGGATTGTCGTATCCGGGGCATTTCGTGGCCGTCACCGGCGAAGGCTCGAAGCTCGACGAAACCGCAAAGCGCGAAGGCTGGCTGGCGCGTTTTCCGATGTGGGACTGGGTTGGTGGCCGCACCTCCGAACTTTGTGCCGTCGGACTCCTGCCCGCGGCGCTGCAAGGCATCAAGATCGATCCGTTGCTGGCCGGGGCGGCGGCGATGGACGAGGTGACGCGGCGCCCTTCCTTGAAGGAAAATCCCGCGGCCATGCTGGCGCTGATGTGGCACTGGGAAACCGGGGGCAAGGGCGCGAAGGACATGGTGGTGCTCCCCTACAAGGATCGCCTGCTCCTTTTCTCGCGCTACCTGCAGCAGCTCGTGATGGAATCGCTGGGCAAGGAACTCGATCTCGCCGGACGCGTCGTCAACCAGGGCATCGCCGTCTACGGCAACAAGGGCTCGACCGACCAGCATGCCTACGTCCAGCAACTGCGCGAAGGCGTGAACAATTTCTTCGTGACCTTCATCGAAGTGCTGAAGGATCGGGCCCGCGCCTCGATGGCGGTCGATCCCGGCAGCACCAGCGGCGACTACCTGCAGGGATTTCTGCTTGGGACGCGCGATGCCTTGAGCGACAAGGATCGCCATTCGATCACGATCACCATTACGGAAGTCTCGCCGCGGTCCATTGGCCAGTTGATCGCGTTGTACGAACGAGTCGTCGGTTTTTACGCCTCGCTCGTCGGCATCAACGCCTATCATCAACCGGGTGTCGAAGCCGGCAAGAAGGCGGCCGGCAGCGTGATCGCCCTGAAGACCAAAATCTCCGAGGCGCTCCGGGCCAACCCGGGCAAGGAGTTCACCGTCGAGGCCTTGGGCGCTGCCACCGGCGAGCCCGGCCGTCTGGAGCACATCTTCAAGATCGTCGAACACCTGGCCGCCAACCCCGATGGACAAATTGCCCGGCAAGCCCGCCGCCCGTGGCATGAGTCGACCTATTCCTGGCAGGGCGCCCAATAGGAACCTTCGGCCGGCCATCGGGTCACGTGCAACCAAGGCATTAGTCCGGTCGTCACACGAATCAGGCACTCCCGTGCAAACGGCAGTTGCGCGCCCGCCAATATTTCCTACACCTTCCCGTCACTCTCATGGCCAATTTTCGCAAAGCCCTTTTTGCCGCGGCATTGTTGACTTACGTGCTGCTCGGCCTCGCCGCCTGCTCCGGACCGGACCAGGAGTCGTCGATTCCATGGAGCCGCCCCGCGGATTGGGAGAATACGATTCCCGGAATGGGAAAATGAGGATTTGCGGGGCTTCGGCCTGACGCCATGACCGCGCCGGCCGAAAACACCTCGCTCTCGGCCCAGCCCGGCCACCTCTACCTGGTGGCGACCCCGATCGGCAATCTGGCCGACCTGACGGACCGTGCGCGGGGCATTCTGGGGAGCGTCAGCGTGGTCGCCTGCGAGGACACCCGCACCTCCGGCGCGCTGCTGACGCGTCTCGGACTGCGACGGGAACTCATCGCTTATCACGAACATAACGAAACCGAGGCGGCCGAGCGCCTCGTCGCCCTGATCGAGTCGGGTCAATCGGTGGCCGTGATCACCGACGCCGGCACGCCCGGACTCAGCGATCCCGGCTTTCGTGTGGCCCGCGCCTGCCGGCGTCGCGGCCTGCCCGTCGTTCCCGTACCCGGCGCCTGCGCCTTGGTGTCCGTCATCAGCGCATCGGGATTGCCGAGCAACGGATTTTTCTTCGCCGGATTTCTCGCGCCCAAGAGCGCCGCCCGCATTTCGTTCCTCACCGAATTCCGCGATTTCCGCTACACTCTCGCGTTGTACGAGAGCTGCCATCGCATCGACAAGCTGGCCGACGAAATCGTCACCGTGCTTGGCCCCGACCGGGTGATCTGCATCGCCCGCGAGGTGACCAAACTCCACGAGACCTTTCTCGTCGGCCGCGCCGAGGACGTGCGGACGCGCCTGCTCGCCTCGAGTCGCAAAGGCGAATTTGTGGTCTTGATCGCTCCCGCCGGATATTCGCTTTGAATTTTCGGCCGGTCGCCGATTGGCTCGAATCGCCCGGTTCGCCCGCCCCTTTCCCTTTTGCCGTGAATCCGTCCGTCGCCGTCCTCGACGTTGGCAGCAACACGATCAAGATCCTGGTCGCGGTACGCGACGCGCGCGGCGGCCTCAGCCCGCTCTTGAGCCGCGCCATCGACGCGCGCATCAGTGCGGGCATCGGTCAGGCCGCGCCGCGCCTGAGCGACGAGGGCATGGCCGCGGCCATGGCGGCCATCCATCAATTGCTGGCCGACGCCGCGCCGTTCGGTCCGGTGCGGATGGACATCGTGGCCACCAGTGCCGTCCGCGACGCGTCCAACGGAGCCGAGTTTGCCGCTCGGGTGGCCCGCGAGACGGGATGCGAGATGCGCGTGTTGTCCGGAACCGAGGAAGCCGCGGGTATCGGCCTCGGTCTCACTTGCGATCCCGCGCTCGCCGATGCCGCCAATTTCTATGTCTTCGATCTCGGCGGCGGCAGTCTGGAATGCCTCGCCTTCGAAAATCGCGAGCCGCGTCAGGCGATCAGCCTTCCGCTGGGCTGTGTGCGCCTGACCGAGAAATTCGTCTCTCAACCGGCCGAACCGATGCGCGCCGTCACGTGGAAGCGCATCATGGCCCACACCCGCACCGCGATGGCCGAAAGCGGATTTCGTTTCGACCTCGTTGATCCGATCGCGGTCGCGACCGGAGGCTCCGCGTCCACCGCGCGCGCCTTGTACGGAGTGCGCGAAGGTCGCTCGGGAAATGAAACATCGTCGCTGCTGACGGTTCGTCAGCTCCAGGGGCAGCTGGAGCAAATGGCTTCGCTCCCCCTCGCTGAGCGCAAAAAACTGCCCGGTTTGCCGCCGGAAAGAGCCGACGTCTATCCGGCGGCGCTCGCCACGCTCATTGCAGTCGCCGAGACCGGCGGAATCGTCTCCTACCGGCATTCTTACTACAATCTTCGCTATGGGCTGGCGACGCAGTTGCTGAAGGCCATAGAGGTCAGTAGGCAGTGAGCGGTGAGCGACGGTAATCGGTAGGGGACGGCGTCCCGCCGGCCTCAATGCATGTGTGGCAAAGGCCGATGGGACATCGGCCCCTACCGCTCCGGATCGCCTGCAAGCAGGCTCCTACCTTTCAGAGTTCAAACAGAGACCCCTACCCGCGCAACGCCATCATCAGCTCCACAAAATCATTCGGCAGCGGCGCGCGAAGATCAAGCGGGCGACCGGTCGTCGGGTGCGCAATCACGAGGTGTTCGGCGTGCAGCATCACGCGCGGCACCGACGGAAATCCCACGGGCGCCTTCCATCCATACGTGGCGTCGCCGAGCAGAGGATGACCGATCGACTTGAGATGCACCCGGATCTGATGCGTGCGACCCGTGTGGATCCGGCAGCGGACCAACGTCGCTTTCGTTCCGAATCGTTCCGCCACCGACCAATCCGTTCGCGCTGGACGACCGCCCTCGCCGGTCGTCATCCGATGGCGATGAACGGAGTGCCGCGCAATGGCGCGATCGATCGTGCCCGACTCACCCTTCGGTGATCCGGACACGAGGGCCACGTATTCCTTCGTCAGAGTGCGGGAGGCAAACTGGTCGGCGAGCGCGCGGTGCGCCGCATCATTCTTGGCCACGACGATCAGTCCCGTGGTTTCCTTGTCCAGGCGGTGCACGATGCCGGGTCGCTCGACGCCGCCCACCCCGCTCAACTCGCCCACACAATGCGCCAGCAGCGCGTGCACCAGGGTGTCCTCGCCCGTGCCCACTCCGGGATGCACGACCATGCCGGAGGACTTGTTCACGACGACGAGATGCTTGTCCTCGTAAACAATCTCGAGCGGAAGATCGACCGGCTTCAATTCCGCCGGCCTGGTTTCCGGAAGGGAAAAAACGATGACCTGTCCCGGCCGCACCACCGAGTCCTGCGCAATGGGCTGACCGCCGATGGTCACTCGGCCAGCCGCGAGGGCGCGCTGAATCGCCGCCCGGCTGTGGTCCGGAAATGCCTTGGCCAAAATCTTGTCCGCGCGCGCCGATCGCGTGCCGGGCGGTACGACGTATTCGGTCATGGCTCGGCGATCACCCGATCGAGCTGCTGCAGCCACCGGTGCTTTTCGTGATCGGCGAGCGATGCGACCTCAAAGCCGTGCCGCGCGATCCGCGCCAGACCCGCGCGCGTGAAGCCCAGCGCATGGGAGATCGCCAGGTACTCTTCGTTGATCGAATTGGCGAAACTCAGCGGATCATCCGTGCTGATCGTGCACCGCACCCCGGCGTCGAGCAGGCGGCGGAGCGGATGGTCGGCCAGTGACGAATAGACTTTCAACCCGATGTTGCTGATCGGGCAAATGTCGAACGTCACCCCGCGCTCAACCGCCAGCGCGACGACCGCGGGATCCTCGATCGCCCGCACTCCGTGCTGGATGCGGGTCACCCCGAGGTCGACGATCGCCTCGCGCACGCGATGGGCACCGTCGAATTCGCCGGCATGACATTTCGTTACCTTGCCCGCGTCGCGCAGCCGTTGCCAGACCGTCCCGGTATCCGGCTCCGTGGGCATTTCCTCAAAGCCGTGCAGGTCGACGCCAGCGAGCCCGTCCCACGACCCCAATTGATCGATCGTCGTCCGCAAGGGGCCGGAAATATCGCTGCGCAGCATGCCCGCGAAAATCCGCACTTCCAGTCCCTCCGGCACGGCGGCCCGGATGGCCGCGATAATCTCCGGTCCCGGAACGCCGATGAATCCCGTGACCGGCAGATGAAAACTCGTCTCCACGTACTTCACGTTCTGCGCCACGTGCGTCGCGAAAATCTCCTTCGCCGCCTGGTGGTAGCGCTCGGCCGATTGAAACCACGGCAGCGCATGATCGAGGAGGATCTGCTCGAACGCGGGAAAATTCGCGTACCGATAGTTGCGTTCCCGAAATGCCGGCTGCGCCGGCCAGCGGGCGGGATCCCATTCGTGCAACAGACCGTACGGCAGCGCGCCCTCGAGATGGAGGTGCGTCTCCGTTTTCGGCAGGGCCTGCACGAACGCGGCCAGCGAAAGGTCGGTCGCCATCGGAATGCGGAGACGCCACGCGGTCGCCGAAGCCGCTCAGCCTTTCTTCAACAACTGATCCGGATTCAGCTTCTTCAAGGCCGGCGACACGAACAGGCCGTCCTTGCGGATCAGCTTGCCGTCGAAACGAATCTCGCCGCCGCCGTATTCGGGACGCTGGATGCAAACCATGTCCCAGTGCACGGCCGAGCGGTTGCCGTTGCCGGCGCGTTCGTAGGCCTGGCCGGGCGTGAAATGGAACGAGCCCGCGATCTTCTCGTCGAAGAGGATGTCCCGCATCGGCTCGCGAATGTGCGGATTGAAGCCGAGCGCGAACTCGCCGATGAAGCGCGCGCCGTCGTCGGTATCCAGGATTTCGTTCAGCCGCTTCGTGTTGTTGCCGGTCGCCTCGACCACCTTGCCCTTGCGGAAGGTCAGCCGGATGTTGTCGAAGGCCGTTCCCAGGTAGACGGTCGGCGCGTTGAAGGAAACCGTGCCCTCCACGCTGTCGCGCACCGGGCACGAGAACACCTCGCCGTCGGGAATGTTGCGCAGGCCGCCGCAGGCTTCGGCGCCGATACCCTTGATCGAGAAGCGGAGGTCGGTGCCGGGACCGAGAATCTGCACGCGATCCGTCTTGTTCATCAGCTCCTCGAGCGCGGTCATGCCCGGGCCGTAGCGGCTGTAGTCGAAGGTGCAGACGCGAAAAAAGAAGTCTTCGAAGGCTTCGGTGCTCATGCCGGCCTGCTGCGCCATCGCCGGCGTCGGCCACCGCAGCACCACCCATTTCGTCTTGTTCACCCGGTAGTCCGTGACCGGCTTCATCGTCCGCGCCACCATCTGGACGCGATCGGACGGCACGTCGGACGTCTCGAAAATGTTGTCGGAGCCGCGCACCGC
Source organism: Candidatus Didemnitutus sp. (assembly GCA_035545955.1). Taxonomy (GTDB): domain Bacteria; phylum Verrucomicrobiota; class Verrucomicrobiia; order Opitutales; family Opitutaceae; genus Didemnitutus. The sequence goes on along the minus strand of DASZXI010000087.1, from coordinate 85,798 downwards.
GATGTACGCCTGCATCTTCTGCATTCGCGCCAGCTCGATGTCGGAGGTCAGCTGGTACTGTTCGGTGACGGCGCCCCTCATCAATTCGCGCGTGATGCGCGCCTTCTGGATCTGCACGTATGGAATCGCGCCGCGGTCCCGCACGCCCCGGACCAGCGCCACGACAAAGGCGTCGGGAATGTCGAAGGCATCGATCAGGGCACGTTCACCCTTCTTCAATTCGCAGGAGAAGCCGGTCAGCACCGCGGCCAGCTTGGCATAACGGGGATCACTCATTCGGTCACCTTCAGCGCTCGCCGCGCCCGCTTCAACCCCAAATAGAATTGCCGGCCCGCGGTCTTTTCGACGTGACTTCGGGTGATGGCCGTTCCGTCCACTCCGCCACGTCAAAACACGTTTCCGGTGTCGGACTGGTCCGTGCTCGCCGCCCACTGGCACCCGATCGCGATCGCCGGCGAGGTGAATTCACAGCCGATTGCCGCGCGGCTGCTCGACCAAGACCTGGTCATCTACCGGACGTCGCAGGGTGTCACCGTCGCGGCCGATGTCTGCGCCCATCGCGGCGCTCCGCTGAGCATGGGCCGACTGAAAAACGACACGCTCGTCTGCGCCTATCATGGCTATTGCTACGACGGGACCGGACGCTGCACCGCGATTCCCGCCCACCCCGACAGTCCGATTCCAGGCAAGCTGCAGTTGCACGTGTTTCCATCCGTCGAGCGCCATGGATTGATCTGGACCTCCTTCGACCACGAGCCGCGAACGGCGATTCCGGAGTTTCCCGAGTACGCGGATCCCGCCTTCCAAAAAATCCTGGTGCCGCCACTCGACTGGGCCGCCTCGGCCGGGCGCCAGCTGGAGAGTTTCTGCGATGTCGCGCATTTTGCGTTCGTGCACGAGAAAACCTTCGCCGTACGCGACCCGGTCGTTCCGCGCTATGAGGCGCGCGCCACGCCGACCGGTGTCTTCGCCGAATTCATCAGCCACGCGGGCAACGTCAGCGATCCGAACGCCGCCGCGCAGACCTGGCGCCGGGTTTACAATATCCACCTGCCGTTCACGGCTCATCTCGTAATTCACTTTCCCACGGGCGGAAAGCTCGCGATGCTGAACGCCTCGTGTCCGGTTTCCGCGCGGCGCACCCGCGTGTTTCCCGTCGTCGCGCGCGACTTCGATCACGATCAGCCGGTCGCGGATCTGATCGCGTTTCAGCAGCAAATTTATGCGGAAGACCAGGCCATCGTCGAACGCCAGAATCCCGAGGACCTCCCGATCGACCTGACCGAGGAGGTGCACGTGCGTGCCGACCTGACCTCGATCACCTACCGCCGGCAGCTCGCCGCGCTGGGTCTGGGACGCGGGTTTACGAGCTGAGTCACTGCGCGCGATGTAGGGCGGGGTCGCCGAACCCCGCCAAGGGCGGATGTCTCATCCGCCTTCGGTCAACGGTTCCGAGGCCGGCGCGGAGGCCGTCCCCTACCTCGCGGCGCTCGATTTCGCCGCCTCACCCGAGAACGCGTCGAGGACAACGCGTTCCACCTCAGTCGCCCGCCGGTTTCCCGAGCGGAAAACAAATCTTCCCCACCGCGTCCTCAAAATCATCCGCGCCGCGCAGGATCTCGATCTCGAGACGCAGATAATAGAGCGGTTGCGGTTGCGCCATGCCCTCGGCGATGCGCACCGCGTCCTTTTCCGTCGTGACAATGAACTCCGCGCCGTGGCGCGCGGCGGCCTCATAGAGTTCGCGGATGTCGTCCGCCGTGAAGCGATAATGATCGAGAAAACGCTCCACGTGCACGAGATGCGCTCCCGCCTCGTGCAGGAAGCGTTCGAAACTCTCGGGCGTGGCGATGCCGCTAAAGGCCGCGATGCGCCGGCCTTTCATGTCGGTCAACGGCCGCCGCTCCGGTCCGCCCACGCGCTGCAGGAATTGCGGACGATGGGCGCACTCGATGATCTCGGCGGAGGGATTGAAGCGTTTGATCACCGTTTCCAGCTCCTCGTCGCGGTGACCGTTCGATTTCGTGAGAAAAACGTACGAGGCGCGCTTCAGGTGCTTCACCGGTTCGCGCAGGATGCCGCGCGGCAGCGTGAATCCATTGCCGAAGGGATTGGTCTTGTCGACGAGCAGCAGGTTCAACCGGCCCTTCAGCGGCAGATACTGGAAGCCGTCGTCGAGCACGAGCGTGTCGCAGCCGAATTGGCGGATGGCGTAGGCGCCGGCCTTGACGCGATTCTTGTCCACGAGCACGACGACGCCGGGGAGGTTGCGGGCGAGCATGAAGGGCTCGTCGCCGGCGACCTCGGAATCGAGCAGCACCTTCTCGCCGTTGCTGACCACGCGCGGACCCTCCTCTTCCTTATGAGTGAAACGGTACCACCATTTTTTCCAGAACGGCGGCGCCTTGCTCTTGTAGCCGCGGCTGAGGATGGCGACCTTGCGGCCGCGGTCGCGCAGGGCGCGGGCAAATTTTTCGACCACGGGAGTCTTGCCGGTGCCGCCGACGGTCAGGTTGCCCACCACCACCACGAGGCAGCCGAGCGGATGGTCGTGCAGGATCCGCTTGCGATAGAGCCACCAGCGCAACTGCACAATCCCGTTGAACAGGTAGGAGCACACCTGCAGCCACGCCGCGAAGAGCGACGCGCCGATCCCGTCCCGCTTGCCGAGGATCACGTCGATGGCGAACTGCTCAAACTCGTTGGATTTTTGACGAAACCAGCGGCCGGGCATGACGTGAAATATCTTTGACGGGGCGAGAGGGCGACTGGTGAATGCTTGCTCCCGGCCGCGACTGCAACATGCAATACGGCCTCCCTCACATGGCTTACAAGCTCTTCATTCCCGGTCCGATCGAAGTTTCGCCCAAAACGCTCCAGGCGATGGCGCAACCGATGATCGGTCACCGCAGCACCGATTTCGTGGCGCTCTACCAGGCGATCCAGCCCGACCTGCAGGCGCTCGTCTACACCCGCGACCCCGTCTATCTGTCGACCAGCAGCGCGTTCGGATCGATGGAGGGTGCGATCCGCAACGTGGTGAAGAAAAAAGTGCTTTGTTGCATGAACGGCGCCTTCGCCGACAAGTGGCACGACGTTGCCCTGCGCTGCGGCAAAGCCGCGAGCCCGCTGAAGTTCGAGTGGGGCCAGCCCGTCGATCCCGCTGCGGTCAAGCGCGAGCTGGCCACCGGCGCCTACGACGCGATCACGCTCATCCACAACGAAACCTCCTGCGGCTGCATGTCCGACCTCGCCGCGATCATGGCGGTCGTGCGCGAATTTCCCGAAGTGGTTTCGATCGTCGACACGGTCAGTTCGTTCAGCGCGCTGCCGATCAGGAAGGACGAGCTGGGCATCGACGTGTTCATCACCGGCTCCCAAAAGGCTCTCGCGCTGCCCCCGGGCCTGTCGTTTATCTCGGCGTCGAAGAAGGCGCTGGCGCGGGCGGCGACGATCACCGACCGCGGCTACTATTTCGATTTCGTGGAGTTCCAGAAGAACCACGAGAACGGCATGACGCCGAGCACCCCGGTCATTCCGCTGATCTACGGCCTGCGTTCCAAGCTCGCCGACATCAAGGCCGAGGGCGCCGACGCCCGCTACGCGCGTCATGCGCGCCTGAACCAGACGGTGCGCGCCTGGGGCGAGAAAAAGGGCTTCAAACTTTTCCCGCGCGAAGGCTACGGCTCGGTCACGCTCAACTGCTTTGCCAACACCCGCAACGTCGACCTCGCCGCCGCCAACAAGGCGCTCAAGTCGAAACACGGCTGCGTGATCGACGGCGGCTACGGCAAGTTGAAGGGACAGACCTTTCGCATTTCGAACATGGGCGACGAGACCGACGAGACCATTGCGGCATTGCTCCGCGGGCTCGACGATGTCATCGGTGCCTGATGCGGCTGTCGCGGGTTTTCCCTTTCGTTTTCGTTTTCATCCTGGCCGCGGCACCGCTGGCGGCCAGGACCTACCAGGCGCGTTACGCCGAGGCCGCCGAACTCGCCGCCAAAAACGACCCGAAGGCCGAGAGCCTTTTGCGCGACCTGCTGGTCGAGCGACCTACGGACGCCAATGTGAAGTTCCGCCTCGGCCTGCTGCTGGTGGTCGAGGCCTTCGCCCGTCCCGCTGACGCGGCGCGGAACGCCACCGTGGTCGAGGCACGCCGGCTGCTGCAGGAAGCGAAGCTCGCCGGCTTCGAGCATCCGTTGCTGGATGGCGCACTCGCGCAATCCCGCGACGACGGCAGCCTGGTCGAGCACGGCTCCTATTCCTCCAACGATACCGCCAACGCCTGGATCAAGTCGGCGGAAGCCGAGTTCGCCGCCGGAAAATTCGACGACGCCCTGGCCGACTACCAGGCGGCGCTGAAAATCGAGCCGGAAAACTTTTCCGCCACCTTGTGGCTCGGGGACACCTATTTTGCCAAGGGCCGGTTGCCGGAAGCGCTCGACTGGTATCACCGCGCCTCGGTTCTTCAGCCCGATACGGAAACTCCCTGGCGCTATTCGGGCGACGCCCTGGTCCGTCTGGGGCGCAAGGATGAAGCGATGGAGGCCTATCTCGCTGCGGCGATCGCCGAACCCTATCATCCGCTCACGCTGCGGACGCTCAGCCAGTTCGCGCACGAACGCGGCCTGAAGGCGGGATTTCGCGCCGGCCCGCTGCCAACGGGCAACATCCGCCTCGACCACGGCGGGGTCACCATGGAGCTGGCCCAGGGTGCCGACGCGGCCGACACCGTCTATGCCACGGCGCGAGCCGCCTGGGTCGGCCAGCACCGCGACGAGGCGATACATGACGGGGTTTATCGCCAGACGCTGGCCGAGGAGGCGTCCGCGCTGCGCGCGGTGCTGGCGGCGTTTGTCCCCGAGGAAAAATCCGATTCCCGCGCGACTGCATCCACGAAATACGACGCGGCGCTGCGCGACCTCGCGCGCATCGATCACGACGGACTGCTCGAGGCGCACATCTTTTTCACCCGCGCCAACCCTGACCTCGCGAAGGATTATCCGGCCTACCGCGCCGCGCATCGGGTCCAGCTCCGCACCTATCTCCGGCACTATTTTCTCGGCGAATCGTGATTTGCGCGCGAGACGATCCCGCGCACGGTGAGAAGGCCGGCGGACAGGTCGACGTAAAAGTAGAGCTTGTCATCGCCTCGCCCGCACCCTAACCGCTCGCCCGCACATGAAGTCGCTCATCATCGCCGAGAAACCGTCCGTCGCCTCCGATCTGGCGCGCGCGCTCGGCAAGGTGCCGAAGAAGGCCGACCATTTCGAAAACGACGAATACGTGATTTCGTCGGCGGTGGGCCACGTGGCCGAGCTGCAGATGCCGGAGGATATCGACAAGAAAAAATACGGTTTCTGGCGGCTGGAGATGCTCCCGATCATTCCGGAGAAATTCGAGCTGAAGCCGAGCGAAAGCTCCAAGGAGCGCTTCAACTACCTGAAAAAGCTCATCGCCCGGAAGGATGTGACTCGCATCGTCAATGCCTGCGATGCGGGCCGCGAGGGCGAGCTGATCTTCACCTACCTTTGTCAGCTGGCGAAGAACAAGCACCCGGTCGAGCGATTGTGGCTCTCGTCCATGACGCCCGAGGGTATCCGCGAGGCCTTCAAGCACCTTCGTCCGGGCGCGGAAATGGCCGGCCTGGCCGATGCGGCCCGCTGTCGCAGCGAGAGCGACTGGCTCATCGGCATCAACGGCACCCGCGCGTTGACGAAGCGCATGTTCGGCTCCCGCGCCGGCAACGTCGCGTCCGTCGGTCGCGTGCAAACGCCCACCCTCGCGCTCGTCTATGCCCGCGAGCTGGAGATCCGGGGCTTTGTCCCGCGCGCGTACTGGCGCGTGACCGCCACCTTCGAGGTCGCCCGCGGACGCTACGAGGGAACCTATCAGCGGCCCAATTTCAAAAAAGGAGATGACGAGCACGATCGCGTCGATCGTCTGTGGGACAAGTCCGTCGCCGAATCGCTTGTCGCGCTGGGGAAAGACCATCCCCCCGCCACCGTTTCCGAGGAAAAGAAGGCCAGCTCGCAAATCGCCCCGCGCCTTTACGATCTGACCACGCTCCAGCGGGAAGCGAACGGTCGCTTCGGTTTCTCCGCCAAGCGCACGCTCCAGATCGCCCAGGCGCTGTACGAGAAGCACAAGATGATCACCTACCCGCGAACGGATTCACGGGCTCTGCCGGAAGATTATTTGCCTCTCGTGCGGCAGACCTTGGGCAGTCTGCAGGGAACTCTCCAGCCGCACGCGCAGAAGGCCCTCGATCGCGGCTGGGTTCAGTTCAGCAAACGCATTTTCAACAACGCGCAGGTCAGCGACCACTTCGCGATCATCCCGACCCCCCACGAGGCCAAAAACCTCGATGAGGCCGAGGCCAAGCTGTACGACATGATCGCCCGCCGGTTCGTCGCCGCCTTCTATCCGCCGGCGGAATTCGACGTCACGACCCGCCTCAGCGTGGTTTCGGGCCACACCTTCCGCACCGAAGGCAAGGTCATGACCGCACCCGGCTGGCTCGAGGTCTATGGCAAGTCGGCGCCGGAAAACGAGTCGACGCCGCCGATGGGGAAACCCGGCGAAGCGGATGGCGGTGCGCTGCCGGCGCTTTCACCTGAGGATGCCAGTCGCGCGAAGACGCTCAGCATCGATTTGCACGAGGAAGCGACGAAACCGCCGCCGCGCTACACGGAGGCGACGCTGCTTTCCGCGATGGAAACCGCGGGCAAGCTGGTGGACGACGAGGATCTCGCCGAGGCGATGAAGGAACGCGGTCTTGGCACGCCCGCGACGCGCGCCGACACGATCGATGGCCTGATCTACCAGAAGTACATGGATCGAAACCAGCGCGAGTTGGTGCCGACGGGCAAGGCCGAGCAGCTCATCCAGTTTCTCGGCGCCGTGAAGGCGGAGGATCTCACCAGCCCGGCCATGACCGGCGAATGGGAATTCCACCTCAAGGAAATGGAGCACGGCCGGTACTCGCGCGAGAAGTTCATGGCCGAGATCGTCAAGGAGACGAAGGGCATCGTCGAGCGCGTGAAGGGTTTCGAGGAGGACGACTCGGTGGCACGCGTCACGGACATTCCCTCCCCGACCGACGGCAAGCCGCTGCGCGAGACCCTCCGCGGCTACAAGTCCCAGGACGGCGAGCTCATGGTCTACAAGATCATCGGCGGCCGGAAAATGGAGGAGAGCGAAATCAAGCAATTGGTCGCCGAGCGCCGCATCGGGCCGCTCGACGGCTTTATTTCCGCCAAGACCCGGAACCGTTTCGCCGCCGTCCTGAAACTCCTCAAGACCGACGAGGGCAAGTGGAAGACCGAATTCGATTTCGGCGACAAGGCCGACCTCGGGACGCTGACCCCGATCTGGACGAATGCGCAGGACGGCAGTGAACTGTGCGAAAATGGCACCAGCTACGTCGTCCGCGCCCGCGAGGGCGAAGGCTGGAAGCAGACCTTCCGGCTCGGCCGCATCCTCTGCCAGAAGCCGATCACCCAGGAGATGGCGATCGATCTGCTGTCGAAGGGAAAGACCGAGCTGATCAAGGGTTTCATTTCCAAAAAGGGCCGGCCCTTCGACGCGTTTCTCAAACTCGACGGCGCGCGGATCGCCTGGGAGTTCCCACCGCGTGCGCCGAAGCTGGACAAAGATGGCAATCCGATCGTCCGCAAGGCGCGCGCCAAGGCCGATCTCAGCAAGGCCACCGTGATCGCGCCAGCCACCGATCCCGTCGGGGAACTCGTGGAAGTCGGTGACGCCTACTACGTGCGCAAGCCCGACCAGGACAACCGCCAGGTCTTCAAGCTGAGCAAGAAGCTGTGCGAACACGACATCACCGTCGATGAAGCGAAGCAACTTGTGACCGAGGGCCGCACGGGGCTCATCGAGAATTTCGTCTCCAAGCGCGGCAACAAATTCGGGGCGTACCTGGTGCTGTCGGCGAAAAAGGACAAGGCGGAGTTCGAGTTCCCGCCACGGTAGTTGGCGGGAGACTTGCCGGGAGGTGGAACCGGACCTCCGGGCCGGTTTTTCGAAACGGATAAAATTTACCCGTCGAAATTCGAACGCGCCCGGAGGTCGCGTTCCACCAAATCGCCTGGAAGCAGGCTCCTACCTCTCGCAACCGGTGACACAAATACCCCGGAATTGTTCTTGTCGGGTGAATTCCGGGGCGGCTTAGTGGACGCTGAATATTCCCGCCATGATCGTCACCACCGCCCAGCTCTTCAAGCACGCCTACGGCAAGTACGCCGTCGGCGCCTACAACATCAACAACGCCGAGCAGGCCATGGGCCTGTTCAAGGGCTGCATCGCGTCGAAGGCGCCGTTCATCATCCAGATTTCCAAGGGCGCGCGTAAATACACCGACAAGCGCATGCTCGAGGCGATCATTCGCGCGGCGGGTGAAATCTTTCCCGAGGCGATCTTTGCCGTGCACCTCGACCACGGTGACGAGGAGACCTGTTACGACTGCATCAAGTCCGGCTTTTTCAGCTCCGTGATGATCGACGCCTCGCACGACCCGTTCGAGAAGAACGTCGAGATCACGAAACGCGTCGTTGCGGCCGCGCACGCCAAGGGCCTGTCCGTCGAGGCCGAACTCGGCATGCTCGGCGGCGTCGAGGAGGACATCAAGGTCGAGGAAGGCCACGCCATGCTGACCAATCCCGCGGAGGCGCAGGATTTCGTCAAACAGACCGGCTGTGACTCGCTCGCCTGCGCGATCGGCACCAGCCACGGCGCCTTCAAGTTCAAGGGCCGGCAGTCGCTCCATTTCGACGTGCTCGAAAAGATCAAGGCGCGCCTGCCAGGGTTCCCGCTCGTGATGCACGGCTCGTCCTCGGTGCCGAAGGACGAGGTCGACCGGATCAACCAGGCCGGCGGCCAGATCAAGGACTCGATGGGCGTCGACCCGAAGGAATATCTGCCGGCCGCCAAGCTCGGCGTCACCAAGGTCAACATCGACACCGACGGACGCCTCGTGTGGACGCGCGTGCACCGGGAATATTTCCGCGATCACCCCGGCGACTTCGATTTCCGTCCGCCCGGCAAGGTGTTCATCGAGGAGTACGCCAAGTTCATCGCGAGCCGCAACGATCTCCTCGGCTCCTCCGGCCAGCTCGACAGCCTGCGCCAGAGTCTGGGCAAGTAAGCGCCGGCCCGACGGCGGTGCGGGGTTGCCTTCCCGCGCCTCCGCGCTAGGTTTCCGGCGTATTTCCGATGCGGGAGCGCCGAAGACAACTTGCCAGCCTCGTCGTGGCGATTTTCGCCGCGACCTTCGCCCTGGCCGACAGCGAGACGCTCGGTCCGGGCGCCCGCATCGACGCGCTGACGATCGGACGCGAGACCTTCCATCACGTCGTCATCCGTTCGCTGACTCCGCACACCGTCGTTTTCCTGCACGACGGCGGCATGAGATCGGTCCGCCTGCGGGATCTGTCGCCGGACCTGCAACAGCGCTTCCATTTCGATCCGGCGCAGGAACCGGCGGAGGTGGCGCCGATCGCTGCAGCCGCTGCTCCCGTTGTCGCGCGGACTGCGCGTCACGACGTGCGCATCGACGACGTCCTCGAGCGTTTCGGTCAGCCGGCGACGTTGCAGGAGGGCATCGACCTCCGGCCGAAATTTTTCCAACTCGAGCTCGCGGTGAAAAACCAGGGACGGCGCCCGAGCTGCGCCGTTTTCGCGGTGGTGAGCGCCTTGGAGTTCCAGAATGCGGAACTGCTGGGAAAACCGGAAAAGTTTTCCGAGGAATATCTGATCTGGGCCACGCGGCGCCTGACGAAAAAAGTACCCGTACCTGGCGCCGCCGGCGAGGCGGCTGACGAGGATGCCGACGAGGGCTTCACCCTCTTTGAAGTGGCCAACGCGCTGCGCACGTTCGGCATCCCGCTCCAGGCATCGATGCCCGACACGTTCGGAAAGAAAATGGACGCGATCGAGGACCCGCCACCAGCCACGGTCGAGGAGGCGCGGACCCACCAGCGGGTATTCGTGCACCCGATTCCCGCGCGCGACGCACCCACCTGCCTCAACAACATCGTGCACGCACTCAACGCGGGTCTCCCGGTCGCCGTCGGCATGGCCTGGCCAAATTTTCGTTCGCTGCGCACCGGTTTCCTCGACCAGCAGAAACCGCAGTCCGGCGTCGGCCATGCGGTGACCCTCGTCGGATACACGTCGGCGACCGGCCAGTTGAAGGACGCCGTCTTCATTTTCAAGAATTCCTACGGCGCCCAATGGGGACAGGGCGGCTACGGCACGGCGACCTACAACTTTCTCGCCAACAATCTCACCCAGGCTGTGCTGCTCGAGGTCCAGGGCTCTTCTTCCCGATGAAAATCGTTTTTCTCCATGGGCCGCCCGCCTGCGGCAAGTACACCGTCGGCACCGAACTGGCCCGCATCACCGGTTTCAAGTTCTTCCACAACCACCTCGTGGTCGATACGCTCCTGGCCGTCTTCGACTTCGGCTCGCCCGCCTTCATCGAACTGCGGGAACACATCTGGCGGCAGATTTTTCTCCGGGCTCTGGCGGACAAGGTGCCGGGCCTGATCTTCACCTTCACGCCCGAGAGCACCGTCCGGCCCGAATTCGTCGACTGGCTGCTCAATCACTTTCCCAAGAAGGGCGTCAACGTCCGCTCCGTCGCCCTGCAGGCCAGCGAAGGCGAAATCCTGCGCCGCCTCGACTCCGCCAGCCGGATGAACTTCGGCAAGTTGACCGACCGCCAGCTTTATCAGCGCCTCCGCGCCGCCGGCGCCTTTGACCAGCCGCGGATTCCGCGCGTTGACCTCGAGGTCGACACGGTCAAACACGCCCCCTACGAGGCCGCCTCGATCATCCGGGCCGCCTGTTCGCTCTGACGTGGCCGCGATGGAGAATCCGCCGCCGGATTTTTCCGCGCGCCTGGCCGCGCTGGGACATGTGCTTATCCGCGTGGGCGTCAACCTCCGCGTCGGACAGCGCCTGCTGATCGCGGAACCGCACGAGCTGCAGGGCGTGGCCCGCGAGGCCGCCCCGCTGGTGGACGCCGCCCGCCGGGCCGCTCAGGCGGCCGGCGCCAGCGGCGTCAGCGTCACCTGGGGCGATCCGGTTCGGCTCCGCCAGCTCGTGGGCACGCGCAACTGGCCGTCGCTGCGCCGCGAGATCGCGGCCAACACGGCGGTCCTGCGCGACCATGTGGACCGCGGCGATGCCCTGCTCTTCCTGCAAAGCTCGCACCTCGACTTGATGCGTGGAGTCCCCGCCGGGGACGCCAACGAATTCCGGCACCTCGTCTGGGAGCATTTCGGTCCCGTGGCCCAGGAGCTCACCGCGGGAGCCACCAACTGGTGCGTTTCCGCCGCGCCGGTTCCGGCCTGGGCCGATTTCGCCTACGCGGAACTGCCCGCCCCTCTCCGGCTTGACGCCCTGTGGACGGACCTGTTCGACAGCATGCGCGTTTCCGAAGTCGATCCCATCGGATCTTGGGCCGCGCACCTGCAGGCCCTCCGCGAACGGGCGGAAACGCTCAATCGCTGGCCAACTCACACCCGGCGGCTCGTGGGCGGCGGCACGGATCTCACCGTCGGCCTGCCGGAGGAACATCGTTGGTGCACCGCCTGCCTGACGACCCGATCGGGACATCCTTTCGTCGCCAACCTCCCCACCGAGGAAATCTTCACGGCCCCTCACCGTGATTCCGCACACGGCATGGTGCGCGTGTCGCGGCCGATCAACTTCGGCGGAACGGTGATCGACGGCATCGAGCTGGAGTTTCGCCGGGGCCGCGTCATCGCCGCTTCCGCGCGCCAGGGCACCGACCACCTCCAGCGCCTGCTGGAAACCGACGAAGGCGCCGCCCGCCTCGGCGAAATCGCTCTCGTGCCCGGCGAGACGGCGCTCGGCCGCACGCGACGGCTTTTCTTCAACCCGCTGCTGGACGAGAACGCCACCAGCCATGTCGCTCTCGGGGAAGGTTACGCTTTCTGCCTGCGCTCGCCCAATCCTTCCGCACTCAACCGCAGTCTGATTCACGTGGATCTGCCGGTCGCGATCGATCCGGAGAAGACGGGCGTGGGGTCGTTGGGGGACCGCTGAAGAAGAATCCCGCGACGACCGAAATCTGCCTTGTTGGAGGGCGGCCGACCCCGGCCGCCGCGAACCCTCGCCGCGAAAATCAGCTGAAAATGAACCGCTTCTTGCGCAACGTGGATCTTCAGCGGGCGAGATTGCCCGCCCTCCACCGATCCCGCTACGGCAGCCAGGGATAGCGTTTGGCGTCGGGCTTCCGCTTCTCCCGCTGGGCGGTCATGAATTCCTTCGCCTCCTCGGTCATGTAGTAGAGCATCGTCGCGTTGCCGGCGAGTTCCTGGATGCCCGCCTGGCCGTCGAGTTCGGCGTTGAAGGCCGATTTCAGGCACCGGATGGCGAGCGGACTGCGCTCGAGAATGGTTTCCGCCCACGCGACACCCTCGGACTCGAGCTGCGCCAGCGGCACGACCTTGTTGACGAGCCCCATGTCGAGCGCCTCGGTCGCCGAGTATTGACGACACAGATACCAGATCTCGCGCGCCTTCTTCTGGCCGACAATTCGCGCCAGGTAACTGGAACCGAACCCTCCATCGAAGCTGCCCATCTTCGGACCGACCTGGCCAAAAATCGCATTGTCCGCCGCGATCGTGAGGTCGCACATCACATGGAGCACGTGTCCGCCGCCGATCGCGTAACCGGCCACCAGCGCGATGACGATCTTCGGCATCGAGCGAATCAGCTTCTGCACTTCCAGGACATTCAGTCGCGGGACTCCCGCCTCATCGATGTAGCCGCCGTGTCCGCGCACCGACTGATCGCCGCCCGCGCAAAACGCATACTTGCCGTCCTTCGCCGGACCCGCGCCTGTCAGCAACACCACCCCGATCTTCGGATCCTCGCGCACATCGAGGAGCGCGGCGTAGATTTCGTTGACCGTCAGGGGACGGAAGGCATTCCGCTTTTCCGGGCGGTTGATCGTGATCCGGGCGATGCCGCCGGACTTCTCGTACACAATGTCGGTGTATGTAGTAGCGGATTTCCAAGCGACGCTCATGTCAGGAACGAAATTCAAAACCCGCTGAGCGGCAATCGTTTTCGTCGGCCCCGCTCGCCGCCGTCCCCGGCACGTCAAGCGGTTTTTGACCCGCTTTCGAAAACTGCTTGGAGTGAGACCCCGCGTTGCGAGAATGCAGTCTTTGATGCATCCACCTGGGCAAAACCCCGGCCCGAAGCGTACCATTGGGATGACCATCGGCGCGCTGGGCGTTGTCTTCGGCGACATCGGCACCAGCCCGCTGTACGCCCTCCGCGAGTGCGTGCACGCGCTGCCAGAGGGCAACACGCAGACGGGAATCCTGGGCGCACTTTCGCTGGTCTTCTGGTCTCTCTTCCTGGTCGTGTGCGTCAAGTATCTGACCGTCATCATGCGCGCCGACAACCATGGCGAGGGCGGCATTTTTGCGCTGCTGGCGCTGGCCAATACGGAAGGCCGCAAGAAAACCGGCCTGGGCGTGTTCACCATCGTCGTGCTTTTTGGCGCCGCGCTGCTCTACGGCGACGGTGTCATCACACCCGCCGTGTCGGTGCTCGGTGCGGTCGAGGGACTGAAAAGCTTCAGCGCGACGTACGAGGAAGGCGCGATCGTGATCATCTCGTGCGCCATCCTGATCCTTCTTTTCGCCTTCCAATCCAAGGGCACCAAGGCCATCGGCGGGGTGTTCGGTCCGATCATGTTGCTGTGGTTTGTGGCGATCGGCGCGACGGGACTCTGGCACCTGGTTCACAATCCCGCGGTGCTGGCGGCCGTCAATCCGCTCTGGGGCCTGCGTCTCCTGCGCGAGTATCCCGGCAGTGCGTCGGCGATCCTCGGCGCCGTGGTCCTTTCGGTGACGGGGGCCGAGGCCCTCTATGCCGACATGGGGCATTTCGGGCGCCGGACAATTTCCTACGCCTGGTACGGTGTCGCCTATCCCGCCCTCGTGCTCAACTACCTCGGCCAGGGCGCGCACGCGCTCACCCATCCCGGCGACATCGACACGCTGTTCTTCACCCTGGTGCCGGATGGCGCGCCACGAATCCTGTACACCGTGCTGTCCATTTTCGCCGCGATCATCGCCAGCCAGGCGCTGATCACCGGCACCTATTCGCTCACGCGACAGGCGATCCAGCTCGGCTATTTTCCTCGTCTGAAGGTGCAGTACACGAATCGCGATCAGTCGGGACAGATCTATCTCCCGCTGGTGAACAGCACCCTCGCCTTCTGCACCCTCGCGGTGGTTTTGATCTTTCGCTCGAGCGACCGACTGGCCGCCGCCTACGGCATTGCGGTCACCGGCACCATGCTGATCACGACCATCGCCTTCTGGCGGGTGGCGCGGGTGCGCTGGAAATGGCCGATCTGGCGGGCGCTGCCAATCTGCCTCCTGTTCATCGCGGTCGAATCGGCGTTCTTTGTCGCCAACCTCCACAAGTTTGCCGACGGCGGCTGGCTCCCCATCTTGATCGCCGTCGGCCTGCTGATCATCATGCACACCTGGAAGGTCGGCAAATCGGAGATTTTTCGCCGGGTTTATGCGAACGAAATCACCGAGGATGAACTCGTCTCGATCGCCTGCAGCGACCGCCTCGTGCGCGTGCGCGGCACCGCGGTTTTTCTGGCCGGCAATCCGACCGGCACGCCGCTGGTGCTGCTCCACCACGTCAAGGCAAACAAGGTGCTCCATGAAACGGTCATTCTGCTCAGCATCCTGACCGACGACGTGCCCAGCGTGCCGGCCGATCGGCGCGTGGAAACGCGCGACATCAGCAAGGGCGTCTGGCGCGTCATCGCGCATTACGGCTACATGGAGTCGCCGGACGTGTCCGACCTCATCGGGCGCATTCGCGAAGCCGGAGTGCCGCTCAAGCCCAACGAAGCCACCTACTATTTCAACCGCGAGATGATCATCACCGGCGGCGACTCCCGCATGTGGCACTGGGAAAAGCGGTTTTATTCGCTGCTCAGCCGCAATGCGCGGCCGGTCCGCGACTATTATCAGCTGCCGCACATGCAGATCATCGAGATCGGTCTGCCGATTCAGCTCTAGCGCGGTTCCCGGTCGCGCCCCACGAAGGTGGAGCGGCTTGTCTCCAGGACGCTTTAACGCGTCGAGGACGGCGCGTTCCACCCGGACGGGAGGCGGATTTTTGACAGGATTTTTATCGTTCGCGCGATCGCGCGGAGGTCCTTCGTCGCGGCTTGCACGACACCCGGGCCGGTGCCTAGATGCCGCCATGGATGTTCGTTCGCATCGGTTCATCAGTCATTTTCCGAAGGCCGCCGGCGCCCGTCTCGCCCGCCACGTGCGGCTGGTCCGCGTGCCCCACAAGACGATCATTTTCAAGGAGGGCAGCAAATCCGACAGCATCTATCTCGTCCTTTCCGGCCGCATCGCGCTGATGAAAAAAACGCAGGGCGGCGGACAGCAGCTGATCGCCTTCAAGGGACCCGACGACTATTTCGGCGAACTCGGCGTGCTCGATGGCTCCGTGCGCAGTACCTCCGCGGTCGCTGACGGCCCCGTCTATCTCGGACGGCTGTCCCAGCGCCCTTTTCTCAAGGTGCTGTCCGAATCCTCCTGGCACACGGTGCTGCGCCTGTTCAGCCAAGTGAGCGAAAATCTCCGCGCCACCAACGCGCGCTTCGTCTCGGAAGTGGTCCGGAAGGAAAAGATCACGCTCATCGGCGAAATGGCCAACGGCATGATCCACGATTTCCGCAGTCCGTTCGCCACCATCCGGCTCGGCACCGAGCTGATCGCCAAGAACAATCCCGACCCGCAGTCCCAGGAAGTCTGCAAGATGATCCTGCGTCAGGTCATCCGCCTCGGCGGCATGGTCGAGGAGGTGCTCGATTTCGCACGCGGCGAAACGCGCATCCACGTCAAGCCCACGCCGCTGCGGGAAGTGTTCGATCAACTGCAGGAAACCAACGCGGAGGTCTATTCCAAGTCGCCCGTGAAACTCGAGATCGCCGCGACCAACCTGATCCTGCCGCTGGACGGCGACCGTTTTCTCCGGGTCTTGCAGAATCTCGTCACCAACGGACGCGAGGCCATCAGCACCCGCAACGACGGCGAGATCAAGGTGTCCGCACGTCGGGCGGGCAAGCAGTGTGTGGTGACGGTGACGGACAACGGACCCGGCATTCCGAAGGAAATCCGGTCCACGCTGTTCGAGCCCTTCGTGAGCCACGGCAAGAGCGGCGGCACCGGACTCGGACTCGCCATCGCCAAATCCGTGGTGACGGCGCACCGGGGCTCGATCGACTACACGACCTCGCGCAACGGCACCAAGTTCACGATCCAGCTGCCCGCCGAGCCGTAACCGCCGACGCGGCGCGCGCGAGCAGATCCTTGCGAAAGGCCGCGTCGCGCTTCCGGTCGGTGTTCACCTCGAGCACGCGCAAGCCTTTCTTCGGGAGGCGACGCAACAGGCCGGCCAGCTGCGTGCGACTGCGCACCCGCACGTGCGGCACGCCGTGCGCCCGGCAAAGCGTCGCGAAATCGACGTCCTGCGGAGTCGCAAAAAACTCCTCGAACGGAGGCTCGAACTGCGCGACCGGCAGGTGCTCGAAAATGCCGCCGCCCCGGTTGTTGATCAGGACGATCGTCAGACTGCCGCGGAAGCGCGGTACCGTCAGGAATCCGTTTGTGTCATGCAGCAGGGCGAGATCTCCAGTCAGCAGCACGGTGGGCTGATGCGCTCCGTGCGCCACGCCGAGCGCGGTGGACAGCGTGCCGTCGATGCCGTTGGCTCCGCGATTGAACTGGATGCGAAAACGCCGGTCGTTCGCCGGCCAGAAGTATTCGAGGTCGCGCACCGGCATGGAGCTGGCGGCAAACACGCCCGTGCCGGCCGGCAGATGGCGCGCCATTTCCGCCACACAGGCCGGCTCAACGAGCCCGCGGGTGCGGGCCAGCGCACTGGATAGTGTTCGCTTCACGCGGCGTTCCGCGTCGAGCCAGCGCCGTCCGTAGGCGCCGGGAGCTCTTTCACCCGAAAAACCCGCGCTCCAGGAACTGAGCGAGCTGCTGACCTGGCCGGTGCGCAGATGCAGCGCGTCCTGGTTGTCGGAGCCGTCCGACAACAGGACGACCATCGGATCCGCCGCCTGCAGCCAGGTCCGGAGCACCTTGCTGGTGGGCCAGCCACCGATGCAGATCACGCGGTCGGGCCGAAGGTCCTGCGCCAGTTTCTCCTGGCGGAGAATGGCGTCGTAGTGCGCGACCACGTGCCCGGCCTGCGGGTGATGACGCGCCGGGGACAGGGCATCGGCCAGCACCGTCCAGCCCAGCGCGCGGGAGATTCTCCCCACGTTCTGTCCAAACGCGTCGGGCACCGGCGGATCGTTGGGTCCGACCACGATGACCCCGCGCTCGCCCGGTGCGACTTTCGGCCAGAGCGGCCCGTGCAGGGGCAAAGTGACGGAGCCAACCGACGGTTGGTAATCGCCGATTCCGGAAAAAAATCCCTTGAATGACCCGGGCCCGATGGCCAGCGATGGATTTTCCGAAAGAGGAGGCAGAGGGTCGCGAAACGGACAATTGCAATGCACGGGTCCGCGACTCGGCCGGACACTCATCGCGTGAGCATGGACCACGGTTTGACGCACGTAGCGCAGCATCGCGAGGTTTGCCTCGGGCACGGCGAACTCATGGAAGAAACGCACGTAGCGGCCGTAGAGCCGCAGCTGGTCGATCGCCTGGCCCGAATGGCAGTCGCGCATCTCAGGCGGGCGATCGGCCGTGAAGATCAATAAAGGCACTCCGCTCTCGTGGGCCTCCACCACCGCCGGCAGATAGTTCGCCGCGGCGGTGCCGCTCGTGCACACCAGCGCCACCGGTCGCAATCGCTGCTTCGCGAGTCCAAGCGCTAAAAATCCCGCGGAACGTTCGTCGAGCACCGGTATCGCCTCGATGCGCGGATGCCGGGCAAACGCAAAGGTAAGCGGAGCCGAACGCGAGCCGGGCGATATCACCACCCGACGCACCCCCAGTTGCACCAGCGTTTCGACGAGCACGCTGGCCCACAGCGAATTCACGTTGCGGAAATCGAGCTCGTGCGGCGGCAGATCGGAAGCGGCCAGCCACGCGGAACCCTCGTCCGAGGACACCGTCTGCGTTCCTGAATTCGGTTTCTTGCTCACGTGTCGGTCAGGCCTTCGATCAAAGCCTGAAATTTCAGTTCCGTTTCCGCAAATTCCTTCTCGGGCTCGGATCCCGCCACGATGCCGGCCCCGGCATAGGCGGTCGCGCTGCGTCCGTCGATCAAGGCGGACCGCAGCCCGACGAAAACCTCTCCCCCGCCCCGGTGGTCGACCCAGCCGAGCGGACCGGCAAAAAGCCCGCGATCGAATGGCTCCATGCGTGCGATCGCCGCCACCGCCGCATCGCGCGGTGTGCCGCCCACCGCCGGTGTGGGATGCAGCCGCGCCACAAGGTCCAGCAAATGAACCCCGGCGGGAAGCGATGCGCTCACGGGCGTGTGCAGGTGCTGCACATTGGCCAGTCCCAGCAAACGTGGCGGCGACGTGTATTCCAGCGTCACCCCGAGATCCGCCAGCCGCGCCCCGAGCGCATCAATCACCAGCTGGTGCTCGCGCCGTTCCTTGTCGTCCTGCAGGAGCGCGCGGGCCAGACGGGCGTCCTCGCTCGCCGAGCGCCCGCGCGGCGCCGAGCCGGCGAGCGCCTCGGTGTGCATGCGACCACCCGCCACGCGGATCAGGCGCTCGGGCGAGGCCCCGATGAAACTCGGGCCGGCGCCGCTGCCGATCGAAAACGCATAACACTCGGGGAAGCGACGACGCAGATGGTTCAGCACCCCGAGCGGATGAAACTCCCCTTCCGATTCCAGACGCTGCGCCCGGCTCAACACGACCTTCTCGTAGTCGCCGCGCGCAATCTCGCCCAAGGCTTCGGCCACGGCGCGACGGTACCAATCGGCGCCCCCGACTTCAATCACGGTGCGCGGGGCGGGCGGACGATCCTGTCGTCGGGCCGCGGAATAGTCGAACGACCGGAATTTCTCGTGCGCCTTCCACACCTTTTCGGCGATCAGATCGATCGGCGCGCCGGCCGCGACCGGAATATTCGCGACCGCAACCGACCCGTCGCCCTGGCGCGACACCTGCCAGCGCGGGACGAAGACCCTCAGCGCCGGAAACGCCCGGCCAGCGACCTCGCCTGGCGCGAACGAAGCCGCGAGGAAGAAATGCGGACCGCCAAAAGGCTCGTCCACGGATCCGACCGCAATGGTCGCCGCCAGCACTTTTTCGATCCACGTCCGCGCCTGGGAAAATCGCTCCGGTCCCGACGCGACAAATTCGAGCACCGCCTCGGCGCCGGCCACCGCGAAGCCGTGCGCCGGGCGTTCCGCATAAAAATGTTTCTCGCCACCTTCAAAGATCGATTCGAGCACGGCCAGCGGGTCGAGGCTCTCCACCGCCATGCTGATGCTGGCGAGCTGCGTCTGGCCGGTGACGCGCGCATTTTCGGCGCACAGGGCCAGAAACGCCCGCAAGGCGCCGGGCGTCGGATTGTCCGCCGGGTTGACGGGCAGGATGTTCATCGGCCGCTACGGCGGTCCGGCGGGCGAACGAAGATGCCGCTCATGCGGTGGCAGGCTTCGGGAACAGCACCAGCGCCGGAGCCACCTTGCTCCCGGTGAGCCTGTTTCCCCATTGGAGATCGGCCCGCCAGTCGCCGGCGGGCGAATTTCCGAGGACGCCGTTGATTTTCTCCGTCGTCGACGGCATGACCGTTTGCAGGAGGGACGCCGCCAACCGCAGCGCTTCCGCCATCGTCGCCAGCGACATTCGGAGCGCCGCCTGGTCGGCCGGTGCCGCCGACTTCCCCAGCTTCCACGGCGCGCGCTTCTCGATGTAGGCGTTCGTCTCGGTGAGGAAAAACATCACGCGCTCCAGCGCGGTATGGAACTGGAACCCTTTCGAGAGCGGAATGAACTCGTCCCGTGTCTTCGCCCACAGATCCCGGACGGCGCGCTCGAGTTCGCCCTCCGCCGCGGAATCGGCCGCCGGAATCGCGCCGCCGGCGAAGCGGGTCGTCATGTTCAAGGTGCGGTTGACGAGATTGCCGAGATTGTTCGCGAGTTCGCTGTTGTAGCGCACCAGGAACTGCTCGCGGGTGAAGTCGCTGTCCTGGCCGACGTTCATCTCACGCATGAGGAAATAGCGGAATGCATCGGCGCCGAATTCGGTGACGAGATCGAGCGGATTGAGCGCATTCCCGGTGCTCTTCGACATCTTGGCGCCGCTTTGGAGCCACCAACCGTGCGCAATGATGCCGCCGGGCAGCGGCAGCTTCGCGGCATGAAGCATGATCGGCCAGTAGACGGCGTGCGGAGGAACGAGGATGTCCTTTCCGATGACGTGCCACGCCGCCGGCCAGACGCCGGGCCGGTCCGCGACGGCGGAGTAATAATTGATCAGCGCGTCGAACCAGACATAGGTGACATACTTCTCGTCGAACGGCAGCGGAATGCCCCATTCGAGTCGCTCGCGCGGACGGGAAATGCACAGGTCGTTCAGTGGCTCCTTGAGAAACTCGAGCACCTGCTTCTGCCGATAGGCGGGAAAAATGAAGTCCGGATGGTCGGCCAGAAACTGCACGAGCCAGTCCTGGTACTGCTTCAGTTTGAAGAAATAGTTCGATTCCGTGATCTCGGTGACCTCGCCGTAGATTTCCGGCCAGGAGCCGTCGGGAAGGCGGTCCTTTTCCTGGAGGAATTGCTCCTGGCGCGTCGAATAAAACCCCTTGTACTCCGCCCGGTAAATCTCGCCCTGGTCGAACAGCTGCTGCAGGACCGCGCGCACGACCTTTTTGTGGCGCTCCTCGGTGGTCCGGATGAAGTCGTCGTTGGCCACGTTCAGGCGTGGGAGCAACGCCCGGAACTCCCCGCTGACCTCGTCGCAAAATTCCTGCGGAGGGATGCCCCGTTTCCGCGCGCTGGCCTGCACCTTCTGGCCATGCTCGTCCACCCCGGTCAGAAAATGCACCCGGTCACCCATCAGCCGGTGGAATCGCGCAATGACGTCCGTCAGCACCTTCTCGTAGGCATGTCCGAGGTGCGGCGAACCATTCACGTAGTCGATGGCCGTCGTGATGTAGAATGACTTCATAAAAGGGTAAAACTTTGAGCGCGGAATGGGCCTTTGTCGAAGGTTTTGACGCCAGCGCGCCGGGCGACATGATGGCGGGAATTCATGAAACCGCTGCCCCGGCCGTTGCGGATCGCCCTGCTGTTGCTCGCGTTTTTCTTCGCGGGTGTGGCGGCCGTCCAATGGTGGCTGCAGCGCGAAACCGAGGAATTGCAGGAAGCGGCCCTCGCCACGCGCCGGGCCGAACTCGCCGAGGCGGTGGCCCTCGCCGAATCCCTGCACGCCCCGTGGTCCGACGCCTTCCTGCAGTCCCTCGGCGGGGCGCTCGCCGGCCGCGTGACCGTGATCACCGTGGAGGAGTCCCGGCACCCACCGGTCGGGGGCGGCTTGGCGGTCGAAGCGCCATTGCCCTCGCAGGCGGGCAAGGTCGTGCGCTTGTATTTTACTCCGTTGGCCCGGCCGCGGCTTGCGATCCTGCAACGCCGGGCGCTGGCCGCGTCGGTGATCATCGGTCTGTTGCTGCTTGTGATCGCCGTGGTCGGAGCCCTGCCCCAGCGCGGCCAAACCGAGGGATTGACGCGCACGCCCTGGCAAAGATCCGAGTCCGAAATGGACGGCCTGACCCGGCTCGCGCGCCTGACCGCGGAACGCGGCGCGCTCCTCGCGCAGGAAACCGGTGCGCGCCAGCGCGCGGAGCAGGACCGCGACGTGAGCCGCGATCTCCTGACACGTTCGCACGAAGAGCGCGTTCGTCTCGGCCGGGAACTCCACGACAACATCTGTCAGACGCTCTACGCAGTCAGTCTGTCCCTGGAGAGTGTCGGCCGGCGGGTCGAGGCGGAGCCCGAAGTGGCCCAGCGATTGACGCAGTGCATCGGCGAGCTGCGTCGGTTGAACCACGAGGTTCGCACCCATCTTCGCGAGCTGGAGCCGGGCGAGGTTCAGCGGCAGTCATTCGAGGAGGCGCTGCGGCAGATGCTCGACACCGGCCCGGCGGGGCCCGAGGTGCGCGTGGTTCGCCAGCTGGACGAGTTTGCGGTGGGATCCATTGCGCCGGATCAGGCGATCGACGTGCTCAACATTCTCCGCGAGGCGATCAGCAACGCGGTGCGTCACGGTCGCCCGCACTCGATCGTGATTCGCGCGGAACGGGACCAGTCCACCGTGGCGCTCGCGGTGCAGGACGACGGCTGCGGCTTCCCGGCGGGCGAAGGCAACGGACAAGGTCATGGCCTCGCCAACATGCGCGCACGAGCGAGTGGCCTCGGCGGCAGTCTGCGCGTGGAATCGGCCCCGGGAAAAGGTTCTCGCGTTCTCCTGTTGGTGCCCGTTGCCTCGCCGTCATGACCGCCGGCGCGCCTCCGTTGGTGAAGGTGGTGATGATCGATGACAGCTCGATCATCCGTCTGGGCCTGCGCGCGGCGCTCGAAGATCGCGTTGACATCACGATCATCGGCGAAGCGGCGAACGGCCGCGACGGACTGGCCCTGATCGAAAAGCTCCAGCCGGATGTCGCCCTGCTCGACTTGCGGCTGCCGGATCAGTCGGGCCTCGACGTCTGCCGGGAAATCGGACGCCGGCGTCCCGCCACCAAGGTGCTCATTCTCACGTCATCGACCGACGAACGCACAGTGCACGACGCGGTGGCGGCCGGCGCGCAGGGGTATCTCCTGAAGGAAAGCGACAGCGCCTCGCTCGCGCAGGCGATCCGGCAGGTTGCCTCCGGCCACTCGGTGCTCGATCCCACGCTCACCGACCACGTGGTGCGGCTGATGAAGAACCGTCCGGAACCACGGCCGGCCGAAAAACTCGCGCTCCTTTCCGGCCAGGAACGCAAGGTGCTCGCACTGTTGTCCGAGGGCCTGACGAACAAGGAAATTGGCGAGCGTCTGAATCTTACCGAGAAAACCGTGAAGAACTATCTCGCCACCGTATTCGACAAGCTCGGCGTCGCGCGACGTGCCCAGGCGGCCGCGCTATTTACGCAGGCGCAGCACTCTTAAGGCGGAGCTGTAAGCGGTAAGCTTTAAGCGATAAGTTTTAAGCTGTAAGCTTTAAGGTCTAAGGGATAAGGTTTAAGCGGTAAGAACCAAGGGGACGAAGATGCGAGGGCCGTGGAATAAGGAATGAGAACGAAGACTTGGCGCTGCTATGAAAATCCGTGCGCTCGTGAAATCCGTGGCCAAAAACTCCTTGTCGC
Organism: Candidatus Didemnitutus sp.; assembly: GCA_035545955.1. Classification (GTDB taxonomy): domain Bacteria; phylum Verrucomicrobiota; class Verrucomicrobiia; order Opitutales; family Opitutaceae; genus Didemnitutus. The sequence goes on along the minus strand of DASZXI010000087.1, from coordinate 62,414 downwards.
TCAGTGGTACGCTGCTCACCGCTCACGGTTCACTTTTCCAGGCTTACAGCTTAGAGCTTGTTGTAGCATCTAAATTACCAAAATAGGGCCGAAGGACCCTAGTCGCGATAGAGTCCTTTGCAGACAGCTTAAGGCCGTATACAGAAGGCGGATCCTTTGCTAGGATGGGTGCGCAATGCCCAACCTGCACCCCACTCTCCAGCCGGGCCGCGCCTCCGCGCCCGTTCGGTGGTCGAAGCAAAACCGAGGAATGACGCTCGTCGAAGTGGTGACCGCCCTGGCAATCCTGGCCATGACGCTCACCGGCATCCTCGCGATTCAGCTCCAGTCACGCCGCCTGACCGAAGGCAGCGTCTATCAGAACACGGCGCTCACCATCGTCCAGGGGTACCTGGAACAGATGAAGAACATGGATCTCAATTCGCTGATCAACGCCGACACGAACGGCAACGCGCAGCTTTCCAGCACCTACGCGATTCCGACGATGTACAGCGACAGCGTGACTGACAGCCTGAAGACCTCCACCGGAACGATTCCGACGATCTCCTCGCTGGTGGGTGGCACAACGCCCTCGGGCGTGCAGGACAATCTGAAGAGTTTCGACATGGCGAAGGACATCAAGATTGGCACGACCGAGGCCATGACCAACACCGACACGAGCGCCGGCGCGACCACGCGCCAGATCGCGTGGACGACGCTCTGGCCCAACGCCCGCGACTACTCGAACGCCATTTCCAGCGGTTTCAGCGGCACCTCCACCATGACGGGAGTCACCGACATGCACGTGAACCTCTGGGTCTGGATCACCGACCTCAGCGGCACGACGACGTATGCCACCAAGACCTACGGCATCACGATCATCTATTCCTGGCAGTTCCTCGACGGCAACCGGACACGCTACGCGGTCGGAACCGTTCGCTCCGTTCGTTCCGCCGTCCCCAGCTTCTGATCATGAACCGGCACCCCTCCTCCCCATTGCGCCGGCGTACCACGCGCGGCTTTACGCTGGTCGAAATCCTGATCGCCATGGCGATCATGGGATTTGCCGTCGCAGGAACGGTCACCCTGCTGACCCAGGCTCTGCGGACGTATTATTACGACAGCGGTCGCCTGCGGGTGAACCGCGACATCCGGACGTTCACCCAGGACATGGACACCGATGCCGCATACTCCAATTACTTCCTCATCTATCCGAATTTTTCCACGCGATCGAGCGGATCTCCCGTCGTCGATGCCTATGTGGCCGACGGCCAGTCGGGCGACTTCCTCCTGCTCGTGACTATTTTTGCCTGCACGACCGACGGGGTCGGACCGAACGGCTCGGCGTCCGGGTTCTATGCGGGCCACAACTACGTGACGAAACTGGTGGGCTACTATCGCGATGCCACGACCACGACCACCGGTCCGGTCCGGCGTTTTTCGGTCAATGTACCCACTTCGGGCACGCACTATCCGGCCGACATGACCGATACCTCCTACTACACAAACCCCGGCCCCCCCATGGCGACTCTGCTCAACGCCGTTGAGCCCACCTCGAATCAAAGCACCAATCCCGTCGTGGTGCAGATCGCCGAGGGTCTCGCGGCCGGCAGCTCCACGTCGGGTCTGTTCTACGACTTCCAGGACAAGAGCATCATGGTCCGCGGCCAGATCATCGAGACCGACAACGGCACGATCAATGATACGAACCGCAAGGCCGTGAACACCTATAATTTCACCGTTTCGCCCCGCGGTTAATCCCGCCTCTCCACCATGAAAACCACCCATCGTTTTTCCGGCCGATCGAGCGAGCGCGGCTCCGCGTTCATCACCGTCCTGATCTTCGTCTTCGTGCTGATCGGCATCGCCTCGACCCTGATCAAGTGGTCGGTCGAGGAGCGCGCGCTCAACCAGCGCGCGGGTTATTGGCTGGAGGCGCGCAACGCCGCCGAGGCGACCGCCGAGTACGGATTCTCCCAGATCTCCACCGAGTTCAGCAGCATGGCGTCACCGCCGACCTTCGACCCCGCGCAGTCCACGAAGCTCCAGCTGCCGCCAACGTCGTTCTTCACGGGCGGAAATGTGGATACGACCGCCTGGTCGACCTCGCACCAGACCGGCATCCAGCTGATCGGTGGCACCGCGCAAACGGTTCCGGCCAACGGCACGCTGTACTATGTCGATCCGACCGATCCCAACAATCGCCTCGATCCGCTGAAAGGCCAGTGGGTCTATCGGCGCGACATCCAGGTGCTCGCCCGCGCCACGGTTGTACCCGTGACGACCGCCAATCCCGTCACGGCCTACGTGACCGAGACCGTGTCGGTGCGCGGCGCGCCGCTTTTCTCCCACGCCATTTTCTACAGCGCGAACGACCTCGAGATCTTCCCGGGCCCGACGATGAACATCTACGGTCCGGTCCACACGAACGGAAACATGTTCGTCAGCAGCCAGGGCAGCTCGGTCAACTTTCACGGCGCCGTCTCCATGTCCGGCAATCTCTATCACGCCTGGGCGAATTCCAACAGCGCGGCCGAGGGCGCCGGCGGTGAAACCCTGGGTCAGTCGCCCGTGAACTTTCTCATGAGCGACAATTCCACGCTCAAGAATCTCAACTCGAGTGGGACCACCAGCTCCAACGGGGCCAGCACGGACTGGCGCGACAGCACTTATGGCGCCAGCAACAACGTCACCGGTCTGACCAACCTGACCGCGCTGGTCACCTCCTCGACCACGACCAACTTCCGCCAGTTCGCCTCGCAAAACTTCAATGGCAACCTGCAGACCTCGGCGATGAACATTCAGCCGTACTATCCGGTCGCCTACAACGAGACGATCGATGCCGCCGGCGACAAGCCCGACCCGCACGTGATGATCGATGCGCCCAATTCGAGCCTGAGCACCACCGACCCGTACTACAGCGGCAAATCGCAGGTCGAGTCCTCGAAAATGTCCATGCAGTCGGGACTCTATGTCCAGGTCGACATGACCAATCTCGACGCCTCCGGCAACCCGAGCATCAGCTTCTACGGACCTCCGGGCTCCGCTCCCGTGGGAACGCCGTCCAACATGATCGGACCCAACGGCGGCATCAAGCTGACGGCTCCGTTGAATCAATCGAACGGCCCGTCCAACGCCAATCCTCCGCTGGTGAAGTACATCCCCTTCCGTCAGCTCAAGAAGGTGGTGAACAGCAGCGGCAATGCGACCTACACGGTGCTGAAGGCCGACGGCACGACGGACGCCGTGATGACCACGGCCGCCAACTCCGGTGCGACCGGCGCTCCGCCCAAGACGGGCCAGACGGCCAACACGACGACGTATTCCATCTATTCCGACAGCACCCTCGATTCCAATTCCACCTACGGGAACAAGACGACCGGCTACGGCATGTATGACCAGCGCCGGGGCACCGCCGCCGGAACCGATTGGACGTCTCATGGCATCGGCGCGAACGATCCGGGCTCCACCGACGTCGTTCAGGTCGACATGAAAGCCCTCTCGGCTGCGGTCACGAGCATGGCGACGAACACCCTCGACGGAAACAACAGCATCAAGAACAACGCCGGTTCGGCCATTTGGGCCGATGCCACCCAGTGGAATGGGGGCGTGTATATCGACGTCAAGACCGCCAACAATTCCGCGTCCACCCCCTACGCCACCGGTGACTACAACGCCTCGCTCTCGTCCCAGACCACGAGCGTTCGCCTCGTCGACGGCACGGTCACCTCGGGCTCGAGCCTGATTCCCTCCTTCGGCGTCAACAACAATGGTCTCACGATCGCCACGAACGCCCAGGTTTACATCAAGGGCAACTTCAACGCCGACGGTTCCAGCGCCAGCGCCACCATGCCCGACGACGGCCACACCGGAAGTGCCACGGATCCCAGCGTCGAAAGCCCGGTTTGCATCGCCGCCGACGCCGTCACGCTGCTCTCGAATTCCTGGAGCGATCTCAAGAGCGTGGCGAACAACAACGCCGCCGGGAGCACGGAATATGCGACGGCCATTCTCACCGGCCTGCAAAAGACCACGAATTCCGACAGCAGTGGTGGCGTGCACAACCTTCCGCGCTTCCTTGAGAACTGGGGCGGGCAGACCGCCACCATTCGCGGATCGCTGGTGACCATGTACGATTGCAAGGTCGCCACCCAGGCCTGGTCGACCAACTACTACAGCCCGCCGGCGCGTAACTGGGGTTTCGACAATATCTTCAAGAACGGACACTATCCACCCATCACGCCGAAGGTGATGTCGTACCGCCGGGTGCTGTTCACGTCGCTGACGTCCTCCGGATACACGTCCGCGGCGCATACCCTTTGGCCCTCGGAGTTCTAACCGGGGCCGGAGACAAATAAGCAGAAAAGCGACGCCGCCGAGGCGTCGCTTTTTTGTTGTGCGGAAAAGACCGTCCACGAACAACGCGAAAGTCAATCTGCCCACGGAACACACCGACGACACGGAACGAGAAATCCTCTGCCGCTACCAACCGGTAGGGGCGGATGTCCTCATCCGCCTTCCTGCCAGTCGAACGCTCTGCCAAAACGATTGCCCCGAATCGCAACAAGGCCCCACCAAACCCGGAGTACCTCGGATCTCACCGACGGCACGAAAAGGGAATCTCCTGCCGCTGCCACCGGTAGGGGCGGATGTCCTCATCCGCCTTTGCGCAGCCCCCATCCCAAGGCCGGCACGGAGGCCGTCCCCTACCAGCGCCGTTGTCGGAGCGGATCTATGCCGCGATCAAACCGACTCCGCGGTCCGGTTCCACCGATCCAGCTTCTGCCACGCGCGGGCGCGATGACTGAGCCGATTTTTTTCCGCCTCGCCCAGTTCCGCATAGGTGCAGCTAAATCCCTCGGGAATGAACATCGGGTCGTAACCGAACCCACCACCACCGGCGGGCGCGGAAGCCAGCCGGCCCGCGCACTCCCCCTCGAAAATCTCCTCGCGCCCACCCGGACCGCGCAGCAACAGCAGACAATAAAATCGCGCACCGCGATTCGCTTCCGGCACGCCCCGCATCACATCGTGGAGCTTGCGGAGATTCGCGGCGGGATCGCCCTGTGGTCCGGCGAAGTACGCTGACTCCACGCCCGGCCCGCCCTTCAGCGCATCGACCAGCAATCCGCTGTCATCGGCCAGAACCCACGCCTCCGGCCCAAGCATCGTCTGCAGCGCCAGGGCCTTTTTTCGCGCATTGCCGGCAAACGTTCCCGTGTCCTCCTCCACCGGCGGCATTTCTTTCGCCCTTACTATCGTCATCCGTTGATCACCGGATTCACCGGCCGAAGCCAGGGCCCGGAATTCGGCCAGCTTGTGCGCGTTGCCGCTGGCCAGGTGCAGGACCGTAATCACTCCGCCACCACCCGGCGGTTGAAGGCGGCTTCGTCCACCGCCATCTTTTCCGGATACTCGATGTAGCCACGCGTCAGGACGTCATCTCCCAGCACGTCGTGCCGGACCTGCGTCAACCGGATCGCGTTCGCCAGCGTCTCGGTCCGGAGCCCGCGCAGGATGCTCTTGCCCTTCTCGTCGGCGAAAAGCATCGGGGACTGATAGCTGTACAGATAGTCGAGCTGCCGCGCCTGCAGGAGTTCGCTCAGCAATTGCGCGCCACCTTCCACGAAGACACCGGTGATTCCCTCGGCCGTGCAGCGTTTGCGGAAATCGTCGAAATTCACCTTCGGCGACTGCGACGGCAGCACCCAGGTGTTGACGCCCATGGCGTTCAGCTTGCGCACATAGCCCATGCCGCCGTGCGGCGTCGTGACGACGATGGTGCGTTCGCGGAATTCGTCCGTGTAGACCGCCGGCATCGACTTGTCCAAAACCGTGCGCAGCAGTCCATCGAACACGAATCGCCACGGGCACCATTCCGTCTCGCCAATGCGCGCCGTCAACCGGGGGTCGTCCGCGCGCACCGTGCCGGCACCGACCGCGATGGCCGGAAAATAGCGCCGCCAGCGATGTGCATCCTCCCGGGCCGCCTCCCCGGTGATCCATTTCGAATCCCCGAGGCGGGTCGCCACCTTGCCATCGAGCGTGACCGCGGACTTGGCCGCAAAGAGCGGCGATCCCTTGGTCGCCCAATGATTGAAAATGAGATTGAGATCCTGACATTCCGCCTCGAGCACTCCGGTGGTGACCTTGACTCCGGCGTGGCGAAGCACGTCGAAGCCCCGTCCGGAATGCGCGGGGAAAGGATCCGTGGCGCCCACCACCACCTCGCCGATGCCGGCGGCAACGATCGCCTCCGTGCACGGCGGTGTCCGCCCGTGCGTGCAGCACGGTTCGAGCGTCACAAAAAGCGTCGCGCTGGGCTTCGGCTTGCGACCGAGCGCGCGCAGCGCCTGGACCTCGGCGTGGGGTTCGCCGGCCCGCGTATGATATCCCTCTGCGACGATCTCGCCCTTCTCGACGATGACGGCTCCCACCAGCGGATTGGGATGCGTGTCACCCCATCCCCGCCGCGCCACCTCGATCGCCCGCTTCATGAACGCGGCCTGATTGGTAGGACTCATGTTTCCCGCGACGTTGACGGGCAGCGCGGCGCGGTGCAACTCCTGCGCGGCGAATTGGTGCAGGTAACGCCGAACCCTGCCAATGACCGCTCCCAAGTCTTGGTGCGGAACAGATATTGATGTTGCCGCTGGATCCTTCCTCGAGGGGGGGCGGGACCGCCGGGCCCGCCGAGAATTCACGGCGCTCCCGGCGGTCGCGCCCCACCCGAACAGGCCATATCAATTCCTGAAACCGTAGCCACGGGTGGCGTCGGCCCAGCAACCATAAGGCACGTTGACGCGCACACGAATTCCACCGTCCACAGCTCCCTGCTCACCGCTCACTATTCCACCGCTGACTCCCAATCACTCAGCCGCAACGTACGGATTCGTGCGCTTCTCCTCGCCCACCGTCGTGTGAGGTCCGTGTCCTGGAAACACCCTCGTCTCGTCGGGCAGAGAATAGATCTGCTCCCGGATCGAGCGCGTCAAAATCTCGAGGTCGCCGCCGGGCAGGTCCCACCGGCCCACACCGGCACGAAACAGCGCATCGCCCACCCACGCACCGCGGGCCTCGGCCTGGTAAAACAAGACATTGCCCGGACAATGTCCCGGCACGTGACGCACCTCGAACGAGCGTCCGAGCGCCGTCAGCACGTCCCCTTGCGACACGAAGGAGTCGATGGCGACCGGTTCGAGCTCAAGGTCGAATTCCATGAATTCCTCCATCACGGAAGGGTTCTCGATCAACTCGCGGTCGGCGGCGTGCGCCCGCACCGTGAGACCGAACTCGCGTTTCAGCCTGGCTGCATCCTGCGTGTGATCCCAGTGGCCGTGAGTCAGCCAGAGCTCGCCCAGCCGGCACTTCTCCCGCGCGAGGATGGGGGCGACAATCCGCAGGATTCCCTCGGGGGCATCGATCAGCACCGCCTCGCCACGCTCAGAGGAGAGCAGCAGATATCCGACGGTATCGATCGGACCTGAAGGCAGCGCGTGGACTTTCATGCCGGCAGCATCGGCGCGGCGGCGCGCCCCGTGCAACGCCAATTGCGGCGCCGTTAGGCGTGCCCGCGGCCCGCCCTGACCTGCCGCGCTTCCTCCTCGGTCAGCAAGGCCCAGTGCAGATTCAACTTCGACACCACGTGCGAGAGGTTCTCGAAACGCAGCGGCTTCTGGATGTGCTGGGTAGCGCCGAGGCGCCGGCATTCCGCGATCGCTTCATGACGCAGCGAGACGGTGACAATGACCACCGGAACGTCGACCGTCGGTTTGTGGCGCCGGATCTGCCGCAGCACTTCGAGTCCGGAAATTTTGGGCAGGTTGAGATCCAGCAGGATGAGCCGCGGCGTCAGCGGTCCATTTTTCTCAAACGCGCCTTTGCCGAGCAAGAGATCGATCGCCTCCTGTCCGTCGCGCGCGATGCGAACGGAATTCAACAAATTGACCGACGCGAAGGCGTGCTGGGTGAGCTCGATGTCGGCTGCGTTGTCTTCCACCAGCAGGATATCCCCCGTCGCCTTCGCCGGTTTTTCAACGCCGTTGCCGTTGGCGCCCTGACAGGCCTCGGCCACGAGGTCGGCAACGGAAACCTCCAGCGCGCGCGCCAGATTGGCCACGCTGCGCAAGGTCACGTTGCGTCCGCCGCACTCAATGTCGGCGATGTAGGTGCGATGCATGTCGGCGCGCCACGCGAGCTCCTCCTGGGTTATCCCCATGCGCAGGCGGTGCGCCCTGACTTTCGCTCCAAGTTCGGCCTGGAATGCCTCGATCGCGTCTCCGGGCTCTGGTTGTTTCTTGGGCACTTTCACGTTACATGTTATCAGTAGGCACAATAGACTATGAGTAACATTCCCTAGTCACCCCGGGGTGTATCCACGTCCCTCTTTCCGAAGCGACCAGCTGTCTATTTCCTCAGTGTGAAAGGCGTTAGGGCCGAGTGTTGCTGGGGGGTGTGCCCCACAAGGCACAAAACCGAATCAAAGCGGAGCGGGTCTGCTGCTGCGAATCCGGAGCGAAACGCAGGGTCCGCGGCACATTGCGCGGGCGTTTCCGGTCGCGAAAGCACCGTGGGACTCGACGGATTGCGATGGCGGAGGGTGATCGAAAAATTGTCCTTCACCCTCCGCAACGGAGTCCCTTAGCTCGTCAGTTCCGGACCTGCCATCCGCAGCGCCCCGGCGCCTTCATGACCTCTTCGGAAATCCGCCAGTCGTTTCTCGATTTCTTCCAGTCGAAGCAGCACACCATCGTGCCGTCGTCGTCGCTGATGCCGACCGCCCCCAACCTGCTGTTCACGAACGCGGGCATGAACCAGTTCGTGCCGTATTTTCTGGGCGACCAGGCGGCGCCCTGGAAGCGCGTGGCCGACACGCAGAAATGCATTCGCGCGGGCGGCAAGCACAACGACCTCGAGGACGTCGGCTTCGATACGTACCACCACACGATGTTCGAGATGCTGGGCAACTGGTCGTTCGGCGATTATTTCAAAAAGGAATCGCTGACCTGGGGCTGGGAGCTTCTCACCAGGATCTGGGGCATCCCGCCGAAGCGCCTGTTCGCCACCGTCTATGCGCCGGACAAGTCCAAAGGCGACCCGGCCGAGTTCGACCAGGAGGCCTACGACATCTGGGCGGGGCTGTTTCGCGCCGCGGGACTCGATCCCGCCGTGCACATCGTCAACGGCAACAAGAAGGACAATTTCTGGATGATGGGCGACACGGGGCCGTGCGGTCCGTGCTCGGAAATTCATTTCAACCTGCTGCCATCCGATGACGAGGCCGCCGGCCGACGCAACGTCAATGCCTCGAGCCCGCGCTGCATCGAAATCTGGAACCACGTCTTCATCCAGTTCAACGCCAACGCCGACGGCACGTTCGCGCCACTCGCGGCCAAGCACGTCGACACCGGCATGGGCTTCGAACGCGTGGCTGGAATTTATGCCACCACGGGCGGATTCAAGGATTTCTCCGCCGAGCCGTCGAATTACAACGCCGACGTTTTCAAGCCGACTTTTGACAAGATCGCGGCGCTGTCGGGCAAGAAATACACGGGCACGGTTCCCACCGCGCGCACGGGGCTTTCGGAGCAGGAACAGGTCGACATCGCCTTTCGCGTGCTGGCCGATCATGCGCGCTGCGTCGCGTGCGCGATTGCGGATGGAATTCTGCCGGGAAACAAGGGGCGCAACAACGTCATCCGACGCATCCTTCGCCGGGGCGTTCTCTACAGCCGCAAAAACCTCGGCCTGAAAACGGGCGACTTTGGCGCGTTGGTCGAGCCGGTTGTTCATTCGCTCGGCAACGTCTTCCCCGAACTCAAAACCCAGCGCGTCATGGTCGAAAAAGCGATTCGGGCCGAGGAGGAGCTTTTCGGCCGGACCTTGGACCGGGGCCTGCAGATGTTTGAACGAGCGGCCTCAAAATCCTCCACCGCCGCTCACAAACAGGTCACCGGAACCGATGCCTTCGAACTCTACGCCACCTACGGCTTCCCGCTCGACATGACCCAGCTTCTGGCGGCCGAGCGCGGTCTGTCGGTGGACGCCGCCGGCTTCGAAGCCGAAATGGGCAAGCACAAGGAAATTTCCGACGCCGCCGAGCAAGACGTCATCGTCGGCGCGACCGAGGGTGAGGCCAAGGCGGAGGCGACGAAATTCGTCGGCTATTCCATCGACGGCACGCACGCCACCCATGCGAAGCTCGTCGAGGTGGTCCGGACGGACAAGGACACCTACCTCGTGTTCGACCGGACGCCGTTTTACGGCGAGATGGGCGGACAGGTCGGCGACACCGGCCACGCACTGATCAACGACCAGAAATTCGACATCGTTGACACGGTGAAGGACAAATCCGGCCGGCACCTGCACAAGCTTTCCGTCGACTCCGTCGCCGGTCACAGCTCACAGCTCACTGCTCACGCGTCCGCGACGCTCCACGTCGACGTCCCCCGCCGCCGCGCCATCTCGCGTCACCATTCGAGCGCGCACCTCATTCACTGGGCCCTCCGCAAGATGCTTGGCACGCACGTCCGGCAGTTCGGCACGCACAAGACGCCCGATCGCCTGCGTTTCGATTTCACGCATTTCGAGGCGCTCACGCCGGCCCAGATCCGCGAATGCGAGCAGCTGATCAACGAAAAGGTCCTCGATAATTCGGCGGTCGCAACCTACGAGGTCGACTACGACAAGAAGCCCGAGGACGTGCTGGCGTTCTTCGGCGACAAGTACGGCAAGCGCGTTCGCGTCGTCGACATCGGCGGATTTTCCAAGGAACTGTGCGGCGGCACGCACGTCGCCACGACCGGCGAGATCGGGGTGATCAAGGTGGTGGCCGAAATGGCCATCGCCGCCGGCACGCGCCGCATCGAGGCGGTCTGCGGTCAGGCCGCGCTGGATCACATTTCGGCCAAGGAAACCGCGCTGGCCGCCGTGGGAGCGCATCTTTCGGCCGGCACCGCCGACGTGGCGAAGAAGCTGGAATCCGTCCTCGCCCACCAGAAAGAACTCGAGAAGAAGCTGAAGGCGTACGAGGCGAAGGCGGCGGCGGGTCAGGCCGACGAACTCGCGCAGAAAACCATTTCCCGGGATGGGCTGAATTGGGTCTCCGCCGTTGTCACGGTCGACTCCGCCGACGCGCTGCGCTCACTGGGCAGCCAGGTGCTGCACAAAGTGGGCGAAGGCGTCGTGCAGCTTGGTGCGACCATTGGCGACAAGGTCAGCGTCGTCGCCTTCTGTTCTCCCAAGGCCATTGCCGGCGGCATCCAGGCGGGCAAGCTGGTCAATGGAATCGCCCAAAAACTTGGTGGCAAGGGCGGTGGCAAGCCGGACTACGCGCAAGGCGGCGGTGGGGACGCGTCGAAGCTGGTCGAGGCGTTGAGACTTGGTTGAGCGACCGGAGATCTCCTGAGCGAGCCGCGCCGCTAACCGCTTGCGCCAGAGCGGAGCCGTTTTCCGCACTTGCTTTCGGGTGAATCGCAAAACTGGGCCCGCCGAAAATTCACGGCGCGCCCGGCGGTCGCGCCCCACCCTCGGAACCACCGGTCTCGCCGACGAACTCGACGGTTCGACTTTTGGTCTTTTCGACCTTTGCCGCCTCACTCGTCCCGCAACGCTACGAGCGGATCGATCTTCGCGGCGCGACGAGCGGGCAGGAAACTGGCGAGCAAGGCCACGCCGATGAGTGTCGCGGAGACCAATACGTAAACCGCCGGATCGGTCGGCGCGACGTTGAACAGGAGGCTTTTCATCGACCGGCTGAGCAGCAAGGCACCCCCGAGCCCAAGCGCCACACCAACACCGGCCTTCCACAGACCCTGCTGCAAAATCAGTCCGACGATCTGCGCCTGCGAGGCGCCGATGGCGCCACGGACGCCGATCTCGCGCGTGCGCTGTGAGACGTCGTACGCAAGCACGCCGTAGATGCCGAGCGCCGACAGGAAGAGCGCCAGGCCGGCGAACGCCGCGAGCAGGAGCATTACGGCCCGCCGATTGTCGAAGGAGGAATCGACGGCCTTTTCGAGCAGGCCGGCGTCAAAAAGAGCAATGCCCGGATCGATGACGCGCAACCGCTCGCGCAGGGCCGCAAGAACGTCGCCCTCCGGTCGGCTCGTGCGCAGGAACAGCGTCAACCCGCCGGGTCTTCCACCCAGCATCAGTTGGTAGATGAATGGATTTCCGGTCTTGTCCTCGACGCCATTGTGCGGGACGTCCTTCACCACGCCGATGATCGTGGGCCAGTCCTCCGGTTTGTCGGGCCGATTGCCGAAAGTGAACCGGCCGCCCACGGCCGACCGGCCCGAAAAGAATTTTTGGGCAAAACTCTGGTCGACCACGTACAGCTGACGGCCCGGTGCCATGTCCGCCTCGGTGAAAAACCGTCCGTCGACGAGGTGCAGCCCCAGGGTCTCGAGATAGCCCGGGGTCACGATGACGCGAAAGGCTCCCGGCTGCGGCGAGCCGGGTGGAAGCGTGTCATTCTCGAGCGTAAACGCATTGATTGGAAGACCGCCCTGAAACGGCGTGGCAAAGGACAGGGCGACGGAACTCACGCCGGGAATCTCGCGCATCGCCTGCAGCAAGCGTTCCCGAATCTTGTTGGCCGCCTCGTCGCTCGCCCGGTGGGCGCGGGGCAGCGCGATGCGCGCCGTCACGACATTTTTCGGGTTCAAGCCCATGTCCACATTGATCGCTTGCGCAAAACTGTGAATCAAAAGACCGGCACCGGTCAGGAGCATCAGGGCCACCGCGACCTGCGCGATGACCAGAATGCTGCTCAAGGCGCGCACGCCGCGCCCGGACGAGGCACTCCGTGAGCTGCGTTGAATCACCTCCGCCAGGTTCGTGCGCAGGATGTGAATCACGGGAATGACCCCGATCAGGATTCCCACCACGAAGGTCAGGGCGACCGCAAAGCCGAGCACCCGCCAGTCGAGCGCAGCGGGAAGCGACTGCGGCAGCATGCGTGCCAGGTACAAATTCGTCACGCGCAGCGCACCCCAGGCCAGGCCCAGGCCCAGCGCCGATCCGAGGGTGGTCAACAAGAGGCTCTCCAGCAGAAGCTGACGCGCGATGGTGCTCCGGCTGGCGCCCAGCGCCGAGCGAATCGCCAGTTCCGACTGGCGGGAATTCGACCGCACGAGCAGGAGATTCGCAACATTGACGCAGCCGATGAGCAGCACGAAGGCCACCCCGCCCTGCAGCATCAGCAACGTCGGGCGGACGGGTTGCACGCGCTGTTCCTGCACCCCGCCGACGTTCATCGTCATGCCGGACCGGTCGACGAAACTTTTCAGTGGCGGCGGACCGGCCTCGACATAGCGCTGCTCGAGGGTCTTGGCCTCCGCATCGGCCTGACCGATGGACACGCCCGGCGCGAGCCGGCCGTACATCGCAATGCCAACGCCGTAACGCCCCTGCGGGTCCGCCTGCTCCGGAGTCCAGCTCAACGGCAGGACAAACTTGACCCGCGCATCGAGCGCCTCAAACACCCGCGGCGCGACCCCGATCACCTTGTAGTTTTCGTCGTCGATTCGCACCTCCCGGCCGAGCACCTCCGGACTCTCCTCGAATTGCGTCTGCCAGTAGCTCTGGGTGAGCACGATGACCTTGTCGGCGCCGGGCTTGTTTTGCTCTTTCGTGAAAAAACTCCCCAGCACCGGCTGCACGCGCAGAAGGTCAAAAATCTCGGCGGTCGCCCGCACTCCCGTCGCCCGCGTCGGTGTATCGGTCCCGCCCACCATGCCGTAGAAAAACGCCCACAGGGCGATGTGTTCGTAGGACTTCGCATTTTTCGAATAGTCCAGGTAGAACGGGACATTCGCCGGCATGTGATTCAGCCCGGCCTTCTTCGCCGACGTATAGAGTTCCACGATGCGCTCCGGCTCGGCGAACGGCAGCGGCTTCAGCATGAGCGAATAGACCGTGGAAAAAATCGCCGTGGTCGCGCCGATGCACAGCGCGAGGGTCAGCAGCGTCGTGGCCGCGATGCCTTTTCCCTTCCACAGGAGACGCAGCGCATGCCGCAGGTCTCCGCCCATTCCCGTCCACAATCCGGAAGACGCGGATTCAGTCGAATTCGAGGAAGCCATAAGAAATGATAACCGTGAAAGCGGTCCGACGTTACCGATCGGGCATCCTCCCGACAATCCCCGATCTGCCGGGAGCGCGCAAAAATCGTTTGCAACCAAAATCCGGTTCCGCGCGGTCTCGCTTTGCGTTTCCCTCTGGCCCCGACTAATTGTGCCGGCATGGACCACAAGTCCATCGTCAATGGCATCTGCGATCAGGCCGACGATTTTCTGGCCGGAGTCAGCCGTCGCGAGGAAGCACGGGCCGGCATCGCCGAAATCCTGACCATGCGGCACGCCTCGCTCCCTCCGCCCGAGAAAAAAGCCGTGATCGACGAAGTGATGCGGGTGCTCGAACGCGAGGGATTTTTCGACCGGGACGCCGGCGGCAGCGATGAGGACGACGTGCCGGAGATGGAGTGACGACTGTCGGGGCGATTATTCGGGGCACTGTCAGGATCGCAGGCACGTGTCCGCCGTCTTCCCATTGCCGAGTCGAAAAAATCGGCTATGCAGGTAGGCGCCATGGTTGCTTATCAAACTCCCGATCTCACCCGGCATCCGCCCCGCAGTCCGCGTGTCCGCCTCGGCGGCCTCGCCGTGCTTCCCCGCATCATCGACAAGACCCGCGCTCACCTCGCCGGCAAGTGCGGCGAGTACAAGTGGAACAACCCGCTCGACCAGCGCCTCTTCAGGTTCCTCGGCGTGACCGCGGAGGATTTTCTGGCCGCGGTCAAGGCGTCCCCCGGCGACACCGCGGTGCTGGCCTGGGTCAATGGCCATATGCATCCGGTCCGCCAGGAATGGGAAATTGCGGCCTGGTCGTCCTGGATCGAGGCGCTGGCGCCCGGCGATGCCAAGCGGCACACCATGTTTCTCGAGGACATCAAAGCCAAGTGCCCGGAGCGTGAGGATATCCGCACCCTTTTCGACCGACTGGACATGGATGACTATGTCACCTTTGGCGGGGCGGCCTGAACGGCGAGCCTGACCGCAAAGGAAACAATGTCGTGGCCACTTTACCGCACTCGACCGAAGAATTTTTGCCGGAGGTCGCTGAGAAATACCTGAAAAAGGTTTTTCACAGGAGCAGAAACAGAGTGAACCGAGGGAAAATTGGACGGCCAATACGCCCCATCGATCTGACTTTTTGCGCCTTTTGCGCATTTTTGCGACCACCGCCTTTCTAAAACCGTCCTGGACCGCGATTCGCGCCGTTGACCGGCCGGCCGCTTATGCTTCCTTGGGGGCATGACGGGGACCGTCACGATCGATTCCGACGCTGCGTTGCTGGCTTTCAATGCCAGCAACCAGCTGGCCGTCGCTCGGCACGACGGATCGTGGAATCTCGCCTTCAGCGGACCCGACGCCGAAGTGCAGCTTCACCGGGCGGCGCCGGACCACACGCCTCCGGCGGAGTATTTTTCCTGCGAGATCGACGGGCACTCCGTCCGCGTCTGGTTCACTCAGGTGGCGAATCCCAACTCGTCCATCGAGTTCCGTTCGCTCGATGAACTCGCTCACGAACCGGTTGCGCCGCGTCTCGCCACCCTGCTTCGCGAGCTCGAGCCCTACCTGATCGAAATCCCGTATCTGCACCTCGGGGAAAACGACTACATCTACAAGTTCCGCGTCGAGAAGGCGCGCAACCGCGACATCTATCAGCAGGACGAGGCCGCGCGCAGCCTGTACCAGAGCCGTCTGTGCGACGCGATCAAGCTGCTGTCCCGCACCAATGAGCGGGCGGCGACCGCACCGGCGACGCTGGATTTCGGAGCCGTCCGCTACGTCATCCCAAGCCATTTCGGATTCTGTCTCGGCGTGAAAAATGCCATCGAACGGGCCTACGAGACGCTCGCCGAGAACCCGGGCCGGAGGGTGTTCATGCTGAGCGAACTCATCCACAATTCATTCGTGAACGAGGATCTGCTCCGCCGCGGCCTGCGTTTCCTGCAGTCCGACAAGGGCGTGCCGTATGCAACCGACGGACGCGAATGGAAAGCGGGCGGCCCCGCCCCGGCCCTGTGGGACACGCTCACGCCGGACGACGTCGTGATCATTCCGGCCTTCGGGGCGACCGACGAGGACAAGAAACGTCTGGTTCGAAAAGGAATCCGCGTCGCCCAATACGACGCGACCTGCATGCTCGTCGAAAAGGTCTGGAAGGCAGCGCGCGCCTACGGCCGCGAAGGCTTCACCGTGGTCATTCACGGCAAGAGCGAGCACGAGGAAACGAAGGCGACCTTTTCGAATTCCCGCCGCTATGCGCCATCGGTGATCATCCGCAACATGGATGAAGCCCGGTTGCTCGGGGACTACATCCTGCATCCCGATGAAGCCCGGGCGGCGGCCATCCGCGAACGCTTTGCCGGGGTCAGCACGCCGGACTTCGATCCGGCGCGGCATCTGGTCCGACTCGCCGTGGTCAACCAGACCACGCTGCTGATGAACGAGACGGCCGCGATCATCGACTACTTCAAATCGGTCTTCACCGGGAAATACGGTGAGATCGACGGGCCGGCTCATGTGGCCGGTGCCGGACGAAAGGACACCCTGTGTTACGCGACGCAGGTCAATCAGGATGCCCTGAGCCGGGCGCTCGCCGAACCGCTCGACGCCGCCTTCATCATCGGCGGCAAGAACAGCTCCAACACCTACCAGCTGCACCGGGTATGCGAGCAGAAGCTGGGCAACCGCGCCTTTTTCATCCAATCGGAAGCCAACATCCGCTCGCGGTGCGAAATCGAGCACTACGTTTTTCCCGCGCAGGGACGCGGTCGCGGCGGCCATGTCGAGGTTCACTCACTCTGGCCGGCCAATGACCATGCGCCCAAGCGGGTCTTGATCACCGGCGGAGCGTCGTGTCCGGACGGCCTCGTTCAGCAGGTCATCACCCGCATAAATTCCTTCTTTCCCGCCGGCCAGTTGCGTCGGGTCGATGACGTGCTGGCCGACCTGTCCGCGCGCTGAGGCCGGTGGGCGAGGTTTTTCGCCGGGGGAAGCGGAGCGATCCAATTCATGCGTGGTCAGTCGGATTTGAACCACGGAGACACGGAGGAGCGGAGCAATCCACTCTTGCGCGGTCGAACCGGAAAAACTGACGAATTCCTCGGCGATTCTGATGCTTTGAGCCCGCGGCGGACGGGACTCTCAACCTTTTAAACTACTCCGCCCCGAATCAGAACTTGATGCTCAGGCCGCCGCGGAGGCTCGCGTTGCCACCCAGATCGATCTTGGCCGAACGACCCGCATTGGTCTGCGTGTAGTCCGTGAAGGATTCGTAAGCGAGGCCGGCGAACAGGCCGGAGCGCTCGTTGATCGACCAAGAGGCATCGAGATTGGCGTAGTAGCCGGGCAGAAACTTGCTGACCTCACTCGTGACGGCACCCGTGGTGATGGTTGGCGTGGAGAGCGTGGGGTCATCGATGGTCGTGGATTCGATGGCGCTGTAGTTCGTACCCACGTAGGCCGCCGCGAAACCCGCGCTGGCGTTGAGCGTGAGGTTCGGCGTGACGTTGGCGCCCACTTCAGGTCCGACCTTAAAGACAAGATAGGAGCCCTTGATTTCCCAGATACCATCGACGTCGGCCCCGTCCTCGGTGTCGGTTTCCGTCCGCGACGCCCCGGTCGTCGGGATGTTCAGGTACGGCTGCTGCTCATAGGGATAGGACTGGACGTTGCCGAGGGCATCCGTGTAGGTCTTGGCGATCGTGTCGGGTGTCGTGTAGGGATAAGCGGCCGTCGAGGGGAGCGAAGTCACACCCAGGGAAACGCCGTTGGAATCCTGCGGACTGGCGAAAGTGTAGGTGTCGGTAAGGATGTGCAGGCGGGATTTGACCGTGCCGGTTTGCTTGCTGTTGATGCCGTTCAGGGACACGCCCGCCAGCAGACTGAACCGGAAGCGCTTCGAGGGGTCGGTAAACAGGCGCTCGGCTTGAAGCTCGACGCCACCCGACAGATTGCGGTGGCCGTTGAGCGACGCGCCCTCGGTGTCCACGCTGTATTGGGTAAAATAAACGCTCCCGGGATTGGCGGTCTGCAACGGCGTCGCGATCGAGTAATAGCGCGTCGTGCCCGGCGTGTAGCCCAGGGACTGGCCGGTCGTCGCGGTGAGCTGCGAGCCGTTGAGCACGACCGGCACGCCGTTCGCGTCCACCTGCGGCGCCGAGGAGATGTAATACTGATAAGGCTTCGAGTAGACGTTCCCATTCGCGTCGTACTCACTCGGCTGGGCGCTCGTTGAATTCCGGTACGTGTCGCCGGCCACGACTCCATTGTCGTACGCCCGGGTGACGTTGTTGGCCGTGGCATCGGAGCTGAAGGCCGCCGCCGGCGTCGGGGACGGAATGATGCCCACATTGCCGAACTTGACCTTGGCACCCTGCGTGGCGCGGAAGCCGAACGTCAGGTTGTGATGCGCGCGGCTGAAATAGGAGAAATAGTCGAATTCCTGGTCGTCTTCATCGTCCTCATCGTCGGCGCGAGCCATGGTGAATGCCACGGTGGCGGCAGCGAGGATGACCAGCAACAGGCGGTGCTTCATGGATGGGATGGAACTTGAAAGCAGAACGGAGCTGCTTGGAAAAGGGAAAAAGGCGTGGGTTCCCGCGGAGTCGCGTCGGACGAGCGATTTACGAACGGAGACCCAAAAAAGAAGCGAGAATAGCGTATCGGTTTCCAGCGTAGAACCCGTCAACCCTGATTCGAGCCCGGTCAGGCCTTTTCCATGGGCTCCTTCGGCTCGTCCTTCAGCACCCCCGCCTGCCGCGCCAGCTTCTTGAGGTCCTCTTCGCGCTGCTCGAGCTCGGTTTCCTTCTCCTGCTGCGCCTGCATCTTGGCAAAAAGCGAGGCTTCGCTCTGGTCGAGAAAGTCCTGCCGCTCCTGGAGAGCCTGCTTTTCCTCCTTGATCGAGTGCTCCTGGCGATCGAGTTCCTCTTTCAATTTCTTTAGCGCCTCCTCGTGCTCGGCCGACACGGCCGCACCCGGTGCCTGCGTCTGCGAGGCGGCGATCAACTGCGCGCGGGCCTGCAACAAGGCTTCGGCCTCGGCCAGGGCACGTTCGCGGTCGCCTAGTTTGGCTTCCGCCTCGGCAAGGGCCATCTCCCGCTGCGCGAGCTTGGACTCCAAGGTGCGGATCGTCTTTTGCAGTTCGTCGACCTGGGAACCGCTCAGAACCGGCTCGGCCTTCCACGGTGAGCGCGACTGCGAAAAAATGGCGTCGAGCGAGCGACGGGCCTCGGCCGTGGCAGCGGTGGCCTCCTGCGCGCGCTGGAGCGGACTGATCCTCCGCGGCAGCACCAGTGGCTTGGGCCCAAAGGCCGGGCGGGACGTCGGGCCGCCCGTCGAGCCCGGCGGAGGGAAATTGGGCGCCGGCGCCGGTGGCTTCGCGAGCGGACTGGGAAACTTGGGTGGCCGTGGAGGCGGCGGATTATTGTCCACAAAGGGACAAAAAGCACTCAACCCTTACCAAACAAGCGAGAAAAGAGTCCCTTTTTCTTCGAATCCTGCGCCGCGACGGCACCTTTGCGCGCCGGCAGCTCCGGTCCGAGCACCGTTTGGGTGAGACGAACGGAGATTGCCTCGCGGGCGGCGTCGCTCAGTCCCATGAAATATCGTTCCAGCGTCAGGCTGTCGTTGAGGTCCCGCAGCAGCGTCGCCTTCTCGTCCTTGAACCAGGCGAAGACGGCGATCGCGTTCGGGCGCATCGTGGCCTCGAATTTTTCCGCCTGATCGCGGGTCAGCGGCTTGATCGCGATGACGACGTCGCCGGCAGGAAGCTTGGTGCCGTAAAACTGCGCGAGGGCCAGCTGGTCCGCGCGTGGCAGCGAGGCGGCGAGCAGGCCGATCGCTTCCGGCAGGTGCAGGCCGGTGGTGCCGCGGCGATACGGCAGGAATTTGCCGATGCCTTCCTCGTCGCCGTGCGTCAGCGCGTTGAGCGCATTGCGGAAATCGCCGCCAAGCACGACACGCGTCGACATCTGCTGCCCGAGATTGGCGAACTCGCCGATGGTCTTGATGCCCTCGGAAAGGCAGATCGCGCGCGTCCCTTCGCTGAGGTTGGCGAACTGCAGCGGGAAATTTTCGGGAATGCCGAGGCGGCCGAGCGTCTTGAGAATCGGATTCTCCTTCGAAGCTGAAACCTCGACCTGCGCGACCATGTCGCCAAAGGGATCGTCGAACGCGAGCGTCTCCTTGAGGATCGCGACCAGATGCATCGCGCGGTCGTTCTTGCCCGCGATTTCCGGGAGCATCAGCAGCTCCTCCCAGGTGAAATCGATGTATTTGCTCGGTTTCTCCTCGGGGCCGCTGTGCGGCCACTCCTCCATGTCGAGATTCTGCGCCAGGCTGACCAGCGAGGTCTCGGTCATGATCGAGTTGCGGAATTTCTTTCGGACTTCATCCCAGTCGGCGGGGGTATATTTGGGCATGATTGGATTCTCCCGGAGTCGCTCAGGCGCTCGGCGCGAGATCGATGATCTCGCCGGCGAGTTTCAGATAATCGTTGGAAACGCTGTCTTCCTCGGTCGCCTCCTGCCCCACGAGAAACACCGGCAGGCCGAGCGTGACGGCGCGGCGCACGACCATCGCATCGCGGATCTGCGTGTTGAAAATCTTGGCGGTCGGGGCGACGCCGCGCTTCTGCGTCTTGAACTGGTTCAGGCGAAGTTGCATGCGCATCTTCGGCACCTCGATGTCGACGTTCGTCTTGATCGAGTTGAAAACGATTCCGTAGACCTGCGAGGCCGGGCCCATCGCGGTCGTGCGGAAGCTCGCCGACGTCTGCTGAAACCGGATGAGCTTTTCGATCAGCAGCGTGAAGCCGATAAGGCTCAGGGCGTCGGGATTCGACGGCACGTAGATTTCCTGCGCGCAGAAGATTCCGTTCTGCGAGGCGCGAAGGATGTTCGGCGGGCAGTCGAAGAGAACAACGTCGTAGTTTTTCTCCACCTCGGCGAGCTGCTCCTGGAAAATGACGTACGACGGACGTTTCGGATCGGGTTTGTACTCGCCCTCGAGATCGACGAGATTGAACGCCGTCGGCACCAGATCGAGGCCGGGCAGCAGCTTCTCGCCGTCCTTGCCCTCCACCACGTCCTTGATGATCAGATCCTTCACCCGGACGTTGCCCGGGTCGAAGATGGAATAGATCGAACCCGTGCCGTTGACGTTGATCTTGTTCCAGCGATCCAGCTTCATCAGCCAGATGCTGGCGTTGGACTGGGTGTCAAAATCGAACAGTAAAACGCGCAAACCGCGGCGGGCCAAGCTAGCCGCGGTATTTACGATCAGGGACGTTTTGCCAACGCCACCCTTGTAATTAATGAATGCGATTCTTCGAACCATAGGGCCGAGACAGGTAAGCGGCGTTAAAATGCCAAGCCGGCAGCACGGCGCGAGTTAAAAATATAATCAAGATTTTTCGAGGTCGCCGAAAACGTTGGCATTTTGCGGCTTTCCTGCGCCGCCGGAGCCTGCACTGTGACTTTATGTCCGAGTCCAGCCTGCAGGAAAAATTTGCCCCCCAGAGCATCTGTTTCGGATGCGGACCCGCCAATCCGAAGGGACTCCACATTCGGAGCTTTGCCCGCGGCGAGGACGTCGTCGCAACCTGGAAGCCGGAGCCGCATCACGAGGCGTTTCCGGGGATGCTCAACGGCGGAATCATCGGCGCCCTCCTCGACTGTCACTGCAACTGGACCGCCGCGTGGTTTCTCTGCCAGCGCGATGGCCTGTCGCAGCCGCCGTGCACGGTGACGGCCGACTACGCGATCAAACTGCTCCGCCCCACCCCGACGGACGGACCCGTCGAGTTGACCGCGCGCGTCGTCGAGTCGGTCGCCGATCGCGCCACGGTTGAGGGCACGCTTTCCGCCGCCGGCAAACCCCGCGCCACCTGTCGCGGAACCTTTGTGGCCGTGCGCCCCGGGCACCCGGCGTATCATCGCTGGTAAGCCGCCTTGCTGACCGAAACCTGACAGGTGGAACCGGACCGTCGGGCCAGTTTGAGTGACGCCGGTAGGGGCGGATGTCTCATCTGCCTTTGCGCCGCACCAATTCCAAGATCGGCACGGCAGCAGTCCTCTGCCGATCGCGAGCTGGAGGAGCGGCTTTACGTCGCGATGAGACCGCCCCGCCCCGTGACCTCGCGCGCGGCCCTGAGCCTGTCGAAATGGGAACGCCTCCCGTTTCGACGGCGTCAGTGTCCTCCTGTGGCCGGATCGAACAGATCGAATTTGCGCCGCAACGAAGCCAATGCGGACTCGTTGCCAACAAACAGGTCGCTGGGGAACTGGCGAAACCGAAGCAGTTCGCCATAAGCTGCAGCGCCTTCGTGCGAATTGTAGGATTCGCCGGCCAGATACTGGAGACGAAGGCTCACGTCATCGTTGATCTGAGCATTCGCCAGCCAGCCTTTTAACTCCGGGGCACGCCCGGCATACAGCCCCAGCAAATTTATGGCGGGGAAAAGTTGCACCTTGGCCAATGATCGCCGGACCGACCCGTTCTCGGGTCGGGCAAGGCGCACCTCCAGGGCGTCCACGTCGATCCGGATCGGCTGGTTGCCACCGACCAAAATAGAGTCGTAGCCGCGCCGGTCGGTATCGTTGCCCCAGATCAGGCCGTCGGGAAAAACGCGGAAAAAAGTCGCCAGTTCGCTCTGCACCGCCTCCCGACTGGTCTGATAAAATGGCACCCACTGGGAGATGAAGCCGTCCGGATTGAGATGCTGCCGGCAGAGCGAAAGATATTCGACCGAGTAAAGTCTGGCGGCGCCCTTCACCCAGGGATGAATCGGATCGGTGGTGATGACGTCGAACTTTTCGTGCGACTTGGCGAGGAAATGCCGGGCATCGTCGATGACAAGGGTAACGCGCGGGTCGGCGAGAAGGTGATTGTTTTCCGCGTCGAAAAAACCGGCGACGTGGCTGGCGACCATTGGCTCGACCTCGCAGATGACGATTCGCTCGACCGAAGGATGAAGCAGGAACGAACCGGCGGTTACACCCGCTCCCATGCCGACGACGAGGACCGAACGCGGATTGGGATGCAGAAGAGCGGGAAGATGGCCGAGCATTCGTTGTAAGCGCATGTCGTAAAACTGACTGGATGCTTCCGTCTTGCCGCTGACATGGAAGTATCGGGATCCGGCGGCGTTCTCGGTCACAGCCACGGTCGCCTGCGAGCCTTCCCCCAGGTAAAGCACTCGCGCATGCTGGTCGCCTTCGGCCGCATGACGCCCGTACGCGGCCAATTGCCAAGGCAAGCGTGATGGATGCGCCGCAAACAAAATCGTGAGGCCGACCAGCGCGATCACACCACCCCATCCCCAAATTCGCCGAGGACGCACCACGACGAGGCCGGCCGCCAATGAACCCGCCAGGAGCAGCACTTCCATGCCAGGAGTGCCCAGGGCAGGAAACAGGACGAGCGTCGCGAGAACGGCACCGATGACAGCTCCGGTCGTGTTGGCGGCATAGACTCGGCTGACTCCAAGTGCTGGGTCAGCGCCGGGGGACGCGCCCGCGGCGAGCGCGAGTGGAAAGCTGGCTCCCCATGCTATCGTTGGCGGCAAAATCGCGCACGCGCAGCTTGCCAGATCGGCGAAGAATCGACTCCCAATGCCAGGGTCGGTACCTCCGTTTTCCGACCAGAATGGAAGGGTGCGCGTCAGAAGATCGTCGGCCCATACTATCGCCAGGACTTGCACGAGCTGACACCACCCCAAGGCACTCCACGGACGGGAACCGCGCCGCGCCCACAGGCTCCCCAAAGAACCGCCGCAGCCGAGACCCGCCAGATATACGGCGAGCACAATTGAAAACGTGTAAACCGTGCCACCGAGCATCAGCGACAGCAGTCGCGTCCAGAAAACCTGGGCCAGAAGCGCGCAGAACCCGGAAAGCGCCACCGCAACCATTACCCAAGTCGTCGACGGACCTCGCTCCGGCGGGTCGCTGCGATCCTGCCTGGACGGTGCCATGATCTCTCCGGCGGAAGAACGTTCGGGAATAACGAGCCCCACGACGGCGGTGGCAGCGCTGATGGCGATCGCGCCAACGCTGGCGACACCTGCATCGTGAATCCGCAAGAGGTAGAATCCCGCCAGCAGACAACCTGTCACCGCACCGGCGAGATTACACGAGTAACACGCCCCGAGTCTGGAAACGCCCTGCGCGGTGGTGCCGGTCACGCGGGCAAGCACGGGAAGCGTCGCTCCCATCAGGACGGTAGGCGGGAGCAGCAGGAGCACGCAAATCGCGGAGCGGGCAATGACGTCAAGGTCACCACCGGTTGCCGATCGAAAATAAAAATGCCCCAGCCATGGCATCACATACCAAATCACAGTGGCACTCAGGCCGATGCCGAGTTCGAGCAGCGCATAGACTCGAATCGCCGGAATTCGATCACCCGCCCAGCGAGGCACGAACAGCGTTCCCAGTCCCATTCCTCCCATGAAAGTACCCAGCACGATTGCCGTTGAGATCGCGGAGGAACCGACGACCAGTTCCAAAAGCTGAAACCAAACGATCTCGTAGATCAGAGCCGCACATCCACTGCCAAATGACAGCCCGAGCAATGGCGCCAAGCCGGGCTCTCTTGTGGCTAACCGAGGGGAGCCTTCGCTGTGGATCACTCGACCTAAAACATTCACGGTCGTCCGCGTTGGCAACCGAATATCCCGAAGCGCTGGTCGGGGACGCCACGGGCGAGAGTGGCGAGCAGTACCGACCTATCTCCGGGGTTCCACAACTCGATTCTGATTGCCCGCTCCTTCTCAAATTTCCCCTCCGGGCGATTGATCTATCAACCCTCAACATTCAACTCTCAACGGGGATGAGCCCGGCCCAGGCCCATTGTCACCCGATCGTAACGCAAAACCCTCCGGCCCGTGACATCGGGAAACTAGATTTTCCGGGTGCAAGCCGCCCACATCCTCGCCGTCGACGACGAACCCGAGCTGACTGAACTCATCTCGTATCACCTGGGCCGCGTGGGACATCACGTGGCCACCGCCGCCAACGGCTGGGAGGCGCTCGACCAGATCGGACGGCAGCGTCCGGATCTCATTCTCCTCGATCTGATGCTGCCGGATCTCGACGGATTCGGCGTCTGCGAAATCCTGCGTCGCGATGCGCGCACCGCGACGATTCCCATCATCATCATTTCCGCCTGGGCTTCGATCGACTCGCGTCACCTCGGCCTCGAACTCGGCGCGCTGGACTACATCACGAAGCCGTTCAGTCCCCAGGAACTCGTGCGCCGGGTGAATCACTTCGTCGAACAGCGCGCCGATCCGGCCACCAACTGAATCCAATCAAGAACATCGAATGCCGCGGTAGGGGACGGCGTCTCGCCGGCCTCGGGTCGCAGGCGGAAGGGATCTGATCAAGAACCGATAGCCGCAAGGAGGCTGCCCGCCGCGGAGCCGCAATCCAAGCGGCGACACGCTTGGGACCCGGTATCGTTAGCGGCGCGGTGTACGTAGGCGGATGGGGACATCCGCCCCTACCGAATGCCGCGGCAGCGACGGCGGCCGCAGGAGCCACGCTCACGTGGTGGTGGGAGTGAAGTTGATCGGGATCGCCATCCGGAACGGGACGATCCGTCCGTTTCGGCGTCCGGGTTCAAATCTCCAGTGCAACACGGCGCGCACCGCGGCTTCTTCGAAATCGTGGCGGGAACTCGACACCACATACGCCGAAATCACGCTTCCGGCCGAATCCACGGTGAATTCAACCGTGACGGTTCCGCCGATCGCAGCCGACTGCATTTCGCGCGGATAGGTGGGCGGGATTCGCGAGAGGGCCCGCGGAATACGATCCAGTTGGTCGGTGGTCAGAATGGGTTTCTGGCCAAAGCCCGGGCCCAACGGGCCTTCGCCGCTGCCCGGGGCAATCGGAGGCCGCGGCGCCGTGGGTCCAATGATCGGAGGAGCATCGGTGGGCTCCAGGATGACATTGGGTTCGATTTTCGGACTCGGAACTGGCGGAGGTGGAGCTTCCGCGCGCTCGATCGAAGTGATCGGCTTGTCCGGAGTGCCGGATTCCACATCGACCGGCACCCAAGGATCCGGTGGCTGCGGGCGTCGAACTGGCGGCGTCACTGTCGACGTTGAAACGACGTTTCTGGCTTCGCCACCGGGGAAGAGACCCACAAACGCGGCGTGAATCGCCGCGGCAACTATCGCTGGGAATAGGTATCGTTGGAGGTGCATGGCGTATCCTTTCCATTCCTACAACGCGCCAGAGGCGGAGTTATTAGGCGTCTTCAAGAAAGTTCGCCCACTAATAGGCACGAAACGGGCACGAATTGCCCGGAATGACCCGCGACCATTCGATCGCGCCGGACGTGTGTCCATCAAAACGCGATTCGCGGTTGCCAACCTGGCGCGGGGAACCGCCAATATCCACCGATCCATGTTTCGATCGATCCGCCTCGCCCGAGTAGTCCGCTCCCTTCCCCCGCTCGCTGGGTTCCTTCTTGCCGTCAGTGGCGCCCTGGCCGCGGAACTTCCCGGCTACGTCGGCCCCGCGTTTGCGCGCTTCAATCCCGATCCGCCCGCGGGCTGGGCGTTCACCGCCACGGTTGTCCGCGGAACCGACACCATCGTCGAGAGTTTCGATCCGTCACGCGCCGCGGGAAAAAAATGGCTGCTCGAAAAGGTGAACGGCCATGTGCCCACGGCGGGTGAGAGCGACAAATACTCCCGGTACCGGGAGACGATGGACTCCGCTGCCACCGCACGCGCGACGTTCACGCGCGGGGACGTGGATTTTGGCAACATTCGCGACGTGTCGAGCGAGAGTGCAAAAGTCACTTTCCGCTGCGGATTTCGCGCCGAGGCCCCGGACCCCGTGCTCGCCCACCTCGGTCTCGTCGTCACCGCCGCCAGCGATCCTGGGCGCATCGTGCACACCACCCTGCACCTGATTTCCCCGTTCTCGCCGATCCTGGGAGTCACCATGAAATCGCTGACGGTCGAAACCTCCTACGCCACGCCCCCGGGCGAATCGGTCGAAATGCCCGCCGTCCGCACGTCCCGGTTCACCGGCCGCGTGTTTTGGTTTTGGTCGATCGACGAAATCGTCGAAACCCGCTATTCGGGATTTCATCGCGTTACCGGGCCATCGGCCCGCCCCTGAAAGCGCGCGAATTTTGCCTAAAACCATGCCGGCGAAGGCCTACGGTCACGAAGTCGATTGACAGGTCCGCCCGTTTCGGGGGAAAAAGGAAGCCGACGAAACGATACCCTTTGTGAAAGGCCTCCCCCTACGCTGGAAGCTGACCCTGCTGATCACGCTGATCAGTGGAGTAAATCTCACTCTCGCCCTCACCGGCCTCTATTTTCAGGACTACTACAAGTACCGCGGCGAGATCCAGCGGCAGCTCGAATCCTCGCGCCGGTCGCTGACGGAAAAGATCACGCCGCTGCTGGAGCCGGAGTCCGGTCCGCTGATCGAACTCGCCCTGCAGTCGCTCGACTCGGATCCGCAGATCGTCGCGGCCGCCGTGTATTCGAACGACAACCGTTTGGTGGCCCGGTACACGAAACCAGGCAGCGACGAGATCATTCCTTCCGGACGGTCGATGATGTCCCAATTCGACCGCAACGCCCTTTATTCGCCCATTCGCAAGTCCGGCCGGGTGCTCGGCACGCTTTACCTGAAGGCCTCCGGCGCGACGGATCAGGACAGCTTCACGTACGTGCTGCGCGGCACCGGCATCGTGTTTCTGTTTTCCGCGTTGATCGCCTTCGTGATGGGCTTCCGGCTTCAGGCCGGCATTTCCGGCCCGATCACCGAACTCGTTTCGGCCGCGAGCAAGATCACCCACGACCGCGACTATTCGGTCCGTGTCACGCAGGCCGCGACGGGTGAAATCGCCGAGCTCATCGCCTCCTTCAATTTGATGCTCGGCACGATCGAGCAGCGGACCTCCGAGATCGAGGGCGCGAGAGAGAAACTCCACAGCACCAACCTCCAGCTCGAGGAGTCCAACCACAATCTCGAGGCGCGCGTCGAGGAACGCACCCGGGAACTCGCCAACGCCGTCAAGTCCGCCGACGAGGCGAACAAGGCGAAGAGCGCGTTTCTCGCGAAGATGAGCCACGAACTGCGCACGCCGCTTAACGCCATCATCGGCTACAGCGAGATCCTGCTCGAGGACGCCAACGACGAGGGCAACAAGGCCACCGCGGACGATCTCGACAAGATTCTCTCGGCCGCGCGCTACCTGCTCGGGCTGATCAACGACGTGCTCGACATCTCGAAGATCGAGGCGGGCAAGATGGAGCTCTACATCGAGACCTTCGAGATCAAGCGCCTGATCCACGAGGTCGCCGTCACGGTCCAGCCGCTTGTATCCAAAAAGGGCAATACACTTTATGTCGACTGCCCGGACGGGATCGGCGATATGCAGGCGGACTCGACGAAGGTCCGCCAGATGCTCCTCAACCTGCTCAGCAACGCCAGCAAGTTCACGGACAAGGGTGGCATCACGCTGAAGGTCCAGCGCGATCCGGACAACCAGCACGTCCTGATGATGGTTTCCGACACCGGCATCGGCATGTCGCCCGACCAGCTGGCCAAGCTGTTCAAGGCGTTCAGCCAGGCTGACGCCTCCACCGCGAGCAAGTTCGGCGGCACGGGTCTTGGCCTCGCCATCTCGCGCCAGTTTGCGCGGATGATGCAGGGCAACATCACGGTCGACAGCACGCCCGGCGTGGGCACGACGTTCACGATCCGCATGCCGCTGCAGGTGCAGGATCTCTCGCGCCGGCTCGTTTCGGTCGATCCGGAAACCGTGCCGACCGCCACCATCCCGCCCTTCAAGAGCACGACGCCCGACGCCGCCGTCGACCGCACGCCGTTCGACGTCTTGCTGGTGGAGGACGATCCGCCCACCCGGGATATGATGTCGCGCACCCTCGAGCGCGAAGGCTGGAAAGTCCGCACCGCCGCCAACGGCCAGCTCGCCATCGAAATCCTCGAGCAGGCGCTGCCCGCGGCCGTCGTGCTCGACCTGAAGATGCCCATCATGAACGGCTTTCAGTTCATGGAGGTGGTGCAGGGACGGGACAAGTGGCGGGACCTGCCCATTTTCGTGTTCACGTCAATGGACGTCACTCAGGAGATTCGCGAACGCGTCGGCAGTCGCGCCGCCGGCGTTTTTCAGAAGGGAAACTTCTCACGCGAGGAACTAATCCAACGCGTGCACCAGGCCGTTCAGGCTCACTTGACGGCAGGTAAAAACAAGCAATCCTAAGCCCTCAGCCCATGCCCAAAATTCTCCTGGTCGAAGATAACGAGATGAACCGCGACATGCTCTCGCGCCGTCTGGAAAAACGCGGCTACACCGTGGTCATCGCGGTCGACGGCGCCGCCGGTGTCGCCCAGGCCAAGGCCGAGAAGCCCGACCTGATTCTCATGGACATGAGCCTGCCCGTCATCGACGGATGGGAAGCCACCAAGATGATCCGGGCCGACGCCGATGTCGCGGCCACACCGATCATCGCGCTGACGGCGCACGCCATGTCCAGCGATCGCGAGAAGTGTCTCGCCGCGGGCTGCAACGACTTTGACACGAAGCCGGTTGAGCTGCCGCGTCTCCTCGGAAAAATCGACGAGTTGCTCAAGAACCGGCCGCCGCCTGCCGCTCCGGCATGAGTCTCAATCCTGATTCAAAGTCACCGGGTGGAGGCGGTGGCAGCGGTCATCCGAGTTCACTCGGGCCTTTTATCCGGGCCATCCAGGCCCGGGACATGGAGGCCCTCGCCAAGTTCCGGCATGCGTTGCGCACGCCGCTGAACCAGATCATCGGGTATTGCGAGATGCTGATGGAATCGGCCGAGGAGGCCGACATCCAGGAGATCCTGCGCGACCTCAAGCGCATCCACACCGCGGGCGGACAGCTCGTGGCCCTGATCAACGACGCCCTTGCGCCCTGGAAGGTGGAAACGGGCAAGATCGACGTCGAGGCCATGCGGCGCGACATGCGCACGCCGCTGAACGCGATCATCGGCTACGCCGAGCTTTGCCTCGACGAACTCAACGGTTCCGGGAAGGACGAACTCGTTTCCGACCTCAAGAAGATCCACCGCGCGGGCGTCAGCCTGTTCCGCCTCTTTGACAGCGCATCGTTCCCCGAGGCCCTGCAGGCGGGCGCTCCGGGCGATCCGGGCATCGCCGCCCTCGCCACGATGGGCAGCGCCGACATCGCTCCGCTCGCACCGCAGGGCGCCGCCGAGATCATCGCGCCCTCCTCGGGCCGCCCGGTCGCGCGCCTCCTCGTGGTCGACGACGACGAGATGAATCGCGAGATGCTGGCGCGCCGCCTCGTCAAGCTCGGCTACGATGTCACCGAGGCCGCCGACGGCCGGATCGCGCTCCAGAAGCTCAAGGAGGGAAATTTCGACCTCATCCTGCTCGACATCGTCATGCCGCAGCTCGACGGCTTCCAGACGCTCGAGTTCATGAAGGCCGATCCGCGCCTCCGCCACCTTCCGGTCATCATGATCACGGCGCTCGACGACGTGGAGAGCACGGTGCGCTGCATCGAGGCTGGCGCCGAGGATTTCGTCCCCAAGCCGTTCAATCCGATCATTCTTCGCGCCCGCATCACGGCGTCGCTCGACAAGAAACATCTCCGTGACCAGGAGCAGGCCTACCTCGCCCAGTTGCAGAACGAGCGCTCCAAATCCGAGCGCCTGCTCCTCAACGTGCTGCCCCGCGCGGTCGCCGACCGGCTCAAGGCCGGCGAGCGTACGATCGTCGACAGCTTCCTCGAAGCCACGGTCGTGTTCGCCGACATCGTGGGCTTCACCCGCATCGCGGCGCGCAATGCGCCCCAGAAAACAGTCCAGCTGCTCAACGACCTTTTTTCCGCGTTCGACCGCGTCGCGGAAATGTACTCGCTCGAAAAGATCAAGACGATCGGCGACTCCTACATGATGGTGGGTGGCGTTCCCCTCGCCCAGCCCGAGCACGCCGAGGCCTGCGCCAGCGCCGCCTTCGAGATGCTCGAGGCGCTGCGGGTTTTCAACCGCCGCCACCAGCTCGAGTGGCAGATTCGCATCGGCATGAACAGCGGCTCCGTGGTGGCCGGCATCATCGGCACCAAGAAATTCGCCTACGATCTCTGGGGCGACACGGTGAACATCGCGGCCCGCATGGAATCGCAGGGCCAGCCGGGCAAGGTCCAGGTCAGCGCCTACGTGAAGGAGCTGCTCGACAGCAAATTCGACTTCGAGCCCGTCGGCCGCCTCGAGATCAAGAACATCGGCCCGATGGAAACGTTTCTCCTCGGGCGCCGCAAGGGCTCGGCTCCGCCGGTCACCCGCCCGGCCGCACGGTCCACTTGAGCACCAGCGTGGACAGGCCGGGCAGCGTCAGCACGAGCGACTGACCATAGCCGTCGGCCGGGACGTCCTCGGCGGCGCGTCCGCCCTCGTTGCCCACGCCACCCCCGCCGTAGTAGGCGGAATTGGTGTTCATCACTTCCGCCCAATACGAACCGTGGGGCACGCCCACACGGTAGTTCTGGCGCGTGACGGGAGTGAAATTGCCGATGACCACCAGCGCGGTTTGCTGATTCGGATCGAGCCGCAGGAAACTGATCACGCTGTTGTCGCCATCCGTGCAATTGAGCCAGCGGAACGTGGCCGGATTGAAGTCGCCCTGGCCGAGGACGGGCTCGCTGCGATAAAGGTGATTCAGGTCGCGCACGAGCGCCTGCAGTCCCCGATGCTCCGGATGCGCCAGCAAATGCCAGTCGAGGCTCGCATCGTGATTCCACTCGGCGAACTGGCCGATCTCGCCGCCCATGAACAGCAGCTTCTTGCCGGGGTAGGCCCAGACGAAGCCGTACAATGCGCGCAGATTGGCCGCCTTCTCCGTCGTCCCGCCTGCGCCCATCTTCTGCAGCATCGAGCCCTTCAGATGCACCACCTCGTCGTGCGAATAGACCGTGATGAAATTCTCCGAATACTGATACAGCATCCCGAAGGTCAGCTTGTCGTGCATCCATTTGCGGTGCACCGGATCCTTCTGGAAATAGGCCAGGGTGTCGTGCATCAGGCCCATGTTCCACTTGTAGTCGAAGCCGAGGCCGCCGTCCTTCACCGGCCGGCTGACCTGCGGGAAGGCCGTCGATTCCTCCGCGATCATCATCGCGCCCGGGTACAGCTCGTGCACGAGCTCGTTCGTGCGCCGCAGAAAGTCGATGGCCTCCAGGTTTTCGCGACCGCCGTAGCGATTCGGGATCCACTCGCCGGCCTTGCGCGAATAATCCAGGTACAGCATCGACGCCACGGCGTCGACGCGCAGGCCGTCGATGTGATAGCGGTCCAGCCAGGCCAGCGCGCTGCCCACGAGAAAACAGCGCACCTCGTGGCGGCCGTAGTTGAAAATCAGCGTGCCCCAATCCATGTGCGCGCCGAGCCGCGGGTCCTCGTGCTCGTACAGGTGCGTGCCGTCGAACTGCGCCAGCGCAAAGGCGTCCCGCGGAAAATGCGCCGGCACCCAGTCGAGAATGACGCCGAGTCCGCGCTGGTGCAGATGGTCGACGAAAAACTGGAAATCCTCCGGCGTGCCGTAGCGATGGGTCGGCGCGAAATAGCCCGACACCTGATAGCCCCACGAGCCGAGATAGGGATATTCGGACACGGGCATGATTTCGACATGCGTGAATCCGAGATCGGTCGCGTAATCGGCCAGCGCGGGCGCCAGTTCGCGATAGGTCAGCGGACGACCCGTTTCCTCCACCTTGCGGCGCCACGAGCCGAGGTGAACCTCGTAGATCGACATCGGGCGGTCCAGCTGGCCCGCTTCCGCCGCCCGCCGGCTCATCCACTCGCCGTCACCCCAGCCGTGCCGGTTGGTCGCGCACACGATCGCCGCATTGTTGGGCGGCGCCTCGAAATAGGTGCCGTACGGATCCGTCTTCATCCGCATCTGTCCCGCGCGATCCCAGATCGCGAACTTGTACAGCTCGCCTTCGCCCAGTCCGGGCACGAAGAGCTCCCAGACGCCCGAGCCGCCAAGCGGGCGCATCGGGTGGTACCGCGGATCCCAGCCGTTGAAGTTGCCGACGACCGAGACGCGCGACGCGCTGGGCGCCCAGACGGCAAAGGCCACACCCGGCACGTCGCCGAGCGAACGCAGATGCGCGCCGAGTTTTTCGTAGACCCGCTGTTCGGTGCCTTCGTTGAAAAGATACAGGTCCTGATCGCTGAGCGTCGGCAGGAACGAATACGCGTTGTAAACCTGGTGGATGTCGCCCCACGACGTCCGATAACGCAGTTGATAACGGAAGACCTGACGCTTCGGCAGAAACAGCTCGAAGAACCCTTCCGGCGCCAGCAGTTCCATCGGATGGGCCGGCGCACCCGGCGCATCGAGGTCAATCAGGTCGCAGGTAACCGCGCCGCGCACAAACGCACGCGCGACCACGCCCTTCTTCCGCTTATACGTGACCGGATGCATCCCAAGCCAGCCATGGGGATCCGCCTGATGATTGCGCAGGAATGCCTCGAGCTCTGCCTGGGGAATGATCACGACCGGGGTGACGATGGTCCCGCCCGTCGCCCGCGTCTACAACAAAGGACGTGGGGAATTTCCCGCGGCCTTGCGGAAGGTGGAGCGACTTGTACCCAAGGCGCTTCCTTCCGGTGAAGATCCCTCGGCGCGCTGAGGGCAACGCGCTCCACCTTTCGGCCCCAACTCTCATCCCGCAACCTCAGCGCCTCACCCTCACCCGGTATTCTTTAGTCCGCCGCTGATTCCGTTGATGGTCAGCTCGACGACGCGTCGCGTGGCCACGGCATCCTCATCCGACAAATTGCCCGAGCGCAGCCGGCGCAGCATCTCCACCTGCACGAAATTCAACGGATCGATGTACGGGTTGCGCAGGTCGATCGAGCGGAGCAACACAGGTTCGCGGCCGAGAATCCGGCGCTGACCGGTGACGGCCAGAATCGACTTTTCCGTCAGCGCAAACTCCGCCGCAAGGATGCCGAAGATGCGCCGCCGGAGTTTCTCGTCCGGAACCAGTCCCGCGTAGAGTTCGGCGATTCCCATGTCGGCCTTGCGCAGCGTCAACTGGGCGTTGTCGATCAGTGTCTGGAAAAACGGCCACTGCGCGTGCATCGCCCGCAACAACTTCCGGCCGGAAGGACCGCGCTTCAACACGCATTGCAGGGCGCTGCCGAGACCGAACCAGCCGGGAAAATTGAACCGGCTTTGCATCCAGGAAAATACCCACGGGATCGCGCGCAGATCGGCCACGCTCTGAGTGGCCCGACGATACGACGGCCGCGATCCGTAGTTGAGGTTCGCAATCTCGTCGATCGGGGTTGCCTGCCGCCAGAAGTTGAGAAACTCGGCGTCGTCGTGGACCAGCGCCTTGTAGGCACTGAAGCCGGTCGCGCTCATCGTCGCCATCGCCTCGCGCCATTCGGTCGGAACAGTAACGGGTTGTTGGGCGGCGTGCGTGCCGAGCAGGACACCGTAGGCCATCTGCTCGAGGATGCGATGCGCCAAGTCGGGATCGTGATACCGCGTGGAAAGCACTTCCCCCTGTTCGGTCACGCGGATGCCGCCGTCGCGCAATCCCGCCGGCTGGGCCAGAATCGCCTTCGCCGCCGGCCCTCCGCCGCGCGCAATGCTCCCGCCGCGACCGTGAAACAGGCTCAGTCGCACTCCGTGCTCCCGGCAGACGGCGGCAATGGCATCCTGGGCTTCGTACAAGGCCCAGTTGGCCGTCAAATAGCCACAATCCTTGTTGCTGTCCGAATATCCGAGCATCACATGCTGGTGCGCCGGCGGATTCCGGCCGGGCAGAGTGAACAGGAGGCGGAGAATCGCGGGCGCGCGCTGCAGGTCGTCGAGCGTCTCGAACAGCGGCGCGATTGGCAGCGTCACGCCCGAGAGCTTCATCAGCAGTTCGACCTCGAGCAGGTCGGAGACGTCGTCCGTCATGCTGATGATGTAAATGCCCAGCGCGCGCGGACCGAGTTTGTCGCCGGCCCGTCCAAAAAGCCGCAGCGGTTCCACCACGTGACGCGTCGCGGCCGACATCTTCTCGACGGCCGCGGGCGGCTGCCGGCGCGCGTCCGCAATGGCGGTCAGGAGGAGCGTCCGGCGTTCCTCCTCCGCGAACTTCAGGTAGTCCGGGCGCCCTAAAATCTCCGCGACCGCCGCCTCGTGTTGCGCGGAATGTTGCCGCAGGTCGAGCGCGGCCGTGTGCAGTCCGAAGACGGCGAGATTGTGCTCCGCATCCGCCAGTTCGCCGTCCGCCAGCAGCGCGGCGCGTCCCGCCGCGAGGCTCGACCGGATCACGCGAAACGTGTCCTCGACCGTGGCCTGCGTCAGGCAGGTTTCGTCTGCCGCCGTTTCCGAAGCCAGGACCGCGCCGTCGCGGACCTCGACCACCGCCTGCGTCAGCCGTTCCCGCAGCAGGCCCAGCAGGCGTCGGTATGGTTCGTGCGGATAACGATGACCGAGCTGCGCCAAATGCCTGGAAAAATGGGCACTCTCCCGCGCCATGCGGCGAACCTCATCGGAGATGCGGTCGCGCCGGTCCGACACCGTCAGGGTCCGCGCCAGCTCGCGGGCCGCCAGCCGCAGCTTTTCCACCGCCAGACGGCGGTGCAGCAGCAGAACCTCGGCGGTGAGGGCCGACGTGACGTTCGGATTTCCATCCCGATCGCCACCGATCCAGGAGCCGAACGTCAGCCAGCGTGACGGCGCGCGCACCGAGGGATAATGCTTGGCGAGCGCACGTCCGAGGTCGGACTGCAGCCGCGGCATCGTGTCGAAAAGTGCGGTGTCGAAAAACCACAGGCCGGTGCGGGCCTCGTCGGTGACTTCCGGACGGGCCGATCGATTGCGATCGGTCAGCCACAGCGAAGCGACCTCGCGCTCCACGCGTTCCAGGTCCCAAACCGCTGCATCGTCCCGCAGAAACTGGCCAAGCCGCCGGAGCTTCTCGAGCAGCGTGCGGCGCTTCGCCTCGGTCGGATGGGCGGTGAAAACGAGCTCGATGCGGATCCGGTCGAGAAGCGACTGCATCTCGTCGGCCCCGACACCCCGGGTCTTGAGCGCGGCCACGCCGGCCTCGATCGACTCGCGCTGCGGCGGCAGGTCGTCATTCGCCCTCCCTTCCCGGCGACGGGCACGCAGCAACTGGACGCGAAAATTTTCCTCGGCGAGATTCACCAGCTCGAAATAGAGCGTGAAGGCCATCGCCTGGTTGAACGCCGCCTCGGCCGACAGGCGCTTCACGGCGGCCGCGAGGTCGCGTTCCGCCGCCGAGTCTCCCGCCCGCCGGGCCTTGGCCGAGCGTCGCAGCGTCTCGACGGTCTCAAAGGTGTCCTTGCCCTCGAGCCGCGTGATGATCCGCCCGAGCACGGCGCCGAGGGTGCGGATCTCGGACTTCAGTCGCGGCAACTCATGCAGGGCGGTGACACGACGGGAGCGACGTTGGGCGGACATGGATGCGAAAGGATGGGATGGCGGGCGGCGCCCTCGAAGCGAAAAACCTGCCAGTCCTGTCATAATCGATCGGACGCCAGGAAAACTTCTCGGGAACAATTCACGGGTGACAAGCTCGAAGCTTGCGAGGTTTCTCGTTGCACGTCCCCGCCCCGCCCGGCAGTCCCGAAGCATGTCGTCACCTTTCATTGCCCGCCTTTGCCCTGGCCTGGTCGCCGCGGCTTTGGGGCTGACGGCGGTCGCCGGCCGGGCCCAGGCCCCCGCGCCGCCGAT
Organism: Candidatus Didemnitutus sp.; assembly: GCA_035545955.1. GTDB lineage: Bacteria > Verrucomicrobiota > Verrucomicrobiia > Opitutales > Opitutaceae > Didemnitutus. The sequence continues at coordinate 25,603 of DASZXI010000087.1, read as the reverse complement.
TCCGGTGGCGCACAGCGACACCAGCGAATACGACGACAGCGCCCGCATGGTCGTGATGCGCGGAAACGCCAAACTGACCTACGACGACGTCATCCTCACAGCCGACGAGCTGCGGTACAATCGCGAGACGGGCGACGCGTCCGCCCGCGGCCATCTCATCATCACCAAGGGCAGCCGGCGCCTCGTCGCCGAACAGGGAACCTACAATTTCGTCAAGGGCACGCTGCACATCGAGCACCTCCGCTACGGTCAGTTCCCGCTCTACATCACCGCCGACGTGGTCGAAGGCACTTTTGACCGGCTGGTCTTTCGCAACGCGACGGTGTTTTTTCGCGAGGAAAACGCCTTCGCTCCGTCCGTCAAAGCCAGCGAACTGGTCTACGAACGCAATCGCATCGTCTCGGCCCAGGGCCTCAAGGTCGGGTTTCTGGGCGGGCATTTCCTCGCGCTGCCTCAATTCCATACGGATCTCCACTCGGTCCTGATCAGCTACCTCAGCGGCGAGGTCGGCTACCGCCGCAATCTCGGTCCCTACGCCGAAATCGGGCTCCACCTGCCCGTGGCGGACGGGGTGAAGGTGGGCGGCGACGTCGGGCTTTACACCGCCCGCGGTCTCATGGTGGGCCCGTCCGGGACGTATTCCCGCGACGAGGGCGACGACTCGATGCAGGGTTTCCTGAAGTCCGGCTACATTTCGGACCACGGCGATCGCGGCATCGACTTTCTGGGTCACCCTGTTCCCTCCGATCGCGGCTACGTCGAGTGGCAGCATCAGCAGCAAATCGGCGATCATTTCACTCTCAACGGCGAAGTGAACTACTGGTCGGACCCGGCGATCCTGCGCGATTTCAAGCCGAAGTGGTTCTTTCCGGTCCAGCAGCCGGACACGTTTCTCGAAGGCGCCTACACCGGCGAAAACTTCGTGTTGAGCGCGTTCACCCGGGCCAATCCCAATCCCTTTTTCCGGGCCCAGGACCGGCTGCCGGAGATCCGCTTCGACCTGCTGCCCACGCCGCTCGCGTATGGAATCGTCCAACGCTTTGACGCCAGCTTTGCCGTCCTGCAGGAGGACGCCTACCAGAATCTTCCCGGTCTGCGCTCCGATCGCATCGACGCCTACTACGGACTCGAGCGCCCGATCGCGCTCGCCCCATGGCTGAGCTTCACGCCGGTGGCCGGAGGACGCATCACCTATTATGCCGACGCCGTGGGCGGACGCGACACCTACACCCGCACGATCGGCGAGGTCGGGTTCGACGCGGTGCTCCACGCCAACGGCACCTTCAACTACAAGAATGAACTTTGGGACATCGACGGCCTCCGTCACCTGCTGGAGCCCAGGATTTCGTATCGCTACGCGCCGCGCGCGGACGACGGCCAGCCGTACATTCCCAACATCGACAGCCAGGTTTTCACCACCTACCTGCAGCCGCTCTCGATCGCGGATCAGCGCAACGTCGACCAGCTCGACGCGCTGAACACGTTCCGCTTCGCGTTGAACAACACGCTCCAGACGCGGGACCCGGAGTATGGTTCACGCGATCTGCTGAAGCTCAATTTTGCCGCGGACTACACGATGCTTCATCAGGCCGGCCGGCCATTCTCGGATCTCTACACCGAGGCGGCGCTCATGCCGGCCCCGTGGCTGCACATCGAGGCCTTCCAGCGGTGGGATGTCCAGGACCACGCGCAGGATGAGCTGAACTACGGCATCGAGGTCGTGGACCAGAAATGGTGGTCGGTCCGTCTCGCGGCGCACTTCCTCCGCGACGAGTACGAACAGTACCTGCTCGACTATCGCCAGCGCATCAACGAGGCGCACGATTTCTATATGCGGCTCCTTTACGACGCGCATCGCGGCCGATTCAACGAGCAGACCTTCGGCATCACGCAGCGCCTCGGCCAGACCTGGAATGTGCGCTACGAAGTGTCGTTCACGAGCGGCAACACCCGCGAGGGCGCCTTCGGCGTGAATGTGCAGGTGGACCTGCTGCGGTTCTGAGTCCCCCCGTGGATGCCGCCCGCATCGCCGCCAACCAGCAGCGGACGTTTCTTGCCCTTTGGGCCGAAATCCGTCCGTTCGTCGCCGCGGACAGCTCCCTGCCCCGGCGGATCCGCGACCGGCTCGCCCGGGACCGCGCTTTCGGATCGCGCGATCGTCGCCTGTACCGCGAGCTGATCTACACCGCGATCCGCTTCCTTCCTTGGATCGACTCCCTCTCTTCCGAGCGCCCCGACGATGCCGCCGCGCTGGTCGCCTGGCTCGCTCCGGAAACGCCGGACACCACCCGCTTTCGCACCGCCATTGCCGGCGACTGGCCGGCCTTGCCCGCGGACATCGAGGGCAAAGCCACGACGGCCGGCCGGCGTTTGAGTCGGGAATTTTCGCCGGTGGCGTTGTTGCCCGCCTGGTTTCGCGAACACTGCCCGCAGGCCTTCGCGTCGCCGCACCTGGATCGACTGAACGAGCGCGCCCGTATCTGGGTCCGATTGCAGTGCCGCGATGCCCAGCGCGTGATCGATGAATTCCTGGCCCATCGCTGGAGCGTGAGCCTGGACGAATCCGCTCCGGAGGCCCTCGGCCTGCCCGCGAACGCCGAGGTGGCCGACACCGACGCCTACCGGCGTGGATTCATCGAGATCCAGGACCTCGGTTCCCAATTGATCCTGCAACATCTCCCGGACCTGCGTGGACAGCGCTGGCTGGATGCGTGTGCGGGCGCGGGCGGCAAAACGCTTCAGCTTGCCCGCCGTGTGGGAGACCAGGGGCAGGTGGATGCCTTCGACATCCGGGCTGCGGCGCTTGACGAGTTGCGCGAGCGCGCGGCCCGCTCAAAACAGGACAACATCCGGGTGATCGATCGCCCCGCGGATTCGTACGACGGCGTTCTGGTCGATGCGCCGTGTTCCGGTTCGGGCACGTGGCGACGCCTTCCGCACATTAAGTGGCACACGCGTCCGGCCATGATTGCGGAATTCGCCGCGATCCAGCTCGGCCTGCTCCGCGAAAACGCGCTGCGCCTGCGACCCGGCGGCCTGCTCGTCTACGCGACCTGTTCGCTGAGTTCGGTCGAGAACTCGGGGGTCGTCGCCGCATTCCTGGCGGACCATCCCGATTTCCAGACCGAGGCCCCCGCGCAGGAACTCGGCGGCATCGCGGATCCGCACGGAAGGTTGCTTCTGCCCGGGGACCGCGACAGCGACGGATTCTATGTGGCGCTGCTGAGGCGGCAGACTTGAGTGTGAAGGTGGAACCGGACCTCCCCGTTCGACAGGCTCAGGGCCTCGAGCAGGGTCGAGAGGCGGGCCGGTTCAGGTTAGAAGCGCGCCCGGAGGTCGCGCTCCACCTTGGCGTTCACTCGCCCCCATTTTCCGATTGCTCCTCATCCGCCCCGTCCCTCGACTCGCACCGTGGTCGCCGAAACTGATTATCGCATCAAGCTCCCCGTGTTCGAGGGACCGCTTGACCTCCTCCTCTTTCTCATCCGGAAAAACGAACTGGATATCTACTCAATTCCGATCGAGTCGGTGACCCGCCAGTATCTCGAGGTGCTGTATGCCATGAAGGAGCTGCAGCTCGAGGTGGCCGGGGAATTCTTCGTGATGGCGGCCACGCTGATGGAGATCAAAAGCCGCATGCTCCTGCCGCGCCATCAGCAGGCGGTCGATCCCAATGCCGAGGAAGATGACCTCGATCCGCGTTGGGAGCTCGTCCACCAGCTCCTCCAGTACAAGAAATTCAAGGAGGCATCGCACACTCTCGGCGGCATGGCCGCAGACGCGGCCGACATGATGGGCCGGCCGGCCTCGGCTTTTGCGCCGATGTCGGAGCGTCCGCTGCGACACGTCGATCGGATCGAACTCTGGAACAACTTCAACTTGGTGCTGCGCCGCCTGGCCGAGAAACTCGTCGTGGGCGAGATTCACGCCGAGCAGGTCACCGTCGCCGACCAGATGGAATACATGCTCCAGCACATGCGGTCGGTGCGGTCGTTTCGCTTCTCGAGCCTCTTCGCCGAAAAAATTTCCCTGCGCCGCCTCGTGGCCACCTTCCTGGCCATGCTCGAGCTGACCCGCCTGAGCCGTCTGACGCTCGAACAGGACGAAGCTTTTGCCGATATCATCTGCTCGGTGGTCGACGAAAAGCCGCTTGAAACTCCGACCACGGCGGACACCGTCACCGCCGTCACATGAAAAAGACACCTCGTCGCCGTCGTTCCGCCAAGAATCGCGCCCATCTGCTGGGCGTCGGACTGGACAACCAGGACGGCCACAAGCGGATCACAACGGCTGAGCAGTTCACGATCGTGGGCGGCTCGGAGGAGACGCATGGCCGGATGACCGAAACGGTCATCAAGACCTTCGAGGAGCTCAAGAGTCGCCGCAAGCAGCTGCACGCGGTTGAGCCCGAGGAACTTTCGGAGATCATCGCCAAGTCCACGCCGCGGTGACCCAACGCCCATTTGTCTTTTTCCAAAATCTGTCTCTTCTAACCGACTTCAACCATCATGAGCGCCAATATCCGCCAACTCGACAGCACCAACTTCAAAAGCGCCGTTTCCAGCCCGACTCCCGTGCTGGTCGACTTCTGGGCGCCGTGGTGCGGACCGTGCAAGGCGATCGCCCCGATTCTCGACGAGATTTCGACCGAGATGAACGGCAAGCTCTCGATCGCGAAGGTCAACGTGGACGACAACAGCGATCTCGCAGCCGAATTCGGCGTGCGCTCGATCCCGACCCTGCTCCTGTTCAAGGGCGGCCAGATCGCCGACCAGTTCGTCGGCCTGATGGACAAGGCCACCCTGAAGGCAAAACTCGCCGGCAAGGTTTGAGGGCGGCGAACCCGGTTGATAGTTGAAAGTTGAGGGTTAGAGCTCTCGGATAGGGCAGCCAATAGCTGAGAGTCCAGGGTCGAGAGACTCTGCGTCTTGAATTTGTGCGCACCGATTCGAATTGTCGCCGATTGGGATCGGATGTGTAGGAGCGTGCTGGAAGGCGATAGGCGCAAGGATGCCCATCCGATCGCCTGCGAGCAGGCTCCTACCTCCGGCACGCTCTAGACTCTACGCTCTCAGCTCTTCGCTATCGGCCCGCCCTGGCCGCCAGGATCAACCCGGCACTCTGCAGTACGCCATACGCCGCCAGCGTCGCCGCCGTCGCTCCGAGGATCGCGATCTGCTCCCGGGGGTCGCGCGACGCCGACAATCGACGCGTCAAGCGCCAGGTCCACGGCGCCAGCAACAGCGGCAGCAGCACCCAGGGATGACTGCCCTGCATCCACATCGCCATCGGGCAGGCCATCGCGAGACCGTTGCTCACCGCGTATTGCGACCCGGCAAATCGGCGCCCGAATCGGACCACCAGCGTACGCTTCCCGGCCCGGGCATCGGTCTCGGCGTCCCGATAATTGTTCGCGACGAGAATATTGGCGGCGAGGAGTCCGACTCCGATGGAAGCGGCGACCGGATTGGAGGCCAGTTCACCTGCCTGCACGAAATAGGTCGTGTTCACGGCCACCAGGCCGAAAAAAACGAAAACAAACAGGTCACCCAGCCCATTGTATCCGAGCGGAAATGGGCCGCCCGTGTAGGCGATTCCGCTCACGATGCTGACAATCCCGATCGCCAGCAGGCCGAGGCCGCGGCCGGCCATCAGACCGGGCCAACCGCCCGCGAAACGGTACATCAGAAACAGGCCAACGACAAACGCCGCGGCAAACACGCCCGTCATGGCGCCCCGCATCGTCGACGCCGGCACCAGGCCCGCCGCCACCGCCCGGCGCGGCCCCACCCTCTCCGCCGTGTCCGCCCCGCGCACGAAATCGTAGTAGTCATTCGCGAAATTCGTGCCGATCTGAATGAGAAGGGCGAACGCCAGACACGTCATCGCGGCCACGGGATCGACCTTCCCCGCCGCCACCGCCGCGGCCGTTCCGACCATCACGGGCACCACCGCCGCGGCCAGTGTTTTTGGACGCGCCGCTTCGATCCAAATGCCGAGTTTGCCCGCCATCTCAGGAAAGTGCCGCCGAGCGAATTCGACGCCGGCACCCGTTCGTTGCTGAAACTGTGAAGCGCAAGGCGGCCTATCCAGCGAATCGTCGCCGGCTTGTCAAAAGCCATCGGAGCGCCGCTTGAAAGCTTCCGGCCGGGAGCCAAGAGCGGAGAGTCCAGAGATATCGTGACTGGTGCCTTATTCGTGGGCTGACAACGTCGGCCCAATTTAGCGGGTCAGACGCGCCGGCCCCGCATCGCGCGCCAACTTCCGCGCCAACGAATCCGCGTAAGCCTTCCGGTCCGGACTGGCGGCGGCGCGGCGATAACATTGCGCGGCCAGCGTGCGATCACCCAAACCGTAGAGCGCGATGTTTCCCATCTCGACGTTGATCGCAAACGACTCGCCTCGCCGGGTTCTCCCCCGTTCGAGCCAGGCCAGCGCCTCACGTGCGCCGAGACGCCGCCGGTACGCGCGCCACCAGGGCCTTTGCGCGTCCTCCCAAGTCGGAAGGTCGAATGCGAGCATCCGCGCGCCGTTCACCCAAAAATAGTCCGAAGTTGGGTCGGCGGCCACCGCGACTCCCAGCCACTGCCGCGTCGACGCCGTATCCCGTCGCTCCCAGGCCAGATCCCCGGCCAGCCAGGCGGCGTCCGCGATGAGCGCGCGGACGATTCCCGGAGAGGCCTTGGACTCCGGCAAGGTTCCACTCGGCAACAAGGCCCCGAAAGCGAGGATGGCGACCGTCGGAACGAGTGCACGCCACTTAACCGGACCCATGCGCTTGAAGGTCGAATGTTGAGGATTGAGGGACCGGGCCTTCCAGTGAAACAGCATATTCTCGTATCATCGATGGGACGCACCGTTCGGTTCGGTTTTTCGACCCAGGTTCGGCGTCTCGACGGAATCGCTCGACCTAGAACTCACGCCGCACGTAGGCCGCCGCCGCCACCAGATATACGATCACCACGTGCAGCAGCGTCACGCTGCCGCTCGCCCAATTGGCCATCGTCGCGTCGGAGGGTAACGGCGGGATGATCCGGCCCAGGATCGCCGTGAGATACGGCCACCATTCCCCCGATCCGACCGGAAAGAGCACGCTCATGCCCAGGAGTGCGGAGGCGACGGTCAGTCCCAGAGTCACTGCCCCAGCCATCACGGTCCGCTCGCCCAGGACGCTGCCCAACACCGCAAAGCTCGTCACCTGAAAGCTGCGAAGGACATCAAGCATCAGGTTGGCGCCCGGATTTCCTCCCTGCCGCCCGCTGGCGATACCTTGCACCACAACCGCCAGCACCGCCGCCGACGCGACGATCGCACCGCACCGGGCGGCAAACCACTCCAGGCGCGGCACGCCGCGCACGAACATCATGCCGGCGCGGCGCCGCGCCGCGGGACTGCCGAGGAGTTCATCGGACAGGAATACCGACTGCAACAGGACAAAACAGATGGACAACGAAGATGCAATTTCCCGGAGAAAACGCGTTTCATCGAGGCCAAAACTCACGTCCCGCAACGACATCGCCGCGAGCAGGAGCGTCACGCCCGCCAGCACGCACAGCCATGGCACCTTCAGGTGGATCGCCTCATCCAATCCCAACCACAGAATCATTCCCAGCCGAGGGCGTTTCATACCTCAGCCTCCCGGTGGAAGATCTCGCGCCAGCCACCGGTTTGCCTGACCGCATCGGCATCGCCGCGAAATACGATCTTACCCTCGATCAGACAGGCCATGACATCAGCCATGCGTTCCGCCTGCTCCGGATAGTGCGAGGTGAAAAGGATCGCGGTCCCCAGCGCCGCCCGCTGGCGCAGAATGGCGGCGGCCTGTTCGGTGGCCCGCGGATCGAGCCCGGCGAACACCTCGTCCAGGAGCAGCACCGAGGGATCGCCGAGCATCGCCCAGGCGAGATTCAGGCGCTGACGCATGCCGCGCGAACACTCGGCGATCCGCGTGCGCGCCCGGGTTTCCAGGCCGACTGTCGCCAGTGCCTCCCCGGAGTCGATCGCCTCGCGGCCGAGGATTTGCGCCGAGGTCGCGATGAAACTTTCCAGGCACAGGTGCGGCGGCCATTCCACGCTGTCCGGCAGATACGAAACGATTCCACGGGCCCACGCGTCCGTTGCGCTCCGTCCGTGCACCCAAGCCTCGCCTTCGTCAAAGTTCGTCAATCCGGCCAGGATGCGCAACAGCGTGCTCTTTCCCGCGCCGTTCGGTCCGACCAGGGCCAGAATCTGTCCGGCCGAAACCTCGATCCCGACCCCGTTCAGGGCCCGGCGCTGGCCGCCCTTCCCGAACGTCGGGTAACGCTTGACCAGCGCGACGGTCCGAATCGCCGGCACCGCCGTTGCGCCCAACATCGTGGTCTCTCCTGCCGCTGTCACCGATCGGGATCGCGTTGCTGAACGCAGCACCGTCAGCGTTCATTTTATCGTGAAACCCTGGAACTGGGCGGCCCGCTGGCTGGGGGTGCGCTCGGAGCGACGAATAAATCCCGTCATGCGCTCCTCGATCGCGTCCACGAAAGCCTCGACCTCCGGCTTTGCACCCTCGACTTCAACGTGAACGCGGCCGTCCGGAAGGTTTCGCACAAAGCCGGCCACCTCGAATTCGCGCGCCACCTGCAGGGTCTGATAGCGGAATCCGACGCCCTGCACGCGGCCCTCGAAATAAACGTTCTCGTGATGTATGTCGGCCATTGGAGCCTAGGAAATCGACACCGCGCGCCGCTTCAATCCCGTCGTTTCATCTGTTTGCGTCAGGAAATTTATTTGCGCATCCCGGAAGTTGGACCATGCTGTGGGCAGATTCGCAGAAGCAAATCTGAAATGACCAACCAAGATTCCGACGGATTGTTCGACGGAGAGGGTGAGGAGCGGCGGGAACTGTCATGGACCGAGGTGGACTGGGAAAAGTACCTCTCGACCCATGAAGAGGCCGTGCGGGAATATCTTCGCCACTACGACAGCCTGGCGGCCGCGCCCGACCGCATCGACGAGGTCGCACGCCGACTCGGCTGGGAGATGGAGCCGGAAGAGGATCTGACCGAGGACGAAATTGAAACAGTCGACGCCGGTTTCGATGCCGAGTGGGAACCCTACACGTTGCATCAGAATCCCGTCTACATCGCCACCAAGGCGCTTTACACGAGTCTGATTGCCAACTGGGAACGGATCGCCGCACAACCGGGCCGCGCCCCGAATGCCCTTAGCCTGACGTTTCAAGGCTCCCTCTATCGCGGCCGGGAAAATGCCCTGCAGGCGGTACAGGCGTTGGATCTCGGGGACTACGCGCTGGCCATCTGCTTTTTCAAACGCGCGCTGAGGGAAATGAACGACTCCTTGTCGCGTCTGACCTCCGAAAGTGTCGCCGCGAGCACATTGCTGTCGCGATACCGGGATTTTGCCCAACCCCGCCTCTTCGACCTCCGCGAGATCTGGCTCCGCGTGATGTCCGAGTGCCGCTCGGCCCAAGGCGACGAATAGACCTTACCCATTCCTTCATTCATGAAAGCCCGCAATCTCCTCCGCCTTTTCACAATCGCCATGCTCGCGACCGTCGGCGCCGCCCTCGTCGGTTGCGCCAATCCTCCGCCCAAGGCCAGCCTCCCGCCCGCACCGGCGCACTCGGGCTGATCGGGCGACAGCTTGTTTCGGTCGTGAGCCGCGCCGTTGAAGCGCGGCTTTCTTGTCTCGCAAGGTCCAGGCCCGCTCGGGATTTCAACAACGTCGCGGCCGATCGAATGTCGCGGGGGTGGAGCGGCTTGCCCTCAAGACGCTTCAACGCGTTGAGGGCAACGCGTTCCACCTTGGCGCGTCCGTGTCTCCGACCGTCTCAGTACGTCGTGCTGGCCTTGACCTGCGCGTAGGCATCCTGCACGCGGTCCCAAGCGTAGCCGACGCGCGCCTTTTGCTCATCCCATGTGTCGGGCCCGGCCTTGCGCAGCTCGCTGTCCATGTCCTTGAGGTAGGCCCGGGCTTCGACCATGTTCTTCATCTGGAAGTCCCAGTCCTTGGTATCGACGGTTGAGGGCATCGCCCGGCGCTTGGCATCGAGCTCGCGAATCTGCGCATCGGCTTTCGCTTCCAGATCCTGCAAGCCCGTGAAAAAACGCCCTCGGGCGTCGTAGTTGCAGTCCGCGATCTTCGTCCAGCTTGGCGACACAATATCCTCGCCGGGGGCGACCACCGGCTGGAGCCCTGCCGCCGCGGCTGGAGCGACTTGAGCGGAGCCCGTGGTGGCGGTGATCGTGGCGCCGCCGGGGGGGACTTCCTTGTCGGCACTGGCGTAGACGAGGACCGAACCGGTCAACAGCCCCAGGATCGGGGCGGCAAAATGGCTGAATCGCATCGATTTCATGGCGGGTGAGACAAGACGTTTGAATTTTCGCCGGGATATTCCCGACACTCTGACCCTTGGGACACCAAGCGCCGCCCGATAGCCAATCGCCGGGGATGGGTTCTTTCCCTCCCGGGAAAAAGTGGCACGACAGCACCCGTGCCGAAAACTGATTGCTGGAGGGCGGGCGACTCGCCCGCCAAGATTCCTCGTTGCGAGAATCAACCTGGAATCCGGCTTCCTCTCCGCCGCGACCGACTTTGCATTTTTATCGACCCCACTTGCGGTCGATTGTCTTCGGCGGGCGAGGTCGCCCGCCCTCCACCGACCCTCTAGCGCCGACGACGCGATCTTCCGGCACCGGCCGGTTTTCCGAGGGTTTTGTAGTCGCCGGTTTTCAGCGAATTGACCTGATCGCGCAGCAATGCCGCCCGCTCAAACTCGAGCTTGCCCGCCGCCTCCTGCATCTCGTCCTCGAGCTCGGCGATGACTGCCGCCACATCGTCGATCTTTTCCGCCACGGCCCGGTCATTGCCTTCGGACGCGTCGTAGCGGCGCAGGCTGGCCTGATCGGCCCGGCGAACACCGCGGGGTGTGATGCCGTGCTCGAGATTGTACGCCATCTGCTTTTCCCGCCGGCGTTTTGTCTCCTCCACCGTGCGCCGGATCGACTCCGTCTGCTGATCGGCATAAAATATCACCCGTCCGTTCTCGTGCCGGGCCGCGCGCCCGGCCGTCTGCAACAGGCTGGTTTCGCTGCGCAGGAAGCCCTCCTTGTCCGCATCGAGAATCGCCACCAGCGCCACCTCGGGCAAATCCAGGCCCTCCCGCAGCAGATTGATTCCCACCAGCACGTCGAATTCGCCGCGCCGCAGATTGCGCAAAATCTCCACGCGTTCCAGGGCGTCGATGTCCGAATGCAGGTATTCGACGCGAATCTTCGCGTCCCGCAGATAGGAGGTGATGTCCTCGGCCAGTCGTTTGGTCAGGGTCGTCACCAACACCCGCTCGCTCTTCTCCACCGCCGCCTTGATTTCACCGATGACATGCTCGATCTGCCCGCGGCTGGGATGAATCGTGATTTCCGGATCGAGGAGGCCGGTCGGCCGGATGACCTGCTCGGCGACCACGGAGGAACGGTCGATCTCGAACTTTGCCGGGGTGGCCGAAACAAAAAGCGTCTGGCTCGTGATGCGCTCGAATTCCGCAAAGCTCTGCGGCCGGTTGTCGAGCGCCGACGGCAGGCGGAAGCCGAAGTCGACCAGCGTCTTCTTGCGCGCGATGTCGCCGTTGTACATGCCGCCGATCTGCGGGATCGTCACGTGGCTCTCGTCGACGAATAGCAGGAAATCCTTCGGGAAAAAATCAATCAGGCAGAACGGGCGGTCTCCCGGTTTCCGGCCCGTCAGGTGCATCGAGTAGTTCTCAATGCCGTTGCAGAATCCCATCTCCTGCAGCATCTCCAGGTCGTAATTGGTCCGCATGCGGATGCGTTGAGCCTCGAGGTACTTTTGCTGGTGTTCGAAAAACGAGACCCGCTCGTCGAGCTCCTTCTTGATGCCGCCGATCGCGTGGTCGAGCTTGCCCCGGCTGGTCACGTACTGGTTGGCGGGATAGAGATCAAAGGACTCGATCTTGCGCAGCACCTTGCCCGAAACCGGCTCGAACTCGGTTAGCGCCTCGATCTCATCGCCGAAAAACGCCACACGCAGTCCGTGTTCGAGATACGCCGGCATGATGTCCACGACGTCGCCCCGCACGCGAAACGAGCCGCGTTTCAACTCGTAGTCGTTTCGCTCGTAGAGGTTGTCGACCAGCTTTTCGAGCAAGCGGTTTCGCCCCGGGCTTTCACCCTGCCGCAACACGATGCGCATCCCGAAGAACTCCTCGGGCGAACCGAGACCGTAGATGCAGGAGACGCTGGCGACGACAATCACGTCGCGCCGGCTGACCAGCGAGCTCGTCGCCGAAATGCGCAGGCGTTCGATCTCCTCGTTGATCGACGAATCCTTCTCGATGTAGGTGTCACTCGACGGCACGTAGGCCTCGGGCTGGTAGTAGTCGTAGTAACTGACGAAATACTCGACGGCATTCTCGGGGAAAAAATTCTTGAACTCCGAAAACAGCTGCGCCGCCAGCGTCTTGTTGTGCGAAATGATCAGGGTCGGTCGCTGCAGGCGGGCGATGAGATTCGCCATCGTGAAGGTCTTGCCCGAGCCGGTGACCCCGAGCAGCGTCTGAAAACGATTCCCGGCCTTGAGCGAGGCCGTGAGCGCTTCAATCGCCTGGGGCTGGTCGCCCGTGGGCTGGTAGTCGGAGCGCAGCGTGAACATCGCTCAACCGGTAACCAAGGTCTGCAGATCGGCAACGCTGACCTCATCGAGCCGGTGCACGACCCGGTCCGCCCGGTCCACCAGCGCGTCCGCGGGATGGGTCGTGGCGACTCCGATCGCCTTCATGCCTCCGGCCCGCGCCGCCTCCAGCCCGGCAAATGCGTCCTCGAACACCACACAGTTCCGCGGATCAGCGCCAATTCTCCGCGCCGCCGTCAGGAAAACCTGGGGATCGGGCTTGCCGCGCGTCACGTCCTCAGCCGACACGATCGCGCGAAAAGTGTCCGCGAGCCCGATGATGCCCATGATCGTTTCAATGTTCTTGCGCTCGGTCGACGACCCGACCGCGCAGGCGATGCCGGCACCGCGCAGGCGATTCAGGAATTCAATGACGCCCGGCAGCGGTGCGATGCCGGTATCCTTCAACGCCTCGCGATAGAGCTCCTCTTTGCGGCGACCGAGGCGGACGATCTCCGCCTCGGGCAGTTGCCATTTCAGGATCTGCGGGATGATCTGCTCGTTCTTGCGTCCGAAGCCCGCCTTGAAATGCCCCTCCGGCATCGGCCGGCCGGTCTCCACGCCCAGCTGCTCCCAGGCGATCTCGTGCGCCCGCGAGGAGTCGACGATCACTCCGTCCCAGTCGAAAATGACGCTCGGCGCAGCCACAGGAGGCATTTGGCGGGCGGCTTGCCCGGGCGCAACGGGAATCGGCCCACCGGCGCCAAGCCGATTGCCAAACCCGGGCGCCGGTCCTAGCGTCGACTCAACCAAAGCCGGAGCGCCACCCCGCTCCACGTCTCCCCAACCATGTCTCTCACCCATACGATCTACAATTCGCCGGTCTTCCAGCAGGCCTGCGGACAATTCGATGCCGCCGCCGACATCCTCGGGATGAAGGCCGACGTTCGCGAACGTACCCGCCAGCCTCGTCGCTGCCTCGTCGTCACCCTGCCCGTCCGCATGGACAACGGTCAGGTGCTCTCCTTCGAGGGTTTCCGCGTCCAGCACAACATCTCCACCGGACCGGCCAAGGGCGGCATTCGCTTTCACCACGACGTCACGCTGGGTGAGGTGGCCGCGCTGGCCATGTGGATGAGCTGGAAATGTTCGCTGGTCGGGTTGCCCTTCGGCGGCGCCAAGGGCGGCGTGGTGGTCAACGCCCGCGACATGTCGCCCGGCGAACTCGAGCGTCTCTCGCGCCGCTACATGCAGGAAATCGCCACGTTTATCGGGCCGAATCTCGACATCCCCGCGCCCGACGTCGGCACCAACGAACAGGTCATGGCCTGGATGATGGACACCTATTCCAACCATGTCGGCCACTACAACCCGGGCGTGATCACAGGAAAACCGATCGCGCTCGGTGGCTCACTGGGCCGGCGCGAGGCGACCGGCGAAGGCGTGGCCTGGTTCACGAAGGCCTATCTCGGCGACCTCGGGATCAAGCCCGCCGACACGACCGTCGTGATCCAGGGCTTCGGCAATGTCGGCAGCGAAACCGCGCTCGCGCTCGAGGCGTGGGGCGCCCGGATCGTCGGCCTCTCGGATTTCACCGGGGGAATCAGCAATCCGAAGGGCATCGCCGTGCGCGACGCCCTGGCGTACGCCGCCAGGAACCGATCCCTGCAGGGCTATCCCGGCGGCGAATCCGTGACCAACGAGCAGCTCCTCGAACTCCCCTGCACCGTCCTCGTACCCGCCGCGCTCGAACGGGTCATCACGGACAAGAATGCGGCCAAGCTGAAATGCCGCGTCCTCGCCGAAGGCGCCAACGGACCCACCACCAACGAGGCCGACCGGATTCTCGATCAGCGCGACGACGTGGAGCTCATTCCCGACGTGTTGTGCAATTCGGGCGGCGTGATCGTGAGTTATTTCGAATGGCTGCAGAATCTGCAGAACTACTACTGGTCGAAGGAGGAAGTCTTCGAGAAACTCCACAAGATCCTCGCGAAGGCGAAGGCATCGGTCGACGAAACCAAGGCGAAGTACAAGTGCTCCCGCCGCACTGCCGCGCTCGTGCTGGGCATTTCGCGCGTCGCCGAGGCGAAATCAAAGCGCGGACTGTTCCCGTAAGCTTCGGCCGGCGAAACACGCGAATCACGCGAACATCTCGGATCCGGAGTCAAATCCGGTAGGGATCGATGTCCTCATCGATCCGAAGCGAACCAAACAATTCGCCAACGGAACTCACGGATGGCAGGGAATCCGGCCCCGCAACGGCAAGGCGGATGAGACATCCGCCCCTACCCAGGGCAATGCTGGCTGAGGGTTAGTGCCCTCGACCGGTTCAGGCCGGGCGTCGATGGAGGGCGGCTGACCCCGGCCGCCGAAAATATTCGTGCCGCAACCCAGGACGACCATTTCACGCCATTTCCGCAACGTGGCCTCGCGGCGGCCGAGGTCGGCCGCCCTCCAGTGCAAACACTCGAGTGAGGACCGCGCCCTACAACAACGGCATCAACTCCGCAAAACTCCGAATGAAATGCGCGGAACCTTCGCGCACCCGCGGACGATCGGCATAGCGGCCGAAGCCGACGAAAAGATCGACGACGGGTTTCGTTTCCAGGTCGCTCACCCCGTCGCCGACCATGACCGTCCGCACCGGGCGGAATTCCCGTTTCAGCTGTTCCACCCGCACGGGCTTGCCGCCGGAACGCGTGGTCGGAAATTCGCGATCAAAACCGGCATAGTTCCCCGCGGCGTCAAACTTGAGCGTGACCGCCTCGATGCGATCGATGCCGAGATGCGCCGCCAGCGGCACGATCGATTGCGTGTAGCCCGCGCTGAGAATCACCGGCGTCCAGCCGGCGGCCTTCGCCGACGCGATCGCGGCCCGGGCCTCCGGTTCGACGTTGGCAACGTAAATCGCGCCGATGGTCGCGACATCGGTCCGCGAGGGCTTGATGATGTCCAGCCGCCGGCCGAAGACCTCCTCGATCGGAATCCGCCCATCCATTGCGGACTGGGTCATCGCCGCCACCTCCGCGAGCACCGCCGGTCCGCGCAGGCGGGCGAGCTCATCGATGCCCTCGATCCCGCTCAAGGTGGCGTCGCAGTCAAGGCACAGCAGGCGGGTCGGTGTGAGCATCGCCTCTAAGGCACACGCAGACGCGCCCCGAGAAAAGCAAAATGAGAAGCCAAGGCGCACAGTGACATGTGACGAGTGACAAGTGATGAGGCCGGAGATTCGAGCTGGCTGATCGCACGCAGGGGAATGAAGTCGATGGCCTGGACGGCAGTCCGTCCGTGTGTTCCGAGTGTTCCGTGGACAGTCCTTTTCTCGGCTGTGAATTCGCAGATGTTCGGGGAGCTCGAATTCGTGCCGTTCGTGGGAGCTCAATCTCCCCAACAAAAAAGCCCTCCGTGACCGGAGGGCTCGAATTCGTGGCAGGCGCCAAGTCTTACTTCGACTTGCCGCGCTTGAACTTCGACGTGAACTTCTCGACGCGACCGGCCGAGTCGACCAGGCGCTTCTCGCCGGTGTAGGCGGGATGCGAGTCCATCGTCACGTCGCGGACGACGATGAAATAGTCCGTGCCGTCGATCTGCTCGGTGCGGGCGGACTTCATCGTCGACTTCGTCAGGAAGCGCTTGCCGGTGGCAACGTCGACGAAACAGACGTTGTTGAGAGTGGGATGGCCTTCGGTTTTCACGGGTAAATCAGCCCTGGCGCGCCTTGTAACGCGGTTCGGTTTTGTTGATCACGTAGATGCGGCCCTTGCGCCGGACGACCTGGCAGTCCGGGTGACGCATCTTCGCGGATTTGACGGAGGAAACGACTTTCATAAAGGCACGAAAGAAGAGGTTCGCACGGGGACCTGTCAAAGGAAAACAGCGCACTTTCCCGGAGCAATACGCCGCGACAAGTGAGCCTGACAGAACATAGTTAACCACCGTTCTGAGTGATGCTTGTGACAAGTCTAGTGATAAAATGCACCGAAGCGTCGTATCGGAACTCAGCAGGCTGCCAAAGGGGAATCGCGCTCAGAACCCTTTGAACACCGGCTTCCGTGTCCGCGATCGACAAGCCGTCCCGCCTTTCGACTCTGCTCAAGGCCCTGAGCCTGTCGAACGGGGAGGTCCGGTTCCACCTCATTGCCAAACGGAATTTTGCGCCTTTTGCGCTTTTTTTGCGGCCAGCCCTAACGCTCAAATCGCCTTGCCGCCGCGTTCGCCGGTACGGATGCGGATGCACTCGCGCAGATCCTGGACGAAGATCTTGCCGTCGCCGACGGCGCCTTCGGACCCGGTCTTCGCGGTGCGCAGAATGGCGTTGACGGTGATGTCCTCGAAGGCGTCATTGCAGGCGATCACGATCTGCACCTTGGGAATGAGGTTCGGGATGACCTTGCGACCGCGCTGGACCTCGATTTCGAGCTGCTGACCGTGGCCGCTGACCCGCGAGACCGTGATCCGTTCGATCTCGGCATCGATCAGAGCCTGGCGGACCTCGTCGAGCTTCTCTTCCCGGATGATGGCAGTGATGAGTTTCATGGGTTCCGTGCCGTCCTCAGTTGAGATTGTTCAGGCCGTAACCGCGTTCGCCGTGGAGCGCGTGGTCCATGCCACCCTTTTCGTCGCTTTCATTGAGCCGAAGCCCGATCGTCTTCTCGACCACAAAACCGATCAGCAGCGTCATGATAGCGGCAAAAACGATGGTCGCACCCACCGCCGTGAGCTGGACGCGGAGCTGATTGCCGATGCCCCAGCCCGGCACCTTTTTGGCGGCGTCGACCCACCAGGGTTCGCGAATGAAGAAAACCAGCCCAAGCGCGCCGATGATTCCGCCGGTGCCGTGGACGCCGAACGCATCCAGTGAATCGTCGTAGCCCAGCTTGTTTTTCAACGAAATCATGAGGTAGCAGCCGATCGCGGCGGCCACGCCCAGCACCATCGCGCCGGGCACGCCGACCACACCCGCGGCCGGCGTGATCGCGACCAGGCCGGCGAGAATGCCCGAGGCCAGGCCGAGGCTGGTGGCCTTGCCGTGAATCACGCCCTCGATGATCATCCAGGTGAGCGCACCGGTGGCGGCGGCAACCTGGGTCACGGTCAACGCGCGCGCGGTTTCAAGGTTCGACGCCACCGATGAGCCGGCGTTGAAACCAAACCATCCCACCCAGAGCAGGCCGGCGCCGAGAAGCACCAGCGTCAGATTGTTGGGCGAGGTGGAGAGCTTCGGATAACCCCAGCGACGTCCGAGGAAGAGCGCGAGCACGAGTCCGCTGACGCCGGAGGAAATGTGCACCACGGTGCCGCCGGCGTAGTCGATCGCCCCACCGGCTCCGAGGTTGAAGAAATAGCCGTCCGGCGCCCAGACCCAGTGGGAAAGCGGGGCGTAAACCAGCACGATCCACAGCGAAATGAAGGCCACCCAGCCTTTGAAAGTGATGCGTTCCGCCACCGCGCCGGCGATCAGCGCCGGAGTGATGATCGCGAATTTGCCCTGGAACATCGCGAACACGTATTCAGGAACGCCCGAGCTCATGATTCTCCCATCCAGTCCGCGCAGGAAGACGAAGGATGAATTCCATCCCACAAGACCGCCCAGAACGTTCGATCCGAAAAACATGGCGTAGCCCACGGTGGCCCAGAGCACTCCGACCACCGCCATGGCCGCGAAGGAGTGCATCATCGTGCCGAGCACGTTCTTGGCGCGGACGAGACCGCCGTAAAAGATCGCGAGCCCGGGAACCATCAGCAGCACCAGCGCCGTGGAGGTGAGCATCCAGGCGGTGATGCCGGAGTCCACCGCGACGGGCGCGGCGGTATCGGCGCGAACCGCCACCGGCAAGGCCGCGGCCAGTGCCGCCAGAATCAGAAAACGATGGCGATTCCTCATGGGCTGTGTCCTCGCATTCCAAAGCAATCCGACGGAGTGGTCATCCGGATACTTCGGAGATTTCGACCGATGAAGGCAACGCCGTTCCGCCATTATGACCGGTCAGTTCATGGCCGGATCATCCGGCTCCTCCGCCAGCAGCTTCAAGTCCGGTCCCAACGAACCCAAAATCAGCCGCCACAGGCCGGTGCCGCTCTCGCTCGCCAGGTTGTAGTCGGTGACCGGAGCCGTGTACCAGGTCTGGTGTCGCATCTCATTTTCGAGCTGTCCCTTGCCCCACCCCGCGTAGCCGAGAAACGCCCGCACCGTGACGCCCTGCGTTCCCATCAGCTCGATGGCGCGGTTCGGCTCAAGGCCGAAATTCAGTTGAAACTCGCCTAGGTCGTCGCGGGTTTGCCAGGCGGCGAGAATGAGCTTGTCGGCCTCGACCGGTCCGCCGCGAAAAACCGCCAGCTGACCGAGCGTCGTGGACGCAAACTCCGGGTTCAGCACGCCCAGCGTGCGACCGGCGGGGCGGTTCAGCACGGCCCCCATGGCGCCTTCGCCATCGTGAGCCGACATCAGGATGACCGTGCGGCGAAAATTGGGATCCGTCATCGACGGGCTGGCCAGCAGGAGATGCCCCGCAAAACTTCGGATGGATTTGCCGCGTTCCTTCACGGTGGTGGGGGATCGTCCAGTTGAGACAGCGAAAACCGGTTCAGAGCCGGGAAATCTTCACACCCGCATCGTTCAGAATCGGCCCCACGAGCGGATCGTTGTTGTAGTCGTTATGGTACTTCACCTCCGCAATGCCGGCCGCGGCGAGAATCTTGGCGCAATTGATGCACGGATAATGCGTCACGAAGGCAATGCAGCCATCCACGCTCGACCCGCGCCGGGCGGCATCCGCGATGGCGTTTTGCTCGGCATGCACCGTGGCCTGCTCGTGGCCGTCGCGCAGCCGCGAAAGATGGGGTGTTCCCGGCAGCCAGCCATTGTAGCCGGCGGCGACGATCCGGTTCTTGCGTTCACCGGCCGTCACGATCACGCAGCCGACATTAAGGCGCTCACAATTGCTCCGCGATGCAATGAGCGTGGCGGTCGCCATGAAGTATTCGTCCCAGGTCGGACGCTCGGTGAAGGCGGCGGTGGCACGGGCCACCAGGTCGATCGGGCGGGCGGACTCATCCATGTTGTTACCCGGCGAATCTGGACAACTCCACCGACCTGAGCAACCTCCGTGTGATCCATGCGGCGAAAGGTTCAACCCGAGATCCTCGACACGCTGCCTCCGGACCACCCTGACGCCCTCCACAACCGGCGCGATCTGCGGATAACCAACCGGTTCATGGGCAACCACCGCTGGCTCGAGCGCATGCTGTCGGCTTCGCTGCGTTCCGGGGAACGCGTGCTCGAAATCGGAGCGGGCTGCGGCGAACTCGGTGCGCGTCTCGCCTTGCGCGGCATCGTCGTCGACGGACTCGATCTCTGGCCCCGGCCGGCCATCTGGCCCGCGGGCGGACGATGGCACCGCGTCGACCTGCGCGAGTTCGAGGCTTACGACGCCTACGATGTCATCGTGGCCAATCTGATCCTTCACCAATTCACCACTGACGAACTCGCGCGCCTGGGCCCGATTCTCCAACAACGCGCCCGCATTCTCATCGCGTGCGAACCGGTGCGCAGCCGCGTTTCCCAAGTGTTGTTCGCCGGTGTCGCCCCGCTCCTGGGAGCAAATCACGTCAGCCGGCACGACGGCCATGTTTCAATCGCGGCCGGATTTCGCAATGACGAGCTTCCCGGCACGCTGGGGCTGGCCGCGGAAAATTGGGACGTCCGCTGCTCCGAAGCCCCCCTTGGCGCCTATCGGATGATCGCCGCCCGCCGGTCGCCCGGAAATCCCAAGGCCAAGGAGCGGCTCTCGTGAGCTCCGGTCTTCCCATCGAAATTGTCGGCGGCGGCCTCGCCGGACTTTCCCTGGGCCTCGCGCTTCGCCGTGCGAACGTGCCGGTCACGATTCTCGAGGCCGGCACCTATCCGCGTCACCGCGTGTGCGGGGAATTCATCGCCGGCCTCGACCCCGAAACCGAGGAACGGTTGGGACTCGGTCCGATGCTCGCGGACGCCCGACGACACCGCTCCGTCGCCTGGTTTCTCAAGGGACAAGCCGTCCGAAACCAGCGCCTGCCCGCCCCGGCGCATGGATTGAGCCGCTACGTCCTCGATCACCGGATCGCCACGGAGTTCACGGCGGCCGGCGGATGGCTGCGCACCGGCGCGCGCGTCACGGACCTCACGCCGCGTCCCGGTCGGGTGTTCGCCCAGGGACGCCGGGCGGACAAATCGCCATGGCTGGGACTCAAGGTCCACGTTACCGGTCTGACCCTGCATCGCGACCTCGAGCTACATCTCGGCGACGAAGCGTACGTCGGTCTGGCCACGGTCGAGGACGGTCGCGTCAACGTGTGCGGCCTCTTCCGGCGCCGCCAACTCGCCGCGCCGGGAGCCGCGCTGCTCTTTCGGTATCTCGAGGCCGCCGGCTTGCACGCCCTCGCCGATCGGCTTTCCGGAACCGAAGTCGACGATGACAGCTTTTGTGCCGTGGCCGGCATTCGCTTCGCCTCCGGCTATCGCTCGCACCCCGGCGTTCACCTCGGCGACGCGGGCGGCATGGTGCCCCCGTTCACGGGCAACGGAATGGCCATGGCCTTTCAAAGCGCGGCGACGGCCCTGGGGCCGCTCATTTGCTACTCGCATGGCGAGTGCAGCTGGGCGGTCACCTGCGAACGAATTTCCCGCCTTCTGGCCCGCCGTTTTCGCGTTCGGCTCGCCTCGGCGTCGTGGCTGCACGGCTACCTGCTCCGACCCAGCCGGCAGCGTTGGCTCGCCGCACTGAACCGGGCGCATCTCCTGCCGCTTCGCCCACTCTACGCCGCGCTCCACTGACATGTATCTCCACGCCCTCGCCACCGCCATTCCCGATCGCACCTTCACGCAGGAGCGCTGCTGGGAAATCGTCGCGGCCTCGCCGATTCGTGATCGGCTGAAAAAACGGTCGATGCTCATCCTGCAGTCGATCCTTCGCGGCGATCATGGCGTCACCACCCGCCATTTCGCCGTGCCGAACATCGAAGAGGTGTTCGATCTCAATTCCGACCAGCTCAACGCCGCCTTTCGAGCCGAAGCCCCGCGGCTCGCCGGTCGTGCGCTCCACCCCGCCCTCGAACGCGCGGGAGTATCCGTCACCGAAATCGACGCGCTTCTGATCTGCACGTGCACGGGCTACCTGTGTCCCGGACTGACCAGCTATGTTGCCGAACAGCTGGGCCTGCGCCCCGACGTCCACCTGCTCGATCTGGCCGGGCTCGGCTGCGGCGCCGCCATTCCGACGCTCCGCGCCGCGCAGGGAATTCTCGCCGCACGACCCGGGGCAACGATCGCCTGCGTCGCCGTGGAGGTCTGCTCGGCGGCGTTCTATCTCGACGACGATCCCGGCGTGCTGATCAGCGCCTGCCTGTTCAGCGATGGTGCCGCGGCGACCGTTTGGAAAGGCACCCCGGGGCCCACGGGACTGGCATGCTTCGGTTTCCAGACCGTCCATCGCCCGGCTGACCGGGACAAGCTGCGGTTCGAACAACGGGGCGGAAAACTGCGCAATCTTCTGCATCGCTCCGTGCCCGAACTGGCCGCGGCCGCGGTGCAGGAGCTGTGGTCGACCCGCGGGCCGCGACCGGTCGTCGCCGTGGCGACGCATCCGGGCGGTCGCGACGTGCTCGACGCACTGGCACCCGTGGTCGCCCCCCATTCCGTCGAGGCCAGCCGGCGCGTGCTGCGCGACTACGGCAACATGAGCAGCCCGTCCGTGCTTTTCGCTCTCGAGGAGACGTTGCGCGAACGCGCGCCGGGCCCCGACGGTGATTTTTGGCTGGTGAGTTTTGGCGCAGGCTTTAGCGCACATAGTTGCCGCCTAGGCCTGTCGCCCCATGCCCAACCTTAAAGATGTCGTCGCCTTTTGTGACCAGCGCACCCGCCGCGCCGCTTTCGAGGATTTTCCCGGCGCGGTAAATGGACTGCAGGTGGCCTCGGACGGCCGGGTCACGAAAATCGGCGCGGCCGTCGATGCCGGTCTGGTGCCCTTCGAAAAGGCCGTCGAGTGCGGCGTCGATTTCCTGATCGTGCACCACGGTTTGTTCTGGGGTGGAGTGCAGCCGCTAGTCGGCAGCGTCTACGAACGCTACGCCTGTCTTGTCCGCGGCAATTGTGCCGTCTACTCCTCGCACCTGCCGCTCGATGCCCATCCCGAAATCGGCAACAACGTCCTGATCGCGCGCCAGCTCGGCCTGCGCCCGCGCAAGTCGTTTCTCGAGCACGGGGGCGAACCGACCGGGTGGATTGCCCCGAACCGTTTCAAGCGCAGCCAGCTGCTCGCCCGCCTGGAGGAATTGTACCCGCGCGTGGTCGCCATCGAGTGCGGATCGGCGCAGCCGCGCCACGTCGCGTTTTGCAGCGGGTCGGGCAACAACGCCGTCAATCAGCTGGTCGGCGCCGGGGTCGACACGCTCGTGACCGGCGAACTGCGCGAGGAGTGGTTCAACTATGCGCAGGAGCATCACCTCAACCTGATTTGCTGCGGTCACTACGCGACCGAAGTGCACGGCGTGCGCGCCCTGGCGACCGAGGTCGCGAAGAAGTTTCGTCTGCCGTGCGTCTTCATCGAAACCGACAATCCGCTTTGAACCGCGGAACGACGGAGACTGCCCACGAATTTCACGAAACCGCACGAATGAAAATGCCGAACCTAGGAGTGAACGTTAAGCCAAATCCTTCGAGGTATTTCACGGCCGCGAAGCGCATTGGGTTGGAGCGGGGAAAAGACGCCTCTCAGCTCTCCGCTCTCGGCTCTCCGCTGCACCGGTCATAGCACATTCTCCCCATGCGCACCTTTGCCATTCTCAACGGCCCCAATCTCAACCGCCTCGGCCAGCGCGAGCCGGAGATCTATGGGACCGCCACGCTCGCCGATCTCGAGAAGTTGATTCGCGCCGAAGCCGCGCGGCTCAGGGTCAAGGTGGTGTTTTTTCAATCCAATCATGAAGGCGCCCTGATCGACGAAATCCAGCGCCTCACCGACCGGAAGGTGGCCGGCTTCATCGTCAATTTCGGCGCCTATTCCCACACCAGCATCGCGCTCCGCGACGCGCTCTCGGGTTCCAGTCTGCCCGCCATCGAGGTCCACATCTCCGACATCCGCAAACGGGAGAAATTTCGTCACCACTCGATGACCGCCGGGGCCTGCATCGCTCTGATCAGCGGCCATGGGTTCCCGGGATATCTCGACGCTTTGCAGCAGCTGGCGGCGCGACCCGCCGGAAAAAAATCCGGCGCCCGGGGCTGAGTCTTCATGGGCCAGCACCTGCCTGAGTTCCACGGGCGCCGATGGTTTGTCGCCCACACGAAGCCGCGGGCGGAAAAGAAATTCGCGTCCCTGCTCAGTCTCGAGAAGTTTCCGCACTATCTCGCGCTGATCGAAAGCGTCCGCCAGTACGGAGGTCGCCGGCGGGTATTCAGCAAGCCGCTTTTCCCCGGATATGTTTTCGTGCAAATCGAGGGCAGCCAGCGCCAGCGGCTCTATCAGCAGGATCTTCTCGTCCGCGCCCTGCCGGTTGAAAACGAGGCCGCCTTCCTGACGCAGCTCGAAATGGTGAAGGCCATCTGCGCCTCGGGTCTGGAGGCGGCCATTCATCCGCTCATTCGCAAAGGCACCCGCGTTCGGGTTCACGACGGGCCCTTGCACGGGGTCGAGGGATATGTTGACGATCCAGTGAACCCTCGTGGAATCGTCGTGTCAGTGGATGTGCTCCAACAGGGCCTGTTGGTGCGACTGCCACTATCCAGCCTGCAACCCCTGCCCTAGCTCCATGCGCCAATTTCTGCCCGTTCTCGTCTTCGCGGCCATCGCGGGGACGTCGTTCGGACAGAATGCAAATCCGCCCGGGTCAGCGACTCCCACGGATACGCCACCCCCGACCGCCCAGGCGCCGGCGTCGTCATTCTGGCCCAGTTTCATCGCGCCGATCCCCGGCCTTTTCGACATCAACCTGCCGCGTCTTTATGCCCCCGGCACGTTCCACCTGCTGCTCCAGCCCAGCGGCGGCGATCTTTTTCACCACGATTTTATCCGGATTCCCACCGGAGTGCGCTGGACGATCAACGACTCGCTCGAAGTCTACGGCGAGGCCCAGGCGTACGTCAGCAACTGGTTCAAGGGCAAGGATGCCGGCTACGGTATCGGCGAACTGGATTCAGGCGCCAAATACATCCTCCCGGACCTGCTCGGGCCGCGCAACAAGCTGAGCCTGAGCTTCGACACCCACATTCCGGTCGGTTCGCCGCCGGCCGATCTGACCGACGGACTCAATCATTTCGCGCCGGCGTTCGAAATCGAACACCACAGCTCGCGGCAGCCGCGGCTGACGACCTTCGGCGGCT
Organism: Candidatus Didemnitutus sp.; assembly: GCA_035545955.1. GTDB lineage: Bacteria > Verrucomicrobiota > Verrucomicrobiia > Opitutales > Opitutaceae > Didemnitutus. Next base: position 621 of record DASZXI010000087.1, on the reverse strand, counting down.
ATGGACTCGATTTCGTGTCAAAGTCCTTTGTCACCGGAGAAATTGCGCGCAACGAACCGCACACGAACTCGATGTCGTTCAACGGGGGCGCCACCTACGACCGCGGTCAACTGGTCTGGACCTTTCAATCGACCTACACCACGACCGCGCTGCTCAATCATCATGTGATCCATGTGATCTCGGTTCAGCCCAGCGTGCTCTGGTTCGTCCCGAAGAAGTACACGTTGAATTCCAAGACCCAATGGATCATCGGCCTCGGCGTGCGCGGCACGTGGGGGCCGGATGGATCCGACTTCGCCACGAGTTCAAAGCTGCGGGCCGACATCACCTTCGGGCAGATGATCGAGCGCCTGCGGAGCTCGATGGATTTTCATCCGTAGAACGGGTGAGCGGTGACCGGTCAGCGGTAAGGGCCTTCAACGGATCGATGGGGACATCGATCCCTACCCACGGAGAGCGCCGCCGAATATCGTCTCATTGGAAGGCGCCCCCATCGAGTCATCGAATCACGGTTCACCGCTCACTGTCGAGTCCTGGCTAAAAGTTGACACCCTTGTGTTGATGGTTGTTTGAAGAAAAGTATTTTTGGGATGGGGTGCAGGGGAAGGGGCGTAGCTCCTT
>DASZXI010000086.1:0-80428 GCA_035545955.1 Candidatus Didemnitutus sp. | reverse complement strand
CTCGTCACTCGTCACTCGTCACTCGTCACTCGTCACTCGTCACTCGTCACTCGTCACTCGTCACTCGTCACTCGTCACTCGTCACTCGTCACTCGTCACTCGTCACTCGTCACTCGTCACTCGTCACTCGTCACTCAGCTTTCAGCCCTTTCCTTTGCACTGATCGCAACTAGCTTGAACTCGAATGTTCGCGGACTTCTTCCAGTGGATCGCCCGCCGGCCGCCGCCGGGCTACGATCAGGCGTTCGTCGCCGAGGTCCGCGTCGTGCGTCGCGAACGCCCGTCGCCGCGAGTCACGCGCTTCATTCTCATCGCCTGGATCCTCATCGCAATCAAACACGTCCTCGTGATCTGGGCGGTGCATCATTACCACGTTCCCTTTCACCAGTTGTGGGTGAACGCCCCAACCTGGTTGCTCGGCACCGTTGCCACGGCCATGTACTACTACCGCGAATAAACCGACGCTTTTGGTGTCGATTCCCCGCCGGGGTTGGAAATCCTTGCCCCATGGCTCACGGCTCCGGTTTGCGCTGCGGCCAGGAAAAGTTCACGCACAACCCCGGTTCGATCCATGTCGTTTCTTCGCCGCTGGCGCGGCCTGATCTTCACCGTCGTCGGCCTGCTGCTGTTGCTCGTCGTCGCCACCGGTTACGCCTGGCACCGACTGCACGGCAGCCTGCCACAGCTCGATGGCGACCGGGTTCTGCCCGGCCTCTCCGCGCCGGTGCGCCTCGAGCGCGACAAGCTCGGCGTCCCGACCGTCACCGGTCAAACCCGCGCCGATGTCGCCCGGGCCATGGGATTCCTGCACGCGCAGGATCGTTTCTTCCAAATGGATCTCATGCGCCGACGTGGCGCCGGCGAATTGGCCGAATTGTTCGGTCCGGCGGCTGTCGCTCTGGATCGCAGCGCCCGGCGCCATGGCTTCCGCCGACTCGCCGCCCGGATCATCGAACAAGCCACCCCTGAGGAGCGCACGCTTCTTCACGCTTACACGGAGGGAGTGAACGCCGGTCTCGCCGCACTGGGCGAGCGCCCGTGGGAATACTTGGTGCTGCGGACTTCGCCCGAGGCCTGGCGCGAGACCGATTCGATTCTCTGCATATTCGCGATGTGGTTCGACCTCCAGGACGACGAGGGCCGGTTCGAACGGAATCGCGATGCGCTGCGGTCCGCCTGGGGCACCGACACGATGGAGTTTCTCGCGCCGCGCGGCAATTCCTGGGACGCCGCACTCGATGGTTCGACCTTTCCCGCGCCTGCCGTGCCCACCATCCGCCTTCGCGGTGCCTCGGACGCGGAGAAATCGGCGCGCCGCCCTGCCGATTGGTTCGCACCCGAGGTCGTCGGATCAAATGCTTTTGCGGTTGGAGGCGCGCACACTGTCACCGGCGCCGGGTTGCTCGCGAATGACATGCATCTCAATCTCGGCGTGCCGAATACCTGGTACCGCGCCGTCTTTGCGTGGTCCGACCCTGCCGGTGCCCACCGCATTGCCGGTCTCACGCTGCCCGGCACACCCTTCGCAGTCGTCGGCAGCAACGGACATGTCGCGTGGGGTTTCACCAATGCCTACGTCGACACCTCCGATGTCATCGTCGTCGAACCCGATCCCGCCACACAGCGCCGATATCTTACGGCCGACGGCTGGGTGCCGTTCGAAGAACGCGTCGAGACAATCGCGGTGAAAGGCGCTGCGGCGGTCACACTCACGACGCGGTGGACCCGCTGGGGCCCGGTCATCAGCGATCTCAAAGACGGCCGCTATCTTGCCCTCGCCTGGAATGCGCACGATGCGGAAGCGACCAATCTCCACCTGATGGACATGGAGGGCGCCCACACGGTCGATGATGGCATTGGGATTGCCCATCGCGCCGGCTTGCCCAACGAAAACATGATTCTCGCCGATGCCGGGGGCGGCATCGCGTGGACCATCGCGGGTCGCATTCCACGCCGTCGAGGATTCAACGGTGCGATGCCCGTCGTATTCTCATTCGGTGATCGCGGCTGGGATGGCTGGCTCGATCCGGCCGAGGTGCCCGTGGTGAAAAATCCGCCCGGCGACGCGGTGTGGACCGGCAACAATCGGGCGCTGGGCGGCGGCGCGTACGATTTGCTCGGGACCAGCGGCTACGCCAACGGCGCGCGGGCAGGACAGATTCGTGACGATCTCAAGGAGCTGGTGTCTCGCCCCGCGAAGGCGGCTCCGGCGGATCTCTTCGCCGTCGAGCTGGACGACCGGGCGTTGTTCCTCGAGCGCTGGCAGAAATTCCTGCTGGAGGTTCTCAATGATGAGGCGGTCGCGCAAAAATCGTCCCGCGGCGAATTGCGGACGGTCGTGGCGTCGTGGCGCGGCGCAGCGGCCGTTGACTCCGCCGCCTATCGGGCTGTGCGGGCCTTTCGCACGCATGTGGCGGAGCGCGCGTTGGGTCCGTTTTTCGATCGGGCCACGGAATTCTATCCCGATTTCTCCAGTCACACCTTCATGTTCGAGGACGCGCTGTGGCAACTGGTCCACGAGCAACCCGCACGCCTGCTCAATCCTCATCACCCGACCTGGGATTCGCTGCTCCGCTCGGCCGCGGATGATGTGCTGGCCGACGCGAAAACGGCGGGCGTCTCGATCGAGCATTTCACCTGGGGCCGACGCAACACGCTCCGGATGCGGCATCCGTTCGCGCGCCTCCTGCCCGGTTTTCTGGGGCCGCTGATTTCGATGCCGGCCGAGGAATTGCCCGGCGATGACAACATGCCGCGTGTGCTGGCGCCGGCGTTCGGTCAGTCGGAGCGCATGGTCGTTTCGCCCGGACACGAGTCCGAAGGAATCCTCGAGATGCCCGGCGGCCAGAGCGCGCATCCGCTCTCGCCTTACTTTCGTGCCGGCCACGAAGCCTGGGCTCACGGCCAGCCCGCCCCCTTTCTTCCCGGCCCCGCAGAGCACGTGCTAAATCTGCGGCCCTGAGGCTCGGTGTAGGGCGGCATCGCCGAATGCCGCCTTCGCCAAGGTCTTAGAAGGGCACGCCCAATGCCGGAATGGCGGCACCTGCGACGAGGCGTTGCGTTCCCCTTCCTAAATCCGCCGTGTCACCGGCCAGAGCGGAATCGTCCCGATGACTCCGAGAATCGCCACCGCCAGAAGCGAGTAGCGGATGCCCTCGCTCGTTTCACGGCCCAATTGCAACGAAAGCTCCAGCGGTGTCGCACCGTCGACCTGCAGGCTGCGCGTGAAAAGCAGCATGCGGCCGTTGCCCCGCAGCGTCACGTCGATCGCCCCGGGCGCCGGTTCGGCTGACAGCTGTTGGTCGACCAGCCGCGCCGCGATCCCCTTCAACGCCGTGGTCTCTTCGGGAGAATTGCCGAGCAGCAGTTGATCGAGCTCCTGCGGATTGAAGTTCAGCCGGCCCTGCATCAATGGATTCTGCCCGGCCGCCTGCTCAAGCAATTCGTTGCGTGCCGATTCAGCGCGATTGTCGAGATAGAGACGTTGCCGGCGGGTGTTGAGTCCGAGCACGGTCTGCTGGGTTTTCAGGTTTCGCAGCTGCACTCGCGCATCCTCGTTCGAAGCCTCGTCCAGTGCCGGCGCGTGCGACACGCGGCTCAGCACTTCGCCGGCCCGCTCCTGATCGCCTTTCTGCAGCAACGTGCTGGCCTCCTCCATCAACGCGACCGCCTGCCGGGCATTCTCGTTGCGCGCGGTCGTCACAAGAGACTCGTAGTCGGCCATGCTCGCAAACGAAGGCACGCCCTGCTCGAGCAGTTCCACGTTGCCCGAATAGCTACGCAGGGTGTGCTGCGGCGGAAGGATCACGTGCCAGGAAACATTTTCCAACGGCACCCCGAAGCTCGGCGCCTGCAACTGGCTCCCCGCCGACGCCACGGCTTCCGTCGCATAGACCAGCTTCACGCTCGCCGAGCCGTTCGATCCGGCGTTGGGCGTCACGTGGAAAAGATAGGCGTCGTCCTCCCGCACGATGGGCACGCTCTCGCCGTTCACGAAAAGATTGTAGAGGCGCGCGCCCGCCGGAAGTCGCACGTGGAGCGCGCTCTTTTCCACGACGTCGACCTGGAGCTCGACCCCGGTGAGGCTGGCCGCGCCGGTCGAAAGCAACGTCGTCAGACTGCCGCTGGTGATGCGCAACTTGAGCGCGGCCGCCACCTCGTGACGGTGCAGCGAGACCGGCAGCGGGCCTTGGGGATCGGCGACGCGATAACACAGGGTGGGCATGCTCCGATCGCTCCGGTCCTGCAAAATCGCCGGTACTCCACTCCAATCCGTTCGGCTCCAACCGCGGGGCAGGACACCCGCCTCGACCTCCAGCCGGCCCGCGGTCCGCACCGCCACGAACTGCGTCACCTGTTTGACTTCCGGAAACACCGGCGGGACGACCGTCCCGACGCTGCCGGTGCGATCGGCCTTGCGCTGGTATTCAATCAGCACGTCGGTCTCGCCCGCGATGCTGCGCTGAAACCGGATCTCCCACCGATCGGCTGATCCCGGAACGCGAACGAAGTCGGCCACGGCCGGGCCGGTGACCCGGATGGTCCGCACGTCTTCCTCGGACAATCCGGGCAAAATCACCGCGACCTGTTTCACCGCGGCATTTTCCACCCGAAAGCGCAAGGCCTGGCGAACGAGAGTCTGCCCTTCGCGCGCCGTCATCTCCTGCAGCGCCTGCACCGTCACCCAGGGTTCGAGCGCCTCGACCGCGAGCGCCAGCCTCCAGTCCCGGTCCAGCAGGTGAAACGCCAGCGCGCCCGGCTCCAACCCGCCGATCGAACGCGGATCCATGGGGGTCGCGAGAATCCGTTCGCCCGCCTGCAGGCGGATGCCCTTCCCCGGAGTCACGATCAAGTCTCCCGTCTGGCGCGTGGCCTCGCGAAGACCGAGGTGGGGCACCGACCAGGCGGCTTGCGCATGCGGCGCCGGGCCCGCGAGGGAAATCGCCACGCTCGTTTCGCCCAGCGTCCTCCCGTTGAGATGAAGCGTGATGATCCGCCGGCCATCTTCCTTCGCCTCCGTCCACTGGCTCACCGCCTGACCGCTGATGCCCTCGACGTCGAGCCCGTCCGGCAGGACGAACGACAGCTGGAAAATGCCGGCCCGCGTGATGCTCACGGCGAGATCCGCCGCCATGACCAGCCGGTCGTCATCAATCGACATCACTTGTCGGCCCGTCACGCGCACTTCAGGGGTCACGGCCACAATCTTCAAATCGGCCTGGCCGCCTTCCGCCCCGTAACGCCAGGCCTGTTGCACGGTGGCCGCGCCTTCGGTTTCGCGGCCGCCCGGCAGCGCGGCATCAAAATCCTGCGGATTGACCGGCGAGAGTCCCCGCGCATGGACCGCCTCGGACTGTGCCTCGTTTCCAAACGCCAGCGCCAGCAACCCCGACTCGCTCGCGGCCCCGCCGACCCGGAGCGGTGCGACGTTGAGCGCGAACGGCAGGCTGCCGGCGCCGAGCTGCGCTTCGATCTCGAAATTGAATGCTTCGGACTGCGCCGGCTCGATCGCCACGTGGAGCTGACGCGTTGAAGGATCGAACCGCCACGCGCCCACCGGTCCGCGTGCCACCTCGCCGACGGTGAATCCCTCGGGTATCGTGAGGTCGAGTCCCGCCAGCCGGCCCTGCACCGGCCGCACGGTCACCCGGAAATGACCGTTCACGACTCCGGGACCGGGCACAAAAAGATTGGCGACCTCGGCGAAGAATTTGACGGGCTCCGAGGATGGGTCGCGCCGCCGGGGTTGCAGTCGAATCGCGGCCGGGCCGCCCGGCCCCAGGACCAGCGTGGCCCCGCTGTGATTGGCCGCCAGATCGGTCGAGGGGCGGATCGATATGGCCGAGGCCGACGCGATCTCCCAGCCACCTTGATCGAGCTCGACCGTCACGGTTTGCGCGGCCGCCGGACCGGTGGGAAGAACCATGTCCCGATTCCGTTCACTCACCGGCATTTCGTAGTGCAGACGCGCGGTGAATTCTCCCGGACGCAGCGCGGTTAGACAAAACGACTCCACGCCACCGAGCGACACCTTGCCCATCCGCAAGCCGTCGCCGGTCCAGCTCGTCAACACGGCCGGTTCCCGCAACGCCAGGAACGCGTCGCCGGTATCGCCCCGAACCGTGATCTCCGCGTCGGCCTCGAGTCGACCGTCGTGAATACTCCAGTGTTGGACGATGGCCTCGGCCGGTTTCATCCCCGCGAACCACCCGGACGCCGCTTCCACGGGGGCGGGCGACTCCGCCCGGCACACGGTTGGGTGACCCAACCAGGCGCCGCCCAAGCCGACGAGCAACAGCAACGAGGCGCCCGCCGCGAGCCCGGAACGCGGGGGTTCCGGGGTGGCCGCGGCCAGCCGGTCCCGGTTCCATCGGCGCAGCACCGGCACCACGACGAACGTCGCCACACCCACCGCAAAGGTCAGGAAAAAATACGCCGCGCCCACCGGTTGGCTGAGCAGACCGGCGGACAACCCGCCCACGCCGGCCAGTTGCAATCCGATCCGGAAGCCGCCGCGCGTGCGTGCGGCGACAATCAGCAAAACCACTCCGGCGAACGTCACGACCAATCCTCCCGTTGAAATCATCGCCTGCCACGCCGGCACGTTGGCCACATCGAGCGAGACCTCGGTTCCCGCCGGCACCATCGTGGCGGCACCCACCAGCCCCGCCGGGTCGAAGCGCCGCACCTGCAAAGCATACCGCGCCACCGACAATGCCCCGACAATAACGATCGCCGCTGTCAGCAAGCCGGCGAATCCGCGCCAGCCATACGGCACACGCAACAGCACCAGGGTTGCGGCCAAGAGCGCCAGCAAGGCCGGAAAAACGAAACGCGCGTGCACTGACAACCATTCGTATCCGGTCTCGGGCAGCGAATTCCTGATGACTTCCGCGGTGCCGCCGCGCGGAACGAGACGCCGACCGGCATCGCCGTCGATCGACCATTCATCGATCACGGAGTCGGCCTCGGTCCGCGGCGCGAGGAGGTGAACGAACTTCGACGACGCGCCCGCCTTTTGGCCGAGACGCAGGTTCACCTCGACGGGTTCGTTCGGATTCAACCGGGCGGGGAGCGGAATCACCGTGCGATCGCCATCGGTTCTCGCCGCCACCGTCTCATGGTCCACCCGCGTCTCCCACAACGCCAGCCCGGGCGGCAGGACCAGACGCAGCGCCTTGCGCCCGCGCGTCTTCACGAAATAACGCGCCTCGGTGACCACCTGGCCGTCGCGCGAGACCTGACTCTTCAACTGCGCGTAGTCGACCACCTGGTCCACGGTCTCGCCGGTCGGATACCATTCGATGTTCAACGCCAGCGTGAACGGCCGCGCCGTGTACTGATACACCGCCAGCGCGGGCGAGGCGGACAAAAGCCGGAATTCCGCCGGCAGCTCGAGCGATTCAATTTTCAAAAGGCTGCCTTCCGCCTGCGTGACCGTGCAACGCACCTGCAGCGGACTGACCACGGACACGTATCCGCGCTCGGCTTGCACGCCGACCGGTCGCACCTCCCCGGGCTGGATCACGCCGCCGTGCGCGCTCATCGGTTCCGCAAACGTCACGAGCAGGGTCGCGGCGCCCAGCACCGGCTGGTGCAGCGAGACGACCACCTCGTCACCCTCGCGATGCCAGTCGCGCCGCACATTTTGTCCCACGACATCAAGATTCCCAACGGTTGCCGGCACGTGCAGCCGCCATTCCGTCGCCGGCGCACCGACCACGAAATAGTTGAGCAGCACGCTGCCATGCACCACACCCTCCCTGACCGTGTAGAGGTGAAACACGTCCGCCTGAATGCTCTGCCCCAGCGCCTCGACGCGCGCGGTCGCACTCCACTCGGGGTCGTGCAACCGCCAGGCCTGCTGCAGGCCGGCCACTTGCCGCGGGAAATAGGAGATCGGCACCTCGGAGAGCCCCTCGGTCCGCATCGGCGCGAGCCGGAATCCGGGCGCCGCCACGATGCCCACCTGCCCGCGCACGGATTTCACCCCGGGAAAGCGGAGGGCCGGAATCGGCCACTCGCCGGCTGCCGCCGCCTGGTTCTTTTCCAATTTGACCTGAATGAGCTGACGCCCGTCCACCGGCTGCGAAAACAGCACCTTGAGCGGCCGCATGCCATTCGCGTGCTCGCCCGAAGGCGCAAAGTCGGTCACGTTGGCCCCTCCCACGCTCACGACCGTGTAGTCGTCGGGCATCAGAAATGACCACTCGCGCAACGGTGCCTCGCGGACATCGAGCTCGATCGACGCGTCGAGCGTGCGATCGGTTTCCCCCAAGGCGGCGAGCGCCAGCAACGCCACCGCCACCTCGGGCTGAATTTGCGCCGCCACGACATGGTAGTCATAGTCCGCCGAAGGAAACCGATACACGAAGACCTGACGCGGATTGTCTCCGGCCAGGGGTTCCGGGAACTGCGCCGGCGGCAATTGCATCAATCCGGTGGCCTGCGTGACTTCGAGCCGCACCGCACCGCCGCTTGTCACCCGCAACAGCCCCGAATGTCGCACGCCACCCTGCGGACGCAGCCGCAGCGGTTCAGCCGTGATGGGCAGTCCTTCGAAGGACTCCTGGCTGCGGACGGTCAGTTGACCCGTGCCGTCCAGCGGCCGGCTGAAATCGATGGCCAGCACGCGGTCGTTTCCTTCTTCCAGGATTTTCCACCCGACGATATTTTCGCCCTCGACCGCGAGAATATCGCCGCGACCCTCGAGCTTGATCCGGAGATGCTCCAGTTTTCCCTGCAGGACACGGAGCGCGAGTCGGGAGGTTTCGCGAATCACGCCGGCACCCACCGCAACATCGGCATCCTCGGTGCTCGAAAAGAAAAGGGCTCCCACCGCCGCTTCATGCGCCTGCCGCCACGAAAGCGTCACGGCCCCGTCGGCGGGCACGTACGATTCCCAGCCATTCGCCCGCGCCACCACGTCCGCGTTCGGACCGAAGTGCGTTTCGGCCCCCAGACCTTCAAGCCGGATCGGCACGGCCATCCCCGCCGGCATGACAAAGTCCAACGAGGACCAGTCGTCGTTCTCGCGCACCCCGGCGACAAATGAAAACGCGACGCTCCCGGTGCCAATGCGGTCGGCCACCAGATCGTACGCGCCGGCCTGACCCGCGTCCGACAGCTCCACATGCCAGCCTTCGCCTCGCGCGGCACTGGGCAGCGCGGCCCGTCCCTGCAAGATGCGCAGACGCGCCCCCACCCGGCTGGCCACGAACTGTCCGACCAGCCGGAAATCCATTCCCGCCCCCGGCGGAGCCAGCGACCCGACGAGCCGCGCCTCGCGCAACTCGAGATCGGCCACCGTCGCACCGCGCGGAGTGATCAGGACCTCGAGCGCGCATTCCCCATTCGCGACAAATCGTTTCAGACCCGGCTCCGCCGCCGGATCTTCAACCGCGACCAGGCCGCGAGCCGCTGCCACCGCCACGTCGAGACCCGATTCTCCCCGGACCGCAATGCGTGACGTGAAACCCGTCGCCTCACCCGGCCCGAACAGAAGCAACGAGGCCCGTCCCGGCACGGTCACCGAGGCGGACTTTGTGCGAACGACCAGATCAAAGGCGATCAGCGGAATTTTTCCCGACGCGCGCGCCAGGCGAAGATCAAGGAGACGTCCACTGGTGGTCTGACGCACGGACCAATCGACGAGCCCGCTGCCCAAAACGCTCACGATTTCTCCGTCACCGCTGAGCGCAAGCGTCAGCGTTTCCGGACGCCCCTGCAGCAACTGAAGGTGAATTCGGGCGTCCCCTTCAAGTCCGGTCGCATGAAGATCGATCGTTTGGTCGACCGAAGCCGTGAAAAACGTGGGCGGCGGTGGCGGCACACCGTGGGCCTCGACGACCAGATGGCCGTCGCCCGATGTGACATGAGCCGTGACCGCGGGTTCATCGCTCGCCGATGCGAGGGAAAAAATCAGGGGCAGGCCAAAGGCCCGACGGAGAAGTATGGACGCATGCATGGTTATCCTGGGTAAGAGCGAACGCGGGGTCAGCCGTCAGCGCCGGTCGGCGCGTCGCAATTGTTGAAACATGTCCACCAGCTGCAGAACGCGTGGCTGGTCGGGGAAATCGGTGCGCAGGTGACTGGCGATGGAAGCGAGGTCGTCGAGCCGGATGGCTTCCGCCGGCGCGCCGCCCTGCAGTTTTTCCGCGATCAGTGCCGCGAAGCCGGCGAGCTGCATCGATGGCAGGGCGCGATCGAACGCGGGCGCATGGGCGTCGAACGGTAGCGTCCACGAACGCTCCACCATCGTGTTGGTCGCGGTGTCGCGGAACCGCACATAAACCTCGCCCAATTCGCCGTCACCCTCCGGCCGCGGTTCGACCTGATAGACGGCCACGGCAGCCTCCTCGGCGGCAAGCGGGGCCGCCGCCACGGCGTCGTTGCGGAAATCCTGTTCCCGCAGCCGGTGCTGTTCGAAGCCGATCAAACGGTAGCTCGCGACCCGCGCCGGATTGAATCGCACCTGCAGCTTCACGTTTTCGGCCGCCGGCCGGAATGCGCCGGCCAGCTGACGCGCAAAACCCGCGTCGGCCTCGGTCGGGGAATTCAGCACGTAGTAACGCCCGCCCCCCTGCCGCGTCAGGCGCTCGAGCATCGTGTCGTCGAGTCCGTCGAGCCCGACGCCGCAGGCATCAAACGCAATCCCCTGATCGCGCAACGAGGCGACCGCGCCGGCCAGTCGGGCGGGATCCGCGTCGCCGAGATTCGCCGCGCCATCGGTCAGGACCACGACGCGGTTCTGCGCGCCCGCAGTGAAATGACGCCGGGCCAGGTCGCCGGCCAGCTTCAGTGCTTCATCGAGATTGGTGCCGCCTTCGGACGGAGTGTGAGCCGCGATTTCGAGGACCTTCGCCGCATCGTTGCCCGCAACATCATCCGCGAGCAGATGCGATTGGCGGGCGAAGCCGATCAAAGTCAGCCGATCGTTCGGCCCGAGCAGTGAAACCAGCGACTGCATCGCCGCCCGCGCCGTGGCAGATCGATCCTCCCGCTCCATCGAGCCGGAAGTGTCGAGCAGAACCGTCAGCCGCAACGGCTGGGCGGCATCGCGACCCGTCGCGGGCACGCGCACCGCGATGCGCACGAGATTGCGCTGCTGCAGGAAAGGATGCGCCGACTGCTCGATGCGGCATGAAACCTTCTCGGCCATCGTCGGCGCCGGGTCGCCATAGTTGAAGGCGTTGATGAATTCCTCCGGCCGGATCGTGTCGGGATCGATCGCCTCGGAACGGGCCAGCGCCGCCACCGCGAGGCGAAACGAGACGTCGCTGACGTGCAGCGAGAACGTCGACACGGGATTCTTCGCCGCGTCGACTTCGGAACGATCCACCGGCGCTTCCGCCGGCTTGGCCGCACGCGGCAGAGGCAGATCCGCCTCGGGCCCGCCCTTGGTTTGAACTTTGGTCGCGAGACTTCCGAAGAGGCCGGGATCGAAGCGCAACCCACCGATCGAGGGACGATCACGCGGTGCTTCCTTGGCCTTTTCCGGCGCTGCCGATTTTCCGGCTGCGCCGCTGTTGTCGTCATCGGTCACGAGCGATCCCCTGACTTCAAACTTGTCCATGGCGAAGCCGTTGGTGTTCGCCGAAGCATTCTGGGCATTTTGGCCGCCGAAGTTGCCCGCATTGCCGCCGATTTCGTTGTTCGGTGCGTAATTGAGAGGCGAGTTGGAATTATTCGCCGCGCCCGTGTCCTTGAGAAACTGATTGGTCACCACGCCGACGCTCGACGCGACATCCGCCGGACTAGTCCGCACCCGGGTGCCCGCCAGGGTATCATTGGCGCCGGGGCCTTTGTTATCACTATTCCCTACCACGAACGGTGACAGAACGATGGCCGCGTTGTCAGAGGCCTCATCGCGACGATCCGATGATTTCTGCAGCTCCGTCGCCGGCGGAGCCGGATCTGCGGGCTGGTTCATCTCCGGCGCAGGCAATTCCATGGGAGCCGGGGCCGCCTGCACCAGTCCCTTGGCTTGCTGCTGGTGCACCTGCAGCAGGGTGGCGTCCGCGTACTGAGTCGCCTCCTTGCGCTCTTCCTTCCGCATTTCCGCGTCCTTCACGGCGTCCTGAAAGGCTTTTTCCCTGTCGGTCATCTCCTGCGCCACATCCGGGTTTTCAGCCCGTTTCGCGGCGGACAGAGCTTTTTTGTCCGCGCCTGCTCCCCCCTTTGGCATCTCAAGTACGACGAGATTTTCTTCCTTGTGCGCCTCAAGGAATCGATCGCGCGGCCACGCAATATACAGCGCCGCGGCCGCTGCGAGACCCGTCGCCAACGCCGGCACCCAGTAACGATTGCGGCGCTTTCTTGACGGAGTCGGGATCGCAACCGTGTTCTCTGCCTTTGTGGGCACCGCCGCGCCGCCGATTGCCTTGAGCAACTCCGCCCGACGTGTCGCCGACATCTTCATTGGAGTGGAGTCGCTGCGGAGCGCCGCCCGCGCCAATTCGCGCGCCTCTTCCATGCGCCGCTTGAAATCCGCGAGGTCCGGTCGGGTCGCAATCAGTCGTTCGAGATCCGCGCTTTCGAACGCGGACGCTTCTCCGGCCACCCAAGCTACAATACGGGCCTCGATTTCAGCGTCGGGTGACGGGTTGTTTTTCTGATCAAATTCGTTGTTCATGATGTCCTCCTAGCCTTCGCTGCCCTCGATGCCCGCGTTCCGCAGGCTTTCGGCGAGCGCCTTCATGAGGTGATGCAACCGGTAGCCGACGTTTCCGACGCTCAGCCCGGTGCGCCGGCTGATTTCGTCGTATTTCAGCCCGTCGTGATATTTCAGCCGCACGAGCTCGCGGTCCTCGGCCGGCAGATCCGCGAGGACCAGGCGCACCATGCCAATCGCCTCGTTGCGGGCGAGCAGATCGGCCGGCAATGAATCGGTTTCGGACGGCGTGGCTTCGGGCAATTCGGACTCCGCGGGATGATCCCGCAGATGATTCAACGCCAGGTTTCTGATGCTGCGGTAGAGCCATCCGCGCGGATTTTCCACCTCCGTCCAGGATTGATGCAGACGCAAGAAAGCCTCCTGCACGAGTTCCTCCGCCACGGATCGCCGGCGCACCATGCCCAGGGCAAAATACAACAAGGCGCTCTCCTCCGCTTCGAACAGCGCCGCGAGGGATTCCGGTTTCTGGCTCATCGGCGGCAGGGCGGCGATCGTCGGTCGATCCGACGATAGCGGGACGGCATGCGCGATGGCCAGTGTATCCATGTCAGGCGGCTGATTGCGGAGGCGATCATGGCTCCACCTTTAAAGACACGCCGGGACACAATTCCTTAGACGAAATTTGGCGTCATCCCGGATGCAGTCCAAGTTGCAGGGAGCCAGAGGCTAGCTGCAGGGTAGAACGCGTTGTCCCAACGCGTTGGGCGCCCTGCGGACAAGTCGCTCCACCCTGGTTTTGCGGCTGGGAAATCCTCCGCGCTCTGGCAGCATCGCATTTTTCGCCGCCCATGCCCCTGCACGTCCTCAAACATCCCCTGGCCGACCACGTGATGACGCACCTGCGCGACCAGACGACCAAGCCGGTCCTGTTCCGCACGTTGAGCTACCAGATCTCACTTCTGCTCGCCCTCGAGGCGACGCGCGATTTCGCCACCGTCGAGAAACGCGTCGACACTCCCCTCGCCCCGCACACCGGCCGCGTGCTGGCCGAAGAATTGGTGATCGTCCCGATCCTGCGCGCCGGCCTCGGCATGGTGCAGCCGTTCACGGACGTGTTTCCCGATGTGTCGGTCGGCTACATCGGATTGGAACGCGATCACACGACCGCCGTCGCACGCAGCTACTACTGCAAGCTTCCGCCGCTCGACGGCAAACGCGTACTCGTCATCGATCCCATGCTGGCCACCGGCGGCTCCGCGGCCCAGGCGCTCGATGTCGTGAAAACCGCCGGAGCCAAATCGCCCGCGTACGTCTGCATCGTGGCCGCGCCGGAGGGTGTCGCCATGGTGGAGAAGGCGCATCCGGATGTTCAGATTTTCACGGGTGCGCTCGACCGCACGCTCAACGCCCGCAAATACATCCTGCCCGGACTCGGTGATTTCGGCGACCGACTCTACGGCACTTGATTCCCGTGCGCGTCGAAATCGATAGATCGGACGCCCATCACGCACACCATCCTGTAACGCGTCGCGACCGGTCATGCATATCGAAATCCGCAAGTCGGCCACGGGCGCCGCACGTCTGACCGTAACGCGCGCCGACGGCACCTGGACCGCCGGACGCCTCGGACAGGGCGGATTCGGCGCGGTGCACGATCTCGCTCATTTCGTGGTCGAGACCACCCTCGGTCGACGCGATGGCTTCTATGGCTTGCTCGAGCAGGGCTGGAATATCTCCGATTTTGAAAGGCCCGGCGCTGCCCGCGACATTTCCGATGAAGCCATCGCCATCGAATGCATTGTCGGCCAGCTCACGAATCTCGTGCTCACCGGGCCGGAGGTCGACCTGACGGAATTCAACTGGCTCGTTGCGGAAGCCATCCGCGGCGCGCGACCCTCGGCAATAATTCCCACGATCGACAGTTCGCGGTTCACCGAGATGCAGCGAAGCCTTTCCGAGAAAGTTGCCGCCTGGCGCGCGATCAAACCCGGTGACGCCCTGCAGTTCGAATTTGCCTTGGCCTCATCGTAGCCTGCGGAGTTTGACCCTGGTCCCTATTTAACCACGGAGACACAGAGAAGCGGAGCCGCGCTACCTGATCGGCCGCAGAAAGGCGCAAATACCCGAGGGTCCCCAATTCTGATGTAGGGCGGGGTCTCCCGACCCCGCCTAGCTTACAACCCATTTAACCACGGAATTCACGGACGACACGGATGGATTCAGCCGGTCGCAAAATCGGATAAATTCTGAAACACGGAGCAACGGAGGTTTCTGACCGGCCATGCGGGTTATCCGACTCCGTTTCTCTGTGCCTCCGTGGTTAAACAAAAAAACTTCGCTTACGCCAACCGCGGCACGACAAACGGCGCGCGATATTCCCGCGTCAGCAACGGATTCGCCCGGTCGGACATTGCCCCCGTGAATTTCTCGGCGGCGACATCGATCGCGAGCGGCGCACCGAGGGTCAGCGGTGTGATCTCGAGATCGATCTTGTTGGCCGCAAGATGCTCGCGCACGCGGTCGACGGTTTCCGCGAGCGGCGGACTCTCTCGCACGGCATCTTGGATCTCACCGATCTTCGCGGTATGCCCGACACGATGCGAAATGTTGCCGAGATGGCAAAGTGCGCTCGACACATGCGCTTCGGTGATCGGTGCGCGCAGTTCGGACATCTTCCGGCTCCGCACCACGGAAATGAAATTGGCCATGTTGCGATCCTCGCCCTTGAACTCGCGGATCACCTTGCCGTCGCGGTCCACGGCCTTCGCGGCGAAATAGCCGTCGGTCAAAAGGGAGCCGCCTTCGCAGTCGATGACGTTCCCGATGTCGATGCCGCGATAGCGATCCATCGAATTCGCCATCGCGGCGGCCGCCTCCGCGCCACCCAGGCCCGCCGGCGCGGCGGTCGTGTCGCCGGCCTTTTTCGGCAGGCCGCGCACCTCGAAAATCATCGGAGCCGACGCGTAGTCGTACCAGATCGCCTGCGTATTGGGCGTCTCGCCGTCGTCCTTGTAGCCAAGGCGTCCGCCGACGCTGAGCACGTGACGCGGAAAACCGGATTCACCGAGAAACCAGCGCGCGACGTCGACCTGATGGACGCCCTGATTGCCGATGTCTCCGCTGCCCGTCGGCCACTGCCAATGCCAGTCGTAGTGCAGCTTCTTGCGGCGCAGCGGAGCGAGCGGCGATGGACCGCACCAGAGATTGTAGTTCACCGTGTCCGGAACCGGTTGCGGCCCGACCGTCAGCCCAATGCTCGGGCGGCGCTTGTAGCATAGTCCGCGCGCGAGCTTGATTTTTCCCAGGTTGCCGGCGCGCACCCATTCCACCGCCTCGACCATGCCGTCGCCGGAGCGGATCTGCATGCCGCCCACGACCACGCGCCCATATTTCGCCGCCGCGGTGAGCAGCTGGCGTCCTTCCCAGACGTTGTGCGAAACCGGTTTCTCGACGTAGGCATCCTTTCCCGCCTGACACGCCCAGATGCCCATGAGCGAATGCCAGTGGTTCGGCGTGGCCACGGTGATGGCGTCGATGTCCGGCGAAGCGAGCAGTTCGCGGATGTCGGTGAAGACGCGGACATCCGGACCAACCTTCTTGATGGTGCGCGCGAGCACGGCGGTGTCGGCATCGCAGATCGCGACGACGCGGGCATCGGGAATGGCGCTCAGGTATTCGAGGTGCGTCTGCCCGCGGCCGTTGAGTCCGACGACGGCGACGCGCACCTTGTCGTTGGCGCCGATCACGCGGGCCCAGGAGCGAACGGACAGTGAGGCACCGACCGCGGCGACGGCGGTGGTCTTGATGAATGCGCGGCGAGAGAGAGTCTTCATGGGGCAGTCCGCCAAACTAACCCGCGAAGTGCGGTGCCCGCAAACGCGTTTTCGATGGAGGGCGGGCGGCCTCTGAACCGATCTGCTTGCCCACGAATTCTCACGAATCAAACCACCGTGGCAGGGCCCGATGTCCCGATCGGGCCGTCATAATCCTTCAACACGGATTTCTCCAATCACACGGATCAGGCAATGCCGTTCCGCAATCAGGTAGGGGACGACGTCCCGTCGGCCTTGGTGGAACCTGCCGCAAAAGGGCGCAAAGGTTCCGAGTCTATCGACCACGGATAACGCGGATATCAAGAACGAACGACCTCTATGGTGGATCAATTCTTGCGCCTTGAAGGCAGGGTGCGACCGTTGGACGCACCGGCTTTCGGCAAATCGCAAAACTCGGCGCGCCGTGAATTCTCGGCGGGCCCAGCGGTCCCGCCCTACCTTTTGCACCTTCTTGCGGCCAAAAATTTTGACCCGCTCCGCTCTACGGTTCACTGCCTACCGCTCACTGCTTCCTGGCCACCGCTCACTCTTTCCTTCCGCTTTCAACCTAAAGCTTACACCTTATCCCTTAAACCTTACAGCTCAGTACCCCATGACCATTGACCGCCCCGGGCTCATCGTCGCCGACCGCTGGCAGGACTACCAGCTGCTGGACTGCGGCTCGGGCATGAAGATGGAGAAATGGGGTCCGCACACCCTCGTCCGGCCTGACCCACAGATCATCTGGCCGCGCGTCGGCGCGGAGGCAACGGGTTCGCACGGCGACTGGTCGGGCTGGGACGGTTTTTATCACCGCAGCGAATCCGGCGGCGGCAAATGGGAATACCGCAAGCCGCTGCCTGATCACTGGACCATTCGCTACGGAGACCTGAAATTTCGGATCCAGCCGACCAGCTTCAAACACACCGGACTTTTTCCGGAACAGGCGGTCAACTGGGACTGGTTTTCGGAAAAGATCCGCGTCGCCAAAAAGTCCGGCCGGGAAATCAGCGTGCTCAATCTTTTCGGCTACACGGGAGCGGCGACGATCGCGGCGGCGGCGGCCGGAGCGAGCGTGTGTCACGTGGATGCTTCCGAAGGCATGGTGAAGTGGTGTCGGGAAAATGCGGCGCTGTCGGGACTGGCCGAGGCGCCCATCCGCTACATCGTCGACGATTGTCTGAAATTTGTCCGCCGCGAGCTGAAGCGCGGACGGAAATACGATGCGATCATCATGGACCCGCCGACGTATGGGCGAGGCGGCGGCGGCGAGCTTTGGAAGCTTGAGGATCATCTCTGGGATCTTCTTTCCGAGTGCCGCCAGGTGCTGAGCGACCGTCCCGCATTTTTTCTGATAAATGCCTACACGGCGCGGCTCTCTCCCTCCGTGGTCGTGAATCTGCTTTCCGGAATTCTCCACGACGCCGGCGGCCGCATCTACGGCGGCGAGGTGGGTCTGCCCATCAGGCACGATGGAAAGATTCTTCCTTGCGGCATTTTCGGTCGCTGGGAAGCGACCTGAGATTTCCGACGGTTTCCATCGCGGCAGGGATCGATGTCCTCACCGATCCGGGAATACAAGTTGCCCGCGAAATGCGCGAATTCACTCTCAGTCCTGGGAACCACGGTAACGCGCGCGATCCACTCCACTGTCCGTCATATAGGTAACTCTTGCCTAAGATAGGGCTATCACGACCTCAACCTCTCCGCCAGAATCGCCCGCTATATCTAATAGCATAAAACCGAGGCTTCGATTGGCTCTACTGTAACGTCGCCTCCTATTGCCTTCAGCAGCGCTGCAACCAATCTCACTCAATGACCCGTGTGGAAACCGTAGCTCGTCACAATCACTGGACTGGCCCGGCCTCGGCGTTTCGACAATTCACTCGTCTGGCCAGCATGCGAATGCGCCGCTTGTTTCTTGTCACGGCGGCATTCCTTTGGGCATGGGTCGCGTCCGCGCTGCACGCGCAGGCTCCCGCCAAATCACCCTTCGTCGGGGTCTGGGCGGCGGAGGTTGCAGGCTATGGGACCGTGGCTTTGGAAATTACGGACAATGGCCACGGCCAGGTAGGTGCGGCCGGGATCTGGTGGTTCGTGGAACTGCGTGACCGGAGCTTTTTCGCGAAAGTGGAAAACAACCGCCTGACCGTCGTGGGCAATGACCTCAATCGGAAGCTGGTACCGTACTTCGTCTTGGAACTGGCTGCCGACGGGAAGCTGCACTTCGTACCCGGCGGATTCATCGCCGACCCTCTGCCGAGTTTTTTCACGGGGCCCGCGCTTGGGCGGATTTCCGATCCCTACTACTGGCATCGCCTGACGAGCTACCTGGATCATTCGAATGAATACACAAAATGGCATGACCATGGAGCCCTGAAAGACCTGCCTGAATCCTGGCCAACGGAACTCGCGGAGATGACCGCCCGGTTGTTCGCCTCCGACGACCACCTGCTCGTCCGGGCAATCGTCCTGCCGTCGTTGTCGGAGAATTTTCTCGCCGAAGCCTACGGCTGGACGCAGTCAAAAAGATCGTGGAATGAAGGCACCTATTATGTTCCGCGGGCCATCGCCCGGAACCCGAGCTGCGGGCAGGATGTTCTGGAGAAAATCTGGCAGACGCCCAACGAGCCGTCGCTGTGGCTGGCGGTCGCAGCCAACCCTCATGCCAAGCCGGAGTGGAGTTCCGGCGTAGTCGATCGAATCATGGCGTCGGACGAGAATGTCAAGGCGAGGGCCGCGCGCGAACCGAAGGCCCCGCCCGAACTTTTTCATCGGCTGATTCCCGAAAACCGTTTCATCCGCGAAGACCTGGCCCGAACGTCCCATCTGCCCACGTTCGTCTACGAGCAGCTCGCGCGAGACTATTGGCCGGATACCGCATCCATTCTGGCGCAGAATGACTCCCTTCCCGCCGCCGTTCGGGACAAGTTCGTGGAGTCGACTGATCCCAAGGACTGGCGGCTTATCATCTACAACCGGACTCTTTCGCCCGATGTCCGTGCCAGGCTGGTGGCGAAGATCGTGGCTCTGGCGGATCCGAGGGAAATCGAGCGCTTTGCGTCGGACCGGGACACGCCGCCTACGTTTCTCCGCCGGTATGCCGACGAACTCGATCCGCAGGTCCGCCGGAGCGTGGCGTTGAATCCCGGCACCGACGAGGACACTCTCCTGCTCCTGGCCAACGACCAGGCGCGTGCGACCGCCCACGACGCGCGCGCGGCGCTCGGCCGGCGATTTCCGGCGGCGCTGGCCCGGGTGACCGCGACGCTCGTCCCATTGGAAAAGCTGGACGAAAACGCGTCACTCTCGCAGCAATTCGACCAGGCAGTCGATCGTTCGGACCTGAACGAGCTCGCCCGCCTTGCCGACTATCTCCGCCCCCGGGGTAAACTGGAGCAAGAGGTCGAGGCCGCGAGCACGGAGGCCATCACGGCGTATCGGCCGGAGGTGATGGATTTCCTTCTCGCCCAAGGCCTCAACAAATATGGCGGCGCGTTGACCGATCTGGCCGGACGTTGCGATGGAAACCGCCAATGGCTGGAGTATTTCAAGGCGCACGGGGCATTGGAGGGCGACCGGTCGGGACGCGCGTACGCCATCGCAATCGAAGCGGGAAGCATTGCCAACGTGAAGGGCCTCATTGCCGTTGGCGCCGACGTGAATCAAACGGACGGGAATATGCTTACCCCGCTGCATATCGCCGTCGCGCGGCGCAACATGGAGGTCATCGAACTGCTGCTCAAATCCGGGGCGAAAACCGACTTGCGCGATCAACATGGCCTCACCGCCCTGAACTTCGCGGTCCTGGGGAAGTACATCCCTGCGATCCGGCTGTTGGATCGCGACGGGAAGTATGCGAACGTCATCGCTGACTTTTCCAAGGAGTTTCCTTCCGCGCCGAAGGATTCCCGGCTGGTCGATTCCTGGACCAACAATCGGGATGGGTTCTCGACCGTTGTCATCACCCTCGGCAAGGACGGCACGGGTCGACTAAGTACGCCCGTTGCCGTCGGCTTGCTCGCGTGGCACACCAATTCCGAAACTGAAATCGTCGCCTACCTGTTCGATGCGAAAGGCGAGGTCGACCGCAACCATCCGCTCAAACTAGTTTACGATCCCAAGACCGATCGGATGACCTGGAGCATGGAAAAGAATCCGCCCGAGATGATGACCCGGTACAAGCGATGAACGCCCCCAAAAGGGACAGCCTATGTTCGGGCATCCCAAAAGCATCGAACAGGAACAGGCTGTGTTTTAGGGGAAGTCTGCAAAGAAACGGTGCGATTCAGGCCCGTGCTCAGGCCGAGCGATCCCGTAACTCCTGGCAAAGGTCGCGCTACAGCGACAATGCCGAATTTTCCCCACTGAACCTACTGATGTGATCGGATCCCGCGCGCAAAGGACCGACTCAGGCCGCCCGATCGCGCACGTTCCGCATCACATAAAGTTCCTGGTCGCCAAAACCGAGCGTCCGTGGCCGGGTGCGGGGCCGTTCCCGGGTGCGCCGCTCGAAGGCTGCCAGCTGCTCCTCGACGAAGGCGCGCGATCCCAGGACTCCTCCATGCACGAAGTGCCTGATCCGATGCAGCAAGAGTTCGGAAGGTTCCAGCCGCCCTTTCTCCTCACGCACCCGCTTGTAGTCCTTGAGGGGAATCGACGCTTTCCCCTTCCGGACGTCCGCACCAATGGCAAACAGGGCCAGACGATACCGTTCCTGCACTTCGCGCCAGCGCAGGGAGGGATACAGGCTGCCGATGCCGGCACGAGCCCTGGCCTGGCCGCTCACTGCCTCGGCATAGCCGCAAAAGCGATAGTCCTTCGGGTCTGTGACAATGCCGGCACGGACGGGATTGAGATCTGCATAAGCCGAGACCGTTTCGGTGGCAAAGCCGGTGGGTTGCACGAGTATGCTGGTGAAGCGCGAGGCCCAGAGTGTGCCGATCCGCCGGTGATTTCGATTGAACCACTGACTGAACCGCTGCTTCCACTTTTTCATGAAGGAGGAGATGTCTCCCATCTGCGCCAGCTGCTGGCGGCGCCAATGGTCGGCTTTCGGTCCGTTCGCTGCCAGTTGCGCCCGGAGTGTAGTCATCCGAGCCCGGTCGTCATTCTTCGAAAGGTCGCGGTACAAGGCATAGCGCCGCAGAAGTTCGGAGTCGGGAACCAGAGCTAATACCGGCACGCGTATGACTACGTGAAAATGATTCGAGAGCAGAGCGTGGGTGATCACCTGTACTCCGCAGTAGTCTGCCGCCCGCCAGAGCTGTCGCCGAAAGACTTCCTTGGAGACATCATCGAATAGCCACTCCGCCGCCACCGCCTTGCTGACGCAGTGGTACACCGCTTCGGCGCACTTCGGGTCGATCTTGATTCGCGCCTCTCGCATGGAACTGATCTGCGAGCCACGTCGAGATCCGACAAGACGGCTGTCTACTTCAAATACAGTATGTCCCTGTTGGGGGAGGGCTGCGCCCCAGCGCATTGGGGACAAAACGCCCCACCAAGAAGAGTGTTTCCTAGGGATAGGGTGACTGCTTAGATCACGGCATGAAAACGATCATCGCCCCCAACGCCCCCGCTGCCATCGGTCCGTACTCGCACGCCGTTCACGCGGGCAACCTGCTTTTCTGCTCGGGCCAGACACCGCTCGATCCGGCCACGGGCAAACTCGTCGAGGGCGACATCGAGCCGCAGACCAAACAGGTCTTCGCCAATATCAAGGCGGTCCTGTCCGCCGCCGGACTGACCCTGCAGGACGTCGCCAAGTCCACCGTCTATCTCAAGGACATGACCGATTTCGCGAAAATGAACGCGATCTACGAAGCTGCGTTCGCCCCGCACAAGCCCGCCCGCACCACCATCCAGGCGGGCAAACTGCCGCTGGACTGCCGCGTCGAAATCGAGGTCATCGCCCACAAGGCGTGACGCCGATCCGCCCCGCGCTGACTATCGTCGCCGTCCTTCTCGCGGCGCTGCCGCAACTTTCCGCTGAACCGGAAAAGGTCGATCCGCTCGCGCAGTTCACGCGCGACGGAAAATGGTCCGACATCTTCGACTCGGGCGCCGTCACCACCTATGTCGAAAACGACAAATTTTTCGCGGGCACCGACCGCCACTACACCAACGGCGCCAAGCTTTCGTTTCTGGGCGACACACGGCTGAATGATTCGCCGCCATTCGTACAAACCGTGGCTTCCGTCATTCCCTGGCTGGCGTCGTCGGCCAAGGACCTCGACTACAAGGTCGGCGCCGCGATCGGACAAAACATCTACACCCCGACGGACATTCACGATCCCACGCCCGATCCCGATGACCGCCCCTACGCGGCCTGGCTTTACGGTGCACTCATGTTCCAGGCCGAGAACCGGACCGACGATCTCCTGCGCATCGTCGAGATTCAGTTTGGCATCGTCGGTCCCTCCGCTCTCGGCCGACAGGTGCAGAATGGCTGGCATGACGTCATCGGCGCAAAACACGCCGAGGGCTGGAGTCATCAGCTGCACAACGAGCCGGGTCTCGTGCTGACGTGGGAGCGGCGTTTTCGCCTGGCACGATTTCGCCTGTCCGAAAGCGGTTTCAGTGGCGAGGCCCTCGCGTCAGGCGGATTGTCGGCGGGGAATGTCGACACCAGTGCCCGGGCGGGTACCACGCTTCGCTTCGGCTGGGAGGTACCGTCCGACTTTGGACCCGACTTGATCCGCGCCGGCGGCGGCGATTTCGTCGCCGTGACGCGTTCGAGCTGCTATCTGTATGGCGCGGCGCTCGGCCGCGCCGTGGCCCGCGACATCTTTCTCGACGGCAACACGTGGCAATCAAGCCCATCGGTCGACAAGCGCCCGCTGGTCGCCGACTTCAACGTCGGACTCGTCGTGCGCCTGCCGTGGACCCTCGGCGGCCTGAAGGGACTGCAGGTCACGTATGCCCAGGACTACCGCACCAAGGAATTCTATGGCCAGAAGCAGCGCGACGTCTTTGGCTCCATCACGCTCAGCTCACTTTTCTGACGATGCCTTCCTCCGCCGATAACTTTTTCGACCACGCCCAGCGCGCACTTCAGGAAGCGCGGGAGCGCAACGGCCCCACGCTCAGGAAACTCGGCGCGATCATCGGTGATTCGGTCGCCCGCGGCGGTGTCATCCACACCTTCGGCAGCGGGCACAGCGAAATCATTTCGCGCGAGATCATCGGGCGCGCGGGCGGGCTGGTATGCGTCAGCGGCATCTACGACACGACCGGCGGCTTCATCGAAAACCTCGTCGGTTATGGCACGAAACTGGCCGAGCGCTACGATCGCGCCCATGGCCTGCGCGAGGACGAGACCCTCATTGCCATTTCCAATTCGGGCAAAAACTCATCTCCCATCGAGGTCGCGCTCTACGGCCGGCAGAAAAAGATGACCGTAGTTGCACTCACCTCGGTGGCCATGGCGAAAACGGTCGCCACCGTCCATCCGGAGGGCAAAAAGCTGCATGAGGTCGCCGACTACACGCTCGACAATGGCTGTCCGCCCGGCGACGCGATCATCGAGATTTCGCCGGGGGTGAAGGCCGGTCCGCTTTCGACCATTGTCGGCGCGATGTTGCTCAACTTGCTGTCGCTCGAAGTGACCGACTGGCTCGTCGCCCACGGTCACGTGCCTCCTGTGTTGCGCAGCCAGAACCTGCCTGGCGCGATCGAGCACAATCGCGAACTCGGTCGCAAATATCACGGCCGGTTGAGCCGGCAGCTCGCATGAGCTTCAAGATCGGCGTCGATGGTGGAGGCACGAAGACCGAGCTGATCCTGGTCGATAAGAGCGGCACGGTCGTCTCCCGCCACACTGCGCCGGGCTGCAATCCGAGCCATGTCGGAGCCGAGATGGCCCGCATCATCCTGAGCGAGGCGTTGGTGAACCTGCGGGCCGGCCAGAAGGTCAGCCACACCCAGCTCTACATGGCGGGCAGCCCCGCGTTCTGGCAGGAGACGGCGGCGGTGCTTACGGATTTTGGAAAAGTCACGACCGCGCCGGATTCGGTCCCCGTGGTCGAACTGGCCACGCAAGGCCGGCCCGGCATGGTGATGCACGCGGGCACGGGTTCGTTCATCGCGGCGAGAACGCCGGACGGCGCCATTCACTACGCCGGTGGACTCGGCTGGAAAATCGGCGATCCCGGCAGTGCGTTCGATCTCGGCCGCCGGGGCATTGCGCACGCGTTACTCGAACTTCAGGGCTGGGCCCGCCCCACGGCGCTCAGCGGCGCGTTGCAGGCGCATCTCGGGCTGCCCGATGCGATAAGTCTCACCCGCTACTTGTACAACGAGGTCGCCGCCAACGGGGAAATTGCGCGCTTCGCACCCCGCGTGATCGAGCTCGCTCAGGCCGGCTGCGTGCCCGCCCAAGCCGCGCTTTCGGCCACGCTCGCCGACATGGTCGACCAGGCGCGACTGGTCAGCTCGCGCCTTTTCTCGGGACCGGCGGTGCCCTGCAGCGTGAGCGGCCCGCTGTTGAACAGCCCGCCCGCCGTCGCCGCCTTGCGACTGCTGGCCGAGACCCACGCCTGGAATGTCGAGTACACGTTCCTGAACGAGCCTCCGATCGAGGGTGTGCGCCGGTTGCTGCTGGCCGCGCGCTGAGTTTCCGGTCACAGTGCCCGCATGTGGTGGATTCCTGCCCTTTTGTCGGCGGCCTTCGCCGCCCTGACCGCGATCCTCGCCAAGATGGGAGTGCGCGGGGTCGACGCCAATGTCGCCACCGCGGTCCGCACCGCCGTGGCGCTGGTCCTGACGTGGACGGTTGTGGCCTTTCAAGGGAACCTCGGTGCCGTCACGGCCATTCCACGCGGGTCACTGCTGTTCCTGATCCTGTCCGGCTGCGCCACGGGCGCGTCGTGGCTGTTTTATTTCCGCGCGCTTCACGCCGGACCGGTCTCGCTGGTCAGCGCCGTTGACCGCTCCAGTCTGGCGATGACGCTCGTGCTGGCCGCCGCGCTGCTCGGCGAGACTCTGACGCCACGCGCCGCCATCGGCTGCGGACTCATGTTGGCCGGCCTGGCGGTGATCGTATGGCCGTGAGCGTCAACGAAGTTGCTCCGACGTTTCTGGCTGAAGCGAATTGGCTCGAGCAACGTCGCGCCCACGAGGAAACGGTACGCGCCTGGACGGCGAGTCACCGGGAACGTCAGTCGCGCGGCGAAAAGCATCCGGTGGAGGATTTCCTGTTCGAATATTATCGGTTTCGTCCGTCGTGGCTCGCGCGCTGGCACCCGGGTCCGGACGTGATCCTCGGCGGCGCTTCGGCGCGGGAATATCTGCGCTGGCCGGAGTATCACGAGACCGTCGACGGCGTGACGCTCAACCTCGCCGCCTTTTCCGCCAATCGCCGCGACACGGTTATCTGGCTCGCGAATCTGCTTCGTCAATCGCAGGAACGCGCACCTCAATTCGCCTGTTTCGGTTTGCACGAGTGGGCGATGGTCTACCGGCAGGAAACGGGCGCGGTGCGTCATTCCACGTGGCCGCTTCGCCTGAGCCCGGCAGAAATCGCACGGGCGGTGGAGGCACAGCCGTTGCGTTGCACGCATTTCGATGCGTTCCGGTTTTTCATGCCCGAGGCGCGGCCGTTGAACCGGCTTCAACCCACGCGCGAGTCCGCACCGCAATTCGAGCAGCGGGGCTGTCTGCACGCGAACATGGATCTCTACAAATGGAGCTTCAAGCTGGCGCCGTTTTCGCCGAGCAAACTGGTCGCGGACTGCTTCGCGCTGGCGCGGGCCATTCGGGTGATCGACATGCGGGCAAGTCCCTACGATTTCCGGGCGCTGGGTTTCGAGCCGATCGCGATCGAGACTGCGGCAGGTCGCGCCGAATACGAAACGTACCAGCGGGAATTCGCTGACCAGAGCGTGCCCTTGCGTGCGCGGCTGATCGCGTTGTGCGAGCGGTTGAGGTCGTAGAAGCGACTTATTGTGGGAGCGGCTTTACGCCGCGAATTGACGCCGCGCCTCAAGACCAAGGCCATCTCCCACGAAGCCTCACGAAATTTCACGAAGAGACGGGTCGAACCAATCACTGCATCTCGGATCGCCGGGGACTTCGATCCTAC
The DNA here is from genome assembly GCA_035545955.1 of Candidatus Didemnitutus sp. Classification (GTDB taxonomy): domain Bacteria; phylum Verrucomicrobiota; class Verrucomicrobiia; order Opitutales; family Opitutaceae; genus Didemnitutus. Next base: position 53,916 of record DASZXI010000086.1, on the reverse strand, counting down.
CCATCGGAATTCGTGTCTTTGGCGGGAGATCTCTGGCGGCATTCGGCCCCGCCCCGCCAAAGCCTTGGCGACGGCGGGCAATGCCGCCCTACATTGTTGCCACCAGCAGGCGCCCACGTAGCTTTTCGCCATGGACCCCGTGGCGGAGCCCGGCCGAAACCGGACGCAGAGAAAACCGAGCTATCCCATCGGTGGTCCGCTGCGCGACTACCTGCAGCGTTACCGACGCGAGCGGGAGCTGCCGGTGACCTACGAGCGGCTGCGACATTTTCACGAGGCCATGCCGCTGACGGATCCCGAGGGCCGCGCCACGCTGTGGGAGACGGTCGTCTACCACAAATCCGACATGGATGGGCTGAACGAGGACCTGAAGCGCATCTACGCCCTGTTGAAAGTAGACGGGGATTTCTCGGTGATGCGCCACCTCTACATCGATCGCGTCGATTTTTGCAGCTTCGGCAACTCGATGCCGTTCCGCGTGCGGATCGTGAACGCGTACAACGAGAATCCCGATTACTTCTACATCAAGAAGGCGGACGCCTCCCGCGTCTACGGCCTCGAGCTCGAGCACCTGCTGTCGCCGAATCGACTGAACTATCTCACCCGGGGCAATACGCTGGTCGAGGAACACGTGGCCGGCGTGCCCGGTGATGTGTTCATCCAGCGCTGGCTGGAAAGCGGCGAGTTGAAGCCGATCCGCATCGCGAAGGAATTGGTGAAGTTCAACGAACGCTGCTTCATCCGCCTGCTCGGCGACATGCGGAGCTACAACTTCGTCGCGGTGCTCACGCCCGATTTCGAGGGCTGGCAGGTGCGGCTGCGCGCGATGGATTTCGATCAGGAGGCGTACAACGGTCGGAAGACCTTTTATCTGCCGCAGTTCTTCAAGGAGAACCTGCCGCTCGTCGAGTTCTGCGCGAAGCATCTGCACCCGCAGACCGCCTACCAGTACCAGCGCGAGGAGCAGACGCTCCTGCTGCAACGGGCCGAGCTGACGGCCGAGCGACTGGCGCTGCTGCTGCGGGCGATGGACCGGCCCGATCTGGCGCCGGAGGAGAACGTGCGATCATTGCGCGAAGGCCTGGCGGCGCATTTTCAGGAAACGGGATTCCTGCAATGCGCGACGATGGGGGCGCTGGTCTCGGAAAATCTGCGCGTCGTGCGCGAGCGGGTGGATCGTCATCTGCCGCCGACGCCGGCGGAGATGATGCTGGCGGGCGGGAATCAGTAGAGCGGCAAAACCCAAGAGGTTGAGCGTCTTGTCCCCAAGACGCTCAACGCATTGGGACAATGCGTTCCACCTCAATGCCCGGCGCGAGGTGTGAACAGGAGAACGGGTCCCTCGGTGCGGGCCACGACCAGCGCGGGGTGCTTTGATCCGGGAAGGTTGATTGCCGCGGCCGCGTGCGCTTCGCCGATCACGCTGAGGCCCGAATCGGCCGGGAGAACCGGCGTGAAGCCGCCGTGGCCATCGCCCTTGAGGAGGACGCCGAGGCTGCCGTCGAAGCGACCCGTGCTGGGCTCAGGACCGAAGTTGTTGCCGACGCAATACAGGTCGAGCTTGCCGTCGCCGTCGAAGTCGCGCGCGACGATCGCGTTGATCGGCGCGATCTGCGCGGTCCGCGGCAACGCGACGAACTTGAAGGTGCCGTCACGCTGCTGGCGGAAGATCCCGCTCGCAAGCTCGGTCGCCGTCAGCTTGCGCACGCGAGCCAAGCGCTCGGCCCCGAAGACATCGTCGACCGTCGCATTGGCATAAGCCTGGTAGGTCGGATATTTCTTGGGCAGCCACGGAAAAGAATAGGCCAGCTTGCTGCGGCCGCGCGCGGGATAGAGTTTCCCATCCTGATACTGCGCCTCGATCATGGCCTCGCGGCCATTGCCGTCGAAGTCGCCCGCATAAAGCACGGTCGGCTCGGTCGCGGTGGCGTGGTATTTGGTATTCAGGCCGACATTGCCGGCCACGAGATCGATCCGGCCGTCGCCATCGAGGTCGGCCGCGATGAGCGAGCACCACCAGCCGGTGACCCCCGCGAGCCCGGAGCGCTGCGTGTAGTCTTCGAATCCGTGACCATTGTTGTGGAAGTAGCAGATCGGACCCCACTCGGTCGCGACAAGCAGGTCGGGCTTTCCGTCATGGTCGACATCGGCCCAAACGGCGGCCGTGACCATGCCAACATTGCGCAGACCGGGCGCCATCGTGTCGGTGACGTCGACGAGCCGACCATTGACGTTATGATAAAGGAAACTCTTCGGCGTCGCGGGATAGTGTCCGGGCACGACCCGGCCGCCGATGAAAACATCCGGCCGGTGATCGCCGTCGAAGTCCGCCACCGCGACCGCACCGGTACTCTCGCCATCGGCCGGCAGCGTGCCCTCGGGTGCGAGCGTGAAATTGCCGTGGCCGTCGTTGAGATAAAGCAGATCATTCAGCTTCGCGTCGCCGCGTTCCTGTTGGACACCGCCCTGGGTGATCAGGAGATCGAGGTGGCCGTCGTTATTGAGATCGATGAAGGCGGCGCTGGATTCGTCCGCGTCGGTGACGTTGCTCCAGGGCTGGCTCGGCGCGGACTTGAACGTGCCATCCTTCTGCCCGAGGAAGAGTTCGCCCGGCTGTCCGGCGCTGCCCGAGACAAACACGTCGTCGATGCCGTCGCCATTGACGTCACCGACCGCAAGGGCCGGTCCCTGGCCGTTGAGGCGGCGCGGCAGCAGGCGCTGATGAGTGAACTCGTCGAAAGGACGCACGGTGTTGGCGTGCTTGAGTCCGCAGGCCGCGGCGCTCTCGGCGAACATCGAGTCCGGCCGGGCCGGCGTGGCCAGGCTGGCGGGAGGCGGCTTGAAGCCTTCGGGAACCGCGGGCTCGTTGACGGTAATCAACCGGTCGGCTGGAAGGTTTTCCAGCGTCTGCACTTCGCCGCGCGGCCAGCGCACGGTCAGTTTTTCGATCCTGGTGTCATTGCCGAGGCCGAAGTGAACCTGGGCCAGTTCGCTCGAAACGATGCCGCGCTCGGTGAAGAGCTGGCGGACCTGCACGCCGGATTTGGTGTGAATTTCGACCTCGGCGCCAATGCCGTCGAGGTTCGGGGCGCGCCCGGCCAGCTTGACGATCGCGCGATGCCCGGTGGTCGTATGGTTGCGGATGATCGTCGGGGGCGCGTCGTAGTTCGCGAAAATGATGTCGAGATCGCCATCCCCATCGAGATCGGCGAGCACGCAGCCGAAGCTCACACCCGGGTGATCCAGGCCCCACGCCTTGGACACGTCCTCGAACTTGAGGTCGCCCAGGTTGCGATATGCGAGCGTCGTCTCCGCGCGGGGCTTCGAATTTTTCCAGACGTTGGCGCGGGCGGTGAGCGTCGGCGCGACGTTCTGCTTGTCGACCAGATCGGCGTCGATGAAGTTGCGAATCATGCCGCAGGTCAGGAAGGCGTCGAGCCGGCCGTCGTTGTCGAGATCACCGAGGCGGGTGGAAAACGTCCAACCCGTGGCGTCCATGCCCGTGAGGTGGGCAATTTCCTCAAAGTGGTCGGTGCCGGTGTTCAGATAGACCGCATTCCACATGTATTGCGGAATGAGCTCGGTGACGCGTTCCATTTCCCAGAGACCGCGTCCGATCTCCTCCATGCCGGCCGCAAACTGCTGGTGATTGCGGTCGCGCATGTCGGTGATGAAAAAGTCCATCAGGCCGTCGTTGTTGATGTCGCCCGCATCGGCGCCCATCGAGAAGTAGGTGACGTGAGGCAGGCGCTCGTCGACGACGTCGACAAACGTGCCGTCGCCCTTGTTGAGATAGAGACGGTCCGGCGTCTCAAAATCGTTGGCGACGTAGATGTCGGGCCAGCCGTCGTGGTTAATGTCGACCCAGATCGCGGTGTGGCCCTGCGTCAGGCCCCAGATGCCGGCTTTCGCCGAGACATCCGTGAAGTGTCCGTTGCCGTCATTGTGCAGGAGGTAATTCCGGCGGCCCTGCGGGGCCTTGGAAAAGTCGAGGATGTTGGTGACCAGGTAGCAATCGACGTAACCGTCACGGTCATAGTCCGCGAACGAGGCGTGCACCGAGGCATCCTTGATATCGAGACCGTATTGCTTCGCGCATTCGGTGAACGTGCCGTCGCGGTTGTTCACGAAAAGAAGGTTGGGCGCGTCGTATCGGCAAACGTAGATGTCGGGAAAGCCGTCCTGGTTGATGTCGACGACACTCGCGCCGGTGATGCTCGAGTACTCGTTGTCGCAGGCGACGCCGGCGGCGTGCGCGACGTCCATGAACTTGAACGGCGCAGTCTGCCTGTAGAGCGCACAGGGTCCGTTTTTGGAGACGACGAAGATGTCGACCATCCCGTCGCGATCGAAATCCGCCACCGCGATGCCCGTTTCCACGGCTCCGAGGGTGAGTTCGCGGAAGCGGTCGCCCCACATGCGCGGGTCATTGAAGACGTTGGGGACCGTGACGCCGCATTGCGCCGGGTCGAGAACCTCGAATTGTTTTCCGCCGGCGGCCGCGGGCGTGCGCTCGCGCAGGGGCTTGGCCGTGTAGGCCGGATCGGCGGCGGCGAAGAGACGCGTCGCGAGAAGCAGGAGCAGCAGGATGCGGAGCTTGGGCATGGTGATGAGGTCAGGCAGTGAGTGGGGCGGCCGAGTGCGCGTTTCGCGTCGCCAGCCAGATGAGGGCGAGCGGGGCGGCGTAACTGCCGCCGTGTTCGATGAACACCCAGACCGGCGAGCCGGCGATGGGTGAGAGGACTTCGGTCGCCAGTTTCCAGCCGAACACGGCGACGAGGAGCCAGCGGTTCGGCCAGAACAGAACGGCCAGGGCCAGTCCGCACTCCGCCGCACCTACCACTGGCACGAGCGACGCGCCGGGAAGTCCGACGGAGACATAATGTTTGGCGAACAGCGGCTTCTGCACGAGCAGTCCGAGCGCGCCGTGACCGAGAAGAAGCAGCACCGTGGTGAGGCGCAGGGTCCACGACAGAATGGCGCTGCGTTTCGCGGCGGCCACGCTAACGCCCGGGGCGAGATAGAGCCACAGGGCCAGGGGAACGCCGTAGTTGCCCGCCCGCTCGATGGCCTCCCAGAAGGACTCGCCCGAAAGTGGTCGCAGCAGAGCCGTCCAGACCGTCCAGGCAACCATGTAGACGATGATCCAGCGGACGGGTGCGATCAGAACCGACAAGGCCAGGGCGATATCGAACACCCCGACCCAGGGCATCAGGGAATAGGCGGTATCGGGTCCGATGCCCACGACGCCGAAATACGCGGTCCAGGCTTTTTGATGATAGAAGCCCAGTGCCCCGTGACCAATGAAACAGGCCGCGAGTCCGAGGCGGAGAATCCAGACAAGTGTGTCGTCGGCCGTCGTGGAACGGCCGGAGGAAATGCTCAGCGGACTGACAGCCTCGCCGGTCACTTGGCCACGGCGAGCAAGGTGTGGTCGGTCACCCAGTCGGCGATTTTCACGCCCGCCTTCTGGGCCTCCAGGTTGTCGGACATCGTGTGGATGCCGCCGACGACGCGACTCATGCCGGCCTCCTTCTGTGCGTCGGAGAGCTTGGTGAAATGCCGGACCGCTCCGGGAAGGGCGTCGGAGGTCACGTCAAACTCGATATCGTCGGTGCCAAAGTACCACGCCAGCAACCGGGCGCCCGCCGCGGAGAAGGTGCTGTGTCCCGAGGTGTACGACGGGAACGGCGGCGACGGCATGTTGGGAATGAAATCGGGAATGACCTCCGCCTTCGGATTGAGCTGTTGATTGATTTCGCGCAGCGCCGTTTCCGGCCGCCACACGTTGTAATAAAACTTGGTTTCCCAGCAGGAGATCGCGGCGTCGGCCTGGGCAAAATTGAGCAGCGCGAAGAGGCGGGCCGCTTCGGGAACCGACAAGTTTTTTCGCTGCGCGAGATCGGCCGCGATCATGTTCCAATGGCCGGGCGGCGTGCATGTGCCGAGATCGTCGTTCCAGAATGGTGTGCTCAGCGTTTCGTATTCGGTGCGCTCGGCATTGTCGCGGGCGCCATGTTTGGCGACGAACGCCAGTTCCTCGGCATAGGCTTCGGAGCCCAGCGTTTCGGGTGGCGGACAACGGAATTGATCCGCCGAGGTCATCGTGAACGGGCGCACATGTCCCCAAAACGGCAGCAGCGGCGGACGAAAGGCGGCGGGCGTTTCGCGCCACTTGCCGGCTTCGGTGCTCGTGTACTTGCCCGGGATGGGCTTGTTGTACCCGGCCGTCGCGATCTTCGCCAGGATGAGGTCGGCGACGTGTTCGCCCCAGGCGATGCCATCGGTCTTCGCCTGGCCATCCGGAATTCTCGCCAGCGCCTTTTCGTAGGCGACCTGAAGATTGCGCGGGTTGGAGGTGGTGCTCCAGAGCGCCATCATGACCTTGTGCGCTGCTCCGGCGGCAGCGGCATCCATATCGGCCCCGGCGGGAGCCGGGTCGTTCACCAGCCAGCCCTGATGCGTGCGGGTGATGCCGTTGACCGCATCAAAAATCGCCGCGTGAAATGTCGCGAAGAAAAACGAGGACATCGGCGGCGGGTTGCGCGCCAACCGGGTGGCGTCCATCGCCTGATGGTTCCAGTAAAGGATCGAATTTTCGGCGGAGAAGGCGGACGTAGTGAAGGCTGCGGACGCAAGGACCGCCGCCAAGACGTGACGGAGTAGTTTCATTGGGTTAGCCAAGCGTGGGGTTACACGGCATGGAGATGCGCGTAGATGGGTCGGTCCCGAGAAATGAGGTGCCCGGCCAATTCTGGAAACTATCGAGGGGCGAATTGCCGGGAATCGGGGACGAACCGCTTGGTCGTACGTTAATAATTTCTTATCAATGTCTTAGGAGCCTCGATTCACTCCATCCCATGACCCAGGACTTTGAACCACGGCGTTGGCAGGCGAGGGACCGTCTCGTCGGCCCGATGCCGCCGAGGTGGAACGCATTGTCCCCAACGTGTTCAGCGTCCATCCGCGTCGGATACCAACGTAGGCTGGTGGGACGCCGTCCCCTACCCGCGGCGGTATCAGAATCCGTGACCGGCGAGTTTCTCGAGCTGCCCGCGCATGCTTCGACTCAGGGGAAGGCGCGATCCGTCGCGCAGGACCACCGTGTAATCGCCGTGAAACGTTGGCTGGAGCTCCTTGATGCGATCGAGCCGCACGATCGCAGAGCGGTTGATGCGGGCGAACTCGGTCGAACCGAGCCGCTCCTCGAGCGCCGACATCGTCTCGCGCAGCATGAGCCGGGAGTTGTCGGCGAGGTGGAGCACCACGTAGTTGTCCGCGGCTTCGGCCCACACAATTTCATCGGGGCGAAGAAACACCACGCGGCCATCGACCTTGACGGCGAGTCGTTCGGGCTTCCGTTCTCCCGGAGCCGCATCCGCCAGCAGCGACTCGAGCCGCTCGCTGAGTTCACCGGCCCGTCGGGCGCGGATCTGCTCGGCGGCGCGCTTCAGGGCCGCCTGCAGCCGCTCCCGGTCGAAGGGTTTCAGCAGATAATCCGTGGCGTGAACCGCAAAGGCATCGACGGCGAACTTGTCGTGGGCGGTCACAAAAATGATCTGTGGACGGCGTTCCACCGGCAGTTCCCCCACGACATGCAGGCCGTCGAAACCCGGCATCTGCATGTCGAGAAACACGATGTCCGGCTGATGTTCCTTCACCGCGGCGACGGCATCCGGACCGTTGGATGCTTCGCCGACGATCTCGACCGACGCATCTCCCTTCAGCAGAGCCCGGAGCCTTTCACGGGCGAGAGGCTCGTCGTCAACGATGAGGACGCGGTGCGGATTCACGATGCGGTGGTGGTGAACGGAATCATCACGCGGATGGACAAACCGCCACCCGCTTCATTGGCGAGGTCAAAACGATGCCGCGCCCCGTAAAGTTCGGCCAGGCGCGCGCGGGTGTTGGCGAGGCCGATGCCTTCGCGCGTGAACCCGCCGTCCGGCATGCCGCCGCCGTTATCGATCACCGCGAGGAGCAAATTGTCGCCCTCGCGGGCGGAGCGGAGAATGATGCGCCCCGGACGGGCGTGCGGCTCGATGCCGTGGCGGATCGCGTTCTCCACCAGCGGCTGCAGGATTAGGCTCGGCACGAGCGCATCCAGCGTCTGCGGATCGGCCTCCACCTTCACGCCCAGGCGGTCGCGAAACCGGATCCGCTCGATCTCGAGGTATTTTTCGAGGAAGGCGAACTCGTCCCGCAGGGGAGTGCGCGGCGCGCCCGATTGCGCCATGGTATGACGCAAAAGTTCGGACAGCCGCACGAGCATGCGATCGGCGGCGTTCACGTCCGAATGCATCAGCGACGCAATGCCGTTGAGGGTGTTGAACAGGAAATGCGGTTTCAGCTGGCGCAGCAGAGCCTGCAGGCGGGCCTCGGTGAGGTGCTTCTCGAGTTCGAGGGTCTGCAGCGAACGCTCCAGATACTTCCGGTAGTAGTCGAACGCGTGGCTGACCGTGATGATGACGCCGTAGACGAGGAGATTGAACGGAAACGTCTTCACGAACAGCGGCCGGAAAACATCGGCAAACGAACTGGGTTCGTCGATGTAGGCGTTGTGCACGACCCCGACGGCCGAACGAAGCACCACAAAGGCGAACGAAAATGCCATCGCCGCGCCGAGATGAATGCCGGCCGTCCGCCATGGAGTCGCGGTCTCCGGCGGGAATCGGCGGGCGAGGACCAGCACCGGCCACGAGAGCAGCGCATAGGCATACCAGTCCTCGAGCGAATAGCTGATCGCCTGTCCCCACGTCACGGGCCGCCCGAGCAGGTTGCTCGAAAGGTAGAACTGGCTCGCAAACGCGAGCCCGACGAGCGTCCAAAATCCCGCCACCACGAGCACGCGGACAAGGCGGCGGGAAAACGGCCGGGCTTCGGACATTGCGCAAAATGATTTGCGATGTCCGCGCGATGCTCAAGCAATACGTGCACCGCCCCTTCCGGGGATCGCATGCCCGCGCTTGCGCCCAGTCCGGCTACTTCCTCGACCGCTTCACCGGGTCACCCGGCGGTCCCTCCCCTGCTCCCGATCATCCTCGTGCTCGTGGTGGCCGCGGTCGTGCTCAGCCTGGTGCTCGCGCCTTTTTTTCCCGCCAGCGGCCCGCTGCAACCTGTACCCAGCGCGCACTTCACGGACATCACCGAGTCGTCGGGCGTGCGGTTTGTCCATCATCAGGGACTCGAGGACCCCCCAACCACGATCGGCGGTGCGGTGGCCGTCATCGATTATGACCGCGACGGACGGCCTGATCTGTTTTTTGTCAATGGCACGGCCTGGCCTTGGGAGGACATGGGAGCGTGGACCCACGCGTCGGCGTGTGCGCTCTATCGCAACGACGGTCACGGACATTTCACCGACGTGACGCAGGCCGCCGGCCTGGACCTGATCACCCAGGGAATGGCGGCGGCCGTCGGCGACTACGACAACGATGGCTATCCGGACCTTTTCATCACGGGAGTGGGCGGCAATCACCTGTTCCACAATCGCGGCAACGGAACGTTCGAGGATGTCACCGAGTCCGCCGGGGTCGGAGGAGACGACCACACCTGGAGCACCGGGGCCTGCTGGATCGACGTCGATGGCGATGGGCGTCTCGACCTCGTGGTGGCGCACTATGCGACGTGGCCGCAGGAAGTCAGTCTGGCGACCGCGTTTTCCGTCGCGGCCGTCGGGCGCTCGTACGGAACACCCACCGGATTCATCGGCGCGCCGCCCACGGTCTATCACAACCTCGGGGGTGGACATTTCGCTGTCGTCCCCGGAGCGGCGGGTCTGCGCAACCTCGATCCGCAGACCGGACTGCCGACGGCGAAAGCGCTCGCGGTCATTCCGGTCGATGTGAACGGCGATGGGCGTCTGGATCTTCTCTTCACCTACCACGCGGCTCCGAACGCCCTGTATCTGAATCAGGGCAACGGCACGTTCCGCCGCTGGATCGGGCGCGCCGCGCAACCAGAGGAAGGATCGGCCGCCGGCGTGGCTTCCGCGAGCCTGCTGCCCTTCGCACGGAGTCCGGATCGCGATGAGCGCCTGGTTGCCCTGGAAGCGTCGGGGGCGCTCGACGTCCGGTTTCATGGCGACGAGCGCTCCCGGCTTTCGTCACGATTGGGCGGGGCCTTTCTCGACTACGAGTTCGATGGGCATCTCGCGCTTTTCACCGCCAACAGCCGCGCCGAGACCGATCTGAACACGTTCACCGACGCGCGCGATTTTCACGCCCGTCCGGAACTGCGGCTCGCCCGCAATAACGAGTGGGTGACGGCGGCGCCGGCCGGCGATTGGAATCGTCCGCTCGTCGCCCGCGGCGTGGCTGTTGCGGACCTGGACGGCGACGGCCGCGACGATGTCGTCATTGTGCAGCACAACGGCCCGGCGGTGATCCTGCGCAATGATGCCCACACGAGTGTGCCCTGGCTGCGGATTCGACTGATGGCGACGCGGAGCCAGCGCGATGCCGGCGGTGCGCGGGTGGAGGTGGTCACGCCGCGACGGACGCTCGTGCAGACAATGGCGCCGGCGATGGGATTCATGGCGCAATCGGACAGCGTGCTGACCTTCGGCCTCGGTGAGGACACGCGTGTTCGCAAAGTGGTCGTCACGTGGCCGTCGGGTCAGCGCCAGGAACTACGTCCCGAATCCGTCAATCAGACGCTCATCATTCGCGAGCCGTAGGATGGAGTTTTTAGGTAGGGCGGGACCGCATTCCGTTCCGCCTTTCGGGTGAATCGCAAAACTGGGCCCGCCGCATGAGTAGTTCGGCGGGCCCAGTTTTGCGATCCACCCAAATCCTCGAGCGGCATCCGGTCCCCCCTACCTTTCTGATCTCCCCGCAAATTCTGCGAGCGGCAGAAACCAATCGGTCCGATGCGGACATCGTCCCCTACCTTATTCGAGCGAACGCCGGAGAAAATTCCTCATTCGATTCGACCTTCGTCGAAGTCGATCAGGTCGGGCACGCTCTTGATCTCTTCCGCGCGGTCCGCGCAGCCCATTTTCGTCAGGGCCTCGAGGAGAAATTCCCGTCCCGCCGGCGTCATCCCCTTTTGCACGAGATCGCGATTCCATTTTGCCGCGCGGACGTCAGCGGGAAGCAACGTGCGCAGCCGGTTTTCGATTTCCTCATCGGAGGCCGCCTCGTGGACGATCTTTTCGACGGCGGCCGGCTCAATGCCCAGATGCTGGCAAAGGAAACGGTCGATGCCGCGTTTGTAGTTTTTCGCGTAGCTGGCCGGAAGGGCGCCGTATTGTTTCACGTACCGGCATTTCGCCAGGAATCGCGGCAGGTAAAGGAGGCCGGTCGCCGGATGCGGCAGATAGGGCGACGGCAGGCAGGTGAGCACTTCACCGGTGGACCCGGGAATGGGCTTCGAAGGCATCGCGGCGAACAAACCCCGGCCGGCGCGAGGAGGCAAGCGCGCACGATTCTTAGGAGAGAGGTGATTTTCTCCACGCAATCGGCCTCCCGAGCGATCCCGGCCAATGATCACCGGACCTTGCGTGCCGACGGGAGGACGTGCATGGTACCAGACCGATGCAAAAGCTTTCGTTCGACAAGGGTCGCATCAAGGTTCTCCTGCTCGAGGCCATCCATCCGGGGGCGGCGGAGATGTTCACCCGCGATGGTTACTCGTCGGTGAAGATCCTGCCGAAATCACTGTCCGGCGATGCGCTGAAGTCCGCGATCAAGGACGTGCATTTTCTGGGCATCCGCTCGCGCACGGAAATCACCGGCGAGGTGCTGGATGCCGCCAAGCGGCTCACTGGCATAGGCTGTTTCTGCATCGGCACCAATCAGGTCGATCTCGCCGCCGCCGCGCGCAAGGGCGTGCCGGTCTTCAACGCGCCCTATTCGAACACGCGCAGCGTGGCCGAACTCGTCATCGGCGAAATCATCATGCTGTTCCGCGGCATCCCGGCAAAAAATGCCCTCGTCCATCGCGGCGGCTGGACCAAGTCCGCCGAGGGCAGCGTCGAGGTGCGCGGAAAAACCATCGGCATCGTCGGCTACGGCCACATCGGCACGCAGGTCGGCATCCTCGCGGAGCATTTCGGCATGCGGGTCTTGTTTCACGATATCATCGGCAAACTGCCGCTCGGCAACGCCCGGGCCGTGCCCACGCTCAACGCACTACTGCAGGAGAGCGACGTTGTCACGCTGCATGTGCCCGAGACTCCGCAGACGAAGAATCTCATCGGTCGCACCCAACTCGGCGCGATGAAAAAAGGCTCGCACCTGCTCAACGCCTCGCGCGGCACCGTGGTCGACCTCGATGCGCTCGCCGACTCATTGACGCGGAAACATCTCGCCGGTGCCGCGATCGACGTGTTTCCCGTCGAACCCACGGCGAACGACGAACCCTTTGCCTCGCCGCTGCTGCCCTTCGATCAGGTCATCCTCACGCCCCACATCGGCGGTTCCACGCAGGAGGCGCAGGCCAACATCGGGCTCGAGGTCGCCGACAAACTCATTCGGTATTCAAACAACGGTTCGACCCTCAGCGCGGTGAACTTTCCCGAGGTCGCGCTCCCCGAGCAGGCCGGGCCCGGCAAATGCCGGCTGCTCCACATCCACCGCAACATTCCCGGCGTGCTCGCCCAGATCAACGACCGCTTCAGCCGCCATCGCATCAACATCTCGGCCCAGTATCTCCAGACCACAGCGGAGATCGGCTATTGCGTGATGGATGTCGATGCCAACGCCAGCCACGTCGCCATCGACGAATTGCAAGGCGTCGAAGGCACCATCCGCGCCCGCCTGCTATACTGAACACCGCATCCGAAGCTCGCCAGCCGACCGTCCCTTTCCATCATTCCCTCATGCGCTTCACCCGCCTCCTCCCCGCCCTGTTGCTGATCGTTCCCCTTTTTCTTCGCGCCGACGGCGATCCGGCGGCGGCGACCCAGAAACAGATCCAGGATCTCGAGCGTCAGCAGAAGCGCGAAATGCAGAAGGTTGATCAGGCGGAGGAGCAGGACCGCATCAAGCTGCGGGCGCGCGAGCGGGACGAGCTGGCCAAGGTGCAGCGCGACACCAATGCCGCGGCGGCCTCGGTCACCGCCGGGGTTGTGACCACCGGCACCACCGCCGGATTCGATCCCGCCAAGTTTGCGCAGCTGAAGTTCGCCGAGGACGAGGTGCACAACCTGATCCTGAACCAGCTCGGCCCGGAAATCACCGCGAAGTACGACCGGCAACGGAAGGAGATCGATCGCAAGTACGGGGCGCAGCGCGCAAAACTGGAAATCCCCGCGGCCGATCCCGGCGATGATTCCTCCAAGCAGCAGCACGATCTCGCGTCGAAGACCGCCGACCTCAACGCCAACTACCAGGAAAAATACGACAATCTCGACCTCGAGCAGGCGCAGGCCGAAGCCAAGGTTCGTTTCGAACACACCACCAAGGTGAATGCGGCGGAGCGCGATCTCGCGGCGCTGGTGAACAAGCACGCCTTCGACGCCACGCAAAAAGGGGGTGCGGTGTGGAATCCGATGACCGATCCGGACTACGCCAAGCTCACCGCGGCGCGCGACCAGGCGAAGAGCGATCTCGAAACCGCACTCGACGAGGTGCGCGCACAATTCAAGAGCAAGCGCACGGACATCGACAACGCGAAGGAAGACGACACGGCGAAACTGAGCGGGAGCCAGTGAGCCGGAGTCGGTGAACAGTGAGCAGTGGGCGGCAGGCAGTGAGCGGTGGGCCGATGAAAAAGCGGGAGCGCCTCGGCTTTGGTGGAGCGCGTTGCCCTCAACGCGCTTGTTAAACGCCGCCCTAATTTCGCTCGGGAAGCCCCTCGACCAGCGCCTTGGGGACAAGGCGTTCCACCTCAAAAGAACCGGTTTAGGCATAAGCGCGTCGGGACGCCGCGCTCTACCTTTCGCGGCATAAAGCCGCGCCTACAGCTAAACAAATCGGCCGGATGGTGCCTCGACCTCTCGACCGAGGTCGGCGCCAGCGCCTCAGAAGAACCGGATCGGCTTCGCCTGCATCCGGTCGTGCTCTTCCTGGGTGCAGCCGGCATTGGTTGCGGTATCGACGCGGGCGTTCGTCGGCTTCACCAGGTCGTTGGAGAGCATGTAGTTTTCGATTTCCTCACCCGACACGTCGGCGAGCATCACGCCGTCGATCTCGACACAGGGCGACAACGGCTGGCCGGATTTCCGGACCATTTCCTCGTAGTTGGCGCGATTGTTGATGATGTCGATGTCTTCGAACTCGAGACCGTACTTGCGCATGATGGCCCGAACTCCGTTGGACCATCCGCAGTGCGGCTTGAGGTAGGCTTTGATATTCATGACGGGTGTTGAAAATTTGACGGAAGGCACGATACGTGCGGACACTCCTTCTTCAACTAGTTTTCATCACCGCCAGTGCCCGCGCTCCCCACCCTCTCCCTGGAACAGGCCTCGTCCTTCGCCCGCCTCGGACTGCTCAACGTCCGCCGCGAGTATCCCCATCTCCTGCAACATGTGCTGAACGGTCCGGACGACGCGCACACGCCGCGGATCCTGCATCCCGCCTTCTACGGCAGCTATGACTGGCATTCCTGCGTCCACCAGCACTGCATCCTGGTCCGGCTGGCTCGTCTGTATCCCGAGCTTCCCGAGCGCGCGGAAATCCTGGGGGTGTTGAAGGAACACCTGACCGTCGACAATCTCGAGGAGGAGGCGGTTTACCTGCGCGCCCCGGGCCGCACTTTTTTCGAACGCCCCTATGGATGGGCGTGGCTGTTGAAGCTGGCCGAGGAGATGTTGCGCTTCGATCCGGCGATGGCGCGCAACTTCGCGCCGCTCACCGCCGTGATTCGCGAAGGCCTTTTCGCCTATCTGCCCTCCCTCACCCATCCGGTCCGGCACGGGGTGCACAATAATACGGCGTTCGCCGTAAAACTGGTCATCGACTACACGCGGGTGGCGGACGATCAGCAGCTGAAACTTTTCTGCACCAGCCGCATGGCCTACTGGTTCGGACACGATCGCGAGTACGAGACGCGTTGGGAGCCGTCGGGCGAGGATTTCCTGTCGCCGGCGCTGACGGAGACGGAGGTGATGGCCGCCGTGCTGCCGACCGACAATTTCGGCATCTGGCTGGGACGTTTCCTGCCTCGTCTCGCCGAGGGCCATCCGGCCGGCCTCCTGCGACCGGTTGACGTGAGCAATCCGCTGGATCCCAAAATTGCGCACCTCATTGGATTGAACCTCAGCCGCGCGTGGTGCTGGCGCCGCATCGCTCTCGCCCTGCCCGCCTCCGATCCCCGCCATGGCATTGCGCTGGACGCCGCCGTCCGGCACCTGGACGCCGCACTGCCGCTCATCAGCCCCGAGGATTTCAACCGGGCCCACTGGCTCGCCTCGTTTGCGGTGTACGCGCTGACGGAGTGACGCGCCTTTGGCGTGGCGCCCGCGCGATCTCCGGGCACGATGCGGTCATGCCCACGATTCTCCTGCTCTGCGCGTCGAACTTGTTCATGACGATGGCCTGGTATGGTCATCTGAAATTCCTGCACGACCGACCGCTCTGGCAGGCCATCCTCGTGTCCTGGGGCATCGCCTTCTTTGAATACCTGCTGATGGTGCCGGCAAACCGCCTCGGCTACGGGCGGTTCACCGCGTACCAGCTCAAGATCATCCAGGAAGTCGTCACCCTGACGATTTTCGTTGGATTCGCCTGGGTGGTGCTCGGCGAGAAACTCAAGTGGAATTACGCGGTGAGCATGGTGTTTCTGGCGATCGCGGTGTTCTTCGCCTTCGGGGTCAATCGTCCCGTCGCCACCGGCGTTGCGCCGTAACGCGAGCCTGCATTTTCAGCCCACCGCAGGTCACTCCGCGCTTGCGGCGCCCAAGCGCCTGACCAAACGTAGCCCGAATTTTCCCCACCCCAGCAACTGTTTTTCCCATGTCCAAGACCGCCGAAAAGGCCAAACCCGCCGCCGCTCCCGCTCCCGAATCCGCCGCCCGCAAGAACGTCGATCTCGCCGTTTCCGCCATCACGAAACAGTTCGGCGAAGGCTCGATCATGCGCCTGGGCAGCGCGACGAAGATGAAGGTCGAGACGCTCTCCACCGGATCACTCGCCATCGATCTCGCTCTCGGCGTCGGCGGCCTGCCGCGCGGCCGCATCATCGAGATTTACGGTCCGGAATCGTCGGGCAAGACGACCTTTTGCCTGAGCGCGATCGCCGAGGCGCAGCGCGCCGGAGGGCTCGCGGCGTTCATCGATGTGGAACATGCGCTTGATCCGAAATACGCACGCGTCGTGGGCGTGAATCTCGACGACTTGCTGGTTTCCCAGCCGGACAGCGGCGAGGACGCGCTCAACATCATGGAGACGCTGATCCGGTCGAACAGCATCGACATCATCATTCTCGACTCCGTGGCCGCACTCGTGACCAAGGCCGAGCTCGATGGCCAGATGGGCGATGCCACGGTCGGCGCGCAGGCGCGCCTGATGAGCCAGGCGATGCGCCGCCTCACCGCCGTCGTGAGCAAGACCCAGTGCGTCTGCATTTTCACCAATCAGATTCGCGAAAAGATCGGCGTGATGTTCGGCAATCCCGAGACGACCTCGGGCGGACGCGCCCTGAAATTCTTCTCGTCGATCCGCATCGACATTCGGCGCAAGGACCAGCTCAAGACTCCCGAAGGCCGCGTCATCGGCAATCGCACCAAGATCAAGGTGGTGAAGAACAAGGTCGCGCCGCCGTTCACCGAGTGCGAATTCGACATCATGTACGACGAGGGCATTTCGCAGTCGGGCTCGCTGCTCGATCTCGGCCTCGACCGGAAGGTGCTCGAGAAAAAGGGTGCGTGGATCGCCTTCAACGGTGAGCTCATCGGCCAGGGTCGCGAGGCGGCCAAGGATGCGCTGAAGCAGAACCGCGATCTCGCCGCCAAGGTGAAGACCGCGATTCTCGAGAAGGTCAACGTGACCGGCGGCAGCGTGGTCGTGGCCGACGTCGCGGAATAGTGCCTCGCTACCGGAGTCCTGAGGATTCGTCTCGAGCGCGTCCCATGCCGGCGCGCCCTATCTAGGAGCCTGCTTGCAGGCGATCCGACTCGAGGACGGAGCCGGATCTCACCGTTCGGCAGGATAAGGGCCTCGAGTAGCGAAGCAGCCCGGCTAAAATATTTCGTGCATCCGGACGCGCTTTGCACAGAAACCGGCCCGGAGGTCCGGTTCCACCTACACAGGAATCGCCTGAATGCAGGCTCCTACGTTCGAAGCGGCTTGACCGGAACTCGGTCGGCGCCCCGGGGCGCGGCCCGTTCCGGGCGGCAGTCTCTGCTGATTTTCGTTTTTGCGTCCATTCCGCGCCTGTCTTTGGGTCGACCGGATGGTAACTTCGAAGGACATGATTGCCGCGCTGGCCACACCCGTGGGCACGTCGGCGATTGCCGTGGTCCGGGCCT
Organism: Candidatus Didemnitutus sp.; assembly: GCA_035545955.1. GTDB lineage: Bacteria > Verrucomicrobiota > Verrucomicrobiia > Opitutales > Opitutaceae > Didemnitutus. The sequence goes on along the minus strand of DASZXI010000086.1, from coordinate 36,500 downwards.
CTGGTCCGGGAACGTCCGCGCTGACGAAAGCGATCTTCGGCGAAGTTCCTCAGCCCCGCGTGTCCCGGCACTCCGATTATCGCGATCGCGATGCGCGTCTGCTTGATGATGTCCTGTTCACGTTTTTCGAGGCTCCCAATTCCTACACTGGCGATGACACTCTCGAGATTTCCTGCCACGGAAATCCGTACATTGCGCGCCTCATCGTCGCGGATCTGCTCGCGCGCGGATGCCGTCCGGCGGAAGCGGGCGAATTCACCCGTCGGGCTTTTCTCAATGGGCGGCTCGATTTGAGTCAGGCCGAGGCGGTGATGGACCTGATCCACGCCCGGAGCGAACGGGCACTGGCTGCGGCCAATGAGCAACTGCGTGGCGCCTTGGGCAGGGCGATGGAAAGGATTATCGCCCAACTTGTTAATATAACCGCTCGTATCGAGGCGTATATCGATTTCCCGGAGGAGGATTTGCCGCCGGAGGATCGCCGCGCCATACAAGGGGACCTGGAAATCCTGATCCAGGAGACCAACCGATTGCTGGTGACGGGCCAGTACGGGGCCATGGTGCGGGAGGGAATTCGCACCGTGATTGTCGGCGAGCCGAACGCGGGCAAGAGCAGCCTGCTAAACCGGCTCGTCGGACGGGACCGGGCGCTCGTCAGCACGGAACCCGGCACGACTCGCGATTATCTGGAGGAGACTTTGTCCGTTGGGCCCCACCTTTTGCGGCTCGTCGACACGGCGGGACTGCATGAGGCTCCTTCCGGACTTGAGCGGCGCGGGATAGAGAAAACCGTGGAGCAGGCACGGGACGCTCATCTTTTCCTGTGGGTCGTCGACGCCACCCGACCCTTCCCGATTCCGCCGACTTCCATTTCGGCCCTGCTCAAGCCGACGAATACGGTCGTGGTATTCAACAAATGCGATCTTCCCGGCGTGCCGTTGTCCGAGTCGCCCGTGGCTTTTCCTCATGTCCGGGTGTCGGCGTTGACCGGACAAAACGTTGATGGTCTGATTGATAGGATCTCGGGCTTTGCCGACTCATGCAAAACCGAGATCGGCGATGAGATCGTGGCGATCAACGCGCGGCATTCCTTCGCGCTTGAACGGGCGAAGTCGGCTCTCCTGGTGGCGAGCTCTAAAGTCGTTGGAAGAGAGCCGGTTGAGCTCTTGGCAAGCGACCTCCGGGAAGCATTGGACGCGTTTGGGGAAATTGCAGGCAAAGTAGATTCAGAGGCGGTCCTTGATCAGCTGTTCGCCACATTCTGTATCGGGAAGTAGCTTGATATCAAAATAATAATTTTGACGTGCTCTTGATCTGACTATGCCTGATGAAACGGAAATTTTCGACGTGATCGTTTGCGGTGCGGGGCATGCTGGCGTCGAGGCGTGTCTGGCAGCGGCGCGAAGAGGGGCCTCTACCCTCTTGTTGACGGGCAATATCGATACAATTGCCCAGATGAGCTGCAACCCCGCGATCGGTGGACAAGCGAAGGGCCAAATCGTTCGGGAAATCGACGCCCTGGGCGGAGAGATGGCGATCAACACGGACGTCACCGCGATTCAGTTCCGTCTGCTGAATGAGTCCAAGGGCCAGGCCGTTCAGTCACCGCGGGCCCAATGTGACAAGAAGGTCTACCAATTTCGCCTCAAGCACACCCTTGAGCTCCAGCCGAATCTCAAGGTGTTTCAGGCAACAGTGACGGGTCTTGTTTATGAAAACGGTCGTGTCGTCGGCTGCCGGACAAACCTTGACCTGACTTTCCGCGGGAAGTCGGTGGTAATTACAACGGGCACTTTCTTGCGCGGGCTGATGCATATCGGCCAGAACAAGAACGAAGGCGGCCGCTTGGGGGACTTCAGCGCGAAGACACTTTCGGGCAGTCTGATTGAAGCCGGCATTGAATTGCGGCGCCTAAAGACGGGCACGCCACCGCGCATTTTGGGTCGTAGCATCCAATTTGGCGGATTGCAGGAGCAGAAAGGCGATTCGAATCCAACCTTGTTTGCGTTTCACGATACGCGTCAGGACGGGGACTTGTTCCACGTGGAACATACGGGTGAACGCCGGCTCGGCTGGGCCCCTGGCTCCGAAACCGTCTCGTGCTGGATCACGTACACGACGCCCGAAAGCGCCGACATTGTCCGCCAGAATCTGGACAAGTCCGCGATGTACTCGGGCGAAATCGAAGGGATCGGCCCGCGCTATTGTCCGAGTATCGAGGACAAGTTCGTCCGCTTTGCCGACAAGCCCAGGCACATGCTCTATCTCGAACCCGAAGGACGCACGACGAATGAATACTACATCAATGGCCTGTCGACGAGTCTACCATTCGATATTCAGCTCCGATTGGTCCGCAGCATACCCGGGTTGGAAAAAGCCGAACTCCTGAGGCCGGCCTACGCGGTCGAATACGATTTTGCCCCGCCAACGCAGCTCCTTCCGTCCTTGGAATCGCGAAAAGTGGAAAACCTGTTTTTGGCCGGCCAGATCAATGGAACGTCCGGCTACGAGGAGGCAGCCGCTCAAGGACTGGTCGCCGGCGTGAATGCCGTCGCGAAGGTGAGGGGAGAAGAGCCTTTGACCATTGGACGCCATGAAGGATACATCGGCGTGTTGATCGACGACCTTGTGACCAAGGGCACGAACGAACCCTATCGAATGTTTACCAGCAGGGCCGAACATCGGCTGCTTTTCAATCATGGCAGCGCCGAACTGCGCCTTTATCATCATTCAACAAGACTTAAGATATTATCTGATAAAAGATTACATAATATAATGGCAAAAAAGTCCCACGTGGAACAATGGAGCGCGCGACTGGAGTCCGAGCGAACCCAGGGCGGGACGTGGGCGGAACTCATCCGGCGCGGGCAGGGGGGCGAACTTCCGGCTGATTTTGTCCGCGCAAGTCCCCAAGTGCAGGAGGAGGTGATGTATCGGGTCAAATATCGCGGCTACTTGGAGCGCGAATCTCGGCAGGTGGAAAAATTGAAGGATATCGAGAAGGTGCGCCTGCCGGTGGATTTCGATTACCTGAGCGTGCCCGGGTTACGGCGGGAGGCGGCTTTGAAGCTGCAAGCCACCCGCCCTATTTCCGTTGGCCAGGCCGGCCGTATCAGCGGCGTGAATCCTGCTGACGTCAGCATTCTCCTGGTCCTTGCAGCCGCGCGCCAGCGCTCTGACATTTCCGCGCCACCACCCTGATTCCCCGGCACGAAAAGTTCGTGTAACATTCAGGTAACGCCGCCTAAATCCACTGGCCGGAGCGCCCGTCGCCTCCCAATAATTTCGATCCGATGGACAAAAAGAAAATCCTGGTGGTCGACGACGAACCCGATGTGACGGAGCTCGTGGCGTACCATCTGAAATTAAAGGGATTTCAGGTCGAGGTTCAGAATGATGCCACCGCCAGCATTTCGTCCGCGCGGTCATTTCATCCGGATCTCATAATATTAGACATAATGATGCCGCACTTGAGCGGCATCCAAATCTGCCGCATCTTGCGTTCGGATAATAAACTGTCCCGCATTCCAATTATTTTCCTGACCGCCAAAGCGGAGTCTCATGACCGGATCGAGGGACTCGAAACCGGCGCCGACGACTATCTGACCAAACCGTTCAGCCCGCAGGAACTCGTCCTGCGCGTCGAATCCATTCTTCGCCGCGTCTCGGCCGTCCCGGTCCCGATCGCCGCGCGCCTCCAAATCGGCGAAATCAGCCTTGATAGCGACACCCACCGCGTGACCGTCGGACCGAACCCGATCGAACTCACCGCGACCGAATTCAAGCTTCTCCGGCTCCTTATGGAACGCCAGGGCCGCGTTCAGACCCGCGAACACCTGCTGCTCAATGTCTGGAATTACTCGACGGAGATCGAGACCCGCACGGTCGACACGCATGTGCGCCGCCTGCGGGAAAAACTCGGCGACGAGGCGGGATGGATTGAAACCATCCGCGGCGTCGGCTACCGGGTAGGGGAAAAGAAAACCCCGGCATGATAATCGCCCTGCTGGTTCTCCTCGTCCTCGCGCTGACTTTCGTGGCCGGCACGCTGTGGCGACAGAACCGTCAGATTTCCCGGCTGCGCGAATCGCTCTCCGCCGGCCGACCTCATCATTCCGTCGACGGAATCGCTGGTCACCTGCCCGGCTGGCGGAAACTGGTCGACGCCGTGAACCGGCTCGCGGCCGAAAACCAGTCGCTGAAGCAACAGCGCACCGACCAGCTGACCCAACTTGAAGCCACCCTCGGCAATCTGCGCGAAGCCGTGCTGATCGTCGACGAAGCCAACTACATCCACCTCGCGAACCGCGCGCTGCGCGACATTTTTCCCGGCGCGCGCAATCTCGTCAACCTGCGCCTCGAACTGATCGTGCGCAGCGCCGCCTTTCTGCAGTTCGTCACCGAGACGCGCAACGGACAGGAACTCCCGCGGCAGGAGTTCGAGATCAACGACGGCCAGAACCAGCTGTGCATCGAGGTTTCCGGCGCGCCAATTCCGTCGCCCGACGGCCGCTCCCGCTGGGCGCTATTCGTCATTCATGACATGACGCAGCAGCGCAAGCTCGAGCGCATGCGCCGCGATTTCGTGGCCAACGCGTCCCATGAACTCCGCACGCCGCTCAGCATCATCAAGGGATACGTCGAAACCCTGGTCGATGGTCATCTCACCATGACGCCCGAGGAGCGGGACAAATTCCTCAAGACGATCCAGCGGCATAGTGATCGACTGAACGCGATCATCCAGGATCTCCTGACGATTTCCCGACTCGAGTCCGCCACCCCCGGCATGCAGCCGGAGTCGATCGATCTCGCCTCGTTCCTCGAGGCGTTCACCGATGATTACCGTCGTCGCCCCAACGCCGCCGATCACGAAATCGTCCTGAATCTCGAGAGCGGTTTGGGTGTGATCAATGCCGACTCGGTGCGCCTCAATCAGATTTTCAGCAATCTGTTCGAAAATGCGCTGAAGTATACGCCGAAGGGATCACGCGTGGAACTCGCCGCCACCGCGCCACCCGCCGGGGAGATCGAGATTGCCGTTCGCGACAACGGTCCCGGAATACCTCCCGATGACCTGCCGCATATTTTCGAGCGCTTCTATCGCGTCGACAAGGGTCGCTCGCGCGAGACCGGTGGCACCGGCCTCGGACTGAGCATCGTCAAGCATCTCGTGTTGCTGCACGGCGGCCGCGTGTGGGCCGAAAGCACGGTTGGGGAGGGGACGGCGATCGTCATCCGCCTGCCTCGCAATCTGCCGGCGGCAGCGACGCGATCGCCCGCAGCGGCGTGAGGCGGGGCGTTAAGCTGTACGCTATAAGCGATAAGCTAAACGGCACTCGGCATTGCGGCATTCAGCAAGCAGAGAGCGGATGTCGGAACTCATCCGTTGTGTACGTCGCCTGTAATTGGTAACGGCATTTTACCTCTGACCTCTGACCTCTGACCTCTGACCTCTGACCTCTGACCTCTGACCTCTGACCTCTGACCTCTGACCTCTGACCTCTGACCTCTGACCTCTGACCGCGTCTTCCGGCTTGCGGGGCGACAGACCTTCGCGCCACAACCGCGCATGGATTTCCGGCCCGAGTTCCTCGACATCATTGCGCGGCGACGCGCGGTGCTTCGGACACAGGTGACGGATCTTCTGCCGCCGAATCGGGCCATCGTCTGGGAGGTGGGTTGCGGGCATGGACACTTCCTCGTAAGATACGCCAGCGCCCATCCCGAAAAATTCTGCGTGGGCATTGACCTGCGCCTGGAACGTCTCGAGCGAAGCGGACGCAAACGGGACCGCGCCCAAGCCTCAAACTGCCATTTCCTGCGGGCTGAGGCCCGCGAATTTTTTCACGCCCTGCCGGCCGGAACGACCTTTGAGGAGATCTGGGTGTTGTTTCCTGATCCGTGGCCCAAGGCCCGCCACAACAAAAACCGTCTGCTCAAACCCGAATTTTTCGAGGCCGTGGCAAATCGGGCCGCAGCCGGGGCGAAATTCTACTTCCGAACCGACGACGCCAGCTACTTTAACGAAGTAGTCGAATCCCTGAACAAGATCCGAACCTGGAAGATCGATCCCGATGCTCCCTGGCCACTCGAACCCGAAACGGTGTTCCAGGAGCGCGCCACGTCGCACCAGTCACTAACTGCGGTCAGGACATCACATCCAGCCACACCAACAGAAATAGTTGCACCAGGACTGCCACCCCAAGGAGCGCCCAGGTCGCCTGCATGAAGGGATCCCGCGCGAGCTTGCGCTCCCCATTCGGGTATCGCGGCAGCGGCGCGAACTCGGGTCGGATGACCTTTCCCGTGTCCATGTTTTTACAAGTGCGCGACTTGCCCATCAAAGCAAGCCCGACTTGCACCCCGATTGCCATAAGAATGGCCCCCGGCTGTTTTCGTCACGGCTAATTAACCCACCACGGGCCGGATTTTCAATTTCAGGGGTTGACGCATCCCCGAGTGAAAACCTACCTAAATGCCCCTTACTCTCACGGCTCACCCCGGCCGTTAAAATGCTGCACACAAAGAAAATTCTCGGCCTGGCGGCCGCGATTGCCGCCGCAACGTCGGCACACGCCGCTGAAGGGGTCAAACCCGCAGCGGAAGCGCTGTTTCACGTTGGTCCGTTGCCGGTGACCAATAGCATGGTCACGAGCTGGATCGTGGCGGCCGTGCTGCTCGTGGCGATCCGTCTGGCGGTGGGCACACCGAAACTCGTGCCGGGCCGCGGCCAGGCTTTGGTCGAGGGATTGGTGGAAGGAATCATGGACCTGGTTTCGCCGATCGTCGGAGCCAAGGCGGTGAAGTCCGCTTTCCCGCTGCTCGTCTGCCTTTTCATTTTCATCCTGATCCAGAACTGGAGCGGCCTGGTTCCCGGCGTCGGCACGGTCTACATGAAGGACCCCGAAGGACGGTGGATGGAAGCGGTTCGGCCCGGAAATGCCGATCTCAATGGCACGTTCGCGCTCGCGGTCGTCGCGTTCGTCGGCTGGCTCTACCTCATTCTTCGTTACGCGGGACCGAAGATGATTCTCTTCGATCTTTTCGGCAACAAGGCGGACCGGCGCGAAATCCCGGCGCTGATCTACTACTTCCTGTTCGTGGTCTTCTTCGCGGTGGGACTGATCGAAGTCATCTCGATCATGTTCCGTCCGATTTCGCTGTCGTTCCGACTCTACGGCAATGTGCTTGGCGGAGAAAACCTGCTGCACTCGATGTCCGAGATCACGCGCTGGGGACTGCCGGTGCCCTTCTACTTCCTCGAAGTGCTGATCGGCTTCGTCCAGGCCTTCGTCTTCACGCTCCTCGTGAGCGTTTACATCGGCCTGCTTTGCAATCACGGCGACGACCATGCCGAGGGCGACGCCCACGCGGCCGAGGAATCCGGCCACCATTGATCTTTTCCCGGCGGGACCATGCCAACGCGCGTGGACGCCGGAAACCCAAACCAAACCCACCAACACAATGACTCACGTCATCGCAGAAATCACCGGTAGCATCCAGGGTGCACTCGGCTGTCTCGGCGCCGCCATCGGCGTCGGCATGGTCGGCACGAAGGCCGTCGAGGCCGTCGGCCGCAACCCCGGCGCTTCCGGCAAGATCCTTGTCCAGGGCATCCTGGGCATGGCCCTCGCCGAAGCGGTCGCGTTCTACGCCCTGTTCATGGGCAAGTAATGCCTTCCCGCCGCGCCGGCTTTCTCGCCGGCGCGGCCCACTTTCCCACCCGCCATGCTCTCCTCTCTCAATATTCTTGCCGTGGCCGCCGTTGAAAACGGCGAGGCCGCCAGTGGCGTGACCAAGATTTTCCAGGATTTCGGCGTCAGCGTGCCGAACATCCTCGCCCAGGTGCTGAGCTTTTCGATCGTCGCGTTCGTTCTCTACCGGTTCGCCTTCAAGCCCGTCCTCCTGACGCTGGAGGACCGCCGCCAGAAGATCGCATCCGGACTTTCCTATGCCGACGAGATGAAGGCCAAGCTCGAGGCCGCCGCGCAGGAGAGCGCGCAGATCATCCGTCAGGCGCAACTCGACGCGCAGAAGTCCATCGATGAGGCTCGCAAGGCCGCGAAGGAATTCGGCGACAAGCAACAGGCCGAGGCGCTCCAGCGCGCCGCGGACATCCTGGCCAAGGCCCAGCAGGCGATCGAACTCGAGCACAAGAAGATGGTGACCGAGGCCCGCACCGAGATCGCGCGACTGGTCGTCGCCACAACCGAGCGCGTGCTCGCCCGCAAGCTCACCGACGCCGATCGCACCTCGTACAACGAGACCGCGGCCAAGGAGCTCGCGTCCCTGTAATTAAAAGGCTGAAGGACTGAATCGAGCCATCCGAACCCAGCATCGAGTCCCACAATCTTTGCAATTTCCTCCAACCGTCCGCCGCAAATTTCAGCCCTTTAGACTTTCAGTCATACAGTCCTTCCGCCTTTCAGCCCTTTAGTTCTTCAGCCTTTCAGTCTTTCCCTCCATGGCCGCCGACAAACAAACCCGTCTCCTCGCGAAGCAGCTTTTCAAGCTGAGCCTCGTTGATGGAGCGGTCGCGTCCGACCGGGTGGCCGGCGTTCTTGGCTGGGTCGAAAAGCACCAGCCTCGTCATCCGCTTTCGCTTCTCCGCACGTATCATCGCTACGTCGCCGCCGAACTCGCGCGCTCCCACGCCGTGGTCGAGCACTGCGGTCCGCTGGCGGAGGGAATCCTGCGTCAGATTGAAGCGGCGATGACGAAAAAATACCGCCGCCCGGTTTCGGCCGAAGCCCGGGCGAATCCCGCCCTGCTGGCCGGCCTGCGCATCCGCATCGGTTGCGATGTGTACGAGGCCTCCGCCGCCGGCCAGCTCTCCCGACTCGAACCCGTTTCCTGATCCCGCCGCACCCCCAACCCATTTTCCCGATGAGCAACGTCATCGAACAAATCGAACAACAGATCGCCAAGCTTTCCGGCCAGGCGGTCAAGAAGAACACCGGTGTCATTCGCACCGTCGCCGACGGCGTGGCCAAGATCGAGGGCCTCTCCGACGTCATGTACAACGAGATGGTGCAGTTCCCGGGCGGCGCCATCGGCATCGCGCTGAATCTCGAGGAGGACGAGGTCGGCTGCGTCGTCCTCGGTGACGTCTCCCGCCTGAAGGAAGGCGACGAGGTCTCCACCACCGGCAAGCTGCTGTCGGTCCCCGTCGGCAAGGGACTCCTCGGTCGCGTCGTCGACGCGCTCGGCCGTCCGGTCGACGGCAAGGGCCCGATCGAATCCTCGGAATCCTATCCGGTCGAGAAAATCGCCCCCGGCATCATCGTCCGCAAATCCGTTTCCCAGCCGCTGTTCACCGGCATCATGGCGATCGACTCCATGATTCCGATCGGTCGCGGCCAGCGCGAGCTGATCATCGGCGATCGGGGCACCGGCAAGACCACGATCTGCATCGACACAATCATCAACCAGGCCCGCATCAACCGCGTCGGCCTCGCGTCGGGCGACAAGAATTTCCGCCCGGTCTACTCGATCTACGTCGCCGTCGGCCAGAAGCAGTCGAACATCGCGCGCACCATCGCCGCCCTCGAGGCCGCCGACGCGCTGCAGTACACCATCCTCGTCGCCGCGCCTGCGGCCGACAATCCCGCCAACCAGTACCTCGCGCCGTTCTCCGGGGCCGCCATCGGCGAATGGTTCATGGAAAACGGCATGGATGCGCTGATCGTGTACGACGATCTCTCGAAACACGCCGTCGCCTATCGCCAGATTTCGCTCATCCTGAAGCGTCCCTCCGGTCGCGAGGCGTATCCGGGCGACGTGTTTTATCTCCACAGCCGCCTGCTCGAGCGCAGCGCGCGCCTCGACGGCAAGGGCTCTCTCACCGGCCTTCCGATCATCGAGACCCAGGCCGGCGACGTCTCGGCGTACATCCCGACCAACGTCATCTCGATCACCGATGGCCAGATCTTTCTCGAAACCGATCTCTTCAACCAGGGCATCCGCCCGGCGGTCTCGGTCGGTCTGTCCGTGTCGCGCGTCGGTTCCGCCGCGCAGATCAAGGCCACCAAGCAGGTCGGCGGCAAACTCAAGGGCGAGCTCGCCCAGTTCCGCGAACTCGCCGCCTTCGCGCAGTTTGGTTCGGACCTCGACGCCAAAACCAAGGCGACCCTCGACCGCGGCTCCCGCATCGTCGAGCTGTTCAAGCAGCCGCAGCTGAACCCGATCGCGATCGAGCTGCAGTGCGCCGTCCTCTGGGCGCTGCAGAAGAACTATTTCGATTCCATCGCCGTAGCCAACATCGTCGCCGCGTCGGTTTCGCTCCGCGAGTTCCTGGTTTCGCGCAAGGACGCGCTCCTCACGAAAATCCGCACCAAGGCCGCGCTCGACGCCGAAATCGAAGGCGAGCTCAAGACCGCGTGCGACGAGTGGAAGGGGACGTTTAACGCGAAATAAGAAGTAGCGAGCACCGAGTAGCGACTAGCGAGCATCTCCGACCAGACCAAACCGCACTCCGCCGCTCACCACCCGCCGTTGACTACTCGTTACTCGCTACCCGCTACTCGCTACTAGCCCATGGCTTCCACCCGCGACATCCGCCGACGCATCAAGTCGGTCAAGAACACGCGCCAGATCACCAAGGCGCTTGAGCTCGTCGCCGCCTCGAAAATGAAGAAGGCGCAGGCCGCCGCGCTGGCCGGTCGCGCTTATGCGCAGCTGATGGCCGACATGCTCGCCGCCCTCGGCGGCCGCGTCGATGAGTCGATTCATCCCTTCCTCGTGAAGCGCGAGGTGCGCACGCGGGGAATTCTCCTGATCACGACGGACATGGGTCTTTGCGGCGGCCTCAACGCCAACCTGTTCAAGGTCGTGATGGAGGTGAAGACGCCGGCCAAGTTCGTCGTCATCGGCCGCAAGGGCGCCCAGTTCCTCAGCCGCACGCGCCGCGATCTGATCGCCGATTTCACCGTCAAGGACAGTGCTCCGTTCAACGACGTGAAGACCGTCGTGGAGTTCATGCTGAAGCTCTACCTCGAGGGCACGATCGACACGCTCGAGGTCATCTATCCGCGCTTCAAGAACACACTGGTCCAGGAGCCCATCATCCGTCCCCTCCTGCCGCTCACCAACGTGAAGGATTTCGTGCGTCAGTTGCGGACGAATTTCGACAGTCCGGTTTCGTCGGTCGAGATGCCGCAGAAATTCTCAGACGATCGCGACATGCTTTTCGAACCCGGCGCACAGCAGGTGCTCGAGGCGCTGTTGCCGTTCTACGTCAACCGCTACGTCTACCAGCTGATTCTCAGTGCCAAGGCGTCCGAGCACAGCTCGCGCATGGTGGCGATGAAGACCGCGAAGGACAACGCGACCAAGCTGATCGGCGACCTCACGCTCGAATACAACAAGGCGCGCCAGGCCGGCATCACGCAGGAGATTCTCGAAATCGCCGCTGCGTCGTTCGCAGTTCAATAGACGTTTCAAAATTCATACGACTCCATTGTCCGTCTCCAGTCACTCGTCACCCGTCACTTTCCCACTTTTCAGCAATGAGCAACCAAGGCAAAATCGTCCAGGTCATCGGCGCCGTCGTCGACGTGCAGTTCGCCGAGAACACCGTCCCGCCGATCTATCAGGCGCTGACCGTCGAGTTCACCGCCGCCGGCAAGAAGGAAGTGCTCACCCTCGAGGTGCAGCAGCACCTGGGCGAAGGCCTCGTGCGCACCATCGCGATGTCCTCCTCCGAGGGACTCGTGCGCGGCATGGCCGTCATCGACACCGGCGCCCCCATTTCCGTGCCGGTCGGCGAGGGCGTCCTCGGCCGCATCTTCAACGTCACCGGTGATCCGGTCGACCAGAAGGGAGCCGTTCCTTTCACCAAGCGTTATGCGATCCATCGCGAAGCGCCGAAGCTGGTCGACCAGGACGTCAAGGCGACGATCCTCGAGACCGGCATCAAGGTCATCGACCTCATCTGCCCGTTCGTGAAGGGCGGCAAGGTCGGCGCGTTCGGCGGCGCGGGCGTCGGCAAGACCGTCGTCATCATGGAACTCATCAACAACATCGCGAAGGCCCACGGCGGCTATTCGGTGTTTGCCGGGGTGGGTGAGCGCTCCCGCGAGGGCAATGACCTCTACCACGAAATGTCCGACTCGGGCGTCATCAACCAGAAGGACATCTCGAAGTCCAAGGTCGCGCTGGTTTACGGTCAGATGAACGAACCCCCGGGCGCCCGCATGCGCGTGGCCCTCTCGGCGCTCGCGATGGCCGAGTACTTCCGCGATGAGAAAAGCCAGGACGTCCTTCTCTTCGTCGACAACATTTTCCGTTTCTCGCAGGCCGGCTCCGAAGTGTCCGCGCTGCTCGGTCGCTCGCCGTCCGCCGTTGGCTACCAGCCGACCCTCGCGAACGAAATGGGCATTCTCCAGGAACGCATCACGTCGACGAAGAAGGGCTCGATCACGTCCTTCCAGGCGGTGTACGTGCCCGCGGACGATCTCACCGACCCGGCTCCCGCCAACACCTTCGCCCACCTCGACTCCACGATCGTGCTCGAGCGCGCGATCGCCGAGCTCGGCATTTATCCGGCGGTTGATCCGCTCGCGTCGGTGTCGAAGGCCCTCCAGGCCGACATCGTCGGCGAGGAGCACTACAAGGTCGCCCGCGAAGTGCAGCGCGTGTTGCAGCGTTACAAGGATCTCCAGGACATCATCGCCATTCTCGGCCTCGATGAACTTTCGCCCGAGGACAAGCTCACCGTCTATCGCGCCCGCAAGATTCAGCGCTTCCTTTCCCAGCCGTTCCACGTCGCGGAAGTCTTCACCGGCACCGCCGGAAAATACGTGTCCGTCAAGGACACGGTCCGCGGCTTCAAGATGATCCTCGACGGCCAGCTCGACGACGTGGCCGAAACCGACTTCTACATGAAGGGCGGCATCGACGAGGTGCTGGCGGCGGCGGGGAAGAAGTGAGATTCAAAGTAGCGAGCACCCAGTAGCGACTATCGAGCATTCCAATCCCGAACCCGATTCCGAGTGATCGCCACTACTCACTATTCGCTACTCGCTACTCGCTACTAATTCGCCATGCCCCTCACCCTCGAAATCGTCACGCCCCACGCGAAGGTGTATTCCAACACCATCGACTCGGTCGTCATTCCGACGGTTGAGGGCGAGATCGGCGTCCTGCCGGGTCACATCCCGCTTTTAACCCAGGTCGAAAACGGCGAACTGCGTGTCGCCAAGGGCAATGCCACCGAATTTCTGGCGGTCAGCAACGGCTTCGCCCAGATCGAGGGTGACCGTGTCCGCGTCTTGGTGGAAAACGCCATCACCGAGGAAAAGATCGACACCACGGCGGTCGAAGCCGCCATCGCCCGGGCCGAGAAGGAGTTGCGCGAGGCCAAGACCATGGATCCACATCACATGGAGCATCTGCAGAGCCTCCTGCGCTACTCGGGCGTCCAACTCGCGGTGAAACGCCGCCGGCGTTAAACCGTCTCTGGAAGCATGTTTCGCAATCCCGGAATTGCTTTGCGTATCATCTGATACCGAGTCTCAATTTAGATATGGCCAGCTCGCCACCCATGCCGTCCCCCCTTTGCCAGCTCCCCGTGGGAGCCACGGGCCGGGTTTGCGCCATTCAGGGCGACGCTGACTTTTGCCAGCGGATCCGGGAAATGGGTTTCAGCGAGGCCAGCCTGGTAACCAAGCTATCCGGCACCGGCACCAGCCTCTGCCAGATCAACGGCACGCGCATCGGCCTCAGCCACGCAGCGGCGATGAACATCCTCGTCGAACGGATCGGTCCGCGCCGTTAGCCCCGGGCCATGGCGGACGCCCTGAAACTTTCCCGGCTTCCCCTCGGAGCCAGCGGACGCGTCAAGGAACTGCCGCGCAACGGCACCGCGTTTCTCCGCCTGCGGGAAATGGGTTTGCTGCCCGGAACGACCGTGACCTTTGTTCGGGCCGCGCCGATGGGTGATCCCATCGAAATCCGCGTCCGGGGCTACCATCTCTCGCTCCGACTCGACGAGGCGGAGCAGATCACCCTCGAGGGCTAGACCATGCCGGAAATCCCGCCGCATGTCCTGCCCGCGGGTCGGAAGCGTCCGGCCGCCGCACCGCCGCGCACCCCCGTTTACGCCGTCGTCGGCAATCCCAACTGCGGCAAGAGCACGCTTTTCAATGCCCTCACCGGCCTGAAACAGAAGATCGGCAACTACCCTGGCGTCACCGTCGAAAAAAAGATGGGCGAGACCTACTCGCAGCACGGCCGGCCGATCAAGGTGATCGACCTTCCCGGCGCCTACTCGCTCGCCGCCCGCTCGCCCGACGAGGCGGTCACGCGCGATGTGCTGCTCGGACGACGCGCCGACACGCCCCAACCCGACCGCATTCTCTGCGTCCTCGACGCCGCCAATCTCGAGCGGAATTTCTACCTGCTGCACCAGGTCCTCGACCTCGGCCGCCCCGTCATCGTCGTCCTCAACATGATGGATCTCGCCGTCGCCAACGGACTCACGATCCATGCTGCACGCCTCGAAAAAACCCTCGGCGTCCCGGTGATCCCTTGCGAAGCCGTCAACGGCAAGGGTCTCGTCGAACTCAAGCTCGCCATGAGTCGCGCCGAACTGCCCCTCGCGCGCCACCGCTGGGACGTTCCCGCACCAATCGCTCCCGCCGTCGCGGAACTGCAGGCCGCGTTGGTGGACCAGGATCGCCGCCCGCATTTGGTGGCCCGCGCGGAGGCGTTGTTGCTGCTGACGGATTTCGACACCGTCCGGGTGGCAGGATCAACGCCCCTGCAACCGCGCACCCAGGAAATCCTCGAACAGTGGCGCAAGCGTTGGGAGGGCGAGGGGACCGACTGGGCCGGGACGCTCGTCGCGAGCCGCTACGATGCGATCGCCCAGCTCTGCGCCGACATTGTCGAGCAGACCTCCATCGTCGGCCCATCGGTCTCCGATCGCATCGACGCCATCGTAGTCCACCCGATCTGGGGCTGGCTCGTGTTCGGCGTCGTGATGACCGTATTCTTCCTGAGCATCTTCACCTTCGCGCAGGCGCCAATGGACTGGATCGGCGACCAGACAACGGCCTTCGCCAACTGGATCAAGGCCACCATGCCGGACGGCGACCTGCGCAGCCTTCTGACCGACGGCATCATCGGCGGCGTCGGCACGGTCATCACGTTTCTGCCGCAAATCCTGATCCTCTATTTCTTCATCGGATTGCTGGAAAACACCGGCTACATGGCGCGGGCCGCGTTCATCATGGACCGGCTGATGAGTCGCGTCGGCCTGAATGGCAAATCGTTCATCCCGATGCTCAGCTCGTACGCCTGCGCGATTCCGGGCATCATGGCCACCCGTACGATCGAAGATCCGAAGGATCGCCTCGTGACGATTCTCGTCGCTCCGCTTATGAGCTGCTCGGCCCGCCTGCCGGTCTACCTGCTGATGATCGCCGCGCTATTCACGGGCGGCGAGGCGTCCGTGTTTTCCAAGGTCGGGATCATGCTGCTCATGTATGCGCTCGGAACACTGGGGGCATTCGGCTCTGCCTGGCTGTTCAAACGCACCCTCCTGAAGGGACGTCCACCGGTGATGATCATGGAACTGCCGCCCTATCGTCTGCCCCGACTGAAGGACGTGCTGCTGCATATGTTCGAGCGCGCGGGATTGTTTCTGCGCAAAGCGGGCACCGTTATTCTCGGCATCAGCATCGTGCTCTGGTGCCTTTCAACGTATCCGAAACATCCGGACAAGATGGCGACGCCGGCCGAACAGGTGGCCCAGAGCTATGCGGGCCAGGCGGGCCGGCTGATCGAACCCGTGATCAAGCCGCTCGGCTTCGACTGGCGCATCGGCATCGGCCTGATCACGTCCTTCGCCGCGCGGGAAACATTCGTGAGCTCGATGGGCGTAATTTTCGGCGCGGAATCCGGGAAGGAAGACACGACCAACCTGCGAGTGGCCTTGCAGAAGGCGACGTGGCCCAATGGAGCGCCCGTCTTCACGTCACTCGTTTGCCTAACGCTGATGGTTTATTATGTTTTCGCCATGCAATGCGCCAGCACCGTCGCCGTCGTCCGCCGGGAAACCAATGGATGGCGGTGGCCTCTGTTCCAGATTGCCTACATGACCGGTGCGGCCTGGGTCGTGTGTTTCGTCATCTACCAGGTTGGCCGCGCCCTTGGCTTCGGCGGCTGATTCCATGTCATCCACAATCCAAACCGTCGTCGCTTTGGCCATCGTGGCGATCGCCGTCGCATGGCTGGTGTGGTCGGCCCTGCGCAAGCGCAAGCAACCCGGCTGCGGCGACAGTTGCGGTGCCGTCAGCCCGGAAGTGAAGCGGCTGCAGGCGCATTTGAAGCGCTGAGTCCTTGCCGGTCTCACTGCGTTTCATCCTGTTCTGAAGGTAGGGCGGGACCGCTGGGCCCGCCGACAAGGTCGCACAATGCCCTTCGGGCCGTAAGCCAGTGCCATTTGCCATCGCTTGGGATCCATGGAGTTCTTGCAAATTTCTCGGCGGGCCCAGCGGTCCCGCCCTACCTTCGGCATCAGCCCAAGCCGCAATCTTCGTGCGCTGATCAGGTCCCGCGTTTGTTGCCGTACAGCTCGATGTGCAGTCGCGGCGCATATCGGTAGCCACGGTCTCGACATAAATCCGCCAGCCACGCCGTGCGTTCGCGGAGTGTCGCGACCGACGTTCCTTCCGGCATCAGGAGAACTTTCGCTCGCGGAATTTCCCGGCCGATCTGCGCCAGCATCGACTCGATCTCCGTCAGATCGCCCGGCTGGGCGACGACGAACTTGAGTTGGTAGTCGTACTTTTCCATCCAAGCCTGCACGACCTCCGGCTGCCAGCGCAGGCGCTCGTGCTTTTGCCGCCAGGTTTCATCGAGACGCGAATCCGGCGCTGAATTTGCGAGCTTCGGACTCAACGAAGCCAGATCGCACGCGATCCCATCGGGCGCAACCGTCGCCGCCGTTTCGATCGTGATGTGGTAACCGAGCGTGCGGAGTTGGGCGGCAAGATCGCGGATGCCGGGCGCAATCATCGGCTCACCGCCGGTCAGCACCAAATGACGCGCCGGATGGCGCCCGACTTCGGCCACTATCTCGTCGACCCCGCGTTGGTCACCTTCGGGATTCCACGACGCGTAGGGCGTGTCGCACCAGTTGCAGCGCAGATTGCATCCGCTTGTCCGCACGAACACCGAGGGCACACCGGCCAGCGTGCCCTCGCCCTGCAAGGAATGGAAAATTTCCGAGATCAGCATGCGGGAGCAGCCCCATTTCCCTGCCGCATGGATTCAACCACGAATGGACACGAATTCACACGAAGGACTCGGAAGATGCTTCGCTTGCCGAGGAACCTGCGACGACGGTTCACGGAGGTTTCAAAATAATTTTCTGCCGATTTCGATTCGTGTGAATTCGTGTCCATTCGTGGTTACCTCTTGTTGCCCGGAGGCGCGGGCAGGGGAGGACTCTCGCGGTAAATCGTGGGATCCTTCAGGCCCGCATCGCGGAAAGCCTCGCGACGCTCGACGCACGTGCCGCATTTGCCGCAATGAATGTCGCCGCCCTTGTAGCAGGACCACGTTGCGGCGAAATCCACGCCCAGCCGCGCGCCCTCGGTCGCGATTCGCGCCTTCGTGAAGGCAATGAATGGACGCAACAGCTGGACGCCGGCATACGTGCCAAGCCGGAGCGCGTCACCCATCGCCCGCATAAAATCTTCGCGGCAGTCGGGATAGATCGTGTGATCTCCCGCATGCGCCGCGATCACGAGACCCTCTGCCGCGCAGCTCTCGGCCAGCCCGCCCGCCAGCGCCAGCATGATGCCATTGCGAAAAGGGACCACCGTGCGCCGCATGTTGTCGTCGGCGTAGTGCCCGTCGGGAATGTCGCCCCCGCTCTTCAACAGATCCGATTTGAAATTCTCGCCGACAAACGGCAGAGCGATCACCGTGTGCGCCACGCCCAGCTGCGCGGCGTGGCGCGCCGCCATCGGGATCTCCTGGTGATTGTGCTTCGCGCCGTAGTCGAACGACAGTGCTCCCACGACGGAATGATTCGCGCGGGCCCAATGCAGCGCCGTCACCGAATCCATGCCGCCGGAACAGAGTACCAATACTTTCACCCCGGAACTGCGCCAAAACCCTCAAGCCAGTGCAAGAAAAGTCCTGCCTTCGGCCCTCTGGACGGTAAAAAACGTCATGCGCCCGTCCCTGATCATTGCCCATCGAGGCTCGTCCATCGACGCACCGGAGAACACCCTGCGGGCCTTCCGGAAAGCGCTGGCGGTCGGCGTTGACGCCATCGAGCTCGATGTCCACACAACCCGCGACGGCGTGCCGGTGGTGTTTCACGACACCGATACCCGGCGGCTCACCGGATTCGCCGGACGCATCTCGAAACTATCCTGGGCCAAGGTGCGCCAACTCAGGGTGCGAAAACACGAGCCCATTCCACGGCTGGTCGAAGTCCTGCGGACCGTGACGCCGCAGGCGCGCGTGCAAATCGAACTAAAGCGCGGTGTGAACGTCTGGAAAGTCGTGACCGCCATTCGCGCCGCCCGCGCAGTCCGCCGCGTGATCATTGGCTCATTCGAAATGTTGTTGCTCGCTAAAGCCCAAGCTTTGGCGCCCAAGATTCCGCGCATGGTCATCACCGAAGGACGCTCTTCGACGACCGCGCTCCTTCGTCAGCTTCTCCTCTGCCGCGCCATCGGCCTGAGCGTCAATCATCGTTCCATTCCGAGTCGTAACTGGGTCGCTGGATTCCAATCGCACGGATTCGCGGTCTGGACCTGGACGGTCAATCGGCCAACCGCGATGCGCCGCCTGGCCAGAACGGGCGTCGATGGAATCCTCTCGGACAATCCAGCCTTGCTGCGTTCGGAGATTCGGGTTTTTTCCAGTTGTTTCCCTTACGTCCGTGGGCGGACGAACCGAGATGATAATCCTGCACGATTCCCGTTGCGCTGAATATGGCTCCGCGATGCGCCCGGAGCAGCCTTCCCGGGTCACCCGCACCGCCGCCCATCTCAAGAAAGAGCATCCCGACTGGCCGTGGCAGCTGCCGTCGTCCGCGGATGACTCCATTCTCCTGGCCGGACATTCGCCCGCGTTGCTGGCTCGGATCGGCCGGCCGCCGGACATCGACGACGACACGCCTTATTTTCCCGGCATCGCCGACCATGCCCGCCGCGCCGTCGGGGCTGCGCTCGATGCCGCCCGGCTCGCCAGCCAGGGGCGAAAGGTTTTCTCACTCATGCGCCCTCCGGGCCATCATTGCACCCGCGACCGGGCGATGGGTTTCTGTTATCTGAATCAGATCGCGCTCGCCTCGCTCGACGCCTCTTCCCGTGGGGCTCGCGTGGCCGTGTGGGATTTCGACGCTCATCATGGCAACGGCACCGAGGACATTCTCGAAAATCGGGCCGGCTTTCTGTTTGCCTCGGTGCATCAATATCCCGGCTATCCCGGCACGGGAACCCGCTCGACGGCTACCTGCCGGAATTTTCCGGTGCCGCCGCATGCTCCGCGCGAACGTCACCGCGATGCCCTGGCAAAAAGCTGGGAAGCGGTCTTGGCCTTCCAGCCCGATCTCATCCTCGTCTCCGCCGGCTTCGATGCCTACGCGCAGGATCCCATCACCGAGATGACGCTCGAGGCCGACGATTTCGCGGAAATGGGCCGGTGGCTACGTCAGGCCGGGCGCCCGACCGCTGCCATCCTCGAAGGCGGCTACAGCGCGGACCTGCCGCAGCTGATTGACGTTTTTCTTTCCGCGTGGGACAACTGAAACGGACTGCCGCTTGAAATCCATCCCGCATTACCAGCTCGTTTCCCATCCCGACCAATTGGGACCTCTCTACGCCGCCCTCGACCGGGTCAAGGAGGTCGCGCTGGACACGGAGGCCGACAATCTTTTCCGCTACCGCACGAAGGTCTGCCTGCTCCAGATTCTCGCCGGCAACGAAATCTACCTGGTCGATATGCTGGCCGATCTTCCGCTCAAGGAGCTCTGGCCGCGCCTGGAGGAGCGTCATCTCGTGATGCATGGCAGCGACTACGACCTGCGCCTGCTGCGCGAACTGTGCGATTTTCACCCGCGCAGCCTGTTCGACACCATGTTTGCCGCGCAGCTGCTCAACATTCCCCGCTTCGGCCTCGCCGCGCTACTCGAGCAGTTCTTCGGCATCCAGCTCGACAAGGATCACCAGAAGGCCAACTGGTCGAAGCGCCCGTTGATCAAGGATCTTCTCGACTACGCGGCGCTCGACGTTTTTCACCTGCCGGCGCTACGCGATGCGTTGACGGAAAAGCTTCGTCCGCTTGGCCGGCTCGACTGGCTCACGCAGAAATGCCAGTGGCAGATCGCGGTCGCACGCGAGGGTTTCGCGGGCGCCGACGACCTGGCGTGGCGCATCGGCGGCTCGGAAAAATTGCGGGGTCGCGGACTTTCGGTGCTTTTCACCGTCTGGCGCTGGCGCGAAGGCTGGGCCGAAAAACTCAACACGCCGCCGTTCAAGGTCACCGGCAACGAATTGCTGATGCGGATCGCCCGCGCGGCCGAAGAAGGCGCGCCGGCGGACCAGGCCATACAGGTGAATCTCGGGCGCCGCCACGACCGGTTGTTTCCGAGTCTGGCCGACGCCGTTCGCGA
Organism: Candidatus Didemnitutus sp.; assembly: GCA_035545955.1. Taxonomy (GTDB): domain Bacteria; phylum Verrucomicrobiota; class Verrucomicrobiia; order Opitutales; family Opitutaceae; genus Didemnitutus. Next base: position 15,859 of record DASZXI010000086.1, on the reverse strand, counting down.
GGGCTACGCCATCGATCCCTCGTCGCTGCCGCGCCGCGAGCGACGCCGCGACTACGCACCCCTGACGCCGAACGAACTCGCCCGCCAGGACCGCCTGAAGGCCGTGCGCGACCGCATCGCCGCCGGGCTCAATCTCGATCCGACGCTCATCGCCACGCGTTCGCAGCTGGTGCAGATTTCCCGCAATCCTTCCAATATCGACGAGGCCCTGCTGCCGTGGCAGGCGGGCCTGCTCAAATCCGAGCCCGGCTGGCAAGGCTGAGCCGGAATCACGAAGTTGAGGGTTGAATGTTGAGCGTTGAGGGACCGAGCCCCCGAATGCAAACTGAGTATATTCGATTCACCGGATGTGGCGCACCGTTCAGTTCGCTCTCTCGCCCTGTGGCCCGACTTCTCGACTGAATCGTTCCGGCTGAATCCCTGTCCGTGGCTGAGTCTGCCAACATCGCCCGCCATCTGCCGTTGATGGCAGCCCGCCGGCCCGAACAGGCCGCGATCAAGGTGCCTGACGGAAAGCGCGCCGGCAGTTCGATCCGATACCTGACCCTTTCGTACGGCGAATTGAATCTCGAAGTGGAGGCGTGGATGGCCCGCTTCTCCGATCGCGGAGTCCGTCGGGGAGACCGCGTCCTGGTCATGGTTCGTCAGGGTTTGCCGCTCATCGCATCGGCCTTCGCCCTTTTCCAGCTGGGTGCCGTGCCGATTATCATCGACCCCGGAATGGGACGGAAAAACTTTTTAAGTTGTGTCGCGAGCGCGCAACCCCGGGTGCTCCTGGGCATCCCCACCGCCCAGATTCTGAGCCGTGTTTTCCGCCCCGCGTTCCGCTCGGTCGAGGTCCGGATCTGGGTCAGCGGATCGACCACCGCCTGCGCCCCCGCGAACACCCTGCCGATTCCGGACGCCGCCGACACTCGGCCCAGTGAACTCGCCGCCATTCTCTTCACGAGCGGTTCCACCGGCGCGCCGAAAGGGGTGTGCTATGAACACGGAATGTTCGACGCCCAGGTGCGGATGATTCGCGAGGCCTATACAATTGAACCGGGGGAGGTCGACCTGCCGCTGCTGCCGATCTTTGCGCTCTTCGCTCCCGCGCTCGGACTCACTTCGGTCATCCCGCATTTCGATCCCAGCCGCCCGGGCTCGCTCGATCCCGCACACATCGTCGCCGCGATTCGCCAGGAAAATGTGACGATGTCATTCGGATCGCCGACCTTGTGGCGCAAGATCGTAGATCATTGCCTGGCTCGGAGAGTGACCTTGCCCTCCCTTCGCCGCGTGCTGTGTGCCGGTGCCCCGGTTCCGGCATCCTTGTGGGACGATGCCTCCAAGGTCATTCCAAATGGGCGACTTCACAGTCCCTACGGCGCGACCGAGATGCTTCCCGTGGCCTCCGTGTCGTCGCGCGATTTCGAAAGCCGCCTCGGATATGGCACCCTGGTCGGGCGGCCTCTTCCCGGCAATTGCGTGCGCATCATCCGTCCCGTAGCCGGCCCGATCACCTCCATCGGCAGCCTGGTCGATGCGGCGCCGGAGGAGATCGGCGAAATCATCGCGACGGGGCCCACCACCACCAAGTCCTATGATGCCCGCCCCGAGGCCACCGCGGCGGCGAAGATTCTCGACGGCACGCTCGTCTGGCATCGTCTGGGTGACGCGGGAAGAATCGATGCCGACGGACGTCTGTGGTTTTGCGGCCGGCTGGCGGAGCGGGTCGAAACCGCCAACGGCGTGATGGATACCGAGCCCTGCGAACAATTCTTTCGCGATGTGGTGGGGGTCCGTCGTTGCGCCCTGATCGGTCTCGGAAATCCGGGTCGGCAGGAGCCCGCGCTGGTCGTCGAGCCAACCCATCCCGAATTGGCTGGCCGCGAGCTCGCCGCCGCGCTGCGCGAAGTCGCGCGGTCGAACAGACTCGTCACGCCCATCCGGAAGTTTTTCTTCCATCCCTCGTTTCCCGTCGACGTCCGCCACAACGCCAAGATCCACCGTCTGACGCTGACGCGCTGGGCCGCCACCGCGAAATATTGGGAGCCGCCCGATCCATGAATGCCGATCCTGTCTTCGTCACGGGCGCCAGCGGCTTCATCGGCGGCAAACTGGCCCGCCGGCTTCTCGAAAATGGCCGCGCCGTGCGCGTGCTATCCCGACGTCCACTGCCCGATCTCGCGGCCCTCGGCGCGGAAGTGATCGCCGGTGATCTTGACACTCTGCCCGCGCTGCACCGGGGGTGCATGGGCGCCGGCACGATTTTCCATGTCGCCGGACGGGTCGGTGTCTGGGGTCCCGCCTCCGAGTTTTTTCGCGTCAATGTCACCGGAACGCAAAACCTCCTGGCGGCTGCGCGCTCCGCGGAGGTCCGGCGTTTCGTATACACGAGTTCGCCCAGCGTCGTTTATTCGGGCCGCGACCTCGCCGGTATCGATGAGTCCGCGCCCCTGTGCACCTCGGCCCCGACGGCGTATCCCACGAGCAAAGCGGCCGCGGAAAAGATCGTGCTCGGAGCCAGCGCTCCCGAATTCCTGACCGTGGCGTTGCGTCCGCACGTGGTGTGGGGGCCGGGCGATGCCAATCTCGTTCCGCGCGTGCTCGCTCGGGCGCGCCGTGGCCGCCTGAAAATCATCGGCGAAGGAAGGAATCGCGTCGACTGCACGCACATCGAGAACGTGGTCGACGCGCACCTCCTCGCCGAGCGGGCGCTGGAATTGAGCCCTCAACCCTCCACTCTCAACTCTCAGCCCGCTTTGCCGCCCGCCGCGGGCAAGGCCTATTTCATCACCAACGGCGAACCGGTGGTCCTCTGGGACTGGATCAACGAATTGCTGCGGGCCGTCGGTATTCCCGAAGTCACGAAACGCGTGTCGCTCGACGCGGCCGCTCGCGCCGGATTCATGCTCGAGACGATCTGGCGGTGCCTGCGCCTGCGCGGCGAACCTCCGATGACCCGTTTCGTCGCCCACGAACTGGCGACCGACCATTGGTTCGACATCTCCGCGGCGCGCCGCGATCTCGGTTACGCGCCGCGAGTGACCATGGCGAAGGGTACGCGGGCATTGATCGAGCAGCTACGAATGTAGGGCGGCATCGCCCGCCGTCGCCAAGGCTTTGGCGGGGCGGGGCCGAATGCCGCCAAGACCTCCGAATGGTGGGGCGGCTTGTCCCCCAAGGCGCTAAAACGCGTTGAGGACAACGCGTTCCACCTTCGCGGCGTAAAGCCGCTCCTACCGCCGTAAGGTGGGGCGCGACCGCCGGGCGCGCCAAGGCGGCATTCGGCCCATTCGACGGGCTCAGGGCAGGCGATGCCGCCCTACATCAACCCCTCTGCCGCACCGCTTCGAACAGGGTGATGATGGTCGCCATCGCGACATTCAATGAATCGGCCTGGCCGGCCATCGGAATCCTCACGGTGGCATCGCTCTGTTTCAGCCAAAACTCGCTCAGCCCGTATTGTTCGCTGCCCATGACGATGGCGAGCGGTCCACCCAAATCGGTCGCACTGTAAAGATTCGTCGCGGCGGGAGTGGTGGCCACAATCCGGATGCGGCGCTCACGCAGCCAGGCGTGGACTTCGGCCGATTCCGCCACCACGGCCGGGACCGAAAACAGGACGCCGGTCGATGACCGCACCACGTTCGGATTGAAGATGTCGGTGACGGCATCACAGACGATGACTCCGTCGACGCCGGCGGCATCGGCACTGCGCAGAATGGTGCCGAGGTTGCCCGGCTTCTCGATCGATTCGACGACAAGCAGGAATGGCGGCTTCCCTTCTTTGCCGGCCGGAAGGTCCGCCAGGGTGCGCTTCCACTGTCTCGCCACCGCCAGCAGGCCGTCGGGTCGGTCACGATAGGAGCATTTGGCGAAGGCCTCCTTCGAAAGCTCGAAGAGCGCGGCACCGGCCGCCCGGGCCGTCTCCAGCAATGACGTTTCGTTTTCGCCGAGAAACCATTCCGGGCAAAAATACACCTCCACCGGCACGACCTGGCGCTCGAGGGCCCGGCGCAATTCGCGGTATCCTTCGATTAGAAACAAGCCGGCCTCATCGCGGGCACGACGCTCCCGCAGCCGCACCAGCTGCTTGATGCGCGGATTCTGGAGGCTGGTGATGCGCTCGGATTGAACCACGGAGACACAGAGAGCACGGAGAATTCAGACTAGGCAAATCCTGAAAAGTCTGTGTCCTCTGTGCCTCTGTGGTTAGAAAGAAGTTCAACGACCATCCCTTTCCGTATCACGCCGAGATCGAGCTGGAAATCTCCACGCTGACCAATCACGGCGTGGGGCTGGGTCGTGCCGTGCTATCCGGCTCTCAGCTTTCAGCCCTCAGCTCTCAGCCGACCCAACCGCAAAGTGGCTGGGTCGTCATGATCCCCTTCACCCTGCCCGGCGAGCGGGTCCGCGCACGGGTCTTCCGCAATCACGCGAACTATTCCGAGGCCGATCTGATCGCCGTCCTCTCTCCCTCGCCCAAGCGCATTGCACCGACCTGCCCGTTGTTCGGACGCTGCGGCGGCTGTCAGTACCAGCATCTGGACTATTCCGAGCAGTTGCTTTGGAAGCAGCGACAGGTCCGTGAACTCCTGCAACACATGGCGGGACTCGAATTCGTCGTGAGCCCGGTCGTGCCCTCGCCACGCACCTTTGGCTACCGGTCAAAAATCACCCCGCATTTCCAGGTGGGCAAAGACGGAGCGCCTGGGCCTTCGCTGCCCAAAGACGCCACGGCCGGCGGTCGGCGTCAGACTCCGATCGGATTTCTGAAACAGGGATCCCGCTTCGACATCGTCGATGTTCCGCATTGCCCCATTGCCACCGACGCGATCAACGAAAAGCTGCCCGCGGTGCGCGAGCGGGCGCGGGAACGCATGGCCACCGGCGAGTACCAACGCGGAGCGACGCTCCTCTTGCGCGAAGCCAGCGAAGGCGTGACGACCGACTACGACGCAGTCATCACCGAGGAAATCCCGCTCGACGCCGGCACCCCGCTGCGACTGCGGTTTCTGGCGCGGGATTTTTTTCAGAACAACCCCTTCATCCTGCCCGCCTTCGTTCGCCACGTGCGCGACGAGGCGGCCGCGACCGGAGCGCAACATCTCGTCGATGCGTACTGCGGCAGTGGTCTCTTCGCCCTCGCGTGCGCCTCGCGTTTCGCCGGGGTCGCCGGCGTGGAGATCAGCGAGTCGTCGATTCGCTTTGCCCGTGAAAACGCCGCGGCCAACGGCATCGGCAACGCCACCTTCATCGCCGGCGACGCGTCCGCCATTTTTTCCGGCCTGACGTTTTCGCCGGCGGACACTGCGGTGATCATCGATCCGCCTCGCCGCGGCTGTGACGAATCCTTCCTGCAACAGCTGTTCAACTTCGGCCCGCGCGGAGTGGTCTACGTTTCCTGCGATCCCGCCACACAGATGCGCGATCTGAAATCGTTTCTCGCCGCGGGATACGCCGTCACGCGCGTGCAACCGTTCGATCTCTTTCCGCAGACGCGGCACCTGGAGTGCGTGATCACGTTGCGTCGGGTGTAGGGCGGGGTCGCCGAACCCCGCCAAAACGAATCCCCGCGAATGACTCACACAACCCAGAGTGCCCACGGAACACACTGACGACACGGAAAGAAGTCTTCTTCGATCCTTCTCTTCGTGAAGTTTCGTGGGAGCTTGTTCGATGGTCTTGGCGGGGTTCGGAGACCCCGCCCTACAACAAGTCATGACGAAGGCGCTTTCGCTTCGCCGTCGAAGACGGGCTTCTCGATCGACGGCTTGCCGCCGATGTAACGGCTGAGCCAGTTCTGCATTTCCCAGTGCCAGTAGATCGCGTTCTGCGGCGAAAGCACCCAGTGATTCTCGTTGGGAAACACCACCAGCCGCGTGGGCACGCCCATCGTCTGCAACACGCCGTAAAGCTCGAGTCCGTTGCCGTAGGGCACACGGTAGTCGAGTTCGTTGTGGATGATCAGCGTCGGCGTCTTGAAATTCTTTGCATAAAACATCGGGTTCTCCCGCTGCATGCCTTCGAGGTTGTCCCACGGCTTTCCGCCCATGACCTCCGGAAATCCGTGCGGCACATCCGTGGCGTACTGCGCGTAGGAATCGTTCACACCGGCGTGGTCGATCAGGCACTGGAAGCGATCCGTGTGTCCGAGCACCCAAGCGGCCATATAACCGCCATAGCTGCCGCCCGCCGCCGCCAGGTGCTTCGCGTCCAGGTTCGGCAGTTTTTTCAGCAGGAAATCCGTCGACCGCATGATGTCCTCGAAAGGCATGTCGCCCCACTGATTCAGGATGCTCTGCGAAAACTTCTGACCGAAACCGGTCGAACCGTGCCGGTTCACCCACGTCACGACGTAGCCCGGCGCGGCGAAAACATGCGTGTTCCAGCGGTAGCTCCAGCTGTCCCGGCACATCGTGTGCGGGCCGCCGTGCATGAGCTGAACGAGCGGGTACGTTTTCTTCGGATCGTAGCCCGGCGGGTAAACGAGCCAGCCCTGAATCTGCTCATCGTGCGCGCCGGTGAACCAGTAGCTTTCGACCCTTCCGACGTCGAGTCGGGCCACGAGCTCGTCGTTCACGTGCGTCAGCTGGCGCACCGCACCCGTCGCCCGATCGAGGACAAATATCTCGCCCGGCCGGCTCGTGGTGTCGTTCAACCAGACCGCCGTGTTTGCACCGACATCGAGTTCGCCCGACGTTCCGTCCCCGAACATCGATTTCGGTTCACCCCCGGCTGCGTTCATCTGGAAAACCGGCACCACGCCCTTGTTCTCCGCCGTCAGCCAAAGCGTCCGCCCGTCGGGTGAAAACACGATGTCGTCGAAGGACAGATCGGTGCCGGCCGTGAGCGGCTGATTCTTGCCGGTGGCGAAGTCATGCCGCCACAGATGACGAAATTCGCCGCTGTAGTACGGTGTCTCGAGCCGGGCAAAGACCAGCGACCTGCCGTCGGGTGAGAACACCGGCGAACCGTCATCCCCGCGGTTTTCAGCCGTGAGGTTTTCGCTGGTGCCGGAACCATCCGTGGGGAGAAGAAAAATGTCGTCATTGAGGAAATCGCGAAACGGCGGCGGCGTGCTGTTCATCACGAGCGCCAGGTGTTTCCCATCCGGGGCGATCCGGTATTCGATCTCGCCGTTGGGCCGGAAGGTGCGTGCGGACTGGGGCGTCAAATCGACAAACTTGTGGGTGGCGACGTCCACCTTGAGCAGACGGTTCGCCACGTCGTCGGGCAGATAGTGATCGAAGAAGCGGTATTGCCGGTTCTCGGTGACATGCGCGGTCATCTTGGATTCACGCCGGCGCCTGGCCTCGGCCTTCATGGCCGCGAGATCGGATTTCGACCAGGCACCGACGAGCTCGGGAATGACGGTGGTTGCCACGACGATCGCGGTGCCGTCCGGCATCCATCGCGGCGTGGCGACCCCGTAGGGCAACTCGAGGATCCTTTCCGGTTCGCCGCCGTCGACGGGCATCACGTACAGCGACGCCACCTCGTCGTCCCCGCGACGGGAAATGAATGCGATGCGACTGCCATCGGGACTCCAGGTGGGAGCGGTGTCGCCGGCGGTCGCCGTCGTGAGGCGGCGCAATGTGCCATCGGCGATCGCCACCAGCCACAGGTTGGTCGTGCTCTTGTTTTTCTCAATCGACCACTCCTGCACAGTGAAAACCGCCTGCTTTCCGTCCGGCGAGAGCTTCGGCCCGCCGACTCGTTTCACCAGCCAGAGATCCTGCGGCGTGATCGGATGCTTTTCAGCGGCCCGGACCGGAACCAGACAGATCAAACTCGCAACCAGGTACGCCCAACGGATCGACGTCATGCCGACCGGTTATGACACGGACGGCGGCGAGTCCAAGGGCGATCTCGTAACCGCTTACCGATATTCCAGCCACTCCGGCGACGAATATTGTTCGGTCAGCCCGTCGACCTCCGACTCATCGAGATCGGGCCAGGGCACTTCCGACACCTGGGTGCGCAGGCACCGCGCGAGCGCGTCGGCCAGTTGCTGCGCAAACCGTTCCCAGTCGATTTCGCGAATCGTGGCCTTCTCGAGTGATCCCTGGAGCAGCAGTCCGTTCTTGTTCCGCTTCTGCGCCGCTCCGGCGATCTTGGCCCCGGTCTCGGGATTCACGACATCGTGAATTTCCGCGCGCTGAAAACACACGCCGGCCGGACCCGGTTCCGCCGCTTCGCCGGGTTCGGGACGCGTCGGCTGCAGGCCGGCCGGTTGTCCGCAGGCGATGAGCGCGCCCACGACCGCCTCATGCACGAGCCGATACGACAGCGGCGCGGCCTCGTCGTACAGGGGATATCCGCGCGGAATGACCAACGAGTACGTCCAGTCGTTCCGGTGATCGACGATGCCGCCTCCGGTGGGACGACGGCACAGATCCAGGTTGTCTGCCGGCAAATGCGCGCGAACGAATTCGATTTTCTGGCTGAATCCGAACGTACAGGCAGGCCGCCGCCATTCATAGTGACGAAACCGTGCCTCGGTTCCCGGGTAGCGCTGCAGGAGCAGGAAATCCAGCGCCATGTTCTCGGCCGCCGCGCCGCTGCGGGTCGGAAGGACGTGGAGTTTCATGCCCTGACGTTGGCGGCAGAGCGTTCACGAGTGCAATCCGGGATTGTCGGGCGAATGCCGACAAGGTGGAACGCGTCGTTCTCGACGCGTTGAAGCGTCTTGGGAACCAAATGGACCGGAGACAAGGACAACAGGTGTTCGGAGACATCGGTAACACCTCGGGCAGCGGCGGAGCAGACCCTCGACACGCCCACGTCCGGCAACCTCGCCCAATCTCGAACCAACCGGCCCGGAGGTCCGGTTCCACCGTTCGCTCAACGCGGCGGGACGTGCGGATGCCGGGAGATCAACGCCGAGGCGATTTCGTTTTCGCCGTAGATGCGGGCAAACGCGAGCGCACCGTTCACCACCTGTGGATCGGGCGGTGTGTGGGCATTGCGCATCGTGCCGACCAGCACGGCCGCGACCCACGCGGGTTTCACGTCGGACCAGTCACGCGCGAGCACCGCGCCGCCCCAGACAAAATAGAGACGGCGGTCGATCTCGGTGAAAACATGCAGCTCCTTTGGCGCCGTGCCGGACAGCTCGTAGATGCGCAGCGGCTGTTCCTGGGTGTAGCCCTGCAACTCCGCGATCATCCATCCTTTGGCCGCGGCCATTTGCTCGGCGGATTTCTGCAGCGCGGGAAGAGGCTTCAGCGGACCGCCCTCGATCGGTGGCGCGCGGAGAAAGCGAACCAGGGCGGCGAAATTGTAACTGTCGAGAAAGTCGCTGCGGATCCGACGGGCCGGACGGGAGTCCTCCGCCACGGCACGATTCAACTCCTCCACGTCGCGGTTGGCGTTGGCCGGCGGATTCGCGATGATCGCAGCGATAGCCGCGCGCACGGTGTCGGCCTCCGCGGACTGCCGGCTCGCGAGCGCGTGGGCGTGCCAGAGCCAGGCCAGTGCCGCGATCGGCAGGGCGATCAGGACTACCACGGACGTGAGGCGCACGGCCGGGCGCAGCCACCACGTCTTGAACTTGCCGAGACCGGGCGTCACCGAGCGCATGGCGTCCGATACGCGCTCGGCCATTTCCGCGGTCTGCGCGGCGCGCAGCGACTGCGCATCGAGAAGCAGCCGATAGACGTGGATCGACTCCGCCATGTTTTTCAACTCGCGCGGACCGAGGCTGGTCACGTGCAGCTCGAGCTTGTTCTTCACCACATCGTACACGGTCTGCGAAATGCAGATGCCGCCCGGCCGCGCCTCGGCCTGGAGGCGGGCCGCGATGTTCACGCCGTCGCCCATCACGTCCTGCTCGCTCACGAAGACGTCGCCCAGATGGATGCCGACGCGATGGGAGAGGACCTCGTTGGCCGGCCTATTCTTGGTCCAGTCCGCGAAATGCCGCTGGATCGTCAGGGCGCAGGCGACGGCCTGGACCGCGCTGGAAAAATACATCAGCAGGCCATCGCCGGTCGTCTTCAACACGGCGCCGTCGTGCTGGCGGCAGAACTCGCGCATGGTCGCGAAATCCCGCTCGAGCAGTTTGAGCGTCCGTTCCTCGCCGTCCTGCATTCGCGCGCTGAAGCTGACCACGTCGGTGAAGACGATGGCCGCCAGCGCGCGCTGGCCGGGCCGGAGGATGGACGAGATGGCGGAAGCCTCCATACGGCTGCTCAACCCGTAGAAGGGCGCCGCCGCGGAGGCAATTTCATTACCGGTCGCCGTCCAACAAACCCCGCACTTCCCGCAGAAGCGCGCGCAGCGCGAATGGTTTCGGCAAATGGCCGACTGAGCGGGCCGGCAGGTCCTTCACCACGGCCGGCGGCATTTCCCCGGCCAGCGCCAGCACCCGCAGCTCCCGGTTGCGCGTAAGCAACCAGCGCACGAGTTCGATCGCACGGGGCGCCGCGCCGTCGATCACCAGAAGAGCAGGGCGTCCGGCGGGATCCTGGTCAAAGACTTCCGTGGGACTCGAAAACTCGTTCAACCGGTACCCGTCGATCGCCAGGATGCCCGACATCATCTTCCGTTGCAAAAGGTCGCTCTCGACCAGCCAGATGCCTTCGCTCGGCGGCGGCACGGTCGCGGTGGCCCCGCCGATAGATTGCTCCGGTTCGGCGGTTTCCTGGAAACGCATCTCGAAGGTTGTCCCGGAACGGACCGCGCTCTGCACGGAGATCTGCCCGCCCGCGCGCTTGACGATGCCCATCACGGTGGAAAGTCCGAGGCCCGTGCCGCGCCGTTTCGTGGTGAAGAACGGCTCGAAGATCCGCTTGCGCACGGCCGCGGTCATGCCCGCGCCGGTGTCCGTCACCTGCACGACCACCCAGCCGCCCGAGAGCAGCTCATCCGTTGCGTCGCGGTCCTGACGGAACGTGCGCACCGTCAGTTTGCCGCCGTCCGGCATCGCGTCGCGCGCGTTGAAGCAGAGATTGAGAAGCATCTGTTGGAATTGCGTCGGATCGATGCGCATGTTGCCGAGGTCGGACGCCAGGCGAAGTTCCACTTTCCCGCGCTCACCCATGAGCCGCCCGATCATGCCGGCGATTTCGCGGATCAGGGTGTTCGCGTTCACCACGCAGGCCTCGGTGTCCTGGCGGCGACTGAAGTCGAGCACCTGCCGCGTGATCGCGGCCGCCTTGAGGCCGGCCTGGTGCACCTCGACCAGATCCTTTTGCGCGGTCGGCTGGGAGGCGAGCTTGGTGGTCGTGATCTCGCAGTAGCCGTTGATGATCGACAGCAGGTTGTTCAGGTCGTGGGCGACGCTGCCTGCCAGGCGCCCGATGGCATCCAGTTTCTGCGAATGCAGCAGTGCCTCCTCGACCTGGTGCATCTCGGACCGGTCCCGATAGAAGCCGATGAGGAAGCCGCCGGCCGCATCGCGTGCTCCGATCGGACTGAAATTCCACGACGCATAAAAGGCCTCTCCGTCCCGACGATGCAGCCATCCTTCGCCGGACTCGGCCCAGCCCGGCGACGTGCGCAGTGCCAGTTCCGTTTTGGGCCCGTGCAGCACGCGCGTATTTTTTCCCGTCATTCGCCCCGCGGGATAACCGGTCAGCTTCGCGAAGGCGCGGTTGGCCCACAGAATCTCGACGCCGGCGCTTTCCCATGCGTCGCGGGTGATGACCACGGCGTCGTCGATAAATTCCAACGCCCGCGACACCGCCTCGATTTCGAGCGGCGCCCGGACCTTTGCCGGCGAAGGTGATTTCTTCCGCGTCCCGGCCATTGCGTCAGGAACCGAGGCGCTCCACCACCCAATCGCCCGAGGTTTCGCGTCGATAGCGCAGGCGGTCGTGCAGCCGGCTCCGCCGGCCCTGCCAGAATTCGACGCTCGTCGGATCGATGCGAAAGCCACCCCAGTTGGGGGGCAGCGGAATTTCCTGATCGGCGAACTTCTTTTCCATCGTGCGATAACTCTCGTCGAGCACCGTGCGGCTGGCGATCAGCACGCTTTGCGGGGATGCCCAGGCCGCCAGCTGGCTGGCCCGGGGGCGCGAATGAAAATAAACCTCCGACTCTTCGCGCGAGGTCTTCTTGACCGATCCTTCCACGATCACCTGACGCTCCATCGCGATCCACGGGAAAACGGCGACCGCATTCGGCTGAAAATCCAGATCGCGCGCCTTCCGGCTGTCATAGTTCGTGTAAAAGACAAATCCACGGCCGTCGAATCCCTTGAGTAGCACCGTGCGGGAACTCGGCCGGTTGTCGCGTCCTATGGTGCTCAACACCATGGCGTTGGGCTCGGTTACCTTCGCCGCTTCCGCTTCCTGAAACCAGCGCTCGAATTGGCGAAACGGGTCTTTCGCGAGATCCTTCTCGGTCAGACCGGCGAGGCCATAATCCTTGCGCATGTCGGCTAACGCCATGATATCCGCGATCCTGCGCCAGCGGCGTCAGCCTGTCAAAGGTAACCGGGAGTGAGCGTGCCTCTTCGCAAACCGCCGGGCGGACAACCTGGTCACGGCCCACCCAAAAGGTGCCTCAATACGGGGACAAGGCTATGTTCGGACCGATGGCGTTCGGAAGTCCCGGCGTTCCGGACGGCGCGAACAGGGATGCGCGAACAGGGACAGACTGTGTTTGGTGCAACTCGACCGGCTGACGCGTCCATGAAGCGGTGGCAGGAACCGCTTGCAGGCGAAGATCACTGTTAGAGGGACAGGCTGTGTTGGCGTCCAGCCACGTAACCGAGTCAGGAGCCTCCTAGCAGGCAATTCGGCGCAAACAGGGACAGACTGCGTTTGGCGCACTCGGCCGGCTAAATTGTCCATGAGGCGGACGTAGGAGCCTTCTTGCCAGCGAGGGAGTTGTGAATCCTGGCGCTTTTATCGCCTGCAAGCAGCAGGCTCCTGCCCTTCCGATCCCAAACGGCGCGACACCAAACAGGGACAGACTATGGACCGAAGCAGAGGCTATTAGATTCCAGGAGTGTCGCGGATAACCCATGAAGGGACAGGCTATGTTTGGAGGTGTCCTGGGTTGCCGATGAATTCGTGGCGGACTTCGAGCCGATGGATCCGGTTGGCCACAATTGCGTTAACGCATTGAGGACAAAGCGTTCCACCCGAGGGTCACCGCGTCAGTTCGGAAATCAGCGTGTCGTGGGCCGGATACTCCCGATGGAGTTGGTCGCGCTCGCCGAGTTCGAATTCCTCCTCCAGCCAGGCAGGCGTCATGGCGCAGTCGAGCTGCGACCACACTCCCAATGTCCTCGCGCCCTGCCAGACTCCTCCCGGGACTTCGACACTCTTGCGTTCGCCTGCTCGCGTCTCGCGCCCCAAAACGGTCCGCTGAACCTCTCCAGTGGCCAACAACTGAAAGTGCTCGACCGGAGCACCGTCGACGAACATCCAGACCTCCGGCGTCGCCAGCCGGTGCAGCGCCGAAAAATTCCCTGGTGCAATGACAAAATGGATCACCGAGCGAACCGGACGACCGCGAGCGTCTCGTTCCGGACTGAGAAAATACTGGCGAAACCAGCCTCCTTCGCGCGGAAGCGGTTGGAGCTCGAGACGGCGGATGAGGCTTTGCAACGACTCCATCGAGTCCACATTGTGCCGGCCCAATCTGGCCGCAACGGTTTCCGCGGCCGTCCATGACCGACTTCCACGCCCTTCACTACGTCCTTTTCTTCTTCACCGGACTGGTGGCCGGCACGGTGGACGCCATCGCCGGTGGCGGCGGATTGATCATGGTGCCGGTGCTTTTGGCCACCGGGATGCCCGCCCCGATCGTCCTCGGGACAAACAAACTCGGCGCCGCCTTCGGCACCGCTTCTTCCGCCTGGTGGTACGACCGCCAGGGCGCCGTCAGTCTCGGCGAATGTCGACTCGGGATCGCCGTCACCGCCATCGCCGCCGTGGGCGGCGCGTGGACCGCATCAAGGCTGCCGTCGGATTTTCTCGGCCATTTCATCCCCTGGTTGCTCGCCGCCATCGTGGCGTTCATGGTTTTCCGTCCGACCCTGGGCACCGCCAGCCGCGAACAGAAACTTAAATCTGGCCCGTTCTATCTCCTTTTCGGTCCGCTGCTGGGCTTCTACGACGGGTTTTTCGGCCCCGGTGTCGGGTCATTCTGGACCTTCGCGTTCGTACTTCTTCTGGGCCTCAATTTTGTCCGCGCTTCAGCCCACGCCCGGGTCATGAATTTTGCCAGCAACGCGTCGGCCCTGACCGTGTTCGCGCTCGCCGGAAACGTCCTGCTGATTCCTGGGTTAACCCTTGCGGCTGGGCAGCTTATAGGAGGCCGGATCGGTGCCTCGCTGGCGGTGACGCGGGGCGCTCGATTCGTCCGCCCGATTTTCCTCGTGATGGCTGGCCTCACGGTCCTGAAGCTGATTTACCAGCGGTATTTTCAGTCATGACACCTGCGACCTACCTCCTGGACCACGAAGCCGACCTGGTCGCCTTTTTACAGCAGCTCATCCGCTTCCGGACGGTTAACCCTCCCGGCGAGAATTACGGCCCGTGCACGGAGTTTTTGGCACGGTCGGTTGCTGCCTTGGGATTCGAAGTCCGGCGCATCGAGATTCCGCGCAAACTACAGCGCAAGGTTCAGCCCGACCAACTGGCTTTTCCGCGATATAATGTCATCGCCTTCTGGAACGCCGGAGCGAAGAAGACCGTCCATCTGAACGCCCACTACGACGTGGTGCCCGTGTCCGGCGACTGGCGGTTTGGCGACGCCTTCAATCCGGAAACGGCGAAAGGCTGGATCTATGGCCGCGGGACGGCGGACATGAAGGGTGCCATCGCCAGCATCGTTTTCGCCTGCAAGGCACTGCGCGCCACGCGCACGGCGCCGCGTTGCAACGTCGAGATTTCATTCACGGCCGACGAGGAAACGGACAGCGTTCTCGGCTCGAACTGGGTCGTCGATCACGGACGCCTCCGCGCCGATTACGCGATCGTCGGGGAGGGTGGTGAAGGCGATGCCGTTTGCTGCGGCCACAACGGCGTCGTGTGGCTGAACGTGAACGTCCACGGTGTGCCGGCTCACGGTTCAACTCCCGAGAAAGGCGTCAACGCGCTCGAGAAAATGTCGGCGCTCGTGCTGGCCCTCGACGGTTACAAGCGGACCCTGGCGCGGCGAAAATTCAAGACGCCCGAGGGGAAGATGATGCGGCCGACGCTCAACCTCGGTGGCGTCTTTTCGTCCGGCACCGGCGGCAAGGTGAACACGGTGCCGGCCCTGGGTTCATTCACGATCGACCGCCGGGTGCTGCCGGTGGAAAACCTTCGCGACGCCGAGCGTGATCTTCGTCGGGAACTCAAGGCCGTGGCCGCGCGCATTCCCGGCTGCTCGATCACGATCGACAAGATCTCCGAGAATTTTTCGTGCTACAGCGCTCCCTCATCGCCCTTTTTCAAGGCAATGCAGGACAGCGTCGGCCGCGTGCGGCGGCGCCCGTCAGTGCCAACTGTGTCGACCGGCTTCAACGACATGCATTTCTTCGCCCAGCATCTGCGCATTCCGACGGTCGGCTACGGCCCGGGCGGCGTCGACTATCATGCCGTTGACGAACGTGCCCGGGTGAAGGATCTCGTGCAGTCCGCCCAGATCTACGCGGACTTGCTCACGACGTTTGCAGGATAGATATCAGCAATCCGCGGTCAGCAGGCAGATGACGGATGCGAGCATCCGGAATTCGAGCCGTGTCAGCAGGCTCTCATTCAGATAGGATCGTTTGGCGATTTGAACGTATTTTCTGACCTCTGACCTCTGACCTCTGACCTCTGACCTCTGACCTCTGACCTCTGACCTCTGACCTCTGACCTCTGACCTCTGACCTCTGACCTCTGACCTCTGACCTCTGACCTCTGACCTCTGACCTCTGACCTCT
>DASZXI010000085.1:0-21673 GCA_035545955.1 Candidatus Didemnitutus sp. | reverse complement strand
CTCGCCCGTAAGCTCACCGCTCGGCTCACTCTCCAAGACTAAAAAACCCTTCGCCACGCCAACCCCGAGTGTTACCCATGTCTCCGGTCTGAGTGTTACCCTTGTCTTCGGTCCAAACAGAGGACATCGATCCCTACCTGGTTTCCCTGGTTTTTGCGCATTTTGCGCCTTTTTGCGGCAAATATTTCTGATCGGGTTCCGTGCGGCCGGCCACAAGGGTCGCCCGCCGCTCACGAAGCCCGCGCCTCACGGAGTGCGATGATAATGCACTTCGACGAATTTCTCCCAGGCGTCGTTCTTGCGCACGAAGATCGTGTTGATGAAATCGTCGGGTCCGGTCCGATGCAGACGCACCTGCGCCGCGTCGGCCTTGCCGGTGGCGTCAACAATCGTCAGGTCGTGCACGAGAACGTCGTCCTCCTTGGCCACCGGGCCCTGAACGAGGCTGCCGCTGAAATCGGTGTAGAAGATGACGTATTTCTTCGTTCCGGGATTCCACGCATACATGCCGCTGACGTAGGGCGATTTTCGGTCCCCGCGCACGAATGCCGACTCGAAGCGCAGGCTCTGCTTGTCATCCGTCCAGGCGAAGCGCAGTTCGATGTGCATTTGCGGACCGTCCTTTTCCGGGGGCAGGTCGCCCATCCAGACGCCACCGACAAATCCGGCCAGCTCGGTGATGGGCGGCGGCGCGACCGGCTTGGAATCGGCCGCCGCGACGCGAAGCGCCAGCACGGCCAGGATGGTTGAGTACGGCAGAAGAAACGAACGGAGTTTCATGGATTGGTTGGCAGAGAGATTGTGCGATCGATGACGATATCTTACCGGAAATCGGCGCCTGGTCTTGGAAAAATCTTACCTGTTCACTGAAGAATTTTTGACCACGGATTTCACAGATATCACGGATCAATCCTCGAATATTTATCAGGGAAATCCGCGCCATCCGCGGTAAGTCCATTTTCTTCGAACCTCACTAGGCTACATTGAGGTACCCGGCATATGGGCCGCGGCGGGCGAGAAATTCCGTCGGCGTCAGCCCGGCCAGCTCCCGAAAATCGCGGACCAGGTGCGGCTGGTCAAAATATCCCGCGGCATCGGCCTCCTCCGCCCAGTCGATGGACCGGCGCAGGCCGATCTTTTGGATGACCCGTTGCAGTCGATGCACCCGACCGAACAATTTCGGATTCAGGCCGACCTGGTGGGAAAATATCTGGACCAAATGACGGTGGCTGAAACCCATTTCCGCCGCCAGCCGGCCCACTCCGGTTCCGCCGCGTTGCAGCATTGCCGCGGCAAATGAGACCCGCCGATCGGGCCCTGAAAGTCGGGATTCCAACCAGCATCGCAAAATCCGGAACGTATCCGCGTCGTCCGCCGCGCCCGCCAGTTCCTCACGCAATCGCTGACCCTCCTCGCGCCAGATGTCCTCGAGCTCGATCACCTGACCCGTCAGCTCCGTCACCGGAAACCGAAACAACGCCGCTGCGCCGCCGGGACGGAACCGGATGCCCGCGAGATGACACCGGCCGGCGTGTTGAATGACGATCGGACCCGGTTGCTGGCCGGAGACCCAGCTGCGTCGATAAAGCGTGCCGCGGCTGACATCGGCGCGGTCGCAGAGGCGCTGGGGCTCGCCGAGGTTGACCATCAAGGTCACCGCGCCGTCCGGCAGCAGCATTTGACGGAGCGGCGACGCCAGCGATCCCCGCACGACCCACAGGTGCTCCACTGACTGCCCCAAGGCGCCGGTCGGGAAATGGAGCGAATGCTGGACCACAGCGGGATCCTGTCCGGGCTGCTCTGCGAGTCGAGTCCGCTAAATCGGCGCCGCGAAGGAGTCAGCCACGTCGCGCCAGCCGGCGGTAGGCGAACACGGCAGTGAGGCTGAAAACGACGTGCGTGAAGATGGTCACCCAATTGCGCCCCATCACGAACCACGGGAACAACATCGTGAATCCATAAAAATTGACGAAATAAAGCACGAAGCCGAAAACGGCCGCCACGCCGAGAGCGGCACTGAGCGACAGCCGCCGAACGATCAGGCTGAGGGCGGCCACGTAAATGATCGCGAGCGCAATATCCACGACCAATGCGGTCACTACGGGTGCCAAGGCAAAAGTCGCCGGCGGGGGCAGGACCGATCGTCCGAGCACGATGGCCGCGATCATTCGCGCCGGACCCCAGGGGCTTCCGCCACCCACGAGCGGAATCAGTCCCGCCTCCAGCACCTGGAAAACCAGGCTGGAAATGACTCCAGCGCCAATCACCGCGGTCCACGAGTGGCCGCGCGCCGGCGGAGTGGGTTCTGTGGCGAGTTCGGCCATGGCGAAAGGGAGGGCGTCCAGATGAACCAGCAACGGAACTTAAGCGGGAATCCATCCCGCCACAATGGGCATTTTTTGGACGCATTTTTTCGGGTTGTTATCGGCTGCGCCGCCCCTTCCCCTGTCCTTTCATTTTCGACCATTCATGGACTTCGTGCTGCCCAGTGAATCGACCGGCCTCCCGCCTGTCATCCCGCCGATCGACTTTCGGGCGCAGCTGAACGACGAGCAATTTGCCGCCGTGACGGCACCGCCCGGCCCGATGCTGGTGCTGGCCGGTGCCGGCTCGGGGAAGACGCGCACGCTCACCTATCGCGTCGCGTATCTCCTGTCGCAGGGCGCCCGCCCCCACGAAATCCTGCTGCTCACCTTCACCAACAAGGCGGCGAAGGAAATGCTGCATCGCGTCGAGGATCTGACCGGCATTCCCGGCCACCGCTTCTGGGGCGGCACGTTCCATCACATCGGTCACAAGATCCTGCGGATGTACGGCGACGGTCTCACGCTGCCGAAGAATTTCACGATTCTCGATGCCGACGAGGCGGACGGCTTCCTCCGCGACACGGTCGAGGCGATCGAACCGGCCTTCTTCAAGGACAAGACCCATCCGCGTCCGGGGGTGCTGCACGAGATCATCAGTTTTGCCCGCAACACCCAGCGTCCGTTTGCCGAGACGATCACCCAATCCTTTCCGCAGCACGACGCCATCACCGACCGCATCGCCACCTTTGCGAAGGCCTATCGCGAGCGGAAGCAGAAGCAGGCGGTGGCCGATTACGACGACCTCCTCGAATACTGGCTCGAGCTGTTGCAGGGTTCGGCCGAGCTTCGCGGGTATCTCAGCCAGCGTTTCCGGCACGTGCTCGTCGACGAGTATCAGGACACGAACACCCTCCAGTCGCAGATCATCGACCTGCTGGCGTCGCATCACCAGATCATGGCCGTGGGCGACGACGCCCAGTGCATCTATACCTGGCGCGGCGCAAATTTCGAAAACATCATGACGTTTCCGGACCGACATCCGGGAACGCAGATCTACCACGTCGAGACAAACTATCGGTCGACACCGCAAATCCTGCAATTTGCCAACGGCGTGCTCGCGGCCCAGCCCAAGGGCCGTCACTTCGACAAGGAACTGAAACCCGCGCGCTCCGACGGCGAGCAACCTTTTCTCGTGGCCACGATGGACTCGCGGGAACAGGCCGCATTCGTCTGCCAGCGCCTCAAGGGTCTGCACGACGAGGGCCGTTCGCTTTCCGATGTCGCGGTCCTATATCGAGCACACTTTCAAGCGCTGGATATGCAGCTCGAGCTTTCGCGACTGGGCATTCCCTACGTGATCACCAGCGGCGTTCGTTTCTTCGAGCAGGCGCACGTCCGCGATCTCGTCGCCCTGCTGCGTTTTGTCTACAATCCGTCCGACGTCATGGCGTGGCAGCGCGTGGCCGTGCTGCTGCCGAAGGTCGGCGACAAGGGCGCCCATAAACTCCATGCGCTCGCGCTGGATCGCGCACGCGCCACGCAGAAAAATTACCTCGATGCCCTCGCCTCGCCCGAAGTCGCGGCCAAAGTTCCTGCGGGAGCGCGCGAGGAGTGGCCACGTTTGATCACGTCGCTGCTCCAGGTCGGCGAGGTCATGCGCACCGAAAAGCCGTCGCAGGCCGTCGAGACCGCGATCGACGGCTGGTATGGCGACTATCTGAAGGGCGCGTTCGCGAACTACGCCTCGCGGCTCGACGACCTCAAGTCGCTGGTGGGTTTTGCCAGTCGCTACGAGGAGATGCAGGACCTGCTCGCGCAGATCGTGCTGCTCAATTCGGAAACCAGCGACCGCCAGGTCGATCCGGACGCGGATGCCTTGAAACTCACGACCGTGCACCAGGCCAAAGGACTTGAATACGGTGTCGTATTCCTGATCGGGCTGGCCGACGGACAATTCCCGCTCCGCCGCGCGATCGAGGCGGGCGATGTCGAGGAAGAGCGCCGGCTGTTCTACGTCGCGGTCACCCGCGCGAAGGACGAGCTCTACCTGTGCTATCCGCGGGTCAACACCAAGGGCGGTCCGCAGATGCTGATGCCGCCGTCGCGTTTCATCCAGGAAACCCCGGACACGCTCTACCAGGAACTCCGGCTCAAGCGCAGCTGGGGCTGGTAGCCCTCCCATGACCGCTCTCCGACGCCTCGCGTTGATGGTGTTGGTGCTCCTTTGCTGTTTCCTTGCCGTCTCGGTCGTCGTGGCGTGGAAACTAACTTCGCCGGGGCGTCGCGAAGTCGGCCCCATCCCCGCGGATTTGCCAAAGGAAACGGTGGCTATGTCGTTTTTTTCTCGCGACCATTTGCGCCTCTCCGGCTGGTGGGTTCCTCGGACGGGTGCGGACACCGCCGTCATATTGCTTCACGGTCATGGCGGACGGCGCAACCAGATGATGGCGCGGGCGCGACTCTTTCATGAGCGTGGCTTTGCCGTGCTTCTCTACGACGCGCGCGGTTGTGGGGAAAGTGAAGGCGATTTGGTTTCGGCGGGTTGGCTCGAAAGGCAGGATCTGCTCGGTGCGATCGACGAGCTTCGCCGTCGCGGATTTTCCCGGATTGGCTGCCTTGGCGCTTCTCAAGGCGCAGCCACCATCATCCTGGCCGCCGAAGATCTGCCACCAGAAGTCAGCTGGGTGGTGGCCGAAAGCTGCTATCCAACGTTGGACGATGCCGTCGACCGTCGATTCCGGCATCACGTTCATCTGCCGGGCTGGGCGGCGGGCTGCTTGATCACGAAGATCGCTGAATGGCGCCTTGGCTTTCCCGTCGGCTCGGTGCGACCCATCGACCACATCATCCGTCTCCACTGTCCCGTCATGGTGATGGGTGGAGAACAGGACGCCCTGACGCGACCGGAGAGTACCCAGGCGTTGTTCGACGCTGCGCGGACTCCAAAGAGTGTCTGGCGTGTGCCCGCCGCCGGCCACGTGGATCTTTACGGATTTGCCCGTCGCGAATACGAAAATCGGCTTTTTGCCTTCGTGGATTCCATACCCACGGGCCGCCACACTGACGACACCCCAGGACACGCCTCAAAATAGCTGCAACTTGTATGAAGGGAGCGGGGTAATCCAATAGCCGGGTCCGACGTCGACCGGCCCCGTCCTTTCCCGTTCCCACCATGCTTCAAGACCTGCGTTTTGCCCTGCGGATGATCGGCTCCCACCGGTGGTTTTCGGCCGCCGTCATCGTCACCATCGCCCTCGGCATCGGCATCAACACCACCGTGTTCACGCTGGTGAATGCGGTGCTGCTCAAGCCCGTGCCGATCCCCGGCGGCGAACGCCTCGTCACCGTCGACAACATCGATGCCCACCGCGCCGATCGCTGGTCCACCATTTCCTGGCCCGACTTCCAGGAGTTCCGTCGCTCGAGTCACAGCTTCGAAGCGATCGAGGTCGCCAGCCGCAATCAGATCACCCTCAGCGAACCCGGCATCCCGCCGGAACGTTATCGCCTGGCCAATGTTTCACCGGGGCTTTTCGACATGCTGCGGACTCCGCCCGTGCTCGGACGCGGATTCCTGCCCTCCGATGGCAAACCCGGCGCCGAACCGGTGGTGCTGATCGGCGACACCCTCTGGCGCAATCGCTACGCGTCCGCTGCCGATGTGATTGGGCGGGTGGTGCACGTCGAGGGAAAAGCGGCGACCATTGTCGGCGTGATGGCGCCGGGAATGAAATTTCCCGACAACGAGGATCTCTGGATGCCGATCATTCCCGATGCCCAGTGGGAAAACCGGGCCAATCACTGGCTTCAGGGCTTCGCGATTCGCAAGGCCGACGTGTCGGTCGACCAGGCCAACGCCGATATCGCGCTCATCGCCCATCGCCTCGCGGTCCAGTTTCCCGACACCAACAAGGATCGGGCTGGATGCGTGATGACTTTCCACGACACCTACAACGGCAACCAAATCCGCCTCGTGTTTCTCACCATGCTCGGAGCCGTCGGCTTCGTGCTGCTCATCGCCTGCGCCAACGTGGCCAACATGATGTTCAGCCGGGCCCTGGCCCGCAGCCGCGAGATCTCCGTCCGCGCCGCCCTCGGCGCCAGCCGCTCGCGCCTGATCAGGCTGCTGCTGGTCGAAAGCGTCGTACTGAGCTGCCTCGGCGGAATGCTCGGCTTGGGATTGTCGGCGTTGGGCGTGCATGCGTTCGACCTCGCCACCCAGGATGTCGGCAAGCCGTACTGGATCATCTTCTCGATGGACAAGGTCGCCTTCGGCTACTTTGCGGCCATTTCGGTCCTGAGCGGAGTTGCCTTCGGTCTCATGCCGGCACTTCGCGCCTCGCGCGTCGACCTCAACACCGCACTCAAGGACGGCGCGGCCTCGGGCGGGGGCCGCCGGGGTGGCCGTTTGACCGCCGCCCTTGTCGTGCTGCAGTTCGCGCTCACGGTCGTGCTTCTCGCCGGAGCCGGCCTGATGGTGCGCAGCTTCTTCGCGCAACAGGAACTCAACTCCTTCGTGCAGCCGACGAGCCTGTTCAGCGTCCGGCTGATGCTGCCCGAGGGAAAGGACGAGCGCTACCACGAGCCCGAAAGCCGGAGACAATTCCTCGAGAAGTTGCTGCCCAAGGTCGCCGCCCTTCCCGGCGTCACGAAGGTGGCCGCCACGACCGACCTGCCCGGACTGGGCTCGCAATGGCGCGACATCGAGATCGAGGGCCATCCGGTCACCGATCGCAAACAGGCGCCTCATGCCGGCATGGTCGTGCAAACGCCGAACTACCTTTCCGCGATCGGGCTGCCGTTGTTCGCCGGACGCGGATTCGACGACATGGACGGCGCGCCAGGCAAGGAGGCGGCCGTCGTGACCCAGGATTTCGCCGCTCATTTCTGGCCGAACGAGTCCGCAGTCGGGCACCACTTTCGCGTGCTCAACGACGACAAACCCGGCCCGTGGATGACCGTGATCGGAGTCTGCGCCAATATCGTCCAGGATGCCCGGCGCACCGAGGACCGCCCGATCTATTTCATCAGCCACCGTCAGGAACCCTGGGGCTGGGTCGCGCTTCTTGTGCGCACCTCTTCGGATCCGAATCAACTGGCTTCGCCAATCCGCCACCTGGTGCAGACGATGGACGGCGAGTTGCCGCTGACCGACGTGTGGACGCTGACGGCCGCCATGAAGCGCGATCAATGGGCGCTGGAGGTGTTCGGCACCCTGTTTGTCACGTTTGCCCTGACCGGACTGCTCATGGCCTCGGTGGGAATCTATGCGGTGGTCGCGCAGAACACGGTTCGGCGCACCCGGGAAATCGGCATCCGCATGGCGCTGGGAGCCACGCGACGGCACATTCTGACGGTCGTTCTCGCCCGCGGCGTGGGCCAGCTCCTGATCGGACTCGTCCTCGGACTGGCCGGCGCCTTTGCCTCCACCCGGCTGCTCGCGAATGTCGGGTTCCTGGGCGGTGTCTCGGCGCACGATCCCTGGGTGTTCGCCGGCATCACGCTGCTCTTGCTGGCCATCGGAATCTTCGCCTGCTGGCTTCCGGCCCGTCGGGCCGCTGCCATTGCGCCGCTGGAGGCCCTGAGGACGGAGTGATCGATTTCCGGCCGCGGCGCGGACGGACGGGGAGAAAGGCGGGCGCGCTGTGTAATCGGCCGCCTCTTGCCAGCAGGAGTGATTGGCTTCATTGATAAGACACTCCAATGAAGAATCTCGTGATCGCACTCGGAATCCTGCTGGTGCTGGCGCTGGTGGGCGTCCTTACGGTCGGCGGGTCCTACAACGGCCTCGTCAATCGCTCGCAGGCGGTCGACGCGCAATGGGCGCAGGTGCAGAACGTCTACCAACGCCGGGCCGACCTCGTGCCCAATCTCGTCGCGACCGTGGCCGGCGCCGCCAATTTCGAGAAGTCGACCCTCACCGAGGTGACGGAGGCCCGGGCCTCCGTCGGCCGCGTCCAGGTCGGAACGGGCTCGCCCACCGCCAGCCAGCTCGCTGATTTCGATCGCGCACAGGGACAACTGTCCTCCGCCCTCTCCCGGTTGCTCGTGGTCAGCGAGAACTATCCCACCCTCAAGGCCACCGCCAATTTTCAGGAGCTGCAGTCGCAGCTCGAGGGCACCGAGAACCGCATCAGTGTCGAACGCGAGCGCTTCAACGAAGTTGCCCGCGACTACAATTCCGCCATCCGACGCTTCCCGGCGGTCTTCCTCGCCGGCATGTTCAACTTCAAGGAGAAGCCTTACTTCACGGCCACGGCCGGCGCGGAGAAGCCACCGCAAGTGCAATTTGATTTTTCGAAGAAGGAGCCGGTAAAACCGTGAACCTGTGGTCAGGCTGGGCCGGTGGACGCCGGACGGGAGCGGCTCTCATCGCGGCCCGCCCGTGCCTGGCGCTCGCCTTGCTGGTCGCTGGCTTCGCCCTTCCTCTCCGCGCGGCCGAACGGATTCCACCCGCCCCCACAGGTTACGTCACCGATGAAGCCGGGGTGCTCTCGGCGGATACGATTCGCGAACTCGATTCCACGCTGGAATCTTTCGAGCGCGAATCCTCCAGCCAGATCGTCGTCGCGGTCTATCCGCGCATGGAATCGGACTCCTCGATCGAGGACTACACGGTCCGCGTGGCGCAATCCTGGCACATTGGCCAGAAAGGACGCGACAATGGCGCGGTTCTTTTCGTGTTCATGCAGGAGCACCGGGCGTACATCCAGGTCGGCTACGGGCTTGAACCTCGCCTGACTGACGCCCTTTGCCGCCGCATCATCGAGACCGCGCTCAAGCCGGCGTTCAAGGCCGGACAGTACGATGCGGGTGTGCATGCCGCGGTGGATGGAATGATCGCCGCGGCGAAGGGCGAATATCAGGGCAACGGGACCACGGCGGCCGATTCGAACCTGCGATCGTGGTCCGGCTGGAAATGGTTCCTGATCATGCTTTTCTTGGTCGTTTGGCTGCGCAGGCTTTTCCAACCCGTCGCCTATCGCGGCCGGCGCGCCGGCTATTCGGGCTGGTTTCCGGTCATCCTGTCCGGCAGCGGCCGTTCTTCCGGTGGCAGCGGCTTTTCGGGTGGAGGTGGATTTTCCGGCGGCGGGGGCAGCTTTGGCGGAGGCGGCGCAGGAGGGAGCTGGTAGTCATGTATCACCGTCTTTTCAGCGCGCGGCTTGACCGGAAAAGCATCGAGGACGCCATTCGGCGAGCCGAAGCCTGCACCTCAGGGGAAATCTGCGTGATCATCCACGAAAAGCCGGTTGCCGATGCGGTATCCTTCGCCCAGGGCGAGTTCGTGCGGCGTGGCCTGGACCGGACGCGGCATCGCAATGCGGTGCTTTTCCTGGTGGCTCCCCGCTCCCGCACCTTTGCCGTGATCGGTGACGAGGGCGTGCACCGCCGGTGTGGCGACCCGTTCTGGCAGGAAGTCGCCGCGGCCATGGCGCAGGATTTTCGCAACGGCGATTTCACGATGGGTCTCGTCAACGGAATCACTCGAGCCGGCGACCTGCTGGCCCGACACTTTCCGCCCGACTCCGAAAATCCCAACGAACTGCCGGACCAAGTGACGGTCGTATAGAAGATTACTTGCAGCAATTGCCACGATCGGTTCCGTCCCGGTTTTTCGCATAATATCGTTGAGCCGAGGTTACCCGACCGTAGCCTCGCCGACTTTCCGTGACCTCCAGCTCCGTTATGGCCCAGGGCCCCGAGGGCGCGCGTCTTGCCACGCTGCGCAGTTATGACGTATTGGATACGGAGCCCGAATTCGCCTACGACGAGATCGTGCGCCGCGCCGCGGACATCTTTGGCGCGCCGATGGCGGCGATCACGCTGGTGGATTTCGACCGCTGCTGGTTCAAGGCGCGCGTCGGAGTCGATGAGCGCCAGATGGTGCGCGACACCTCATTCTGCAATTTCGCGCTCCATAGTCGCGGAATGTTCGTCGTGCCCGACGCGCTGAAGGACGAACGATTCCGCCATCTTCCGCTCGTCGCGGGTCCGGCGCAGGTCCGGTTCTATGTCGGGGCGCCGTTGCGCGCGCCGGACGAGCACTCGCTCGGCACGTTGTGCGTTCTCGACCAGAAACCTCTCTCTCCCACGCACGAACAGCTCGTTCGTTTGGGTGAACTGGCCGATGCCACAATGCGGCTGCTGGAAAAGCGACGCGACACCGCGGTGCGCGACCGCCCGGTATCGCCCGTGTCGATCGCTCCCCGCAATGGCGACGACGTCACGCTCGTCGTCGACGACCAGGAGTCGGTGCGCGCCTTCGCCAGCGAGGCGTTGAAGCATCTCGGCCACGTGACCTTCGCGGCGGCCGACGGCGCCGAGGCGCTGGTGCGCGTGTCCGAATTGCGCGGGCGGGTCCGGCTCGTGATCACCGACCTCCAGATGCCCGTCATGGGCGGCGTCGAACTCGTGCGCGCCCTGCGTCGCCTGCCGGAGCCGCCGGCGATCGTGGTGATGAGCGGAAATTTCAACGACGAGAATCGTCGTCAGCTCCTGAACGAACAGGTCAGCTGCCTGTTGGGGAAGCCCTTTTCGATCGACGAACTGAAACTGGCGATTCATCACGCGCAGGCTTCGCAGGGATAGCAAGAGGTGGGGAGAGTGACGGGTGCCAAGTGACGGGTGCCGAGGCCAAGCCCCGGAGCTTTGACCACGGATTTCACGGACCCACACGGATCCGATCGTCCATGCTTACAGGAGGAAACGGAGCGACCGGAGAATTGGTTCTTAAACGAGATGAAAGGATGGCCTCATTCCGCTTGGTCCGTGTATTCCGTGGGCACTCCGGATTTCGTGGCCCTTCGTGTATTTCGTGGGAGATTGTCTTGACCGTCTCTCTGCGATCTTGGCGGCCCCTGTGAAAAATGATCTCCTCTGTGTCCTCCGTTATCTCCTGTAAACCTGTTCCTGTCTGGTCGTCTTCGCGCCTTTGAGGGATGAGCTTCACCTGCAACACCCGGTTACATCTCGGGAGTTGCGCCGCGCGCATTGTTGGTCTCTGTTCGGCGGCTCATTTTTCCCATGTCGAACAAGGTCGAAAACGTCGTCATCGTCGGCACCGGTTGCGCCGGTCTCACCGCCGCCATCTATACCGGCCGCGCCAACCTGCAGCCGCTGGTGCTCGAGGGCGGATTGCCCGGCGGCCAGTTGACGACCACCTCCGAGGTGGAAAATTTTCCCGGCTTTCCCGAGGGCATCGACGGATTCCAGCTCATGCAGAATCTCCGCCAGCAGGCGGGAAAATTCGGCACGCGCTACGAAAGCGGCACGGTGGTCGACCTCGATGTATCCTGCTGGCCCTACACGATCGAACTCGCCGACCGCGCGATCAAGGCGAAGACCGTGATCATCGCGACGGGGGCCTCGCCGCGCCTCACCGGCGTGCCCGGTGAGAAGGAGCTTTACGGCGGCAAGGGCGTCACCACCTGCGCCACCTGCGACGGCGCTTTTTATCGGAAGATGGACGTGGCCGTCGTCGGCGGCGGCGACAGTGCCGCTGAAGAAGCCCTGTTTCTCACCCGCTTCGCCAGCAAGGTCTATCTCGTGCACCGGCGCGATGCGTTGCGCGCCTCCAAGATCATGGCGGATCGCGTCCTGGCACACGAAAAAATCCAACCGGTGTGGGACAGCGTGCCGGTGGCGGTCGAGGGTGTCGAAGGCGGCGCCGTCACCGGCCTGAAGGTTCGCAATCTCAAGACGAACTCCGACAGCGTGCTGCCGGTGAAGGGCATCTTCGTCGCGATCGGTCACATTCCGAACACCGGCGCATTTCGCAAGGCGGTCGAAACCGATGATCAGGGTTATTTCGTTCCGGCCGGCCACAGTCAGGTGAAGACCAGGACTCCGGGGGTCTACGTGGCGGGCGATTGCGCCGACCATCATTATCGTCAGGCGATCACCGCGGCCGGAATGGGCTGCCAGGCCGCCATCGAGGCCGAGCGCTGGCTGGCCGAAAAAGGCGGTTGAGCCGCCGCTGCGGACGTGAGCCCCAAACTCGCCGCCTGCTGGCGCCGGCTCGGCATTCCCGCCGACTATGCGACGCGCGCGGCGCAGCGATTGCAGCCCGAGGCCAAACGGCTGGTCTCGATCGGCCGCGCGCCCGACGACGGACGCATCCTTCGTCTCGCCCCCTCCGCGGCGAAAGCGTGGGGCCGAATGGAAGCTGCCGCGGCCACCACGGGCGTAGTTCTCCTCCCCCTGTCCGCATTTCGCAGCGTGGCGCGTCAGATGCTGATCATCCGCCGCAAGCTGCGGCGCGGAGACTCCGTCGAAAAAATTCTGCGCGTGAATGCCGTCCCGGGCTGCAGCGAACATCACACCGGTCGCGCGCTCGACCTGGGGTCGCCTGGCCACCTGAAACTCGAAGCGTCGTTTGCCCGGACACGGGAATTCCGCTGGCTGAAACGTCATGCCGGGCGATTCGGTTTTCGACTTTCCTACCCGCGAGGAAATGCGCAAGGCATTGCCTATGAACCGTGGCATTGGTGCTGGCACCGGACGGTGAAGGAATAGGGCTAAAGCCTACACGGGTTCGTGCCGACCTGAGGACGCGTATTCTTTTTATGCGTTCCCTGCTGGCTGCCTTCGTTTCGTTGCTGCCGCTTGCCCTGGCGGCAAGCGAAGGCACCTCCGCACCCGTCGACAAGTCGGGCTACTCGCTTTTTAACCCGACTCCAGCCGAGCATCTGCGCGACCTGTCGCCGGATCGTCCCGACCTGACCGAAAGTCCCTACACGGTCGATGCCGGCTGGTGGCAGCTCGAGATGGATTTTGTCGCGTACTCCCGCGACCACGATCGCGCCGACGGAGCCAATGTGGTTTCGACCGCGACGTCGTTCGCCAACATCAATCTCAAGGTCGGACTCACATCGAAGATCGACCTGCAGACGGTTCTTTCGCCGTACACGCGCGCCATCGTGCAGGACAACAACAGCGGCACTCGCGTGGAGGCCACCGGTTTTGGCGACATCGAGACCCGCCTGAAAATCAATTTCTGGGGTGACGACGGCGGCGAAAGCGCATTCGGCATCATGCCGTTTGTGAAATGGCCGACGAGCCAGCACGGACTCGGCAACCATTCCGTCGAGGGCGGACTGATCCTGCCCTACGCTCATGAACTTCCCGCCGGCTTCGACATCGGGATGATGACCGAGTGGGACGTCGTGCGAAACGACGATGACACCGGCTACACCTCCGAATGGGTGAACAGCGTCACCCTCGGACATGATCTCGTCGGCAAGCTGGGTTGCTATGTGGAACTGGCCTCCATTCTGAAACACGGGCCGGGCGAGGCCTACTTCGATTGCGGGCTTACCTACGGCATCGACAAGAACGTGCAGCTCGATGCCGGCACCTCGATCGGCCTTACCCATTCCTCGAACGATCTCGTTCTCTTCACCGGCTTCACCGTCCGCTTTTAATCCATCCGTCATGAAACTGACCGTCAGCCACAAAGTATTCAGCATCGCCGTCGCCGCCGCCATCGTGCTGGCCGTCGTTCTCGCCTTCACCTTCCGCCAGTTCGCCGTCATTCGCGCGAGCAACGACCGAGTGCTGATGCTCTCGAGCGGCCTGAAGGCGCAACAGGATGCCGACCAGATGCACGATGCGCTGCGGGCCGACGCCACCGCCGCGATGATCTCCGCCCGCACGAAGGATGAGGCGGCACTCGCTTCGGCCGAGAAGGACTACACGGAACACGTCGCCCAGTTTCGCGCGCGGATGGAGGAAAATTCCAAGCGCGACCTCGGCACCGATGCCAATGCGAGGCTGAAGGCGATCGCCGCGCCGACGGAGAAATATTTCAAGGTCACCGGCGAGACGATTGCGGCGTCGCACAAGGGCGAAGCCGCGGCCCAAGCCACCGACGCCGCGCTTCAGTCATCCTTCCACGAAATGGAGGAGGCCATGGCGGCGTTGAGCGACGCGATCGAGGGAGAAGCCAAGCAGACCAACGACGTGGCCGACCACCAGTTCAAATCGTTCTATTCCACGGTGGGAATCACCGCCGCCGCCGGTTTCGTCGTCCTCATCGCCGTTTCGCTGCTCGTCGCGCGCAGCATTCCGCGACCGTTCGCCGAAGTCATCCGCCGTCTGCGGGAGGTCGCCGACGCCAACTCCGCGTCGTCATCCCAGGTGGCCAGCAACAGCACGACGCTCGCCGACGGCGCGTCCGAACAGGCCGCCTCGCTCGAGGAAACCAGCGCTTCACTCGAGGAGATTTCCAGCATGGCCAAGCGCAACGCGGACGGCGCCGCCCAGGCAAAATCGTTGGCGCAACAGGCTCGTCAGGCCGCCGACAACGGCACCCACGACGTCCAGGCCATGAACGTGGCGATGGATGCGATCAAGGCCTCGGCCGACGACATCGCGAAGATCATCAAGACGATCGATGAAATCGCCTTCCAAACGAACATTCTCGCCTTGAACGCGGCCGTGGAAGCCGCCCGCGCCGGCGAAGCGGGTGCCGGTTTTGCCGTGGTGGCCGAGGAAGTCCGCGCCCTGGCGCAACGCAGCGCCACCGCCGCCAAGGAAACCGCGGTGAAGATCGAGGACTCCGTGGCCAAGAGCCGTCATGGCGCCGAGGTGTGCAACAAGGTGGCCGTCGGCTTGAAGGAGATCGCGGGCAAGTCCCGCGAAGTCGACGAACTCGTCGGTGAAATTTCCCGGGCCTCCAGCGAGCAGACGACGGGCATCGGCCAGGTCAATGTGGCGGTCAATCAGATGGACAAGGTGGTCCAGGGCAGCGCCGCGCGCGCCCAGGAAGGTGCGGCGATCGCGAACGAACTTCTGCATCATGCCACCGGACTCACCGGCGCGGTGGCGGAACTGACCCGTCTCGTCGGCGGTGGAGCCATCACCAACGAAAAGCCGGCGGCGGCGCTTCCGGTGCGCGTGGGCGATTCGCGCCCAAAGGCTCCGGTGCTGGCGAACGCCTGAGCAGGGCAAACGCAGTTGAGAGTTGAGGGACCGTACCCCCAACGCGTACCGGCGGGTTCTCGGTTAGTCGCCGGCCGTGCACCATTCGGTTCGCTTGCCGGCCTTTGATTCGCCTTCTCGACTGAATCGCTCCGGCTGAGCCTAAGGTGGAACGCGTCGTCCTCGACGCGTTCAAGCGTCTTGGGGGCAAGCCGCTCCACCTTTGCAACCGCGCCGATGGAGGGCGGGCGACATCGCTCGCCGAAAACGCACTAACCGGGAAGGCCCGCGAGATACGCGAAGAACACGAAATAATTCTTCGGACGGAATGAAATTCCCCGCGGATCGCGCGATGACGCGGATACACCCGGCGATCCTTCGGCAGATTCGCCGACTTGGAAATCAATCCTTCGCGGCGTAAAGCCGCTCCCACATCAATGGGTATCATCATCCGCTAACAGCTTGCTGGCAGCCGTTTACCCATATGCCAGACTACATTTAGAATTGTTCTAAATCCTAGTTGCAATCCGGTCTTATTCCAATTGGTTCCGTGGTGACTATCGGCACCCATGAATGACGTCGCCCAACATTGCGCCGACCTCGCGCGCCAACTGACGGCCAGCGGGCTCCGCCCCACCCCGCAACGCGAGGTTGTTTTCCGCGTGATCCTGGAGAAACGGGACCACCCCACCGCCGACGAGATCTTTGCCCGCGTGAAGGCGCGGCGGCCCGGCATTTCGCTGGCGACGGTCTACAATTGTCTCGAGACGCTCGTTTCCTGCGGACTCGTCCGGCAGGTCAACCTCGAGCGCGCACCGACCCGCTACTGCCCGAATCTGCACCAGCACGCGCATTTTCACGACGAGCAGACGGGCGAAATCCACGACGTAGATCTTTCGCCGGACCTGCTCGAACAACTGAAGCAGACACTGCCCGCAGGATACGATGCCCGCACCATCGAGCTGACGTTTCGCGGGTCGAGCGGCCGTCCCGCCGCGCCGCGCCGCTCCCGTCACGGAACCAACTGAACTTTTTCGACCACCACGCACCCCTTTCCATGAAGCAACTCGAGATCAAGGATCTGCATGTCAACCTCGGTGAGCGCCCGATCGTCCAGGGCGTGACCCTCACCATCAAACCCGGCGAGGTTCATGCCATCATGGGTCCGAACGGCACGGGCAAGAGCACACTCGCCAAGGCCATCGCGGGCCATCCCGATTACCAGATCACCGGCGGTGATGTGCTCGTCGACGGCCAGTCCGTGCTCGCCATGGAAGTCGACGAGCGCGCCCGCGCCGGACTTTTCCTCGCGTTTCAATATCCGAGCGAGATCCCCGGCGTCAGCATCGCGAACTTCCTCCGCGCCGCCGTCCAGGCCCGCATGTCCGAGGGCGAGGAACTCGATGCCTCCGCGTACTACAAGCGGCTCTATTCCAAGATGGATCTGTTGAAGATCGACCGGAAGTTCACGTCGCGCTCCGTCAACGAGGGCTTCTCCGGCGGCGAAAAGAAACGCTGCGAAATTCTCCAGATGGCCATGCTCGAGCCGCGCTACGCGCTCATGGACGAGACGGATTCCGGCCTCGACATCGATGCCCTGCGCATCGTCGCGGAAGGCGTGAATGCCCTTCGCACCAGCGCAAACTCGCCCGGCGTCCTGCTCATCACGCATTACCAACGCCTGCTGAATTACATCGTGCCCGATTTCGTTCACGTCATGTGGAACGGCCGCCTCGTCAAGAGCGGCGACAAGCATCTCGCGCTCGAACTCGAGGAGCGCGGCTACGACTGGGTCAAAAACGAACTCGCCACCGCCTGAGGAGCCCGACCATGTCCGAACCGCAACCCATCGAAACGCTCGAGACCCCGACCGAGAATCCGGTCGCCGGCATCGATCAGTCCGCCGGCGATTTCAGCTACAAGGTCGACTATGCCTTCGACGCCGGCACGGGTCTCAACGAGAACACCGTCCGCTACATCAGCTCCGTCAAGAAGGAGGCGCAGTGGCTCCTCGATTTCCGACTGAAGGCGCTGAAAACCTTCCTCGAGAAACCGCTGCCGACGCACTGGGCGACGAAGGATCTCGAGAACATCGATTTCGACAAGATCCGTTACTACCTCTCGCAGGGCCTCAAGCCGAAGCGCACCTGGGATGAGGTGCCGGACGACATCAAGAAGACCTTCGAACGCCTCGGCATTCCCGAGCAGGAGCGCAAGTTCCTCGCCGGCGTCGAGGCGCAGTTCGACAGCGAGGCCGCCTACTCGAACATCAAGGAGATCGTCGCCAAGCAGGGCGTCATCTTCGTCAACTCCACCGAAGGTCTGCGCGATCACCCGGAAATCTTCCGGAAGTTTTTCGGCAAGGTCATCCCGACCGGCGACAACAAGTTCTCCGCCCTCAACAGCGCCGTCTTCTCCGGCGGATCGTTCATCTACGTCCCGCCGGGCGTGAAGGTCGCGCAGCCGCTGCAGGCCTATTTCCGCATCAACGCGGAAAACTTTGGCCAGTTCGAGCGCACGCTGATCATCGCCGACGAGGGCTCGGAAGTGGTCTACATGGAGGGCTGCACCGCCCCGAAATTCTCGACCTCGACGCTCCACAGCGCCGTCGTCGAGCTCGTCGCGCTCAAGGGCGCCAAGATCCAGTACATCACCGTCCAGAACTGGGCCAACAACGTCTTCAACCTCGTCACCAAGCGCGGCATCGCGCACGAGAACGCTGAGATCAAGTGGATCGACTGCAACATCGGCAGCCGGCTCACGATGAAATACCCGGGCGTCGTCCTGAAGGGCGAGCGCGCCCGCGGCGAGGTCATCTCGATCGCCCTGGCCAACGACGGCCAGCATCAGGACACGGGCGCGAAGATGATCCACGCCGCCAACAACACGACGTCGAACATCGTGGCGAAGTCGATTTCCGTCGGCCAGGGCCGCTCGACCTATCGCGGCGTGGTCCACATCCCGAAGCATCTCAAGGGTTGCAAGAACAACACCGAGTGCGACGCGCTGCTGATCAACACCAACAGCCGCACGGACACGTATCCCGCCATCACCGTCCGCGGCAACCGCAACGCCACGCAGCACGAGGCCAGCGTCTCCAAGGTCAGCGAGGATATGATCTTCTACATGCAATCGCGCGGACTTTCCGAAGGCCAGGCGATGAGTCTCGCCGTGAACGGCTTCATCAACGACCTCGCCCGCCAGTTTCCGATGGAATACTCGGTCGAACTGAAGCGGCTCATCGATCTCGAGATGGAAGGATCGGTGGGCTGAGCCCACCCTTTTCGATTTTCGATTCCGGATTTTGGATTTTCGGACCCAATCCGGCGCGAATATCGAAACCTGAAACCAAAGCCGCGACTATTCTCCCGCGAGATTTCTTCCGAAATCGAAAATCGAGAACCCAAATTCGAAAACTCAATGTCCGTAGCGACTGATCTTCCCGCCACCGTAACCGGTTCCTTCACCCGCGAGGCCTTCGAGGCCCATCTCGCGCGGGTCCGGCACCTGCCTGCCTGGTGGCTCGAGCGCAAGCGCGCAGCCTACGAGCGCTTCGTTTCGCTGCCGCTCCCGGTGCGCACCGACGAGTCGTGGCGCTTCTCGCAGATCGCCGGATTGGTCCTCGACGACTACCGTGTTCCGAGTTCCGCCGTCGATTTCAAGCAGACCACCCATGCCGACCTCGGCGTGCCCGGAGCCGGCACCCTCCTCTTTGCCAACAACCGGCTGGCCATGCAGGAACCGCTGGCGACCGCGGCAAACGAACAGGGCATGATCTTTGACACGCTGCAGAACGCGCTGCTGAAACACGGCGATCTCGTCCGCGCCCATCTCCTGACGCAGCCGTCGCGGCTCGGTTCGGCCAAGTTTGCCGCGCTGCACGAGGCCTTCCTCGAGGATGGCGCGTTCATCCATGTGCCGCGTAACGTCGAGGTCGCGCTCCCCGTCGGCGTGTTTCACTACGGCGCCGGCGCCGGCGTCGCCCTCTTCCCGCATACGCTCATCGTCGCCGAGGAAAACGCCCGCATCACGGTGGCGGACTTCCATCGCTCGACGCGGCCGCACGACCGTCAGTTCGTATGCGGCGGGAACGACATCTACGTCGGCCACGGCGCGCAGGTGACCTACGTTGCGATGCAGGACTGGAGCCGCGAAACCCTCGCGCTGCAGTTCAACGCGACGGTGGTCCGGCGCGACGCCCGCGTGCTCTCGATCAATCTGCATGCCGGTGCCCGCCAGGCCCGCCATGAAAGCTTCTCCCAATTGCAGGCGCCCGGGGCGCACTCCGAGATGCTGGCGCTCACCGTCGCGCGCGGCAGCCAGGAATTCGACCAGCGCACGCTGCAGATTCACCAGGCGCCGAACACGAGCTCGAATCTGCTCTACAAGAATGCGCTCCTCGAGACGGCCCGCACGATTTTCTCCGGCCTGATCATTGTCGATCCCGACGCGCAAAAGACCGACGCCTACCAGAGCAATCGCAATCTGATGCTCTCCGACGACGCCGAGGCGCACTCGCTGCCCGGCCTGGAAATCCAGGCCAACGACGTCCGCTGCACCCATGGCGCCACCTCCGCCCGCATTCCGCCCGAGCAGGAGTTTTATCTCCAAAGCCGCGGCATCCGGAAGGCGCAGGCCGACGAGCTGATCGTGTTCGGGTTCTTCGAGGAAATCCTCGGCCGGATCGCCAACTCCGGACTCCACGATCGCCTGACCGAGATCATCCGCCGCAAGCTCTCGGATTCCTGACCATGGAGAACCGCGAACGCATTCTCAGCCGCGACATCGTCGCGCACCAGATCCCGTCCGGCGACAAGCAGACGCTCACCCGCGGCGACAAGGTCTTCATCCATCAGGTTCTTGGCGGCAGCTACACGGTGCAGACCGAATTCGGCCTGTTTCGCGTCAATGGTGCCGACGCGGACTCGCTCGGCGAAAAAGTCGCCACGGCGGACGCGCCCAAGCCCGCCTCGACCGCGGGCGCGCCCGATCCCGAGGCGGTGTGGGCGCAGTTGCGCCAGGTTTTCGACCCCGAAATCCCGGTCAATATCGTCGATCTCGGCCTGATCTACTCGATGGAAGTTTCGGCGCAGCCGGAAGGCGGGCACAAGGTGGACGTGTCGATGACGCTCACCGCGCCCGGCTGCGGCATGGGGCCCGTGATCGCGGAGGACGCCAAGAGCAAGGTGCTGCTCGTGCCGGGGGTTTCCGCCGCCGACGTTCGAATTACTTGGGACCCGCCCTGGAACCAGTCGATGATTTCCGAAGAAGGCAAAATGAAGCTCGGGCTGATCTGAGCACCATTGCGAAGGTGGAACGCGTTGCCCCCAACGCGTTGAGCGTCTTGGGGCAAGCCGTGCCACCTCCATCGCGCTTGCGACACGCGGGTTGATTTGGATGATTGGCCTCCGCATGGATGCCGCCGATTCCGCTCCAACCTTCTACGAGCAACTGGCCGCGCTCGAACGCGAGGGCGTCGGTTTCGTGCTCGTGATTCTCGCGGACTCGCTGGGCAGCACGCCGCAGGACACGGGAGCCAAGATGATCGTCTCGACCTCTGGTCTGCTGGCCGGAACCGTCGGCGGCGGCAAAGTGGAGGCCAAGGCGATTGAACTCGCCGCCGCCCTGCTCAACCAATCCGGGTCAAAGCCCCGCTTCGTCAACTGGTCGCTCAAGGGCGATGTCGGGATGACCTGTGGCGGATCGGTGAAGCTTTATTTCGAACCGCATCCGGCGGGCGGCCTTGGAGCCTCCTGGCCAATCTGGATCTTTGGCGCCGGCCATGTGGTGCAGGCACTCGTGCCGGTGCTGGTTCCCCTGCCCTGCGCGCTCACCGTGTGCGACTCGCGCCGCGAATGGCTCGATCGCCTGCCGCGTGCGCGCAACATTCGCTTCGAATGCGCCGCCGAGCCCGCCTCGTTGGTCCCCTCGATTCCGGACAACGCCTTCGTGCTCTGCCTGACCAAAGGCCACGCGACTGACCGGCCGGTGCTGCAGCGCGCGCTGGGCGAACGTAATTTTCCCTTTGTCGGCGTGATCGGAAGCGACGCCAAAGCCAGGATTCTCCGCCGCGAACTGATCGCGGGCGGGCTGAGCGCCAAACAGGCCGCCCGCTTTCATTGTCCGGTGGGCCTGCCCTTCGGCACCAATCACCCGCATGAGATCGCCCTGAGCATTGCGGCGCAGCTGGTGACGGAGCGCGACCGGCGGAGCGGGTCGCGCAGTGACAAGTGACCTGTGGCGAGTGACGAGAAACCAAAACCTGCGGCAGCAACTGACCAAGAATTTTCAGCTTTCGCTTCGAGTCCTCTCGGTGTAGCCGCGCGCGGCAGTCACTCGTCACTCGTCACTCGTCACTCGTCACTCGTCACTCGTCACTCGTCACTCGTCACTCGTCACTCGTCACTCGTCACTCGTCACTCGTCACTCGACACTCGTCACTCGTC
>DASZXI010000084.1:0-2537 GCA_035545955.1 Candidatus Didemnitutus sp. | reverse complement strand
CGTCGTCGTAACCACATCGAACGGCTCTTCCGAAGACTCAAGGGCTTCCGCCGCGTCTTTACTCGCTACGACAAACTCGATGCGCTCTTCCGCGCGTTCGTACTTCTCGCCTTGTGCTGGATTAGTGTTAACACGCCCTAGTCCGGGAAGTGCCACCCATGAGGCCGGAATTGCGCGTTGCTGCTCGCTACTGGGTGACATCTTCCGGAATTGTCTTTTCGCCGATTTGCGCCTCTTTCCGAGGGCATGGGTTCTTCGTCAGTTTCCGTTTATTTCGTGCTGGGTACGCCGGGCTCGGGCCGGCGGGAAATTGTGCTCGATCTGGTGGAAAACGGACTTGGTCCGGCCGAAAAGGTTTTGGTCCTGCTCGCCAGTCACGAGGAGCCGAATCCATCCGAGGAGCGCCTGAGCCGGCGCGAGGCGACCCAGGTGTTGCGCCGGGATTGGACGCCGGCGCAACTGCCGGAGATCGACCTGCCTACGGAAGGCACGGTGTTTTTTCTCGCTGATCCGCGCGGCGATGCGATCACGCAGCTGGAGTCGCTGCAACCCTGGCTGCTTTCCCGCGGTGCGCAGCTGGCGCGGGTCTTCACGGTGGTCGACTGTCAGTTCGCGGAAAAACACGCGGCGGCCCGGGCGTGGTTCGACGCCTGCGTCCATTTTTCGGACGTGGTCTTCTTGACCCGGCGCGCGGGCGTGGAAAACAAATGGGTCAGCGATTTCATGCGCCACTTCGAGGCGGAGTGCTCGCCGGCGCTCTTCATCCAGCTCAAGAAGGGCGGACTGGCCAATCCAGCCCTGGTGTTGAGTCCGGAGCCGCGTC
This sequence comes from Candidatus Didemnitutus sp., assembly GCA_035545955.1. GTDB lineage: Bacteria > Verrucomicrobiota > Verrucomicrobiia > Opitutales > Opitutaceae > Didemnitutus. The sequence continues at coordinate 1,714 of DASZXI010000084.1, read as the reverse complement.
GGCTCTCGCAATACTTCGACGAGACGGAGGATTTCAGCGGACTCGAGATCGAGACGGACGACGATGAGGAACCGGAGGAAGGCGAGGACGATGGCCTGCCGGCGGCGGAGCCGTACTTCGAACGTCTCCGAAGCGGCCGCCGCGCGCGCGAGGTGCCGGACATCACCAAATACCTGCCCGCCGGAAAATAGGTTGCCCGGATATCGTCGTGGCGCGAGGGGCGTCACCGATCAGGGTGTGGGCATGATTCTTCCCGAAATATCTCCCGCGATGAGTGGCACGAAGACGCTGCCGAGCCGCCCGACGATGTACCGGGCGTTGTCGCGTCGTGATGCGGCCTACGAGGGCGTTTTTTTCACGGCGGTGAAAACCACCGGAATCTTTTGTCGCCCGACCTGCCGCGCCAAACGGCCGAAGCCCGGCAACGTGGAATTTTTTTCCACGGCCTCCGAGGCCCTGCACGGCGGCTATCGCCCGTGCCGGCTGTGCCGGCCGATGGATGTCACGCGCCCGCTGCCTTCGCTGGTGGAGCGCCTGCGCCGCGCGGCCGAGGACGCACCGGACGGTCGCGTGTCCGACAAGGATCTTACCGACCTCGGCATCGATCCCTCCACGGCGCGCCGGCAGTTCAAGGCCTATCACGGCATGACCTTTCATGCCTACCAGCGCGCGCGCCGGATGGGTCTGGCCCTGCGGGATGTGAAATCCGGCGGATCGGCCGTCGACGTGCAGACCCGCCGCGGCTATCTGTCGGCCAGCGGATTTCGCGAGGCGTTCGTGCGCGTTTTCGGTGCGCCGGCCGCGGGGGCTTCGGAGCGGGACTGCCTGCTGGCGCGCCGGATCGAGACGCCGCTCGGCACGATGCTGGCGCTGGCCGACGACCGGAATCTGCGGCTGCTCGAATTTGTCGATCGGCGCGGACTCGAGCGTGAGATCCTGGTTCTGCGCCGACGGCTCAAGACCGCCGTGGTGCCGGGCAACAATGCGATTCTCGACGAGACGGCCCGCCAGCTCGACCGATACTTTCGGGGAACCGGGCTCGAGTTCACGCTGCCCATCGACCCCGTGGGCTCGGAATTTCAGAGAAGGGTCTGGCGCGAGCTCGGGCGCATTCCGGTGGGACGGACGAGGAGTTATGCGGAGATGGCCCTTCGCCTGGGCATTCCGCGCGGACCACGGGCGGTGGGACGGGCGAACGGCTCAAATATGATCGCGCTCGTGATTCCGTGTCACCGCGTGATCAACGCCGACGGTTCGCTGTGCGGCTACGCGGGGGGACTTTGGCGCAAACAGAGGTTGATCGAGCACGAGCGTAAGTTTGCCGGCAAGCCGCGCGGATAGATTGTTTTTGGAGGGCGGCTGACCCCGGCCGCCGCCAACACACGCAGCGGACATCAGGAGTTACTGGACGTGAAAATCGCCGTGCGAATTCTCGGCGGGCGAGGTCGCCCGCCCTCCAATGGTCCTCACCGCCCACTCGCACTGCTTCCCGCTTACGGCCTGCTGCTCACCGCTTTCCGGTCACCGGTCACTGGCATTGCTTCGAGCCTACAGCTTACCGCTTACAGCTTTCTCTAGGGTGTGTTTGAAAAATGGTGGAACCGATCCTGCGACGTAGAGTCGGAGCGGAACCATGTTCTGTTCAGATCGTTGGATGATCCCGGAGTCGCGCTGGGTGCGACTAAAAAAATTGATCTGATCGCAGTCGCGGTGC
>DASZXI010000083.1:0-5414 GCA_035545955.1 Candidatus Didemnitutus sp. | reverse complement strand
TTTCGTTTTTGGCCTCTGGCGGCCGAATGAGTGGCCGGCCCAGAACGGGTTTGTACGAGGAGGCCACTCAATCCGTTCTGGAGCCGGCCTACCCTACGGACCCAGGAGATGCGGCGGACCTGAGCACTCCGCAGGGTATCTGTATTGTGGACTATCTTGCGATCTGGACACGGATGTGACAGCCGCGTCTGATTCGCTTCAGAATGTCGTTGCTTGCTCTCCTCGTTGAACGACTGGTTGCGACCTTATCGCCCCGGAGAGCGTTAGCAAACGGTAAGTGGCCAAAAGGCCATTGCATCTAAATATTTAGCTAAAATTCATGCTTAACTGGCGAGGCCTGCAACCGATGCGGGATTCAGGCCGCAGCCGAGACACGGTTGCGCCCGGCGCGCTTGGCTTCGTAGAGCGCCTCATCGGCCCTCTTGAGCAGGGTTTCGGGCGTGTCCTCGGTGCTGGCCAGCGACGAAATCCCAATCGAAACCGTGACTTCGATGGATTCCTCGCTTTCCGGGATGCGGAAGCGTTCCACCGCAATTTTCTGACGCAACCGCTCGCCTACAAGCAGGGCCAAGGCGGCATCGGTATCGGGCATGGCGATGACGAATTCCTCGCCTCCCATGCGGCAGGCCAAGTCGATCCCGCGCACGGCCTTGCGCACCCGGCGGGAGAACTCCCGCAGCACGTCGTCACCGACGGCATGGCCATAGCTGTCGTTGATCGTCTTGAAATGGTCGATGTCCAGGACCAGCACCGAAAGGGGCTTCTGCCGGGCGATCGCCTGCTGCACCAGCGTAACCAGGTGGCGCTCCAGGTAGCGGCGGTTGTGCAGTCCGGTCAGCCCGTCCGTCACCGCCATTTCGATGGTCATCTGCACGTTGTCGCGCAGCCGATCGGAGAAACGCTTGCGGCGCACCTGGGTCCGCACCCGCGCCAGCATCTCGTTTCGGTCGACCGGGCGAACGAGGTAATCGTTTACACCGAGGTCCAGACCGCGGAGCAGCCGAACGTTGTCGTCCGGATCGACGATCACCAGGATCGGCAACAGGCGCGTGCGATCGAGTGAGCGCAGGTGCGAGCAGAGCCTGAGCCCATCGATCTGCTTGAGGTTGAGGCTGATGATCGCGAGGTCGTAGTCGCCCTCGGCGGCGCGGAACAGAGCCTCCTGCGGCTCCGGCTCGTGATCGACGGTGTGGTGCGGCGCCAGGATCGACTTGACCCTGTCGGTTGTGGACGGACTGTCGTCCACCAGCAGGACCTTGCCGCCCTCCCCGCCAAGGCTCGCCGGATCGAACGCATCGTCGAGCCCGATCTCGGTCGAGGTCGAGACGCGCATCATCAGCTCGTCGGTAAGCATCTTGAGCCGCACGAGCGACTTCACGCGCGTGATCAGCGCGATGTCGTTCACGGGCTTGGTCAGGAAATCGTCGGCACCGGCTTCCAGACCCGCGACGCGATCCGCCGGCTGGTCGAGCGCGGTGATCATGACCACCGGAATGTGTGCCGTGCGCGGGTTGCCCTTGAGCCGGCGGCAGACTTCGTGGCCGTCCATGCCCGGCATCATGACGTCGAGCAGGACAATGTCGCACTGTCCGCGCGCACAGATCTCCAGCGCGGCCGGACCGTTCATCGCCGTGACGACTTCGAAGTATTCCGCCGCCAGCCGCGCTTCGAGCAGCTTGATGTTGGCGACGAGATCGTCGACGACGAGGACGCGTGCGGTCATCGCCGATCAGTCTCCGATGTACGTCTTGACGGTGTCGAGAAACTTGGCGACCGAAATCGGCTTCGACAGATACGCCTCGCAACCGCCCTGCCGGATGCGCTCCTCATCGCCCTTCATCGCGAAGGCGGTCACGGCAATGACCGGGATGGTGCGCAGGTCGTCGTCTTCCTTGATCCACTTGGTCACTTCCAGCCCGGAGACTTCAGGTAACTGGATGTCCATCAGGATCAGATCGGGATGATGTTCGCGTGCGAGATCGATAGCCTCGAGCCCGTTCCGCGTCTGGACAATATTGTAGCCATTCGCTTCCAGCAGATCGTGGAATAACTTCATATTCAGTTCGTTGTCTTCCACGACAAGGACAGTCTTCGACATAGCCGCGCTTTCGGAGAGGACGCCGGCCCGTTTCTGGTGTCGCCGCAGGGCGCGTCCTGTTGTGGTGACCCTAGAGGCGATTCATTGCGGAAAGGCAAATATGAAGCCCGAAAAACGGGGGCACTTAACGCTTGAGGCAGCCCAGAATCTGGCCATCCAGGCATTGTCATTTGTAGCGAGCGATCCGGAGCAGGTCAGCCGCTTTCTTGCGCTGACCGGCATCGAGCCCGGGCAACTCCGAAGCGCCGCGGCCGACCCGGGGTTCCTCGCCGGAGTCATCGACTATTATCTAAGCGACGAACGTCTGCTGCTGGCGTTCGCCGCGTACGCGGGCGTACCACCGACGGACGTTGCCGCGGCGCGACGTGCGCTGGCTCCCGGAGAGGAAATGTGATGGCGACGTTCGCGGTCGAACTCGACGGCTACACCGACCTGCCGCCCGGCAAGCTCGCGAACGTGGTGACGTTTTTGGAAATGAGGGAGCCACCGCCGGCGCCACCAGCGATCAGCCCTGACGTGGTTTTGAAGCCGCGGCCCGATCCCGGTTGGTACCGCACGCTCTACCAACGCATTGGCGAACCCTGGCTGTGGTTCTCCCGCGCGGCGATGAGCGACGCCGAGCTTATGGCGGGGCTTTGGCAATCGACGACGGAAGTCCTCGCGCTCCAATCCGACGGAGTGTCGATCGGCCTCGCGGAATTGGACTATGCGGTTCCGGGCTCAGTCGAAATCGCGACGTTCGGTGTGGTTCCCGAAGCTGTCGGGACCGGGGCCGCACACACGTTGATGACCGCGCTGCTCGCTCGCGTGTTCGGCAGAGGCGCGGCACGCGTATGGCTGCATACGTGCACCTTCGATCACCCGAAGGCGCTCGCCTTCTACCGGCGCGCCGGCTTCCAGCCGTACAAATTCGCGATCGAGGTGTCGGATGATCCGCGGGCAACCGGCAAGCTGCCCGCAACGGCGGCGCCGCAGATCCCGCTGCTTCTGGGCAAGTAGCTCAAGTGTCATGCCTGCGAAGGCAGGCATCCGGTAACCGCCGTCGGCGAAGTGCATGCACACACGGCGGATACTGGCTCCTCGCGCGGGGACGACCCGTGGTGAAGCTGCAGCGTCGGCCTGGTACGGCTTGGGCGGTCGATTCCCGGCTTAAGCGTGCGCGCCGGCCTGATGCGGAGCGTGCTTGGCCTCGGCCGCCTGGTCACGCTCGGCGATGGCTTCCGCCTTCTCGAGCTCGGCAAGCGCCTCGTCGTAGGCTGCCTTGGCGTTCGCCAGCTGATCTTTCAGCGCCTTCTCGCTGGCCGTGAGGTTGTCGCGGCGCTGGGTGGCGGCCTTGGCAAAGGTCGGATAGGCGAAGTGACCGGCATCGTGGATGCCGCTCCGCTCCTGTTCGGCCATGACCTGATCGTTCAGTTCCCTGGCCATGCGGTCGAACTCGGCAATCATCGTTTCGATCTGCGCCACCTGGCGGCGCTTTTCCTCGACCTGGAAACGCTTCAGCCGGAGAAGGCCCTCGCGCGACTTCATCGCACTCTACTCCCTACTCGTGTGCCGGGCGGATACAGCGACCGGCTACTTCCTTCCGCGAGACCACCGGCGCTCACGCGCATGTCATGAACATGCCGCGCCGCCGGTAACCTTTCATTTACGTCTAGCGTTAATCATGGGCCCAGAGCGCTTAATTCGGGGTAAATCGCCGGGCGCAATCTCGGTAGGAATTCCCCGAGTCCTGTGAATCGCTTAGCGGCATTTCCTAAAGCTGGTTAGTAACCAGTTAACAGGCAGAAGTAGCCGCTAGGTCAACGAAGTATGATGGTTCGCCTAGACTTTCGATTAATTAGCTTGTCCTGTGGAATCAGAGTTTGTTAACCACTGGCGAGTAGCTTGGCGAATCGGGGTTAACCGGGTGTTGTCGCGGCGCAATCAGCCGCTACTTCTGCGCTCGGAGAAGCCAGGGGGATTGGCATGCGAGTGCTACTGATCGAGGACGACAGCGCCACGGCGCAGAGCATTGAGTTGATGCTCAAGTCCGAGAACTTCAACGTCTACACGACGGACCTTGGCGAAGAGGGCGTCGACCTCGGCAAGCTCTACGACTACGACATCATTCTTCTCGACCTGAACCTCCCCGACATGAGCGGGTACGAGGTTCTGCGCACCCTCCGGGTAGCGAAGGTCAAGACTCCGATCCTGATCCTCTCCGGCCTCGCCGGCATCGAGGACAAGGTCCGCGGCCTCGGCTTCGGCGCCGATGATTACATGACCAAGCCGTTCCACAAGGACGAGCTGGTCGCCCGCATCCACGCCATCGTCCGCCGCTCGAAGGGCCACGCCCAGTCGGTCATCACCACCGGCGACCTCACCGTCAATCTCGACACCAAGACGGTGGAAGTGAATTCGCAGCGCGTGCACCTGACCGGCAAGGAATACCAGATGCTGGAGCTGCTCTCGCTCCGCAAAGGCACCACGCTCACCAAGGAGATGTTCCTCAACCATCTCTACGGCGGCATGGACGAGCCGGAACTGAAGATCATCGACGTCTTCATCTGCAAGCTGCGCAAGAAGCTCGCCGCAGCGACCGGCGGCCAGAACTACATCGAGACGGTCTGGGGCCGTGGCTATGTGCTGCGCGAGCCCGACGGCGCGGAAATTCGCGAAAGCGCGTAAGCGCCCTCCCTCGCTTCAAACAAAAAGCCCCGGCATCGTCCGGGGCTTTTTGTTTTCGCTGCTCGTCAGCTATCCCACTCCGTCATAGCCGGGCTTGTTCCGGCCATGGCGGTGGGAAAAGTGCGGGTCGCCAAAAGGCGCGCCAGGTATCTGTCAGATCATCCCGACTTCATGCAGCTTCGTCTCGACCGCCACGCGATCGAACGGCTTCAGGATGTACTCGTCGGCCCCTGCCCTGAGCGCCCGCGCGATTTGCGCGACGTCGGCCTCCGAGGCGCAGAACACGACCTTGGGCTGACGCCCGAGATCCATCTGACGGAGGCTGGCGAGGAACTCCAGCCCGTCCATCACCGGCAAGTGCCAGTCGAGGAGGATCATGTCAGGCATCGAGCGCCGGCAGGCTTCCAGTGCCGCGCGACCGTCCTCCGCCTCCGAGACGGAGAAGTCGAAGTCTTCGAGGATGCGGCGCGCCACCTTTCGGATGACGCTCGAGTCGTCGACGATCAGACAATGGCGCATGGCCGAATCCCTCGCGGCGCAATGATGCCGGAGGCTACTGCCCCATCGGTTAACGGGAGTTAAAGGTCGCGGGTTTTAGGCCGCGGCCGCCTGGCTCGAACTGACCGCCTCGACGACGACGTCCTCACCA
>DASZXI010000082.1:0-51721 GCA_035545955.1 Candidatus Didemnitutus sp. | reverse complement strand
GCCTCGCCACCGAGACCTCACGAACTGACGACGCGCTTCGTTCCTGTCGGTTAACTTCCAGGGCATCCGCCCATGAAAGTGTCACCCATCAAAGGCCAAAAGTGTCACCCATCAGAGGCCAAATGCCGCCGAACCCCGCCTCGATCGATCTACGTTTTTGACCACGGATTTCACGGATACCACGGATTCAATAAAGTCCGGATCGGATCAATCGGTGATATCCGTGAAATCCGTGGTCAAACTTGGATTGGACAACTGCGGGGTTCGGCGACCCCGCCCTACAACGCCATCACCTGCCTCAGCACCGGACCAATCTTCCGCGCCAGGGCGCGATTCGCATAAGCCACCCACGAAACGGGTGACGTCGTATCCAGGGGCGCGCGCAGCGACGCGCCCTCCGCATCCGTGACCACACATCCCGCCTCCTGTGCGATCAGCGCCGTCGCTATGTCATAAGGATGGCACACTCGCGACGTGCGGATTCCGAGCCGTTCATTGGCCAGCGGGCGGAGGTCGGCGATGAAACGGTCGTGGCCGGCGATGATTTCATACAATTGTCCGCCGGTGCTCATGTACTGGTCGTCGAACACATCGCTGCCTGCCGCCAATTCCGCCCAAAGCTGTTCCTCGCGCGCGGACAGCCAGGATTTTCCATCGGGGAAAAACTTGGCGAAGGACGCGAATCCGTGACCCACGGTCGTCGCGCGCGAAGGCTGTGGACGAAACGTCTGCCGCCGGCCCGTTCTCAAATCGACGCGTTCGGCCGTCACGCCCTTGCCGCGCACAGCGCTGAGCTGATCCGCGAATCCTCCCTTTGAAGTGGGAAGCTCGGTCATCGCGGCCACGACGATGTCGGCCAGATTCGTTTTCTGCCCGCGCTGCGGCGCCAGTCCCGCCAGGCACCATCCGCTGCGTTTGTCGTACATCAGGCCGCGCGTGCCGTCGATCGGATCGATGATGCATTTCCAGTGTGTCGACGTCACCGGTGTGCCGCGCGGAAACGTCACCGGACCCCGTCCCTCCAGTCCTTCCATGACGAGCTCTACGGGTCGGTCAACCGGCCAATGCCGCGCGAACCACGCGAGCACCGTCTTCTCAATCGCCACATCGAGCGCGTAAATCGTGTCGGCCACGGTCACCGTCTGCACCCGGGCCAGCCGCGGCATGCCAAGTCGACGCACCGCGATCACACGGTCGCGCACGGCATCCTGCAGGCCACACAGCAGGCGGCGCGTCGCCTCCAGTTCGCGAGCGGACGGTTTCATGGGAAAATGGTTTCGGGGCCGAAGCCTGGTGACGAGCCTCGAAACGGCACCGCCGGCTTGCCTCGTGTCATATGCCGGCCATAGTTGCGGCATGCCGGGTTCCCCCACCAAATCCCCGCCGGAGGTCCGCGAGGCACCGGCCGCCAAGGTCCTTTCGCCGCGCCGCAAAACCACGACCGCCGGCTCGGTTCCCGAGCTGGCTCTCGAACAGCTCGCCCATTTTCACGTCGACCCCGCGAGCCCCGTGGGTCGACCGCTGCTCGCGCTGGCGGAGAAGCTCTACTCCGCCCACGGCGACGTGATGGAGCTGTGGGAGATGACGACGCGGGAACTCAGCCGCCTGCCGCGACAGGACCGCGTGGCGCTGTTCAACGCGAAGAAGTTCCTGTCCTTCCAGCTCGCGAAGCTGCTCGACACGTTGCAAAATCCGTCGCGCCGCACGCACCAGTCGCTGCGCTACTCCAACGAGACGCTGCTGGCGAAGGGACCGTTCCCGATCTTCGACAACGTCACGGCGATCTTTTCCGCGACTCCCGTCATCACGCGCACCGCCACGTATCTCTATGCGTGCTCGGAGTGGATCGACGACGCCTTCCAGGGCCGCGAATTCCTGCACGAGATCTACTCGCGGCTGATGAATCCGACGTCGATCTCGCTGGCGAACCACATTGTCGACATCGAGGCCGGGCCGATGGCCGGCGAATATCTGGCCTGGAACTTCAACTCCGGCATGGCAGCGATCGATGCCGCCCTCTCCCACCTCGTCGGCTACCAGGATATCGTGCTGTCGTCGCGCAACATCTACGGCGGCGCGTATCAGCTCCTTCACGACTGGTTCGGCAAACGTTCCAATCTGGACGTGGGCGTGGCGTTTTTCGACGGCTTTGCGGTCGCCGATTTCGATGAAGCTCTGGCCCGCGCGCGGGAGCAGTTCGCGGATCGGCTCGCCGATGGCCGCCGGATCTACGTCTACCTCGAAAGCCCGTGCAATCCCCACGGCGTGTTTCTCGACGTGCCCGGGATCTGTCGCTCCGCCCATGCCGCCGGCCTGCGCGTGATCTGCGACAGCACGGTCGGCACGCCCTTCCTGGTCCAGCCGCTGCGGCAGACCGATCCCGCGGCGCGACCGGATTTCGTGATTCACAGCTACACGAAGGATCTCACGGGCCACGGCACGACGACCGCGGGCGTCGTCATCGGTCGCAACGAGGACATGTTTCTGCCGAAGGGCGACGTCTCGCCCTCGGGGCGCAGCTGGCAGGACACGCTGTTCTGGAACGTTTACTACGTGAAGGGAGCGTTCCTCGATGCCGACAAGGCGTTCGAGGTGCTCACCGGCATGAAGACGCTCGAACTGCGCCTGCTGCGCAAATGCATCAACACGCTCGTGCTCGCCCGCTGGCTGGCGTCGAATCCGCTCGTCGGCGTGCACGGACCGGCCAATCCCCGCGACCCGAGTCACGCCACGGCCGCGCGCCTTTCCCATCTCGGACTGCCCGCACCGCTGTTCACCATCGATCTCGAAAAGGCGGAAATTCCACGGGCTGCGTTCGAGCGGTTCTTCGATTCCCTCGCGCCGATTTTTGGCCACATGGTTTCACTTGGTCAGAGCAACACGCTGGTCCTCTGTCCGGCGCTGACCTCGCATTCGGAACTCAGCGCCGAGGCGTTGCGCGATGCCGGCATCACCGCCACCACGATTCGCATTTCCGTGGGCGACGAGGCACCGCGGGAGCTGATCGGCGATTTTCTCGAGGCCGTGCGCACCGCCATCGATCCGGTCATTCCCGGATTCAGCCGCCGGTTCATGACCGCCGCGACCATCGATGCCATGGTGGACGAGGTTTACTCCGACGTGCATCGGCGTCACGCCGCGGCCCAACCGCGCTTCGCCGAGTGCGTGCGGTGAATTCGATGTGGGGCGGGGTCGTTTTTCGCACCGGCTCTCGGGTGAATCGCAAAACCATATCCCACCTACCTGCTCAGAGGTGGAACCGGACCTCCCCGTTCGACAGGCTCAGGGCCTCGAGCAAAGTCGAGAGGCGGGCCGGTTCGCGAAAAGCGCGCCGGGACGTCGCGCTCCACCCTATCGGAAAACACGCCAGATAGAAGCGGGGGCCGAAGACCCCGCCCTGCATCAATTCGGGTCACCGCGGCACAACGCCCGGAAAGCACCGCGCCTCGATCATCACCAGGATTCCGGCGAGAACGGCCAGCGCGACGCTGTGCCAGAACACCTGGCGCAGGATGCGGCCTTCGCCGCCGTTTTGGCCGGTGGCGACTGCCGCCACCACGATGCTCTGCGCGTCGATCATCTTGCCCATGACACCGCCCGTGCTGTTGGCGGCCGCGGACAAGATCGGCGAGACTCCGAGTCGCTCGGCCGTCACCCGCTGCAGATTTCCGAACAGCACATTGGAAGCGGTGTCGCTGCCGGTCAGCGCCACGCCCATCCAGCCGAGGATCGGGGAGAAAAAGGGAAACAGCGAGCCGGTCGAGGCAAAGGCAAGTCCAAGGGTCGAATCGAGTCCGCCGTAGCGCGAGGTGAACGCCAGGGCGAGCATCGCAATGATGGTCAGCAGCGACCACCGGACCCGCCAGACCGAGTTCCCGTAGATGCGCAGCAGCCGCAGCGGGGCGACGCCCAGGACAAACGCCGCCACGACCGCCGAAACCAGCGGCGCGGTGCCGGTCGCCGACAGCAGATTCAACGTGTAGACGGCCGCCTCCGGACGCGGCGTCGGGACCAGCGGCGGCGCCCGCAGGACGAGTTGGTCCAGGCCGCGGATGGGAAATTTCCACTGACCGTATTGATTGAGCACGGACTTCGTCGCGGGCAGTCCCCACACGACCACCGCCACGGCGAGGATCAGCCACGGCGACCATGCGCGGACTATGGATGCCCGGCGCAACCGCGACGCAGGCGGACCTTGCGGCTCGTCGGGAAACCGCCACGTGTCCCGCGGACGCCAGAAGCGCAGCAAGCCCAGCAGCGCGAGCATCGACACCACCGCTCCGACGGAGTCGACCAGCCAGGGGCCGTGGAAATTGCTGAGCAGAAACTGGGTCGCGGAAAACGAGATCGCGACCACCAGGCACGCCGGCCACACGCCGAGCATCGCGCGCCAACCGCCGAGAAAAACGATCAGCCAAAAAGGAATCAGGAGGCTGAGGATCGGAAGCTGGCGACCGGTCATCGCGCTCAGGTGATCGAGCGGAAGTCCGGTCACTTCCGCGAGCGAAACGAGGGGAATGCCGAGCGAACCGAAGGCCACCGGCGCGGTGTTGCCGAGCAGGGCCAGCGAGGCCGCGAGGAGCGGCCGAAAACCGATGCCGATAAGCATGGCTGCGGAAATCGCCACGGGCGCACCGAATCCCGCCATGCCCTCAACGAACGCCCCGAAGCAGAAGGCGATTAAAAGGGCCTGGATTCGCCGGTCGCCGGAAATGCCGGCAATCGAAAGCTTCATCACCTCGAATTGTCCCGTCTTGACTGTGATGTCGTAGAGGAAAATCACGTGGAGCACGATCCAGCCGATCGGCAGCAATCCATACAAGGCACCGTAACCCGCCGCCGCGAATCCGAGGCTCGCCGGCATGTGAAACAGCGCCACCGCCGCCACAAGGACCGTCGCGAGTGCCCACAACGCGGCGACGTGCGCGCGCACGCGGAAAAATGCCATCAACCCCAACAGAACCACGGCGGGGGAGGCGGCGACGAGCGCCGAGACGGCCAGGCTGCCGTCGACCGCCGTGTAATTCTGCGTCCAGGTCACGACAATCCGGCGGTTCCGGTTGCGATCACTTCCGGAAAACGGGCGCGCGCGACTCCGCCTTGAGCTCGCGGGTCATGAGCGCATTCAGCGCATCGCGCGGCTTTTTGTCGGCGTAAAGGATCGAGTGCACTTCGCCGAGAATCGGCGCGGAGATGTTTCGCTCCCAGCAAAGGTCGTGAAATGCGCGGGTCGTGTCGTAGCCCTCGACCACCGTCTTGCGGCCGGCCAGCAGCGACTCCACCGAATGCCCCTGGCCGATTTTCTCTCCGAACTGGCGGTTGCGGCTCCACGCTCCGTGACAGGTTGCGACCAGGTCACCGAATCCGCTCAGACCGTAGAAGGTTTCCATGCGCGCGCCAAGTGCCTCACCCACGCGCACCAGTTCGGCGAGCGACCGCGTGACCAGCGCGGCCTTGGCGTTGTCGCCCAGCCGGAGTCCGTCGCACAAACCGGCGGCGATGGCATAAATGTTTTTCAGACACGCGCCATATTCCGCCCCGGCGACGTCCGTGCTCGTGTACAGTCGCAGGGTTGGACCGCTCATCGCCGCCTGCACTTCCTCGACAAATGGGCCGAATTCCACTCCGGCCAGCACCATCGCCGCCGGCAGTCCGCGTCCCACCTCGCCCGCATTCGTGGGGCCGGTCAGGGTCGCGACGGCGAGATCGGGCAGCAGTTCGGCCATCACCTCGCTCGCGCGCAGTTGTGTCCCGACCTCGAGGCCCTTGACGAGACTCACCGCGAGTCGCAGCCGCGGGGAGCCGGCGCGCGCGTCCGCCAGACGGCGGCACCACTCGCGCAACGCATGCGACGGACTCGCGACGAGGACGACATCAGCGTCGCGAAGCGCCACGGCGAGATTATCCGTAACCACGAGCGAGTCGGGCAGCGGCACGCCCGGCAGATATTCCGCGTTTTCGCGCGCGGTCGTCAGCGCCTGCGCGTGTTCGGGCCGGCGCGTGACCAGGACCGCCGGCTGGCCTTTCCGCGCCAGATGCACCGCCATCGCGGTCCCCCACGCGCCCGCCCCGACAATCGCGAAGTGGACTGGGCGCGCTTGTTCCATGGAGGACGTCAGGGGTTCAGGAAATCCGGGATTTTCTCCCCGGCAACCATAGTGTCGAAACTCTCGCGCTGGTTGACGAGCCCGAAGCGATTTCCGGCGATCATGACCTCGGCGGGCATCGGGCGCGTGTTGTAGCGGCCGGCCATGCTGAAGCCATAAGCGCCGGCGCTCATGAAGGCGACCAGTTCGCCCGCGGCCACTTCAGGAAGCACGCGATCGCGGGCAAAGCAGTCGCCGGACTCGCAAACCGGGCCGACGATATCGGCCGTGAGCGAAGCGCGGGTCGCATCGCGACGAAGCGGCACGATCTCGTGGTAGGCCTCGTACATAGCGGGGCGGACCAGGTCGTTCATGGCGGCGTCGACGACGACGAAATTGCGACCTTGTCCCCGCTTGAGGTACTCAACGCGGGAGAGAAGCACGCCGGCGTTGCCGACGAGAAAGCGCCCCGGCTCGAGAAGAATCTTCATTCCCAGAGGGGCGAGCAGCGGCTTGAGCGCAGCGCCGTAAACCTCGGGAGTCATCGGACGCGTACCATCGGGTTTGGCGTCCCACCATTCCCTGGCCCCGCTGGCCAGGGCGTCCTGGTAAATGATGCCGATGCCGCCACCGATGCTGAAGTATTCGATGCCGTAACGGCTCTTCAGCTGGGAAACAAACGGCAGGACCTTGGAAACCGCTTCGACGAAGGGCCCGACCGTGGTGAGCTGCGAGCCGATGTGCATCTGGATGCCGCGCACCTGGAGGTTGGGCAGGCGGGCGGCAGCGGCATAGGCGGCCTCGGCTACGGCAAGGGGGATGCCGAACTTGTTTTCGCTCTTGCCCGTGGTGATCTTGGCGTGGGTCTTGGCGTCCACGTCCGGATTGATCCGGATGGCCACGGGAGCCTTCAGTCGCATCCGGCCGGCGATTTCATTGATTCGTTCGAGCTCGGGCTCGCTCTCGACATGGAAGCTGTAGACTCCGGCCTCGAGTCCGAGCTGGATCTCAGCCGCGCTTTTGCCGACTCCGGCGAAGACGCTGTCCGAAGCCTTGCCGCCGGCTGCGACAACCCGTCTCAGTTCACCACCGCTGACGAGGTCGAATGCCGCGCCTTGGTTGGCGAAATGACGCAGCACCGCGAGATTTGAGCAGGCTTTGAGGGCGTAGCAGATCCGCAGATCCAAGCCCGCTAGGCTTTTGGCCAGCCGCTGATAGTTGTCGGTGATCGTCTGGGAGCTGTAGACGTAGGTCGGGGTCCCGAATTGGGAGGCGATTTGAGCGAGGTCGACGCCCTCGCCAAACAGGTTCGGACCATCGTATCGAAAGTGGTGCATGGGTAAACGGCCAGTGAAAGAGACCGAAATACCGGGAATCCCCTTGAGGGGAAGAAAGATTTGCCGAAGAACACAGGGATGCGCCGCGTGGTCCACCAGTTCCTCTCCCGTTTGCCGGTTCCGACCGGTTTGCGATTGGACCGGGAGCTGCGGAACAGCGGTGTGAAGCGCGCGATGTTTGTCAGCTACTTGGAGTCCAGCGGTTACCGCACGAACCATATCGATAGCTACGAACGGAGCCTGCGTCGCCGGAAGCTCGCCAAGTCCGCTCTTTTCTGGGCGACCGCCTTCCTCGCCGCGTGGATCGTGATCGAAAGCGCCAAGGCGCTGACGATCTCCTGATTTCGGATTCCGGCCGGACAACGGCCGATGGATCACGGACTTGCTGCGGATCGTCTGTTGGGGTTCCGGGCCTTCCGGTTGATTTCGGTTAAAAGGCGGGGGGATCACGCGAAGGCCGGTTTGTTACGGCCGCAAAAAACACAGCCTGTCCCTGTATCTCCAAAGGTGGAACCGGACTTCCGGGCCGGTTAGCTCCCATTCGAGCGCAAAAACCTAGTCTGTCGCTGCATCCAATCTGCTGGGCCCGTGTAAGGTCGGGGTTGCCGAACCCCGCCTATAAAATCTCCCCGTCCCCCAAAGCAGGGTCGGCCTGGCAAATGGCGCAAAACGCAAAAAACATAGCCTGTCCCTGTTTCCTACCAGAAACACAGCCTGTCCCTGTATCCAATCTGCCGTCGCCAAGGTGGAACCGGACCTCTCCGTTCGACCAGCTCAGCCGGAGGCATATGGATGAAGGTGGAGCGACTGGCCCCCAAGGCGCTTTTCCACAGCGGGCTTCCCCCAGCGCGGTAGGGCACCGCGCTCCACCATTCGATTTGACCCGTCACACGGTGAAAGCGGCAAGAAACTACATGATCCCGGCCCAGGGCAGGCCATTCCCCCGAACAAGGTTAGATAGTCTGTCCCTCTTTATCGCCGGCAAGGTCCCCAAACATAGCCTGTCCCTTTAGCGTGAATGGCGGGGTTCGGCGACCCCGCCCTACAACCTAACCTGTCCCTTTATGATGATCGTGACGGATCCCAAAACATAGTCTGTCCCCTTAGCGTGGATACACGGGGACAGATCGCGCGTCGATTTGACGCAATCCGTTCGCGCCAAATACTTTTTGCCAATACCCGAGGCCGGACTAGAAAGGCCGGATGACTGTCGACCCCGAGCTTTATCCCTGGCTGTCCGTGGCCGCCATCGCCTGGGGACTGGCCGACTGCTTCTTCGGCTATGCGATTTTCCGGGTGACAGTCACATTCTGGGGCATCGTCGGAGGCCTGATTCTCGGCGAACTCGGAGCCCAGTCCATGGGCCTCGGAACCGGAGGTATCATCGCCGGCATGGTTGTTGGCGGCGTGGTGGGCGGGGTCGGTGCCTTCCTGCTCTACCTGGCTGCCGTTTTCGTCGCGGGATTCATGTTCGGCGCGACCTTGGGCATGCTGATCCTCGCCAACTTCAACCATGAGGTCGCCCTGCTTTCGAGCGCGGTCATCGGCATCATCGGCGGCATCCTCGCGGTCAAGCTCCAGCGGACCCTGCTGATTCTCGCGACCGCCCTGTTGGGTTCCTTTCGGGCGCTTTTGGGCGCGATGTACTTCACCCAACATCTCGACTGGGTCTATTACGTGACGCAGAAGCCGCAGCAGATTCCCGCCCTGATCGACGGCAACCGCTGGCTGTTTCCTTCGGTGCTCGTCCTGGCCGCCGTCGGCGCGATCGCCCAATTCGGGATCGGCTCCCGCGCGTCAGCCGCCAACGCCAAACGCAAAAAGGAGTAGCTTGCGCCGGCGCCTCGTTCCAGCCCAAGCTGATCGTCGCATGAGACGTTTCCTTACCCCTGTTCTCCTCGTTCTCGCGCTGGTCGCCGGCCTGACCGGATGCACCTCTCATCCGCCGCTGAGCGGAGTCGCGACGGAATTGACGGGAATCCAGCACGCCGCCGATGGCACGCTGACCGCCACCGTGCAGTTCGACAACGGCTCGGTTCTCGCGATCAACATCTCGTCATCACACCACGACATCCTCCTCAACGGACAGCTCATCGGCACGCTCGATCTTTCCGAGCCTCTCGGCCTGCCCGCCCAACACAACTTTTCCCAAACCGGAACCGTCAAGCTGACCGGAGCCGCGCCCGCTGCGGGTGAAGCGTCCTATCAGATCAACTCGACGCTCCGGGTCGTCACGTACGGCGACTCGAAGGAACTGATCAAGGTCGGCGGCTCGGGCACCGTCACCGTGAAATAAAAAGGGCGCGGGTCCAAGCCCGCGCCCGAAGTGACACCGACCCGGTTCCGCTCAGGCGGCCAGGCGCTGGCTTTCCGGCTGGAATTTCGACGCCTTGGGCGCGACCGGCAGACGAATCGGGCGCTCGAAGTTGAGACTGCGCGGCTCCCGGGTGTATTGGTCGACGGTCCAGGCCACGAGACCGACCGAGAACAGGATGGTGAAGAAATCCGCGGCGGAAAAAGAGCGGCCGCTGGCAAACGCGAGAACACCAAGGAAGGTGGCGGTGAGGATGGAAATGATTGCCGTTTTCATGGATGGCATGGGTTGAGTTCTTCTGAGATAACACGGCAACCCGCGGAAAGTTTCAGCCCCTGCGCAAGTTTCTGTTCCCGAAGTGCCAACGTCACCTGATCGCCATTTTGAGATCACTGTTTTGTCGCTTGCGCATGCGATTCGTCCCGAATGCGGGAAAAGCGGAGCCGGAACGAGACGTCACAAGACGGCGTCGGCCGGCAAATTCAGCGCGTCCGGAGGCCGCGCTCCACCCAGTAAAAGCGCACCAACTGGCTGCCTCAACCGCCGCCTGACGCCGCGTCCGACACCGGCTTGAATGCAGACCGCAGCGAGGCGGTGAAATAATCGCGGTTCATGCGCGCGATGAAATCGTGACTGATCAACTTCGGACACACCGCGCTGCACTCGTACTGGTTGGTGCAGTTGCCGAAGCCAAGTGCATCCATCGTGTCGACCATTGCGAGCACGCGGCGATCGCGTTCGGGCTGGCCCTGCGGCATGAGACCGAGATGGGAGACCTTGGCCGCCACAAACAGCATCGCGCTCGCGTTCTTGCACGCGGCCACGCACGCACCGCAACCGATGCACGCGGCGGCGTCCATCGCGAGATCGGCATCCTCCTTCGGAACGGGAATCGAATTCGCATCGGGCGCGGCACCGGTGCGCACCGACACAAATCCGCCGACCTGCTGAATCTTGTCGAACGCGCCGCGATCGACGATGAGATCCTTGATGAGCGGAAATGACTTGGCGCGAAACGGCTCGACGATGATCACGTCGCCGTCGTGGAAAGTCCGCATGTAGAGCTGACACGTGGCGATGCCGCGACCCGGACCGTGCGGCTTGCCGTTGATTGTGCACGAACACGTCCCGCAGATGCCCTCGCGGCAATCGTGGGCGAACGCGATCGGCTCGTCACCGGTCTTCGTCAGACCGTCGTTCACCACGTCGAGCAGTTCGAGGAACGACATGTCCGGGTTCACCCCGGCGGCCGGATAGTCCACGAATTTGCCCGGCTGGTCCGGGCCCGCCTGCCGCCAGACGCGGAGGGTGACGGAGAAGAGCTTCTTTGACGAGGGAGAGGGAGCCACCATGGCGAAAGGATTTACGAAGGACGATTTACGAAGGACGATTGCCCGGAAGCATGCGAATTGCGCTGTTTCAACTTTCCGGCCTTCAATCCCGGCTGTTTGTCCGCGCCGATCGGATCGAGGCCACCAATATGGCCAATAGCTCCGACCCCTCGGTTCGCAAGGCTGAGAGGCGGTTTTCGGAAATGAAATCGGCGTCCAACAAAAGTTCCATCCAATACAGGGACTCGTCGCACTCCTCTTCGGCAATTTTTAGCTTGTTGATGAAATCCGCCCGCGACTTCGCGCGACACGCCGCCCGATAGTTGGCGCCCACGGATGTTCCACTCCGCAGAAGCTGCCGGCCCAAAATCCATCCAGGCTCCATGCGAGGAAGTGAGGAAGCCAGTTTGACGATCCGTACGCCATATCGCTTGGTGCGCTCCTTCATTTGGTCCGCGTCCATCGCTCCAACGGTTAGTCCGAAAACCAATGCCGCAGCCAGAGCCGCAAATACCGGAGTTAGCGTACGAGATTCTGAAGAAGGGGTTCACCTGTCTTGGATAATCGTCGTTCGTCAATCGTACCTCGTACCTCATTTGTACGACCTCACGCTCATTTTTGTGAACTCGTAGTTCAGGGGTTCGACATTCCGCAGCGGCTTTCCGCCCTCGCCCTGGTATTCCCATGCGGCCACGTGCGCGAAGTTCACGTCGTCGCGCTTGCACTCGCCGTCCTCGTACTGGTGCTCCTCGCGGAAATGTCCGCCGCAGCTCTCCTCGCGGGTGAGCGCATCGAGACACATCAGCTCGCCGAGCTCGAGAAAATCGGCCACGCGACCCGCCCGTTCGAGCGACTGATTGAGCGACTCGCCGGAGCCGGGCACGTTGACGTTCGCCCAGAACTCCTCGCGCAGCTTCGGGATCTCGCGCAGCGCCTCCTCCAGTCCGGCGCGGGTGCGCGCCATGCCACAATGCGTCCACAGGAGGTGCCCGAGTCTTTTGTGAAAGGTGCTGACCGGCTCGCGGCCCTTCGTTCCGAGCAGCCGGCGCGTCATGCCGTTGACATTCTCAACCGCCTGCGTGAATTCCGCGCGCTCAGCGGCCGGCCGTGAACCCGGTTTCTGGGAGGCGAGGTAGTCGCTGATCGTGTAGGGAATGACGAAATAGCCGTCGGCCAAACCCTGCATGAGCGCGGATGCGCCGAGCCGGTTGGCGCCGTGGTCGGAAAAGTTGGCCTCGCCGAGCACGAACAGTCCCGGAACGTTCGACATCAGGTTGTAGTCCACCCACAGCCCGCCCATCGTGTAGTGCACCGCGGGGAAGATGCGCATCGGCACCTGGTAGGCGTTTTCCGCGGTGATCTCGTGATAGATGTCGAAGAGATTGCCGTAACGCTCGCGCACGCCGGCCTCGCCCAGCCGGCGGATGGCATCGCCGAAATCGAGGTACACGCCGAGACCCGACTCGCCCACGCCGCGACCCTCGTCGCACATGCGCTTGGCCGCGCGGGAAGCGACGTCCCGCGGACAGAGGTTGCCGAAGCTCGGATAGATGCGCTCGAGATAATAGTCGCGATCGGCCTCGGGAATTTCGCCGGGTTTCTTGAGCCGGTCCTCCTTCTTCTTCGGCACCCAGATGCGGCCGTCGTTGCGCAGCGATTCCGACATCAGCGTGAGCTTCGACTGGTAGTCACCGGTCACCGGGATGCACGTCGGATGAATCTGCGTGTAGCACGGATTGGCGAAACACGCGCCGCGCTTGTAGGCGCGCCAGATCGCCGTCGCGTTCGACTGCCGCGCGTAGGTGGAAAGATTGAAGACGTTGCCGTAGCCGCCCGTCGCCAGCACCACCGCATCGGCCGTGTGCCGGGTGATCGCGCCGGTCAGAAGGTTGCGCACGATGATGCCCTTGGCGTGCCCGTCGACCACGACGAGGTCGAGCATCTCGGAATTCGGATGCATCGTGACACCGCCGGCGCCGATCATGCGCGAGAGCGCGGAATAGGCTCCGAGCAGCAGCTGCTGGCCGGTCTGGCCGCGCGCGTAGAAGGTGCGCGACACCTGCGCGCCGCCGAATGAACGATTGGCGAGCAGGCCGCCGTATTCGCGCGCGAACGGCACACCCTGGGCGGCGCACTGGTCGATGATGTTGACCGACACCTCGGCGAGCCGCTGCACATTCGCCTCGCGGGAGCGGTAGTCGCCGCCCTTCAGCGTGTCGTAGAACAACCGGTGCACCGAGTCGCCGTCGTTCTGATAATTCTTGGCCGCATTGATGCCGCCCTGGGCCGCGATGGAGTGCGCGCGCCGCGGGCTGTCATGGAAAACGAAGCTCGAGACCTTGTAACCGAGTTCGGCCAGCGAGGCCGCGGCGGACGAACCCGCGAGGCCCGCGCCCACCACGATGATCTCGTATTTCCGTTTGTTGGCGGGGTTGACGAGCTTGATCTCGGTCTTGTGGCGACGCCACTTTTCCGCGAGCGGTCCGGCCGGAGTCTTGGATTCGAGTTTGGCCATGACGGGAGATCAGAGATGCAGCACGCCGGTGAGCACCGAGACGGGAATCGCCGCGTTGAGGAGAAAATACAGCCAGCAATAGATGACTGCAAACCGGCCCAATCCGCGCGTCCAGCGCTCGTTCTTCCAGCCGACCGACTGGAACATGCTCACGAGCCCGTGGCTGAGGTGATAGCTGAGCAGACCGATCGCAACGATGTAGAAGATCGACACCGGCAGCCGGCTGAAACCGTGGATGATCATCGCATGGACATCGCGGACCATCGTTCCGTCCGGCAAACGGAACGTATGCTCGCTCCACTCCGGGTGCTGCGCGCGGAAACTGAAATCGATCAGGTGATAGATGATGAACGCGAGCACCACGATGCCCGTGCGGCCCATGACCCGTGAAGCGAGCGTGGCGCGGTTGGTGTGAAGCACGGCATACGGCACCGGACGCGCGGCGCGATTGTCGAGGACCAGCTGCAGCGCGAGCCAGACGTGCACCACCAGGCAAAGCAGCAGGAACCCGCGGACGAGCCAGAGCAGTTCGCCCAGCGACTCGAGGAAGTGCGCGTAGGCATTGATCTTCACCGGCTCGAGAAACACCTGGAGGTTGCCGATGAGATGGCCGGTCACGAAACCGGCCAGGACAAAACCGGTGATCGCCATCAGGAACTTTCGACCGATGGACGAACGATAAAACTTTCCGGGGTGGGTCATCGCGCGGATACGCGCGGAAAAGCCCGGCGCGTGGTCAAAACGGCTAGTTCACGAGCGTGTTCTTGGCAAGGCACCGACTGGGGGCCAGCCCATTATTAGTCGCCCTAACCTGTTGGTGAAGATGGAGCGGGACCAGCCGCCAGTGCCCGAATGAAGGGAGGGGATGGCGCCAACCCTGCCGTGATGCGAATCAGCGCGTGGTGGAGCGCGACCTCCGGGCGCGCTGATGAACGTTTTTCAAAACCGGCCCGGAGGTCCGGTTCCACCTTTCGAGCGAGGCGGCATTTGGAAACGCCGCCCCACATTCATGCCTGCTTCGCCAGCGGCTTCAGCAGCGCGAATTTCCCGCTCGCGGCCGGCTGGATGAACTTCCGGCGGAACAGGGTGACGCGGCTGCCCGCTCCCAGCACCGCGGCGAGCGCCGTCTCGATTCCTTCCGGGGCCGGATGGTCCGCGACATACTGGAACTCCCACCGCTGGTCGGACACCTGAACCAGGCTCCAATGCCAGCAGGAGAACGTCTCCGGGAGGGCCTCATCGATCTCGAAGGCGGAAACCACGCTGCCATCCGGCCGAAAATGGAGATCCTTTTCGCGGCCGAGGATGCGGTAGCCCGAGGGGGTGCGGCGCACGATGTCACCGCTGTGATACCGGAGCAGCGGCATCGCCTCGCGATCGCGCGTCGTGACATAAATCTGGAAAACATCCGGCGTGCCTTCACGCCAGGGCACGAGCTCGATGAATGCGTTGCCGTCGATCGGCCGCAGGTTGTCGCGGAACGCATCGCCGACAAACAGGTAGCCGGCCTCGGTCGAGCCGTAGAGATCGACCTGCACCGCGCCGGGAAAACACTCCGCAATCCGTCGGCTGTGCTGCAAGCTGGCCTTGCCGTAGGTGAGAATGACGGTCTCGACGCTTGGCACGGGCACCTTGCGCTTGTGCAGCGCGCGCGCGAGCAATGACAGATAGATGGGTTCACCCTCGAGCACCGCGGGACGGACCGCCTGCAATTCGCGCGCGATGCGGTCCCACTCCGCCTCGGGAAAAACGAAGGGATCGCTCGAAAGATTCAGGTAAACCGTGCCGTCGAAATACCGGTGCGGAAACGGGTGATCCTCGTACGGACACAGGTTGCTCGAGCAGCCGATCGGGGCGAGGACGCACTTGCGGTAGGGGCGATCGACATATTTCGCGAGCTGCGGGTGCGCGAGATAGGCGCGACGCGTCTGCGCGTTCCACCAACCATCTTCCATGACCACCGTCATCGGGCCGCCGGTGGTTCCTGATGTGTGTTCGTACTCGAATTTCTTCTGCAGAAACCCGCGCTCGATTTCGGCGTAGTCGGCGAAAAACGCCGACGGGCCGTTCTCGACGATCTCTTTCTTCGTCAGCAGCGGAATCTCGCGATAGCACGACCACTGCAGCGGCTCGGTGTGCAACGGAAAACGTTTCGCATAGAGTGGGCTGCGCCGGTAAATCGCGCGGATTTCCGCCTCGAGCCCGCCGGGCAAACAGCCTCCCACGCCGGCGCCGAGAGAGGCGTCGGGATTGGCAAAAGCCGGGGCGGGCGCAGCGGATTCCATGGGATGTTCGGAGTGAACGTCGGGGGTTGGGATTGTCAAACGGCCGCGACGGGATGGGTCAGGCTCCCGAAATCGCCTCCCCGGCCCTCAGTTTTTCCCAGTGCGGAGCGAACAGAAACAGGGCGTCGATCACAAGGGCGTGCGTGATCCCGCCGCGACGCGCCAGCGTGTAAACCTCCTCGACGGGTTTCGTCAGCACCTCGATCTCCTCGTCGTCATCCCAATCGAGCGCACCGGTCGGTTTCGCGCCCTCGACCAGCACGAGATGGCAGCGGTTGCTCTGGATGGCGGGATTGGGATGCACGGCCCCGAGCGAAATCGCGCGGGTGCCGGCGAAGCCGGTTTCCTCGCGCAGTTCGCGCAGCGCCGCGGCCACGGGGTCTTCGCCCGGATCGATCATGCCACCGGGGATCTCGAGCGAAAAATTGTCGAGGCCGAAACGAAACTGGCGCACCAGCACGAGTTCGCGCGCCGGCGTGAGCGCGACGACATTCACCCAGTCGGGCGCGTCGATGACGTAGAACTCCTGGGCTTTCGCGCGGCGCGGGTGCTGGTAAGCGACGGTGTTGACCGAAAAGATCCGCGTCGTGGCGAACGGCACCGAGCCCAGTTTCTTCCAGCGTTCGGCGGAATTTCCCGTGTCGTGGTTCATCGGAAAAAAAACGCCTCCACGACCGCGGGTCGGGGAGGCATGAAAACGGACGATCGCGAAGTGGTTATTTCTTCGGGATCTTGACCTTCTGGCCGACGTGCAGCTTGGACGGTTCGAGGCCGGGATTCTCGGCTTCGATGGCCTGCGCATTGGTCGCGAATTTCTTGGCGATCTTGTTCAGCGTGTCGCCCGGGGCGACGACATAGTTGCCCTCGGCGTCGACAGTACCGGTAACGACACCGGCGCCCTTGCCCTTGCCGCCACCGCCGGCCGGCTTCTTCTTGGCCTCTTCCTCGAGGCGGGCGATCTGGCCCTTCATCGCGCCGATCTGGTCGCCGACCTGGGTCAGCGCGCTCTGCACGCCGTCGCGCAGCTGCTTGACGCCCGTCTCCGCGCCATCGGCCTTGGCCGCGGTCGCATGGAGATCGTTCTGGATCGTGCCGATCTTGGCGACTTCGTCGGCCTGGGCGAGAACCGTGGTGTTGAGCTTGTTGATTTTGACGAGCGAGACGATCGACAAAATGAGAGCGAGCACACCGGCGGCAACGCCGACCATCGGTAAAATGCTGCTGCTGCTGGAGCTGCTGTCGCGGGAAAGAGTATCCATTGGGTGAGAGAAGAGTGTGGGGCGTATTTACGGGGCGCCGCGGAGCGATGCAAGAAGCAATTATGGCGAGTTTTACGTCGTAAATCCGGGTTGCCGGAAGGTGTTCTGTCATTCCAAACCCGCCCGGGCAAACCGGTTGCCCATCGGGAAACGAGGCGAACCCGTCGTTGACAACGCCACCGGCGAGCCGTCCCATGCATGCCGTCCACGGGGTGTAGCTTAGCCTGGTAGAGCGCCTGGTTTGGGACCAGGAGGTCGCAGGTTCGAATCCTGTCGCCCCGACCATTCACTTCCCTCTGTCTGCTCGATCTTAGGCGCTCCTGCCGTTCGGCATGATGAATCCGAAATGCGCCGACGCGTCGAAAAGGTGGATCACCAACTTCGACCCGTTCCCAGGGACCTAAATGTCTGGAAGCTAGACCCCTCTGACGCCTACGAACTAATCGACAAACCCGCCGAGCGCATGCCAATGCAGCTCGGGCTTCCGAACATCTTCGCACACGAAAAGGAATACAATGTCGCTAGACTCATGATCGTCTTCGACAATCATCCGACGCATTGGCTCATATTTAATTTCTTTAATGGCGACAAAACCGAAGCAGAAAATGGGCTCGCTTTCAGCGCTATCCCAAAATCCGAGATGAACAAAGCCGACATGCTTCTTCGGCTTACAATTGAAGGAAAAAAGATGCAGGCGGCCGGCACAATCCAGTTCTCACAAATTCCAAGTCTTCCCCAGCAGTGTCGCGTGAGTAAGTCGGCGCCCACCTCCGCCATTTCCTAGACGAAGCTTGCCTAAGGAAAATGAGCTTAGTGTGTCTTTCTGGTATGCGATACTTTCTCATCTCCAGCTTTCTACTTGGTTCGCTGCTGGCAGCCGAGCCGGCCAACATGCCGCCGCAATCCGCGCAACAGCCATCTGCTGCGATCACAAGATCTCCAAGCGACCAGGTAACTTACGCTACAGTCAAAATCGAATGTACGTTGCCCAGCGGACGAACTTCTTCTGGGACCGGCTTTTTCTATTCAGCGGCGAAGAACAAGGAGACCCAAAGAGAAGTTCCCCTTTTGATAACAAACAAACATGTGATTAAGGACGCCCTCACCGGCACCTTCAATCTGCACCTTGCCGACGACAAGAACGAACCCATTCCTGGAAAAAGTATCCCCATCAGCATCGACAAATTTGAGGAAAAATGGACCGCACATCCGGACGGCATAACTGATCTATGCGCCCTACCAATCGCCCCAATTCTTAACGATCTGCTTCAGAAAAATATTAAAGTCTATCGAATCTCGCTCGATGCGAGCCTCGTCCCCAGCGACGTCGACCTGCAAGACATCGACGTCTACGAACACGTTTTGATGGTGGGTTATCCAATCGGTCTATGGGATAGCGTCAATAACATGCCAATTTTGAGGACCGGAGCGACTGCCACTAGCCCTAGCCTAGACTATGAAGGAAGACCGGAATTCATGATCGATGCAGCATGTTTTCCAGGGTCGAGCGGCTCGCCAGTTTTGCTATGGGACAGCGGAGCACATACAAACAGAAAAGGCGAAACCAGCTTCGGGACACGAATAAAATTGTTGGGCGTTTTATATGCTGGGCCTCAAGAGACAATCGATGGCGAAATTAAAGTTGTGACTATCCCAACTTCGCGCCAGGCACCCATTGCGCTTTCTCGAATCCCCGTGAATCTTGGATATGTGATAAAAGCCAAGAAACTTTTGGATTTCGATGCGCTCGCCGCGAAAGCGATAGCGGAACAGAAATAGCCATTCGCCATGCATCGAGGATGCAGACGGTGGAAGTTATGTCAGTTACGTCGAGATTGAACAAGGAAAGGTAGCCGGGCGCGGGCGCTCACACACCGCGCACCGGGCCGCATCCCGGCTCTCCTACCCCGACGGCTTAAGATCTGCCCCGATCTTGTCCGCATAGTCGCAGAGCCAAGCGTAGCCATTCGCAAGGAACGTGTGTTCCTTCTTTTGCCACCGTTTCACGACGAAATTGAACGGATCGACATTGAGATTGGCTGAACCGCGATATTTCACGACGGCCAGGCATACTCCGTAGGCATCCGATACGATCGCCCACTCGAATCCTTTGCCTCGCGCCAAGTGATCGCCGAACAACACCGCAATTCCATTCAGCACCATGTTGACGGCATCATTGTCGCTCTCTCCCGCCCCGATGAACTTGGACCAATAGTCATCCAGCACAGACAGCGGCGGCAGTTCGTCGGAATCATAGCCCGTCGCCCGTTGAATGCGGCGCGCCATGTCGGCCCGGTGATGCGAAAACCAGAGTTGCTGCGACGGGCGCACATCGAAAACGAGCGGCTCTGTGGTCGGCTTTTCGTGATCAGGAAAAGCAAGTGCTATGCTGCGAATCGCATCGACCACGATCCTGCGTTCCGCTCCTAAATCAAATTTGCCGAGGTCTGCGTCGAAATAGGTCAATGTCGCGACGAGCTCCCGATTGCCGAATCCCGCAAACCAAAATTCATTTTTGCCGGGACCGTCATCCCACCGCACCTCTTTGGTTTCACGGTAATAGGCAATGGGGTCTGACACCCTTACGCACTCCAGCCCTTTCTTCGCAGCGTCCGCAATCACCTCACGCAAACAGGCATCGCGCTCTGCCAAGTCTTTCGGTTGCGCCGTTATCCCACTGAAGCGAAGCGTGAATGCGCCCGAATCATCCCACAGCGCCAGCGCGCCCGATTTTTCGTACGCTGCTTTCAGGCGCGCCGGAATCTCGATATCCATCAACAAATCTCCGATCGCTAGGCGCGGCATCGCCCCAAGAATGCAAATTGCGTGGTATCGGCCGCAAGGTCGGAATCCGAACGCCCCTCACCCTCTACCAAGACACCCTTGATGCTGATCTTTCCCTTTCGGTCGCTGCATAGGTGACCTTAACCGTAACCTGGATGAACAGCTTCGGCAGTTGGTAAGGAGTGTCATCATGGCGATGACGCATGGAGAACACCTGTTCACCGTCCGAAATCTCGATTGTGGTCTGGATGTACTTTTCCTTTTCCCATTCCTTTTTTCCGTCCGCACGGAAATAGGGTCGATCCGCTGGACTGCGCATGGTCGTCTTTTGCGCACGTGGTTCCATCGTGACTGCCGAAACGAAAAGTGTCGCCCTCGATGGGGCGAAAACGCTCGGCGCCTATTCCGTGGCCATCCCAGCTTACCGTTACCCTCCGTCTCGAATAAAAGCCCATCGACACTATCCAGTTGCTGGGACCGAAGATGCATTGTTTAGGCTGCTTTTTATTCGACTAGAGCAGCTTTTAGATTGCTTTTTATGTTCAAATGCAGCTTTAAAGCTGCATGCAAGATATCAACTCAATCGTGCGAAAGGGCCTCGATGAACGTCTTTCCGTTCTACAAGGAGCGAAGGCCGCGGCGGTGCGACCGGCGCGCGGTTGGCTCCGGGCTGTACGACAAGCCATAGGCGCGAGACAGGAAGCGATCGCAAAACGGATGGCCGTCCAACGGCAATCGTATGCGCGTCTGGAAACGTCGGAAGCCAAAGGAGCGATCAGCCTCAACAGCCTGCAAAAGGCCGCCGAGGCCATGGATTGCGACGTCGTCTACTACCTCGTTCCCCGTGCCATTGTCGCGAAAAATTATGCCGAGCTCGCCCAAAAACACGACCCGAAGTTCAAGCATCTTCAGGCCAGCGAACATTCGATGGCCCTGGAGGACCAGGCCGTCGGCGACCTCAAGCCAAAGCGGTGAGCGACATCTTCCAATCCAAGGAGCATGAAACTCCCCTGGGCGCGGAGGAGAAGCGGGAGCTCATTCCCAGCTTGAGCACCCGCGCGGAATTGAATGAGGCGGAACGGGCCAACATCCTCGAGGCGCGAATCTGGGCGATGCGTCGGCGCACCCTAAAAAGGGAAGACCTGGTGACCGACGCGTTCGCCCGGGAACTGCACCGACGGATGTTCGCTCACGTTTGGCAATGGGCCGGCTGTTATCGCAAAACCGAACGGAATCTCGGGTGGGAAGTGCACCGGCTGACCGAGGGCGTGCACAATGCGTTCGCCGACGCTCAGACCTGGCTGCAATACGCCACCTACCCGCTGCCGGAGACGGCCGTGCGCCTGCATCACCAGCTGGTGCGCGTGCACCCGTGGCCGAATGGCAACGGGCGGCATGCCCGACTGATGGCCGACGTGCTTCTGCAGTCGCGCGACGGCGGAGAATTCACCTGGGGAGCCGGCGGCGACATCGTCTCTCCGGGCCAAGCGCGCACGAAATATATCGAGGCGATCCGCCAGGCCGACGCCGGAGACTATGGACCGCTCATTGAATTCGCAAAATCGTAGGCGAGCCCGAGCCTCGGATATTCACAGTCGTAACCAACGGCCGGCGGAACGGTCAGTGAAGGAATGAGCCTCCGCCCCGGATTTGTTGAGCCGATGAAGGCGCTGAGCCGCGACACGGTCCCAAGTGGCCTCTGGCGATGCGAAATCAAATTCGACGGCTACCGGGCCGTGGCCGTGCTCGACGGCAAGCGCGTGCAGCTCTGGTCGCGCAACCACAAGACCCTTGATGCCGACTATCCCGAAATCATCGCCGCCCTGCGCACCGTGCGCTGCCGCTCCGCGGTCCTCGACGGCGAGATCGTCGCGCTCGATGAGAAAGGTCGCTCGCGTTTTCAGCTCCTGCAGGCGCGCGAACTCGGCGAACGACCGCGCCTCGCATTCTACCTCTTCGACCTGCTGCAGCACGATGGCCGCGACTTCACCGCGCGACCGATCGAGGAGCGCCGGCACCAGCTCGAGAAACTCCTGCGCGACGCCAAGCCGCCCCTGCAATTGTCACCCGAATTCACGGTCGAACCGGCCAGGCTCCTGCGGGCGGCGGAGCGTCAGGGCCTCGAGGGCATCATCGCCAAACGCCCCGCGTCGCTCTACGAGTCCGGACGCCGCAGCGGCGCCTGGCTGAAGTGCAAGGTGCACGGCGAACAGGAATTCGTGATCGGAGGCTTCACGCCGCCGCAACGCAGCCGCCTCAACTTCGGCGCCATTCTCGTCGGATTCCATGAGCACCGGCGATTGATTTACGCCGGAAAAGTCGGCACCGGTTTCAACCAGAAGGCGCTCGTCTCGCTGCATCGCCGGTTTCTCGCGCTGCGCCGGTCCACGTGTCCGTTTGCGGATCTGCCGCGCGAAAAACGTTCCCGGTTCGGCACGGGCATGACGGCGGCGGAAATGCGTCGCGCCACGTGGCTGCGCCCCACCCTCGTGGCCCAAATCAAGTTCGCCGAATGGACGAACGACGGATTGCTGCGTCAGCCGGTTTTTCTCGGGCTGCGAAAGGACAAGAAGGCGGCGGACGTCGTGAGGGAGGAACTCCAGAGCGGAAAGTGACAAGTGACGGGTGACGAGAAGAAGCGAGAACGGGGAAGCGAGGAGCGAGTGGACGATCCCAGGGTGATCCGCGGTCGGTCGTATGTGGCGGGATCAATTTCCTCATCGATCCGGCGGGGTTCGGCGACCCCGCCCTACATCGATGCCATCGCGATGTCAGCGACGCGACGACTGCCATTGGCGATCGTTGTCCTTCGCGATGCGTGACATCGAGCGGCGACTGAGCACGGACCGATCGTCCTGCGCCGCGGAAATCGGCTTCACGGCGCCCGAGGGCGTGATGAGCCAGACATCCTTGCCGTTTTCCCCGCTGCGAATGCGAAAAAAGCTCCAGTCCCCGCGGAGTTTCTTTCCCTCGAGATGAATTTTCATCCGTCCATCCGCAAAGGAACCGCTGAGGACGTTGTAAGTACCCAGGTCCCACACCATGACGGTGCCGCCGCCATATTGGCCCTTCGGAATCGTGCCCTCGAATTTCATGTACGCCATTGGGTGATCCTCGACGGCAAACGCCGAGTGCTTCACGCCCGCCTCCGTCGGCACGCCTTTCGGCACCGCCCACGACTTCAGCGTGCCGTCCATCTCGAGGCGGAAATCGTAGTGCAGATGCGACGCGGCGTGTTTCTGCACCACGAAACGACGTCCGCGTTTTTCGGATGCGTTCGCTTTTCTCCCGGTCGCCAATCTGGCCGTCGCCTTCGGCTCGGCGGTGGCGGTGAAATCGCGCTTCGCCGCATAACGCGCGAGCGGTGCCGGTTGCGCCGACTTCATCGCGGAAAACGCCTTCGGGAGCTTTTGCTTCAGCGTCAGGACCGGAGCGAAGAGGTCGCCGAGCTTGCGCATGCGCGCCAGCGCCGCCTGCGGCGAGAAGAGCAAGCCGGACGACTTCTTGAGCCGCTTCAGTTCGTTCCAGGTGACCGGCATCGACACGGTGGGCACGTCGCGCTTTCCGCGCAGCGAGTACGCGGCCACCGTGGTTTTCGAGGCGTTGTTCTGGCTCCAGTCGATCATCACGCGACGGCGTCGGCGCGCCTTGGCCATGCGGCTGACCACGAGTTCCGGATGCTCCTGCTCCAGATGCTCGGCCACGCTTTTCGCAAAGGCCGAGGTCGCCGCGTAGGTGACCGGCGTGTTCAGCGGCACGTAAAGTTGCAGCCCCTTTGAACCCGAGACCTTCGGGAAAAGCTGCAGCCCGAGGCGATCGGCGATTTCCTTGACGAGAAACGCCACTCGCGCGCAGGTCACCAAGTCCGCGCCTTCACCGGGATCGAGATCGAATACGACCTGGGTCGGTCGCGTCGGCGCACGCACCCGGTGCAGAAACGGATGAATCTCGATCGCCGCGAGATTGGCGCACCAGGCCAGCGCCCGCACGTTGTCGATCACGATGTAGTTGGTGTGGCCCTCCGTATGGCGACGGGCGACCGCGACCGTGGCCAGCCACGGAGGCGCGAAAGGCGGAGCGTTCTTTTCGTAAAACTTTTCGCCGGTGATTCCGTCGGGATACCGAATGAGCGTGACCGGTCGGTGCGCCAGATGCGGCAGCAGGCAGGGCGCCGCTGACACGTAGTACTGGATCATCTCGCCCTTCGTGAAACCCGTCCGGGGAAAAAAGACCTTGTCCAGATTCGAGAATTTGACGGCGGGTTTCATGAGCGCGCCAAACTCCCGGTTGCCCTGCGTTCGGTCCGGCGAACCGGCCGGTCGGTTTCGGCACGCGTCTCCGGCGTGGCGGCGAACCTCCGGACCGCTTCGCAATGAGGCGCGCCCGGCGGTCGCGCCCCACCCGTCATGCGCCGTTCCACGAGAGGCTCGGTCTCCACGCTCACGTCAGGCTGCCCGTGCGCGCTTCGCCTTGGGTCGACGCGCCTTCTTTCCGCCACCCGCGTCGCGCAGGCTCTGCTCGAGCACGGACGCGAGATCGATGACGTTCGTGGCCCGACGGTTTTCCCGCGGGCGTCCGGGCAGTTTCTTGCCGCCGCTCTTCACCTTCCGGTCAATGAGTTTCATCAGAGCCGAGCGATAGTCGTCCGTATAACGGCGCGGGTCCCATTTTTCGCTCATCTGCTCGACGAGCGTACGCGCCATTTTCACTTCCCGCGCGCCCAGCTTCTTGCCCTCGCCCGCGCTGATCGCGGACACAGGCACGAGTTCATTCGCAAAACGCATCAACTCGAGCACGAGCAGATTCCCGTTGGCCTTCACGGCGGCGAGATGCTGGCGGTTGCGAATGACGACTTTCGAGATGCCGGCCTTGTTGGTGTCGGCGAGCACCTGGCGCAACAGCCCGTAGGCGCCAGCCCCGCCTTTCTGCGGCTCGAGATAGTACGGACGATGGAAATAGATCGGATTGATCTCGTCGAGCGCAACGAAGTCCACGATGTCCACCGTATCCGTAGCCTCGAGGTCGATCCGCTTGAAATCCTCCTCCTTCAGCACGACGTAGCGCCCCTTTTCGTATTCGTAGCCCTTCACGATCTGGTCCCACGGCACCTCGCGGCCGTCGGCCTCCGCGACGCGCTTGTAATTGACCGGACTCAGATCGGATTGGCGCAACAGCCGGAAGCGCAGCTCCTCGGTGCGGGTCGCATTGCGAAGCGCGACCGGGATGCTGACGAGTCCGAACGAGAGGGAGCCTTTCCAGACCGGACGCATGGTGGACACTGCTGTGGACTGCCGCGGCCGGTTTCGGTTCGCCGGGGAATTTTCCGGGAAAGGGGCGGGAAATTCCGGAGGCGCGGTGTGGCCTCGTTGGCGGGAGGCTGTGGTCGACCGCCCTCCAACGCATTGGGGACAATGCGTTCCACCTCGGGCAGACTTTCCCACAGGCCCAAGGCGGGGTTCGGCCCATTCGACAGGCTCAGGGCAGGCGACCCCGCCCTACAACCGATTCGTCACCAGATTTTGGCGCGGAGCTCGGGCTTTCGCCACATCGGGTCGCCGTCCTTGATGTCGAAGGCGTCAAAGAATTGCTGGAGATTCACGAGCGGCGCATAGGCGCGCACCTGGCCGGGCGAATGCACGTCGACCTTGATGAGCCGTTTCGTGGCGTCATTGCGCGCCTTCGTGCGCCAGACCTGAGCCCACGAGATGAAGAAGCGTTGTTCCGGCGTCAGGCCGTCGATCAGCTTCCTTTCCTTGCCCTCGAGCGAGCGCTCGAGCGCCTCGTAAGCCATCGACACGCCGCCGAGGTCGGCGATGTTTTCACCGAGCGTTTGCTGACCGTTCACGTGGAGACCCGGCAGCACCTCGATCGCGTCGTACTCGTCGATCAGCTTCTGCGCGCGCGCCTTGAATTCCTTCGCGTCCTCGTCCGTCCACCAGTCAGCCAGATTGCCGTGCGCATCATACTGGCGGCCGTTGTCGTCAAAGCCGTGAGTGATCTCGTGGCCGATGACGGCGCAGATCGCGCCGAAGTTCACGGCATCGTCCATCGCCGGATCGAAGTAGGGCGGCTGCAGGATGCCGGCGAGAAACACAAGCTGGTTGGCGGAAGGCTGGTTGTAGGCGTTCACCTGCTGCGGCGTGCGCAGCCATTCCTTTTTGTCGAAGGGCTTGCCGAATTTCGCCAGCTGCCGGTTCGTCTCGAAGAAGGCGGCGCGACGCACGTTCTCGTAGAATCCGGCCGAACGATCGACCTCGAGCGCGGAATAGTCGCGCCACTCCTCCGGATAGCCGACGATGACGTGAAAGGTCGCGAGCTTCGCCAGCGCCTTCTGTTTGGTCGGCTCGGTCATCCAGTCGAGCTTCGTGATGCGGTCCTTCAGGATCGCGAGGATGTTCGCGATCATGCCCTCGAGGTGTTCCTTCACCGCGGGCGGGAAATATTTCTCCACATAGAGCTGGCCGACGGCGAATCCGAGCTGTCCGTCCATGATCCGCGCCACCCGCTGCCAGCGCGGCTCCTCCGCCGGCGTGCCGTTCAACACGGTGCCGAAGAAGCGGAAGCTCTCCTTCTCCACCTCGTCGGAGAGGTAGGAGGCGGAGGCGTTGACCGCGTGCCAGCGCAGATAGGCCTTCCAGTTGTCGAGCGACTCCGAGGCGATCGCACGGCCGAGTCCCTCGAAGAATTCCGGCTGGGCCACGATCACGTCCTTCTCCGTCGCCGGAAGGTTCGAGGCCGTCAGGAAAACCTTGAGCGGAAAGGCGCCGCAACCCGCCGCCGCATCTTCGATCGACATCTTGTGGTAGTTGGCCTCCGGATCGCGCAACTCGGCCGTCGTCTTCGAAACCGTCGCCAGCTTGGTCTCCAGCGCGAGCACCGTCTGGGCGTGCAGCCGGGAGGCATCAACGGTCTCGCCGGTGAACTGCAGCATGCGCGCGATGTGATCGACGAGCCCGTCGCGGAACTTCGCGTATTTCTCGTCGAAATAGTAGTCGCGCGTCGGCAGGCTTAGTCCGCCCTGGTTCAGGTAGAGAATGACCGTGTCGTTTCTCTTTTGGTCGGCGTAGATCGTGAGCCCAAACAGCGGCGTGCCGATGTGCGCCTGCGCGTCCGCCACGTAACGGGCCAGGTCGTCGAGATTCCTGATCGCATCGATCCGCGCGAGTTCGGGCTCGATCGGCTTGAGTCCGGCCGCATTGACCGCAGCGAGGTCCATCGCGGCCGCGTAGAAATCCCCGACTTTCTGGCTGACCGAGCCTCTGGCTCCGGGATGCGCCGCGGAGTCCTCGAGGATGCCGTGAATTCTCCGCCAGTTGTTCTCGGCCAGTCCATCGAACGTGCCCCAGCGCGACTTGTCGGCGGGGATCTCGGTCTTCGCCGCCCAGCCGCCCCAGGCGTATTTGGCGAAATCGGTGCCCGGACTGACCGAGCGGTCCATCATGTCGACCGTGAATCCCATCGGAATCAGGTCCTCGGCGGCGGGAAGGCGGCACGCAAGGCCGAGGAGGGCGAGCGCGGCGAACAGGAGGCGGGGGTTCTTCATGGCGGGAAAGGAAGGGGGCGACCGGTTCGACGGCAACCGGCGCGTGACGAACGGTCGTTATTTGTCGACCAACGCCGTTTCAAAGGGTGCGCCGGTTTTTGCGCGGACGGTGTCGACCGTCGCGCCCGGCATCAATTCCGTCAGCACAAGTCCCCCGCCGGGTTTTACCGTGAAAACGGCCAGGTCGGTGATGATGAGATTGACGACGCCGCGGCCGGTGACCGGCAGCGCGCATTGCCGGAGGATCTTCGGACTGCCGTCGCGCGCACAATGCTCCATGACCGCCACCACGCGTTTCACGCCGGCCACCAGGTCCATCGCGCCGCCGGGACCCTTCACCATCTTGCCCGGGACCATCCAGTTCGCGATGTCGCCGTTGTCGGCCACCTCGAGCGCGCCGAGGATCGACAGGTCGATGTGCCCGCCGCGGATCATGGCAAACGAGTCGGCGCTGGAGAAAAAGGCGGAGCCAGGGATCGTCGTGATCGTCTGCTTGCCGGCGTTGATGAGATCGGAGTCGACGCGATCGGCGGCGGGAAAAGGACCGATGCCAAGCAGACCGTTCTCCGACTGCAGCGTCACGTTCACGCCCGGCGGGATGAAATTGGCGACCAGCGTCGGAATGCCGATGCCCAGATTCACGTAGTATCCGTCGCGCAATTCGCGTGCGGCGCGCCGCGCCATGGCCTCGCGAATCGGAGTTTCTTTTTTTGACGACGCCGCACCCTGAACCGTGCGAAACTCGATCCGCTTCTGGTAGGCGGCACCTTGGATGATGCGGTCGACGTAGATGCCCGGAGTGTGAATCTGGTCGGGCTCGAGCTGCCCGACTTCAACCAGTTCCTCGACCTCGGCCACACAAACGTCGGCACAGGCGGCGATCATCGGATTGAAATTTCGCGCGGTTTTGCGAAAGACGAGATTTCCCGACCGATCGCCCTTCCAGGCTTTCACGAGGGAAACATTCGCGCGGATCGCCGGCTCGAGCACGTATTCGCGCCCGCCAAATGTCTTCGTCTCCTTGCCGTCGGCGAGGCGCGTGCCATAGGCGGTGCGCGTGTAGAAGGCCGGAATGCCGGCTCCGCCCGCGCGCAACCGTTCGGCCAGCGTGCCCTGCGGCACCAGTTCAAGTTCGAGTTCGCCCGACAGCACCTGGCGTTCGAATTCCTTGTTTTCGCCCACGTACGAGGCGAGCACCTTGCGCACCTGATGCGTCTGGAGCAATACGCCCATGCCGAAGTCGTCGACACCCGCGTTGTTGCCCACGATCGTCAGACCTTTCGCGCCGCTCGCCCGCAACGCCGCAATCAGATTCTCGGGAATGCCGCACAGACCGAACCCGCCCGCGGCGATCGTCAGGCCATCGCGCAGCAGGCCGTCGAGGGCGGAAGGGGCATCGGGGTAGAATTTGGACATGGCTGGCGGAATGTACGATTTACGAGGGACGAATTACGATTGATCGATCCCACGACGCCGGGCGCCATAGACATTCGCCGAAGCAACGGAATTGAACATCCGCCCGCCGGGTTTTCCAGAATTCGTCATTCGTAAATTGTCCTTCGTAAATCCGTCTCATCACTCGTCACTTGTCACTTGTCACTCATCACTTCGATCCCTATCGCCAGTCCCTCGCCGCCGCCGATGCAGATGGCGGCCACGCCGCGCCGGAGTCCGCGCTCCTTCAGCGCCGCGAGCAGCGTGACCACGATGCGCGCACCGGAGCAGCCGATCGGATGTCCGAGGGAAATGGCACCGCCGCGAACGTTGACGCGGTCGGGCGACACATTCAGTTCGCGCATGAAGGCCATCGGCACCACCGCGAAGGCCTCGTTGACCTCCCACAGATCGACGTCAGCCGCTTTCCAACCCGCGGCCGCGAGCGCCGACTGCGCCGCCGGAACGGGCGCGGTGGTGAACCAGACCGGATCCTGAGCGTGGGCACCGAATGAAACGATGCGCGCGATCGGCTTCAAACCCCGGGCCTTGGCCGACACCGCGGTGCTCAGCACGACGGCCGCCGCACCGTCGTTGATCGACGAGGCATTGGCCGGCGTGATCGTGCCGTCCTTCTGAAAACTCGGGCGCAGCGCGGGGATCTTGTCGTATTTCACCTTGGTCGGGCCTTCGTCGTGCTCGACGCGGGTGACGCCGCCCTTGGCGTCGGTGACCTCGACCGGCGTGATCTCCTGCGCAAATCGTCCGTCCTTCTGCGCCGCATTGGCCCGCTGGAAACTGGCGACCGCATAGGCATCCTGCTGTTCGCGCGTGAATTCGTATTTCGTCGCGCACTTCTCCGCGCAGTTGCCCATGTGCAGATTGTTGTACGGGTCCCAGAGTCCGTCGGAAACGAGCGAGTCGATGACCTGCTGGTTTCCCAGCCGGAAACCTTCGCGCGCCTTGGGCAGCAGGTACGGGGCGAGACTCATGTTTTCCATGCCGCCGGCGACGAACATCGAGCCCATCCCGGCCGCCAAGGCGTGGGACGATTGCATGATGGCCTGCAATCCGGAGCCGCAGACTTTATGGACGGTGACCGCGCGCGCCGAATCCGGCAGGCCGGCGAAACGGGAAGCCTGGCGGGCGGGAGCCTGGCCCTGACCGGCCTGCAGCACGTTTCCCATCACGACATCGGTCACATCGGCCGGCGCGACATTCGCGGCCGCGAGCGCGCCTTTGATGACCGTGGCGCCGAGACGCGGAGCCGGCACCGCACCGAAGGCGCCTTGGAAAGCTCCGAGCGGTGTGCGGGTCGCGGACAGGATGACGATATCTTCCATGGCAAATTCGGTTCAGGCCGGGCGCTCGATGGCAAACCGGTCGGTCGTGCGCGCGTAGAGGTCGCCGCCCATGCGGCCGATCGTGTCGAGTTTCGCCGGATCGATGCGTCCGTCCGCCCCGAGCACGGCATCGTCGACATGCGCGAGCTTGATGGCCCCGAACACGACGTTGCCCGCGAGCGGTCCGTCACCGATGCGCACAATGCGGTCGAGCACGCACTCGAAGGAAACCGGCGCGCCCGCGACCCGCGGCGGCCGCACCCGCGTCGACGGCGCCGTGGGAATGTCGAATTTTTCGAACTCACTCTCCCCGTAAGGCAGCGAGGCGGAGGTCTGGTTCATCGTGTCACGCAGGCGGAATGGCACGATATTGACGACAAACTCCGGAACCTGCTCCACGTTGAGGACGGTGTCCTTCTTTCTTCCGGTGCGATCGTTCGCACCGACAAACAGGAGGGTTGGCGGATTCGCGCAGACGCCCTGAAAAAAGGAAAAGGGTGCCAGGTTCGTGACGCCGGCAGCGGATACCGAGGATACCCAGGCGATCGGCCGCGGCGTGATGGCATGAATCATCCAGCTGTACGATTCGCGCGGAGGAAGGGTCGTGAAGTCCAGGACCATTGGTTAAGAAGCGAGAACCGGGGAGTATGGATCAAAATTGCTCAAAGAGGAGCGCAAGCAAAGGGTAGGGCGCGACCGTTTGCCGCACCGGCATTCGGGTGAAACGCAAAACTGGGCGCGCCGCGAACTTACGGCGGGCCCAGCGGTCCCGCCCCACCTCTATGCAACCAGTTGTCGCGTTCATCGAGAAAACTTATCGGAGCCCGTCTTCAGAGAAGTGATTCACAGAACAATTAGCTGGAAGAGAATCCGGCGCAAACTCTGGAAATTCTCGCTCCTCACGTCAGCCATGACGTGGGGTAGTTCGGATCGTCGATCGCGAGCGCCTCGGCGGTGAGCTGCAGCGGATCGGCCGTGTCGAACATGACCGCCAGCTCTTCCGTGCGCGCGTGCTCGAAGCTCTTCAGGGTCGTGCCCGGATGCGGTCCGTGCGGAATGCCCTGCGGGTGCAGCGTGAACGAGCCCGGCTCGACCCCGCGCCGTGAGCCGAAGTTGCCGCGCACGTAAAACAGGACCTCGTCGGCCTCCGTGTTGTCGTGCGCCCAGGGCACCTTGACCGCTTCCGGATGGTGATCGAGATAGCGCGGCGCAAACGTGCAGATCACGAAACCGTGCATCTCAAAAGTCTGGTGAATCGGCGGCGGGAGATGGACCGTGCCCGTGATCGGCTCGAAATCGGCCGCATTGAAAGTGAACGGATAGAGATAACCGTCCCAACCCACGACGTCGAACGGGTGACCAGGCATCACATTGCGCGTGAAGCGGACGCGATCCTTGACGAGAACGGCGAACTCGCCCTCGCGATCCTCGACCAACGTTTCACTCGGTCCGTGAAAATCGCGCTCGCTGTAGGGCGCGCCCATCCGGATCTGCCCCTCGGCGTGCCGATAGCGCGCGGGAATGCGAACGGGATGAGTCGACTCGAGGATCAGGTAATCCTCCTTCGCAACGTCGTCGGGCACGAGCCGGTAGATCGTGCCGCGCGGAATCACGATGTAGTCCTCGGCGCGATAACGGAGCCGGCCGAAGTTGCTCTCGAGCCAGCCGCCGCCCGACCACACGAAGATCACGTCGTCGTTCGCGCCGTTGCGATAGAAGTCGTACTTCGCCTCCATCGCGGTCGCCGGCCGGCAGCGGGAGCACGTGATATCGGGATTGAACATCAGCGGCACACGGCCGGTGTACGGATCGCCGCGCCGCGGGAGGCCGGCCGACTTGAGATGGTGATGCCGCAGCGGTGACGGTGCGGCGGCCACCGGCTGCGCGTCACCGAAGCGCTCAACCGCCTTCACCCGGGTCGGCGGCTTCAGGTGATAGAGAATGCTGTACGCGCGATCAAAGCCCTCGGTCGTGACGACATGCTCATAGTGCAAACCTTCGCCGAGAAAACTCGCCGCCTGGTCGCGAGGAAAGCGGATATGGTGCTTCCGGGGCATCGAACCGAGCGTGCGATAGAAAGGCATGGAGATTTTCGATTTTGGATTCTCGAATTTCGATTTCGGAAGACCCGGAATCCGAGTCGCTTTCTTGTCGTGGAGTTGAAGAGGTACGGTGATTTATAGAAGCGATCCGAGACAATCGCAC
The DNA here is from genome assembly GCA_035545955.1 of Candidatus Didemnitutus sp. Taxonomy (GTDB): domain Bacteria; phylum Verrucomicrobiota; class Verrucomicrobiia; order Opitutales; family Opitutaceae; genus Didemnitutus. The sequence goes on along the minus strand of DASZXI010000082.1, from coordinate 19,285 downwards.
CACCTGCAGAGATGAGCCCGCAGGCTCGGGCGATCCAAAATCGAGAATCGCAATTCCAAAATCATAGCGTTCCTCGCCGCTGCTGCTCGCGTTCGATCGCCTCGAACAGCGCCCGGAAGTTGCCTTCGCCAAAACCCATCGAGCGGCCGCGGCGCTGGATCACCTCGAAGAAAAGCGTGGGGCGGGCGAAGACGCATTTCGTGAACAACTGGAGGAGATAACCGCTCTCGTTGTCCCGATCGACCAGGATTTTCAGCTTTTTCAGCGTTTCCTTGTCCTCCTCGATTTTCCCGACGCGCTCCTCAAATGTGCCGTCGTAATAGCTGTCGGGCACATCGAGGAACTCCTGGCCCATGCGACGCATCTCCTCGATCGTGGCCGTGATGTCCGGCGTCAGCAGCGCGATGTGCTGCACGCCCGCGCCGCGATACTGATCGAGGAACTCCTGGATCTGCGAGTTGGCCGAGGACGGCTCGTTGATCGGCAGCTTGACCCAGCCGTCGGTCGAACTGACGACCTTCGACATGAGCGCCGAGCGGCCGGTGTTGATGTCGAAGTGCATGAACAGGTCGAAGCCGAATACCTGTTCGTAGTAGGCCACCCACTCGTCCATCCGGTCGACGTTCGCGACGACGTGATCGATCATCGCGAAATTGATCTCCCGGTCGTCGATCCCGCCGGGGACATTGCGGAATCCCGGCATGAATTCCCCATGCGCACGCCGCTCGACGAAACTATGAATCGTGTCGCCGTACGCCGCGATCGCGCCATGGGCAATCGAGTCGTCCTGGTAAAGTCCACGCACGGCGGTCGCTCCGCGGCGCTGCGACTCGGACAACGCGAGCGTCGCGTCGCGCACCTTGAACGCCACATCGCGCACGCCGCAGCCATGGACGTCGAGATGATGCCGCACGAGATCGGCCTCGGCGCCGGCGCCCTGCGGTTCCGTGACGACGAAATTGACGCGGCCCTGTCCGACCACGTGCGCGCGCCGGCCGCGCAGGCCGGACGCGGCGTCCCCGTAGGCGCGCGGCGTCATGCCATATTTCTGGACAAAAAAGTCGCGCCACTGGTCGGCGGAATCGACGTAGAACTCGATGTGGTCGAATCCGCGCAGACCGAGCGGATTCACGCCGGTTTTGCGGTCGACGGGCTGTTCGAAGAACGTGCGGCTCATGGGGAATCGGGGGAGCGCCGAAACTCTAGCTGCGAACCGGCGGAGGGTCCATACTCCGGATGGAGTAATCGCCTTGCCGCGGCGGAGTGAACGTGAAAGGGAAATGGAGAGTGAAAGTGCGTGTGAAAGTGAGCCGACCAAGGGAACGCCGCCAGACCGGCAACACCTGCCGCCGCACGGACAATGACGGACCTTGCACCATCACCCCAACCTCCTCTTAGCCGCTCGCCCCACTCTCACTTTCACCCTCACTTCGGACCCACAATCCCCTCGCTCCCCGCTTCCCGGTTCCCGGTTCCCGGTTCTTTCTCCTCACTCGTCACCCGTCACTCCTCACTTCCTTTCTCATGCCCCGCCACGCCGTCCTTCCCCCGGTCCTGCTTGAACATGTGCTGGCGATGCTCGAGGACGTCCCCGTGGGTCTGCTGCTGCTCGACACGGCGGGGCGACCGCTGTGGTGCAACGAGGAGGCGGCCCGCGCGTGTGCGGTCTGGAATCACGGCGAGCGTTCCGCCGCGGCCCTGCGGGCGCGCAGCGCGTTCAAGGTGCCGCCCACGCTGGCGGAGGCCTGCGCGGAATTCCTCACTCATCCGGACACGCCGACGCGGGTCGTGAGCGACCTGACCCGCGGATTGCACGCTCGGATCAAGTTGCATGCGACGCAACGCGATGTCGTCCCGGCGTTCCACATCCAGCTCGACTACCGGCGGCCGCGCGGCGACCGGCACCGTCCGCTTTCGCCCGGCGCCGTGGCGCTGCTGGCCCGGCTGTCGGAGCGCGAGCGCGAGGTGGCGATGCGCGTGCGCGAAGGCCTGCGCACGGCCGAGATCGCGGCCGAACTCCATCGCAGCCCGCTGACCATCAAGACCCAGCTCGCCGCCATTTTCGCGAAGCTCGGCGTGCGCGGTCGCACCCGAGTGGCGGCGCTGCTGAACCGCTAGAGTATTTCCGACAAATACGTTGCCGCCAAAAGGCACAAAGAGGCGCAAAAAAGGTTATCAAGCCAGGAAGCAGGAACGGCTTTCTTGTTCGCCATAGCCTTGGCGAGGGTGGCACGCCGCGATACCAAGGAGACGCCACCTTGCCGGCCCTGCGAAGACGCCAAAGGAGATGGCGGATGAGGACATCCGCCCCTACCTCGGGGAGCGATGCGTTTGAGGCTTCGGTCTCTTCGCCCTCAACCAACCTTCAACGCCATTGCTTTGGCTTATACTGAGCAGTCTACTCCGTTTGGCGTATTTGGGCTGATTGCGGTGGATTCGCCCCTGCAGTTGGGGCACATTGCGCGAGGTCCATCCTGCCCCGATGTCCCAAACCGCAGCCCATCCCGAAACGACCACGCCGGACGGCAGCGACCCGCGCTGTATCCCGCACAAGCTGACGGCTCCGTTGCCGGTGGGCGGCGAATGCGCGTATCCGAAATACACCGCGGAAAACCAGGCGGTCTGGCGCACGCTGTATCGACGCATGGAGGCCCTGCTGCCCGGGCGCGCGGCCGACGAATTCCTGACCGGTCTGGCCGCGCTCGATCTCGACCGCGACCGGATTCCGGCCCTCGCCGATGTTTCGCGGCGTCTGGAGAAGGCGACGGGCTGGCAGATCGCGCGCACGCCGGGCCTGCTCGACGCGCATGATTTTTTCGCCTATCTGGCGCGGCGGGTCTTTCCCTGCACGGACTACGTGCGCAGCCGCTCCGAACTCGACTACACTCCGGCGCCCGACTGTTTTCACGACATCTTCGGCCACACGCCGATGATCATGCATCCGCGCTTCGCCGATTTTTATCAGAAGATCGGCCAGGCCGCGCTCGCCTGCCGCGATCCCGCCGTGGAGGAAGGCCTCACGCGCATCTATTGGTTCACCGTCGAGTTCGGCCTCATCCGCGCCCCGCAGGGTCACCGCATCTACGGAAACGGAATCATTTCCAGCTATGGGGAAACGAAACATGCGCTGACCGCTGCCGTGACCAAGGAGGATTTTCGGCCCGAGCGCGTGGCGCGCCAGCCGTACGACATCTGGCATTTCCAGGAACTGCTCTTCGTCATCGATTCCTTCGATCAACTCGAGGGCGAGTTCGTCCGCTGGGCGCGCGATCGTCGATTGCTCTGACCGGACTGCCCACGAATGACTCGAATTTTCACTGATACTCGGATGCGGCGATCATCCAGGTCCGCTCGGTAAAACTCTCGCAGAACCACAACCACTGATGTCATCGGGAGGCCGCCCTGACCCGGCGGCCTTCCGCATTTTTGGGGAAAGAAAGACGCGGGATCGATGGCTTGTGTAGGAGCGGCTTTATGCCGCGATTTGGAGAGCGCCGGGCCCCAACCATCGCGGCATAAAGCCGCTCCTACAGGTGGAACGCGAAGTCCGTGGCGCGTTCGAGAAATGAAAGTCGTCCTTTGCGGCAGCGCTTAACCGGCCCGCCTGTCGACTCCGCTCAAGGCCCTGAGCCTGTCGAACGGGGAGGTCCGGTTCCACCTTCAGCGCAGCGGCGGCAGGTTCTCGAGGAAATTGATCGTGAACAGGCCGGTCGCGCGCGCCGCGAGCGGGAAAAACGGCACGTGTTCGTAAGGCGCGTCGCTGACCACGCGAAAGGCGATGTAGCGAATGCCGAAGACGTGCGCGATCGCCGCGACGTGCCCGGACTCCATTTCCTCGACGTCCATTCCAAAGGTGCGATGCGACCAGCCCACGCGGTCGAGCTCGAGATTGACCTCGTGCGCCGAGCCGATCACGCCGCCGAAAACCCGTCCCATTGGATTGCGGGTGCGCAAGGCGACCGCCAGGGCGATCGGGTCTCCGGCAAATCCGTTGGGATACTCAACCCACGCATCCGTCCTGGGATCGCGCAGGCGCTGCACGACGGGTGTCCAGGTGAGCGGCGCGCTTCCCTGTCCGGGACCGCGCGGCGCCGAAACGAAATTGCCGTAGTCGAGCGCGCGCTGACCGATGATGATGTCGTGGAGACCCAGATACCGGACCTGCGCGCCGCTCGTGCCTTGGTTGACGATCAGCTTCGGCGCAAAGGTCTCGATTCCCGCGAGCGTCGCCGCAGTACAGTTGATCAGGCTTTCGCCCGTCAGCGAGACCGCGACGCGATGCGGTCCGATGGTTCCAACCCAAAAGTTGAAGGGACCGACCGTGTGCTTCTGCGGTGCGTGCAGGGCCGCGACCAGTTCATCGACCTCGAGCTGCTCCGCGCCCTGGACCAGAACGTCGACCGCGCCGGCGGGCTCCTTCGCCGTGACGATATTCGTTTTGGTCTTTTCCCAAATGGCGGGCTCGTCGTCCGCGCGCAGGGGAAGGCCGATGAAAATCAGGGCGATCAAAATGAAGCCTGTGGGAGCGGCTTTACTCCGCGAAGGAATCTGTCCGCCCGCGAAACACGCGAAGATTCGCGAAATCGGATTGTCGGAAGGCATCGCCGGATGCCGCCACTTCATTCGCGGCATAAAGCCGCTCCCACATGAATCCGAGTCGGAGTCACGGGGCCGGCGATTCGTTCGCGATTCAATTGGCGGGGTTCGGCGACCCCGCCCTACATCCAGAAAGTTCATTTCCAGGCCTCCAAAAAGGATTTCACCAGCGAACCCGCCTCGCCCTCGGCGCCGTCGACGACGCACCAGCCGACGGCCGGCACTCCCCACAGACGCGCGCAACCGGCAACGTGGGCGGACTCGAAATCCTCGGTGCTCGTGCCCCAGAGCGCGCGGAGGTGCGCGATACGGTCGGCTTCGCGGTTGACCTGATTGGCGGAGCCCAGCACGCCAACCACCAGATGTCCGCGCGGCGGATGGAGATGACTCGCGATGGCCAGCGCCGCCTCGTCGGCGGGAAAATGCATCTGCGGCGTCGGTTTTTCGTCGGGCGCCATCAGGAGATGCGGCAAGGCCACCCATTTGGTCGGGTCGCTGCCTCCATCGGGCGGCGTGACACGAGATACCATGCCGTCGAACGCCGCAAATTCCCGCGCCACCACGAGGTCGCCCGCGACCAGCGACGGATCATGAGCGCGCGCCGTCCCAAATACCACCACGAGGCGCGGGGAAAAATTTCGAATACCCAGGGTCGTGGCCGCCACGGCATTCAAGGGATCGCCCTCGCCACGGGCAACGACCACCCGGTGACCGCCCAGTACGCCCGACCAAAAGGTCCAGCTGGCCAGTTTCTGTTTCTCGGTGCGGTCAAGCTGAGCGAGGACGGGCTTCAACTCGGCGTCTGTCGCGCCGACGAGAAGCGCATCGACGCTGGCCGCAAAGCCGGGCAGCGCCGGAATCAGGAACCCGAATACAAGCAGGGCGCGGCGAATCATTGGGAGGTCGGAAGCGGGAGAGCGTGTTCGAAGTTCGGCCAGCCTTCAACCCGGGCGTGCACCACGCGTCGGCGTGTTGATTCGCCCGATAATGGCAAGACAGCTGCAATACCTGTGAAGCCCGAGCGCTCGCATTGGATCGGACCGCGAAGAGCAGGCGTCGTGCACCGGACGCAAGTTTTTTCGCGATGTGAACATCTTTATCGCGTGAAAAGGGAAAGGCTTAGTGGCATAAGCCGTGCTTGTTAGGCGTCACCGTAAACCACCAAACCTGAATGCACCACACTAGTATTCGCACGCTGCTGGCGGCGCTGCTTTGCGCCAGCCTGTCCGGTTCCCTCGCCGCACAGTCGACTGATACCACGAAACCTGCCGACACGACCAAGCCGGCGGATGCCGTCAAACCGGCGGAGGAAGCCAAGACTTCGGATGAGGTCGTCAAGCTCGAGAACTACGAGGTCAATGATGTCCCCCTCGAGAAACAGATTCTTCCGACTTCGCGCCCGTTCAACTCGGTGTTCGGCACCGACGACAACATCGTCGATGTGCCGCGCAACGTCACCATCATCTCGCGCCAGCAGCTCAGCGACATCAACATCTCGAGCGTGCTCGACTTCACGAAGCTGACGTCGAGCTCGTACACGACCACAAACTTCGGCGCGCCGTCGAACCCGTCGATCCGCGGCCAGACCGCCGACCTTTTCATCAACGGCGTCCGCGGCCGCATCACCTCGAACGGCAACGGCCTGCCGCTCGACTTCAACTCGGTCGAATCAGTCAACATCGTCAAGGGTCCCGCCACCGCGGTGCAGGGCACCTCGATGTACGTCGGCGGTTACATCGACCTGATCACGAAGCAGCCGTTCTTCGATGGCTTCAAGGGCACGATCGGCGCCACGGTTGGGTCCTATGGGCAGAAGGAGTGGAACATCGACGTCGGCGGCCCGCTTTCCAAGGAGCTGGCCTACCGCTTCAGCTATTCCGGCCAGGACAGCGGCGGCTACTGGCACGACTACTACAACAAGAACAATGCGTTCTACGGCGCGCTGACCTACCGGCCCTCGGACAACTACACGTTGTTCATCGATGGTTCCGCCAACTGGTATCGCTACACGGAAAACTGGGGCGTCAACCGCGTCACGCAGGACCTGATCGACAACGGCAATTACATCACGGGCATCAATATCAACAACACCGCCGTGGGTGCTCCGCAGTCCGATCCGCAGGACTCGAAATACGTCTACGGCAATTCTCCGAACGCCAACTATCCGGGCCAGCCGGGCAACGTTCTCGCGCTCGGCCCGACCGTGCAGCTCGACCGCCACGACCGCCTGCTCGCGCCGTACAATCACTCGACCGGCCGCGAATTCAACGCGCAGGCGATTCAGACCTTCAACATCCAGTCGGACTTCAAGGTCGTGAACAACACCTACTTCTCCTACACGGCCCGCAACACACTGAGCACGTACTACTATTCGGAGATCATCGACCCCTCGTGGTTCACGGAAAACCGCACGGAGTTCATCTTCAACAAGCCGTGGGCCTCGATCAACACGGGGCTCGATCTCCGCTACCAGAAGACACAGGCGTACGACGACTACTTCTACGAGCCGGCGAACGTGTGGGACCTGACGCAGGACCACAACTTCATCAATGTCTACGATTCGATCTACTTCCCGAGCACCGATTTTGCGGCCACGCAGGTTCCGGGCTGGTCCAATCGCTATGCGACTCCGGGCACGATCAATGGCGACACGAACAACAGCCACGCGACGACGGTCGGACCGTTCTTCCAGGCCACCTGGAAGCCGAGCGACAAGTTCAGCATCGTGACCGGCGCCCGCTACGACTACCTGAGCGCCGACGTCATCGATCCGCTCACCCCGGCGCCGCAGACCCACGGCAGCATCGACGTGTGGATCCCGAGCGTGAACGGCTCGCTGAACTTCAAGCCGACCCCGACCTCGAACCTGTACGTCACCTACAACTACAGCGAGAACACCTCGGGCGCGGTCGGCAACGGCGGCGGCATCACGGGCTGGGACGGCACCGGCACGTTCCTCGACAAGCAGAACTTCACGCAGCCGAGCTCGCTTTATGAAGCCGGCGCCAAGTTCGCCCTCGCGAAGAACAAGGTGTTCCTGAACTTCGCAGTCTACAGCCAGGACCGCACGGCGAAGAGCACCAGCAGCACGGTGATTCAGAAGTTCAAGGCCAAGGGCTTCGAGGCCGAGCTGAATTACCAGCCGAACAAACACATCTACGCCACGCTGTCGTACTCGTACATCGACGCGACGGTGACGGCGCCGTTCCAGTCGGATGGCGGCATCGCGCCGCTGCCCGGTGAGGGCGCCGATTACGTCGACGTCATGAAGGTTTCCGGACTGCCGTCGAGTTCGATCAACGGCCTCTATTCGTATACCTTCGACAACGGGTTCGGCTTCTCGGTCGATGCGCAGTGGACGGGCGCGATGAACAACAACTACGCCGGCACGCTGGTGATTCCGTCGCAGTTCAACCTCGATGGCTCCATCTCGTACCACTACAAGAAGACCGACTACCGCATCAGCGTGAGCAACATCACGAACGAGAAGAACTGGGCGCCGCCGAACCCGGTTTACGGCAATGCCTCGATCCTGCCGCTCGCCGGCACCGAGGTCTCGTTCAACGTGCAGTATCACTTCTGAGTATAGCTGAGAGTCGAGAGCTGAGGGCGGATAGACTGAACGACGAAGCCAATCTCACCTCGACCCCAGCGTCTCGACCGCGAGCGTCCAAGTTTAACCTAAGCCATAGCGAAGCCGCACGCCACCCGCGTGCGGCTTCTTTTTGATGTAGGAGCCTGCTTGCAGGCGCCCCGGAGTAGGGCGGGACCGTTTGCCGCCCCGTTAATCGACTGCAAGCGGGCTCCTACATCACAGATCCGAAATGGAGACATCGCATTTTCATGCGACCCAAGGAGGTGGAACGCGTTGTCCTCAACGCGTTTTTCGTGCCGAGCGCCAAGCGTCTTGAGGGCAAGCCGCTCCCCCTCGTTGTGTTGACGCGAACGAACCGGCCCGGAGGTCCGGTTCCACCTTTGGGCGAACATGAGATTCGCCCCGCCGGCGTTGACACTGCGCATGGCGCAACGCTTGCTTGAGGCACCGCGTGGAAACCTCCCCCGCCCACTCGCCGCCGTCCGGAGTCCTGGTCTACGGCCTCGAGGATCGGTTGCCCGCCGGTCAGGCGCTGCTCGTCGGAGCCCAGCATGTCGCGGCGATGATTGTCGGCACCGTGACGCCGCCGCTGATCCTCGCGAACACGCTCGCATTCAATGCCACCGACACGGCCTATCTGATCAGCATCGCGCTGCTTTCGTCGGCGCTCGGTACCTTTCTGCAGTGTCGCCGCCGGGGACCGCTCGGTTCGGGGCTGCTGAGCGTGACGGGGACGAGCTTCGCGTTCATCGCGGTGCTGACACAAACGGGCAAGGCGGGCGGACTCGCCTTGATGCTCGGACTTTCGTGCGTGACGGCACCGATTCAGATTCTTCTTTCGCCGTTCATCGCCCGCCTGCGCACCATTTTCACTCCTCTGGTCTCGGGCATCGTCGTCCTGTTGATTGGCCTGTCGCTGGTCCCCGCCGCATATTTCAATCTGGCGACTCCACTGCGCGCGGGTGCCCCGCTTTGGCATGCGCTCGTGCTCGGCGCGGGCGTGATCGGCGTGGTCGTTGCCGCCCAAGCCACGGGACGCCCTTGGGCGCGCGTCGCGGGCCTGGCGATCGGCGTCGCCGCCGGCGTGGCGGCCTGCGCGTTGCTGGGGGCGATTCCCTCCCTGCCACCCAGCGACGGCCGCTGGATCACGGTCCCGCATTTTCTGCCGCACGGGTTCGCGATCGACTGGCACTATGCGCCTTCGTTCGCGTTCATCTATCTCATCTCGCTGCTCGAGGCGATTGGCGACATGACCGCCACCTCGCAGCTGTCTGGCCTGCCCGCGCAGGGACCGGATCATTGGAAACGGCTTTCCGCGGGTGTGCTCGCCGATGGCATCACGAGCACGGTGTCGGCGTTGTTCGGCGGATTTCCCAGCGCGACCTACGCGCAGAACAACGGCGTCATCCAGATCACCGGAGTGGCCGCGCGCCGCGTGGGCTACGCGATGGCCGCCATTCTGCTCTGCCTCGGCCTGTTTCCGCCGGTCGGACGCCTGATCACCGCGCTTCCGCCCCAGGTGATCGGAGCGCTGGCGGTCCTGTTGTTCGGCCTCGTGGCCGTTTCAGGGCTTCGCCTGATTCTGGTGTCCGGTCTCGGCCATCGCGAAGCCGTAATCGTCGCGCTCTCGCTTGGCATCGGCCTCGGCCTGCCCACCCAGCCGGGACTCGTCGCCGGATTGCCCGAAATCATCCGCACGTTTCTCGAATCGAGCATCTCCGCCGGCGGGCTCACCGCATTGTTGCTCAATGCCGTTTGGCGCGCGCCCAATGCGGCCTCGGTCTCAGCGCCTGTCGGCTGAACGGCTCAGATCGCGCTGTACCTTCCGGGCAAATCTCGTTGCCGCGAAAGCGATGAGACCTGCCACCAGCGTCACCAGCAGGCTCATGAAAAACCCCGCCGGCCGATCATCCTTGTCGCCGAAAATCAGAATGAAAACGACTCCCACCGCGACGAATCCGACGAGCGAAAGGCCGCAAATCCTGATGACCCGCAGCGAATCCACGGTGCTGCGCGAGAAGCTTCCCTTTATCCGGAATTCTCCCAACAGCCGGAAGGCCCGATAAACGGCGACGAAAAAGGGGAGCGACCCCACGTAGACATACGCCAGGAAGGGGTCCTGGAAGTAGATTTCGAAGGTGGTCGCATGCGCATTCCGGCCCTCGAGATGCGGTTCCCAAAGCAGGAAAGCGAGGACGGCGGCACCAAAGACCACGAGGACGGACTGGAGAAGAAGGGCGGAGCGGTTTTTCATGGTGGGGCGTTCGTCCGGGAGGATGACCCGCTTGGATGAAGCGAGAATGAAGCCGTGATGAATTCGCGGTGAAATGGACCCGGCCCGCACATAAGGACGTGCAGGAGAGTGCTGGCACGCGATTGCTGGAGGTGGAGCGCGGCCTCCGGACGCGCTTCGCACATAAACCGGCCCGGAGGTCCGGTTCCACCTCGACGAGAATCGCCCGCAAGCAGGCTCCTACACCTCAGATCTGACAACTCATGCCGGGCCGGAATCCAACCGCAGGACGACTTCCTCCGTCTCCTCGCCCCGCCCTTTCGCGAAGCCCTTGTCTTTTCCGACGATCCTGAATCCGCATTTCTGCAGCACCCGGATCGAGCCGAGGTTGTCGCTCGCAGCGCGGCCGCCCAGCGGCCGATCGGGCACGAGAAGCAGCATTTGTCGCAGCGCCTCCGTGGCCACTCCCCGACCCCAGAATTCCCGTCCGATCCAATAGGTGACCTCCAAATCCGCTCCCATCGGGAAACACGCGATATTGCCCGCGACCTTTCCGTCGGCGACGATGGTCCGGTTGGTGGTGCGCGGAGCCGCCAGAATCTTCTTCCAATGCGCCTCGAACGCCGTCCGATCGCGCGGATTCACGAATGCCGCCATCCGGTTTGCCTCCGGATCGAGCTGAAATTCGTAGAAGATGCCGACATCGGAGGGCTCGACCTCGCGAAGCGTGATTTTCCGGATCGGGCTCATGGGCTCTAGCAGTTAGCTATGATTGCCCGCGATTAGCTGGCAATTGGTATTCTACTCCTGCGAAGTCAGAGCGCGAACCCTCGTCATTTCGCTTGCGCCAATAGCGGGTCGCCCGGGAAAAGTCGCTTCATCGAAGCGAGAAAAATCCCGCTCCCAAAATATTCCTGATCGACCTGCGATCCGTTGCGGTAGATCGCCAGGATTCCGCAGTCGAAACAGAAGTCCACCGCCACGATATTCCGTCCACGATGGAAACGAAGTCGCACCCGATACCTCGGCGCACACAAATTCTCGATCCCGTGAAGGTATGTGCGTTCGTTCAACAGCGCGGCCTGCAATGGCGCCGCGAGTTCACTGGGCACCGCGACAAAATCGGTTTCGTCGTAACGCATCCGACGGTCCGCCGTGAGTCCGGAGTGAAGGATGCAGGCGTCGACCTTGTCCGGCTGTCGCACGACACCGACATTCCATGGACCGCCGAAAGTTTCCGCCAACGGATCCATGATCACACAGCCAGCAGCGAACAGGCTCACCAGGAACCAGCAACAAAGTCGGGTGATCATTTTTGGCGAACGGCTCAGCTCGGCCCCGGACAAAGCGCCGGCAGTGACACTTGGTCGCTCTCTTTTTTCACAATCGGTGGATTCCGCAAATTCGCTACTCGCACGGTTCACCCAGGATGAGAAAACATAATTTTCGAGATGAAGATTCTCGACGTTGCTTCCTGCAAGAGTCGTCGGTCTCTGCGAACTTCGTGACCTCCTGTAGAAATTCTGAACGGACCGTTGTGACATCGTCTCCTATCTTTTGCGCGCCTTGCGTCTTCTTGCGGTAAAAATGGGTCGGGCCATTTCGGAGCGTATTGCGGCGGGCCCAGCGGTCCCGCCCTACCTCCCGGAATGTCAGCGGTGGAAGGGCCAGAGCTTGAAAAACTCCAGGAAGAACAGCGCGGCGACTGCGTAGCCGATCGGCGTGACCGATTTCGGGCGGCCGAGCGCCAGCGCGAACAGCGCACAAAGAATCATCCCGATGCCGAGGCCCTGCGCGATGCTGAAGGTCAGCGGTATGGCAAAAATGGTCAACACCGCCGGCGCCGCCTGGACAAAATCGTCCATCGGAATCTCCCCCACCGACTGCATCATGAACACGCCCACGATCACGAGCGCCGGCGCCGTGGCCGCCGAGGGAATGATCAGGATCAACGGCGTCAGAAACAGCGCGAGCAGCATCAGCACCGCCGTCGTCAGCGAAGTGAGCCCCGTGCGTCCGCCGGCCGCAACACCCGAAGCCGATTCGATGTAGCTCACCACCGTCGAGGTGCCGCACAAGGCGCTCAGCAAGGTTGCAATCGAGTCGGCGAGCAGCGCCCGCCCGGCGCGGGGCAGCCGGCCCTCCGCATCCACGAGGCCGGCGCGTTTCGTCACCGCGATCAGCGTCCCGATGTTGTCGAACATGTCGACGAGCAGCAGGGTGAGAATCAGCGGCAGCGCGGCCTTGAACGATTCGAGATCGGTCAGGAACTTGAAGCTGAGGTGGAGAAAAACCGGCGCGGGCGAGGCCGGCAGGGAGACGAACTTCTGCGGCAGTTCGGTCACCGTATGGCCATTGCCGGCGGAAACGAAAAGCCCTGCGATCGTCACGACCGCGATGCTCAGCACGATGGCGCCCGTCAGCCGCCGGGCGACGAGGATCGCGGTGAGCGCGATGCCGGCGAGGCACAGCCACGTGCCGCCCGCGGTGAAATCGCCCGGACCGACAAACGTCGCCTGGTTCGCCACGATGACGCCGCCTTCCTTCAGGCCAATGAATGCGATAAACATGCCGATGCCGCAGGTGACGGCGACCTTCATCGCGTGCGGAATCGAGGCCATGATCTTTTCGCGGACGCCCGTGACCGACAGCGCGAGAAAAATGACCCCGTTCACGAAAACCATCCCGAGCGCCTCCTGCCACGCGACCTTGTATGTGAGGCAGATCGTGAAGGTGAAAAACGCGTTGATGCCCATGCCCGGCGCGAGCGCGATCGGGAAGTTGGTCAGCAACGCCATCAGCGTCGTCGCGATGGCCGCGGTGAGCGCGGTCACCGTGATCAGCGCGGCCCGATCCATTCCCGCGTTGGCGAGGATGTCCGGATTGACCGCCAGGATGTAGGCCATCGCGGCAAAGGTGGTCAGTCCCGCCTGCAGCTCACGGCCCGGCGTGGTCTGATGCCGGTCCAGCTGGAAGAAGCGCGATAACATAAGGAAATGCGTCGGTGACAGGATGATGCGGCCCGGCCGGAGCGCGCTCACCCAAGGGCGATGGCAAAACGGTGGCGGACGGTCCCGGGATTGGCCACCCCGAAATGGGGAAACCGCGAGTTGGCCGAAGGTCGCGGTAGTTGAAAATTGAGAGCTGAGCCGGCGGCAGGCGGCTGAGGGTTGAATGTTGAGGGTTGAGGGACCGAGCCCGCGAATGGAACGACGCACGCTTAATTCGCTTTCCGACCGAATCGTTCCGGCCGGGAAACCAAGGCCCGGAATGATTCGGATCGAAAAAAAAGCGGGTTTCCGACCAGAGGAACGGCAATTGCCGCCGGATTGACGTGGCCGCGTCCGAACCTTGAATAATGGCGCACCGATGCCATCGCGTTTCCCGTCGGCCGGCTCCGACCGGCTCCGCCGCCCTCAGGCCCTCCTGCGGGGATTCTCGCTCGTGGAGGTGATGATGGCGGCGGCCATTCTCGTCGTGGGCTTCATCGGCCTCATCCAGGCGGTCACGATCAGCGCCTCGATGCTCGACCTCGCCAAGAAACAACAGGTGGCCACGCAGATCATGAACGGCGAACTGGCGGCGTTGCAGTCCGCGAGCTGGAGCACCATTGCCAATCTCGCCGACGGGACGACGTATACGATGACCGTCGATGACACCGGTCATGCCGGCGGCAGCTCCTCGCAGTTCAATCTGCCGAACAATCCCGGGCTGCTCGCCAACGCGCGGAATTTCTCCTGCTCACTGACGTCGTCCTATCTCCGGCCCTCGTCGCCGACCGCGCTGACGGTCACCTATGTGCAGGTGACGTGCACCGTGACCTGGACGAGCATCACGGGAAAATCGTACACGCGCTCCTCGCAGGCCACGTATGGCAAATACGGGCTCAACCTGGCGTACCAGAAATCATGAGAACGTCGCGCCGGGGGTATACGCTGGTCGAATTAATGATCGGGCTGACGCTCGGTTCGATGCTGATGCTCGCGGTGCTCACGACGTATCTCTTTCTGGGCCGCGGCTCGACGCGTCTGGCTTACCAGCATCTGCTCGAGGTCGAGGCGCGCACCCTCATGAACACGGTGGCCACCGATGTGCAGGCGACCCGCAGCATCACCAGCGCCTCGTCAACGGGCCTGGCGCTCAAGCTGGTGGACGGCTCGACCGTGACCTACACGTACTCGGGCGGCATTCTGTCGCGCGATCCCGGCACCGGTGCGGTGGCGCTGGTCACGAACATCTCCGGCGAGGCCGTGACGGTGCCCGTGACCCTGACGAATTTCAGTTTCAGCTATCTCACCACGACTGATGGCGATCCGACGTACCAGGCGACGACGACGATCATTCCGCTCAGCATCAAGCAGGTGGCGGTGACGATGACCTTCCGGGCCGGGAGCACCGCCCAGATGAAATCGGGCACCCAGACCAGCTACCCGGCAGCCTCGGGCTGGCTCCTGTTTCGCAACAAGCAACTGCCGGACGGCAACTGACCGATGCGAACTTCCGGGAATCACCAACGCGGTTCGCTCGCCCTCGTGGCCATGGCGTTTTCGGCCGTGATCGCGATCACCCTGGCCGGATACATCGCGCTCAGCTACGAGTCCTACCAGCACAGTTCGCGGCTCCTGCAACTGACCCGGACCAAGCGACTGGCGGAGAGCGGGCTCGAGGAAGCCCTGTGGGCGCTGAACAATTCCGACTGGTCGACGCAAACCTGGACCGTTTCTGGCACGGACATCGCGTGCACCCTGCCCACCGTCGGAATCGGAGAAGGCGCCCAGGGCACGGTCGCGATCACGATTCACAACTACACCTCGCCCAGCAGTCCCACGATCGCGTCAACCGCGACGGTGGACCTGCCCGCCGGCGGTCAGCTCGTGCGCACGCTGACCGCGACCACGAAGGCCGCGCCGCTGTTCGTCAACGCCCTCGCCTCGGCCTACGGCAACAATGGCTCCATCACGCTGACGAGCGGCACCCTTGTGGACAGCTGGAATTCGAACCCTTCGGGTGACGGCACGACGTTTGTCCCGTACAGCACACCCGGCAGCTACAACACGGCGGCCAATTGCGCGGCCATCGTGGCGGCGCCGAACATCGCCCTCGGAAGCGCCACGGTCTACGGATACGCGGTCACCTTTGGAAATTCGATCACCACCAGTTTCAACGCCAAGGTGAAGGGTCCGACCACGGCCTCCTCGACCAAGATCGACAAGAACCGAGTCGGAAAAAGCGCCTTCGTGCCCGCATTCGCCGTGGCCGTGCCTGCCAGCTACACCGTCACGGGCAACCTGGACGGATCCAACCAGACCATCGGCACGCCCAATGGCGGAACCGAGTACTGGTCGTCACCGACCGATCTCGTTCTCAATGGAACCACCCTAACGGTGCAGGGCCCGGTCGTGATCATCGTGCACGGCAGCCTCTCCCTGTACAACGCCGCCAAGATCGTGATCAACGCCACGGGCCGGAGCCGCGCGGAGATTTTTGTGAGCAGCGATGTGGCGATCGGCATCAATCCGCATGCGTCGACCGCGTGGCTCGACAATCTGTCCAGCCTGCCACGCAATCTCGTCATCTACAGCACCAGCACGGCGTCAACGCGCCAGTTCAACTACTACTCCACCCAGTCGTTTTGCGGCGTGCTCTACTCCGCCGCGCCGGCTCCGATCGTCTTCGACACCGGCACCAACAATGCGATCACGGGCGCGGTTTTCGCCAACGAAAACATCACGGTGGTCAGCGGTTCCCGGCCGCAATTCCACTACGACACCTATCTGCAAAGCCTCGACAAGACGTGGTTCAAGGGCATCACGACGCCCTATCTGGTGGTGCAGGTGAGTGAGAGTTAGAGAAGTGGGCGGCTGACGGTGAGCGGTCGGGCCCGACCCGATGTCCCTTCGGGCCGCATTGGCAAACCTGACCGGCAACTTGCTGGCCAACGACCGAGGTGCGGAGCAGCTTGCCTCCAAGACGCTCAACGCGTTGAGGGCAACGCGTTCCACCTCGGCGGTCCGTCCCCGCCGCGTTAAAGCGTCTTGAGGACAAGCCGCTCCACCTCACTCAGCATTCCGCCATTCAGTCCTTCAGCGTTTCAGTTCTTCAGCCTTTTCCAGGTCGGCCCACCCGGAATTGACGTGCGGGCGGGGGTTTGCATCGTAAACGCCACCGCTTCCCCCGCTTCATGTTTTTCAAATCGGCCCGCCGCGGCTTGTTGCTCGAGTTCAACCCCCACCGAATTCTGGTGGCAGGGGTGGCTGCGTGGGAGAGCGAACCGGTCCTGATCGACGGCTTGGCGGAATTCGACGTCCGCGACATCGATGGCTTCCGGTCGTGGCTGCAATCCACCCACGATCGCTCGCTGGTCCCGGCCTATTGCAGCTTCGCCCCGCGCGATTGGCAGCTCGTCCGCGATTCCGTGGTGCCTCGCCGACTGGTTGATCCCACCTACCTGGCCGACCTCGCCCGCGAGAAACTCAAGCTGAGCGATCCGGAAAACTGGCAGCTCAATCTGCTCCATCCTTCCGAGGGCGAGGAGATTCTCGCGGAAGGCGCGCAACGCCCGGCACTGGTCAGCGCCGTCTCGCATGCCTCGATCCGCGAGACACAGCAAATGCTCCTCGACATCGGCATCCTGCCCTACCGCCTCGAAGTCGGCATTTTGCCGCTCATCGGCGCCGTCATCAATTACAACGAGCAGCGCCGCGACACCCGCGCCGCTGTCATTATCGAGGTTCAGGAAAACCAGACCACCGCGTGGATTCTCGGCAAGGAAGGCGTGCACACCCCGACGCCGATCAAGGTCGGCTACGCCACCATCGAGCGCACGGCGCTGAAGGAGTTCAGCCTCGCCAACGAGACGGAGGTCCGCGAGCGCCTCATGGTTGTCGAGGAGGAGCTGCTGCTCCGGGCCAACCGCCTGGTCCGCCTGCTCGTGCGCGAACTCAAGCCGGTCTTCGACTCGTTTGAAATGACCACGGGCCAGCGCGCCGGCGAACTCTACTGCGCCTACCTGCCGCCCTGGCTTTCGTGGCTCAACGAACCGCTCGCGGTGGGCACCGGCCTCGAACCTTTCGCGATCGATTGCAACGCGTGGCTCAAGACGGTCGGCCTGACCGCTGCGCCCGACGTGCAGTTCACGCCGCAATACTTCAGTTTGCTTTCCCTCATCGCCCGACTCGGGGCGCCCCAGACCAATGGCGTCCAATAAGGTCACTTCCGCGTTCACCGGGCCGTGGCACATCGACTGCCGCCTCTCCAAGGAGCTGCCCGACGACAAGCCGATCCGCGGGCGTTTCGTAGCCGCGCTCGTGGCGGGGACGCTGGCCGCGGCCTCGGTCACGTGGCTGGTCTGGGCGGTTTATTCCCGGGAGACCCGCCTGTCGGACATCGCGGCGGCGCGTCATCGCATCGAGGTGAACAATGCCGAGGCCAACCGCATCCGGGGCGTGGGCACGGCGCTGGCCGCGGATGCCGCCCGCATCGACGACATGTACGTCCAGGCTCGCGCGCCGCTGACGGTCTCGGAATTCATCCAGGAAACCGGTCGCACCCGGCCCGCACCGATCCGCCTCGACATGGTGGAACTCACCACCGGTTCGGTGACGCTGCGCGGTGGTTTGAACGAATCCTCCCAGCGTGCCAGCGTGCTGCTCAGCCGCTATGTCGCCGATCTGCGCGGCAGCGCGTATTTCCGCAAGCTGTTTTCGGCGATCACGCTGACCTCGCTCGAACGCAACGAGCAGACCGGTTCGATCAATTTCGAGATCACCCTCAAACTGAAGGCGGACGCGTCATGAACGGCTTTCTCCGCCCGATTCTCGATTTCGTCCGGGAATACGCCTTCGTCACGATCTGCCTCGTCGTCTTTCTGGCCGCCGGATCCTCCGCCTTCATTGTCTGGCGCGGCCTGGCCCAGCTCGAATCCGAATATGAGGTCGTCCGCACCGAGGACGAGGGACAGCAAAAACTCATCAGCGGAGCCGCCAGCCTGAAGGCGGATCGCGAGACGATCGCCGCCGCCGCGCAGGAAATGACGTCCAATCTGCTGATCGAGGAAAACCTGGCCGACAATCTCGGTTATTTCTACAAGATCGAGGACCAGAGCCGCGCCCGGATTTCCGACCTGCATCAGCTCGCATCGCCGGTGGGTGCGGCGAATTCGACCTCGAAGTCCGTGCCGTTCACCGTGAACATCACGGGCTCGTTCTCCCAGGTCTTCAGCTTCCTTTATCAACTCGAGCACGGCCCGCGCCTGATGCGGATCACCGCGTTCACGTTCGATCGCAAGGCGCAGACGAGCGACTCGGTGGTGCTCGAACTCAACCTCGACATGCTCGCCCGGCCATGAACGCGCGCCGCCTTATTCTTTTCGCCTTGGCGGTGGCGGGACCCGCCCTGGCGGCACCTTCCGGCGGCCAGCCGTCGGCCGACTGGATCAAGCGCACTAAGGACCGGATAACGATTCTGCTCGGCCCGCAGCACGACAAGACGCCGATGCCAGCCAACGTGCCGAACCCGTTTCGTCAGCCGGGCCGGATGGACGTCACCCAAACGGAATCGCGCCCCGAACATGGTGACGCCGACAGTCTCGATCATCTGGTTTCGCTCCTGAAGATCAACGGGCTGGTCACGATCGGCGGCGTGCCGCAGGTCCTGATCAACCAGCTGCTCTACAAGGAGGGCGATCTCGTCGCGGTCCGCATCGGCGACAACCCCATCTATCTGCGCGTGGTCAAGATCTCGCCGACCGAGCTGACGCTCGAGCTCAACAAGGTGGAGCAGACCATCCGATTGAAATGAGGCTGCCGAGGGGCGAACGCCTGGAGGTGGAACCGGACCTCCGGGCGCGTTCGGATTCGAAT
>DASZXI010000081.1:0-152867 GCA_035545955.1 Candidatus Didemnitutus sp. | reverse complement strand
GCGCCAACTTTATCCGGCAGAATGTGACGGCGCGCCCGGCGGTCGCGCCCCACCATTCCATTGCGTTCCGTATCTCCAGATCCCTGAGAGGAGTCGTGTTCACGTTTTGGTTGGTGACCGTCTCCTTATTGGAGGCGCACGATGTCACCGTGGACCCATTTGTCGGCCAAGTCCGCGCCGACACCGAGTCCATTCAGAAAGCCATCGACCGCTGCGCCTCTTCCGGCGGTGGTATCGTCACGATTCCCGGTGGATCACACGCAGCGATCGGATCCATTCAACTGCGGTCGCACGTCGAGCTCCGGGTCGAACGCGGCGCGGTGTTGCTGGCAAGTCCGACGTATTCCGATTTCACGATCACCAATCCCTACCCGGTCACCACGCGTCCCGGTGAAAAGGCTCCTCCGGTTGGGGTGATGATTTACGCGGACGACGCCGAGGACGTGGCGATCACGGGCGCCGGGACGATCGACGGCAACAGTCCGGCCTATGTGGCCGAGCACGGGAAGGAAATCGACCGGGCCAAGGAGCAGCGCCCATACACGATCGTTTTCCGGGCCTGCCGGCGCGCCACCTTGCGTGATGTGACAATTCACAACGGCGCCTTCTGGACCGTGCGCGTGCTCGGTTGCGACGATGTGCTGATTGCCGACCTGCACATTGACAACAGTCTCCTGATGCCGAACAACGACGGACTCGACATCGACTGGTCGTCCAATGTCCGGATTCGCGGGTGTAATATCGTTTCGGGCGATGACTGCATCGCACTGAAAACGGCGCCGGAAAGCATGGGCATCACGAAACCCTGCGAAAATATCGTGATCACCGGCTGCACGTTGAAGTCAAAGTCATCGGCGATTGTCATGGGCAGCGACGTGGTCGGAACGATTCGCCATGTGGTGGTCGACGACTGCGTGATCTCGGACAGCCACCGCGGCGTATCCGTGCGCGTGAACCTTTCCGGCACCATCGAGCACGTCGCTTTTTCCAACCTGTCGATCGTGACGCGACTGTACGATCCGGCATGGTGGGGAAGGGGCACGCCAATCGACGTGGTCGTAACTCCGTGGAACGAAGTGACGAAGGCCGGAAGCGTGCGCGACATCACGTTCAGTCACATCCGCTGCCATGGCGAAAACGGAATTGTCGTTTACGGCTACTCGCCTGGGCTGATCGACGGAATCGCTTTCGATCACGTCACGCTCACCGTGGACAAGTGGTCGGAGTTCCCCGGTGGACAGCAGGATATTCGTCCGGCTCCCGGCGACGCCATGCCGGCGCTTCCGACCAGCGGATTTCTCCTGCGCAACGCCGCGCATGTCACGATCCACGATTGCGCGGTAACGTGGGGCCCGCGCCGTCCGGAATACTATCGTCACGCCCTGGACGCCGAGAATTGCCCGGATCTCGATGCGACTGGCCTCACTGGCGAATCGGCGGATCCGGCAAAATGGCCGGCGCGAGTCGTCCGCTGATCTCATGAGCGCCGACAACACCCCGCAAAATCCGGGTCGACGGGAATTTCTTGGCCACGCGTTGAAGCTCGGCGCCGGTTCGATGCTGCTGGCGCGTGCCACACCTGCTCGCGCGGCGGCCGCATCGGGCGGTGCCGCACCGAGCATGTCCGACCCGCCTGCGCGCGTGTACATCGACGCGGACGGCAGCGGGCTAAAGGCTGCGCACGGCCGCGGCGACCGATTTTCAGCGGGCGCGATCCGCGTCGATCTCGGTCCGGCGCCACATGGATTCACCGTTTCTGTTGCCTGTGCCTCCGGGACGCTCAACCGAGTCGTCCTGCGCTGGGATCTGTCGTTTCCGGCCGGGACGCGCTTCCTCGGCGATCATTGGGAACGCGGCTACGGCGATCTCGAGTGGCGGGGATTTCAGCCCGAGCGGGTGATGCCGTGGTATGTGGCGGCGCATGCGCCCTCGGGAGCGACATTCATGGCCGGCGTGAAAACACAACCGTCGGCCCTGTGTTTCTGGATGGCGGATGAGCAAGGCCTGTCGCTGTGGCTGGATTTTCGCAACGGCGGCAATCCCTGCGTGCCGGGCGACCGGGAGATCGCGGCGGCGGAGGTGATCACGTTGACCACGTCGACCGAAGAGCTTCCTCATCTCGCCTTGCGGCGATTTTGCGGCCTGCTCAGTCCGAATCCGCGCCTCGCGGCGGCGCCAATTTGCGGCAACAACAACTGGTATTACGCCTACGGCCGCGACTTTGATGCGGCGGCGATGGTGCGCGACGCGACCTATCTCGCTGAGCTGGCCTCGGGGCACCCGGTCCGTCCG
Organism: Candidatus Didemnitutus sp.; assembly: GCA_035545955.1. Classification (GTDB taxonomy): domain Bacteria; phylum Verrucomicrobiota; class Verrucomicrobiia; order Opitutales; family Opitutaceae; genus Didemnitutus. The sequence goes on along the minus strand of DASZXI010000081.1, from coordinate 150,575 downwards.
TATTGTGTCGTCGATGCCGGCTGGACGCCGGGCGGCGTCTGCCCCGGCGGCCCCTGGACGGCCGGCGATCCGACCCGATTCCCCGATATGCCCGGTTTGGCGGCGCGGATGAAATCGTTGGGAGTGCGCCCGGGAATCTGGATGCGGCCGACGGCCTTGTCGGTCGTAGACAACCCACGCCGGTTGCGGGCGGGGCCGTGTCCGGCGGACGAGAAGGCGCTGGATCTGACGCTGCCCGAGAATCTGGCGCAAATTCACGAGGATGTCGCGCGCGTGCGAGGGTGGGGGTTCGAGTTGATCAAGCACGACTTCTCGACCTTCGACCTGTTTGGTCGCTGGGGCATGCAGATGGGCGCCGAGATCACGGATGGCGGCTGGAATTTTTCGGACCGGACGCTGACCAATGCCGAAATCATCCTGCGCCTTTATCGAACATTGCGCGAGGCGGCGGGTGAGGCGGTCCTGCTCGGATGCAACACGATGGGGCACCTTGGGGCCGGCCTGTTCGAAATCCAGCGCGCCGGCGACGACACCTCGGGTCGCGTGTGGGAGCGGACGCGCCGTATGGGAATCAACACACTGGCTTACCGGCTCTGCCAGCACGGCACTTTTTTTCAGCTGGATCCGGATTGTGTCGCGCACACGGCCGCAACGCCGTGGGAATTGGATCAACAGTTTCTCGACCTCGTCGCGCGCAGCGGCTGTCCGCTGTTTGTTTCGGTCGATCCGCGGACGGTCACGACTGAGCAGACGACGGCCTTTCGCGCGGCGATGCAAATGGCGCTCTCCGGAGGGAACGCGAAAGAGACGGAGCCGATCGATTGGATGAATTCAACATGTCCGCAAACATGGCGATTCGGCGACACCCGCAAGACCTACCGGTGGATGGAGGCGACGGGGGCGAATCCGTTTCGGGCCTGAAGATTTCGGCGAGGTAGGAGCCTGCTTGCAGGCGATTGGGTGCGGCAGGGGCCGATGTCCCATCGGCCTTTGGCCGTGGATGGGTTGAGGCCGGCGGGACGCCGTCCCCTACCGATACGCGTCAGCCGCTCCAGTTCAAAGCGCGTCCGGAGGCCGCGCTCCACCTTGAGTCGCCTGCAAGCAGGCTCCTATCTTTGTGCCGCCGCTACTTCGATCGTGCGGCCATCGATTCCACCAGCGCCGAGAGAAAGGTCAGGTCGGCCGGCAGTTGTTCGAGGGCGGTCAATGCGGCCTGGCTGCGATTGCGGGCGAAGCGGCGCGACGCCTCGAGGCCATGCAGCTTCACGTAGGTTGTCTTGCCCGATTTCGCATCCTTGCCAGCCGTCTTGCCCAGCGTCGCGCTGTCCGTGGTGGCGTCGAGCAGGTCGTCGACGATCTGAAACGCGAGACCGAGGTGCCGGCCGGCGTCGCGGAGAACTCCCACGTGCGCTTCCGAGGCGCCGCTGCAAAGTCCGCCAACCGCGAGCGAAACGCTGATCATGGCGGCGGTCTTGTTGAGATGAATGAAGTCCAGTTCCTCGGGCGTGGCATCCGCTTTTTTTTCCGCGAGAAGATCGGCCATCTGTCCGCCGATGAGTCGCTCGCTGCCGGCGGCGTCGGCGATCTCCTGGGTCAGACGTGCGGCCAGGATGGGAGCGTTGCCGTAGTGCCGGCCGACCAACTGGAACGCAAAGGTCAGCAACGCGTCGCCCGCCAGTAGAGCAGTGGCTTCGTCGAATTTGCGGTGGGCCGTGGGACGACCGCGACGGAGATCGTCATTGTCCATGCACGGCAGGTCGTCGTGAACGAGCGAATACGTATGGATGCACTCGATGGCCACCGCGGCCGGGAGGGGATTGTGGCGCCGACCGAAGAGGTCGGCTGCGGCCAGGACGAGGACGGGTCGCAGCCGTTTCGCCGCGGCGCCGCCGGCCTGGCTGTCCCGGGTTTGCAAACTGTAACGCATGGCCTCGTGCAGTCGCGCGGGCGGCGTGGCGGCGGCGGGAAGCAGGGCGTCCAAACCCTCCTCAACCCGGTCGCGATAGGCCTGTAATGGGACGGTAAAATCCATCGGAACGGCAGAGACCTCAACGCGCTAAGCCCCTTGGGGTCAAGCCGCTCCGCCAATTTTCTCCGCGAGGACATCCCAGAACAGGCTCGCCAATTCCCGGTGCGGCGCCTTTTATCGACCGAACCGGACCGATGCCTACCTACGAATACGAATGCACCAAATGCGGCAAAGAGCTGGAGGTTTTCCAGTCGATGAAGGAGGCGCCGCTGAAGAAATGCCCGGCGTGCGGAAAATCGACGCTGCGCCGCAAGATCAGCGGGGGCAGCGGACTGATATTCAAGGGGACGGGCTTCTACATCACCGACTACAAGAACAAGAAATCCGCCGCGAAATCCGAAGGCGCCGACAAGCCGGCGCCGGCCAAGACTTCCGATTCGAAACCCGCCGCCTCGGCGGCCAAATGACCTGAACCATGGCTGACAAAAAGATCGAGAAGGCATTGTACGGCCCGAGCACCACCGAGGTCGCGCTCGGCGCTCTCCTCGGCTTCGTCCTGGGTGTGTTCGTGTCCATCGTCTATCTGGTCTGGAAGCCGGTGCAGCGCGTGCCGGCGATTCCCAAGGATGCCGTCGCCAACGTCGTTTATTTCGTGCCGGGCAACGAGAATTCGGTCCGCGCGCGCGCCTGGCAGGCCAAGATGAAGACCCTCGCCGCCGGCGGCGAAGCGAGTTTTTCGGAAGAGGAACTCAACGCGTTTGCGGCCACCCTCGATCCGGCGATTGCCGAGGACAAGCCCAGCGACAAAGACAAGAAGCCCGCGCCCGCCAAGCCCGCCAAACCCGGTGAGGCGGCGAAACCGGCGGATGCCAAGCCCAATGGCGAGTTCTTCACCGCCAACGGCGTCAATTTTCGCATCCTCAAAAACGACAAGCTGCAGATCAGCCTGAAGTGCGGGATCAATTATTACGGGATCGGAACCGATGCTTTTGTCCTGGCGACCGGCTCCTTCATGCGGAGCGGCAACGGATACGTGTTCGATGCGGACACGTTTTATTTCGGATCCTGTCCGCTGCACAAGCTGCCCGTCGGCGAGGCCTTCATCACGGCGCGCATCCTGAACGCGCTGAAACTGCCTGACAATGTACGCACCTGGGACAAGATCACTTCGATCCGGATCGAGGCCGGTCAGCTGAAGATCACCACCTCGTCGTGATCCGGCCGAGCCCAGCGCCGGCCACGCGGGCCCGATGCGACGCGGGTGCTTAGGGACGCGGCGGCCGTGTCGAAGAACCTGAAGAACATCGGTGTCGTTGCGGGAGCGACGACGATTTCGCGCCTGCTCGGCATGGTGCGCGACCAGGTCGCCGCCGCCGTGTTGGGCGGGCACCTCGCCAACGACGCCTTCCTGACGGCGTTCAGCCTGCCCAATCTTTTCCGGCGATTGCTGGGCGAGGGTTCATTGACCGCGGCCTTTGTCCCGACCTTGCAGGAGGAACTGCGCGACGGCGGCGAGAAGGCGGCGTTTCAACTGCTGAACCAGGTGGTGAGCTGGCTGGCGTTGATCAGCGGCGGTCTGGTGGCGCTCGCGATGCTGGGATTCAGCCAGTCGCGCCTGCTGCCGGGACATGAGGGCAAGTGGTATCTTGCGGCGGACCTCACGGTGATAATGTTCCCGTACCTGTTTTTCATTTCCCTCGCGGCGGCTTTCAACGCGACACTCAACGTGCTGCACCGATTCACCGAGCCGGCGCTGTCACCGATCTGGCTCAACATCGCGATGATCGTGTCGCTCGGAGGCGCCGGTCTGCATTTCGCCTCGACGGAACTGGGCGAAGTCCACTGGCTTTGCGCGGGTGTGTTGATCGGCGGCTTTTTCCAAATGACCGTTCCGGCGGTCGTCCTGATTCGTCTGGGCTGGCGACCGGGCTTCGCGCTGCATCTTCCGCCCGGAGTGAAGCAGATCGGCCTCCTGATGCTGCCCGGTCTTCTGGGGACCGCGATCTACCAGATCAACATCTTCGTCTCCCGCGTCCTGGCGTTCTCGCTGCCGGAGTCGTCGGCCACGATGATGTTCTATGCGAACCGGCTCATGGAACTGCCGATCGGCGTTTTCGCGATCGCCGTCGCCACCGTGGTTTATCCGCTGATCGCAAAACACGCGGCGCAGAAGAACGAAGCGGCCATGGCGCGCGACTTCCATCGCGGTCTGCGGCTGATCCTCGCCATCAACGTGCCCGCCGCCGCCGGTCTCGCGCTGTTGAGCGAACCGATCGTGCGCCTGCTTTACCAGCGCGGTCAGTTCACGGCGGAAAACACGTCACTGATGTCGTCGCTCCTCACGCTCTTCGTCATCGGGATGCCGCTCTTTTCGATCACGAGTCTGACGGTGCGCGCCTTCTACTCGATCAAGGACACGCGCACGCCGGTGCGGATCGCGGTCGTCGATTTCTTCGTGAACCTCGTGCTCAGTCTCGTCCTCAAGCGCTGGCTGGGTGCCTACGGCCTGGTGCTCGCGAGCACCTGTGCGATCCTCGTGCAGACCGTCCTGCTGCAGCGGGCGCTGGAGCAACGCCTGCCCGGCCTTGGTTTCGGCGTGCTGTGGCCGACCGTTTTGAAAATTGCGGCCGGTACCGCGGTGATGGCGGGCCTGGTTTGGTTCGGCTGGCGGGAACTCCAGCTGGCCGGGCTCGGGCGCTGGGCCGATGTGATTGCGGTCGCGGGCCTGATACCGCTCGGTGTCGCCGTCTACGGAGCGACGCTCTGGGCGCTCCGGATCGAGGGCCGCGAGGAGCTTTGGGCGATCGTCACCCGGCGAAGATTGAAGCCGGAATAGCTTGGCCGGAGGCAACGGAATTATTGGCAGGGTCCGATGTCCTCATCGGATCACGCAATGGCCTCACGAATAACACGAAAATCCGGCAACATTCGGACGCGATCGATTTGCCCACGGAATCGTTCTCAGACCTCTGTGTCTCTGTGGTTCAAATCAGGGAAAGCTTTTCGGTCCGATGAGGACATCGGACCCGACCATAAAACAAAAACCCGCGGCGAACCGCGGGTTGAATTCGGAAAAGGGAAGTCGGATCAGGCCTTCTGAACGAGGCCGGCCTTGATGGCCTTCACCGCGACCCACAGGCGCTTGGTGCCGCCGCCGGGGAGCTTGACGCGGATCCGCTGCAGGTTCGGACGGAACTTGCGGGGCGTCTTGCTGGTGACGTGCGTGCCGATGCCGCCGCTCTTTTTCGACTGTCCCTTGCGATTGATGATGCTGCCCTTGACGGGACGTCTTCCGGTGATTGCGCAAATTCTGGCCATGGTGTGTTTCGAGTTAAAAGGTTCTGAGTAAAGGGCGGCCAAAACGCTAGGCAAGGGAATTCTTTGCTTCGGATCGGGGAGATACTATTTTCGCAACGCGCTGATCACCTGAAATTTGTGGCCCATGTTCGCGGGGTGGAGAAGCTGCATGATCGCCTGCTTGCGCGCGGTCAAACGCGAGGCGTCAGCAGTCAGCATCGCCGCCAAAGGGCCGGCGGCGCGACGCGCGAAAAAGGCTTCCTGGGACTCGACGACGGGCTTGGCGAAGCCGCAGGATTCGAGGTCGGCGGCGAGCCAATCCCAACAAATATGGCAGGTCAGGTCCTGCTCGCCGGGGCGGTCGAGGACGGCCGCTGATTGTTGATGCCGGAAGTAGGCGCGAACCGTGCCCTGCGGGGTTTCCGTGCTGAGGCTCTCCCAGGGCTTTCCGTAGTCAAAGGCCAGGAACAAGCCGGGCCACGGTGCTGCGACCAACTGGCGTAGCAAGGTCCGGCTCGCGAGCGGAAGATCGAGCCGATAACCCTCGACGCTCGTCGGCGGGAGCTCGCGGCGAATCGCAGCTATCGGCGGCGACAATTCCGGCAATTCAACGTCCACCAGGATGCCCTCGCGCAGCGCCACACCCATCTCCCTCCAGTTGCCGGCGCGCCAGACGAGGCGATGACAGGGCTGGGCATCGAAGAGCTCGTTGGAAAAAACGATCGCCGGCCCGTCCGCGACGAAGCCGGTTTGTAAGCTTTCGCCCAATGCGATTTTGCGAACCGCGTGGAATGGATGCGCGACCTCGTCGAGTATGCCGCGCGCTGACTGCTCCGCGCCGGTTCCCATTCGCTCCGCTCCGACTTCGACAAAGATGAACTGGCCCGGCGTCGCCGGTTTGATGAGCTCCACCGCGGCGGCAGCCACCAATTCGCCGAAAACGGAGCCGAGTGACGTGGCGGTGTAGAAGTCGGCGGATCGATCCCGGCCGATGCGCGGTCGCGTCGTGGCGTAGTAGCCGACTTCGGGATGATAGAGAGCCAGTTCCATGTACCGGGCAAAGGAAACTCCGTCCGCAGCTGCGGGCTCGACGGCAAAGATTTGATGGAACTGACGGGGAGAACCCATTTACAAACCCGCACAATTGCCCACTGTCATGTCCATGCTCAACCGTTTCCTGCATTCGTCCTCGCGCTTTGACCGGGCGCGGCCGGCATGAATGCCTTCAAACGATTCTGTGCGATCGCCGGCGCGGTGGCAGTTGGCTTCCTGCTGGCCCAGGTCGTTTCCCGCCACGCGGGCGCGCCCAGCTGGTGGCCGGACCGGGAGCGCGACCGCAACGTGCGCTACTATCGCGATGTCGCGCAGATGGTGCACGAGGAATACTACGATGGTTCGAAGGCCGGATACGACGATCTGACCCGTGCCGCGTTGAAGGGAATGGTCGGGCAGCTGGATCCCCATTCGGAATTCATGACGGCCGACGAATATTCCGAGGCCGAAGAGGAGCTGACAAACGAGTTCAGCGGCGTGGGAATCGAGGTCGAGCAGCGCGACAACAAGGTCGTCGTGATCACGCCGATCGCCGGCACGCCGGCCGAGCGGGCCGGGATCCGCCGCGGGGACCAGCTGGTCAAGGTGGACGGTCAGGTTTTGGAGAATCCGACGCTCGACAAGAGCGTCAAGCTGCTGCGCGGCAAGCCGGACACCGAGGTCGTGCTGACCATGTTCCGGCCTGCGGCGAACAAGGAGCTCGATTTCAAGCTCAAGCGGCAGAAAATCCTGCTGCATTCCGTGCGCAACACCGCGATTCGCAGCGACGGCATCGGGTATCTGCAGATCACGCAATTCAGCGAGCACACCGGCGAGGAATTTGCCCAGGCGCTGGAGCAGCTGGAAAAGCAGGGAATGAAGGCGCTCATCATCGATCTGCGAAACAATCCGGGCGGACTGCTGGACGCGGCCATCGATGTGTGCGGCGAGTTTTTTGACCGCGGCGAACTGGTCGTGTATACGCAGGGCCGGACCGCGGATTCGCGTCAGGACTATCGCGCCGACGGGAAGCATCCGCACCGGAGCTATCCCATCGCGGTGATCGTCAATGGCGGCACCGCCAGCGCGGCGGAAATCGTGACAGGTGCGATGAAGGACACCAAGCGCGCGGTCATCGTGGGCGAACGTTCATTTGGCAAGGGATCCGTGCAATCGGTCATCGACCTGCAGAACGGCGAGGGCATGCACCTGACGACGGCGCGTTATTTCACGCCGAGCGGCGTGACCATCCACGAGCACGGGGTCGCTCCGCAGGTCGAGGTCGAGATGTCGGCGGACGATGAGTCGAAGCTGCGGCTGCAGGAGTCGCGGACCGACGTGGCGGATCCGGCCGAGTTTGCGGATCATTTCGGTTTCAAGCCCATCGAGGATCTCCAACTGGATGCCGCCTCGGAGGTGTTGTCGGGGTTGCTCGCGTTGCGGGCGCCGGCGGCCGCGCACTGATCCCGGATGATCCTGGCGCTCGAGAGTTCGTGCGACGAGACCGCGGTCGCCCTGTTCGATCCGGCCAAGGGCGTGACAGGCGAATGGGTGCACAGTCAGGTGGCTTTGCATGAGACTTACGGAGGCGTGGTGCCCGATCTCGCGAGTCGGGAGCATCTCTCTCACTTTGCGCCGCTGCTGCAACGAGCGCTGAAGGTGGTCCGCCCCGAGGAAATCACCGCAGTGGCCGTGACCCGCGGACCCGGACTGGCGGCGTGTCTGGCCATGGGCCTGGCCACGGCGAAAAGCCTGGCCTTGGCCTGGAAAGTTCCGGTAATCGGCGTGAATCACCTTCGAGCGCACGCGTTTTCCCCGTTCATGGAATTGCACGCGCGGGGTCCGCGTGAATTCGATTCGGCCTTTGAGGCGCTTCTGCCGCATCTGGGCTTGCTGGTGTCGGGTGGCAACACGGCGTTGTACTCGATCGATCGCGCCCGGCGCGTGCAGGTGTTGGCCACGACGATGGACGATGCGTCCGGTGAAGCCCTCGACAAAGGGGCCAAACTGCTGGGCCTGGGCTACCCCGGTGGACCGCAGGTGGAAAAGCTCGCACGTTCCGGCAACCCTGCGGCCTTTTCCTTTCCCAAGGCGATCGCCCGAAAGGCCTCGTTGGAGTTCAGTTTTTCGGGATTGAAAACCAGCCTGCGTTATCAGCTGGAAAAAATGGCTCCGGCCGAAATCGAGGCCAGCAAGGCCGATCTCGCCGCCAGCTATCAGTCGGCTGTACTCGAGGCGCTCGTCCGCAAGACCGCCCTGGCACTGGATCGCGGGCGTCCGGATGTAGGGCGGGGTCGCCGAACCTCGCCAACCGCGGAACAATCGTCGCGCGAAAATGGTCCGGCGACCCCGCCTGACGCGAGTGACGGATATCGCAGCCTCGGCTTGTCCGGCGGTGTCGCCAACAACGGCTTGCTGCGCGCGGAGTTTTCCCGCCTCGGCGCCGAGCGTGGACTGCCGGTGTTGGCGGCCCAGCCGCGTCACACTGGCGACAACGCCGCGATGATCGGGTTTGCGGCGTGGATCGACCGTGAGCCCGGCGGATTATCCACCGACGGATTTGAGCTCGAAATGGCGCCGAGCCTACCGCTGGCGGTGGGTCGGGTGTAGGGCGGATTTCTCATCCGCGTTGCCGCTCGCGTGGGAAGGCCGGCACGGAGGCCGTCCCCTACCAATGGATCATCGTCCAGCGAGGTGTAGGAGCCTGCTTGCAGGCGATGGCTGATGGTCATCCCCGAGAAATCGCCTGCGAGCAGGCTCCTACATCGGCTACAGTATTTCTGAACCTGCTCTAGCCGTTCGCCGAATGAGCCGTTCGCACCTTCAATTTCGCCCGCAGATAGGGCGCCGTGGGACTACCCTTGACCTTAAGCAGCCCAGGCAGTGCACCCTGATAGATTATTTTGCCGCCGTGCGGCCCGCCGCCGGGTCCGAGCTCGATCAGATAGTCCGCCTCTGCCAACACATCGAGGTGATGCTCGATCACGACGACGGTGTGTCCCTGATCGACCAGGCGGTGCAAAACCTTGATCAGCTTTTCGCAGTCGCTCAGATGGAGGCCGATGGTCGGCTCCTCGAGGAGATAGAGATTGCGCGGCTGCAATCCGCGCGAGCGCTCCATGTACGACTGCAGTCCGCGCGCGAGTTCGGTCACCAGCTTCAAGCGCTGCGCCTCGCCGCCGGACAGCGACGGACTGCTCTGGCCGAGCGTGAGGTAGCCGAGCCCGCAATCGACCATGAGCTGGCAGACTTCCTTGAGCTGGGAATGGAAGTCGAAGAACGCGACCGCCTCGTCGAATGACATCTTCAAGACATCCCCGATCGTGCGCCCTTTCCAGGTTAGGTCGGCGACCTCCGGACCGTAGCGCGAGCCGCCGCAATTCTCGCACGGAAGGTACGAATCCGGCATGAACGCCATCTCGAGCTTGATCCGGCCGGCTCCGGCGCAGGTCTCGCAGCGTCCGCCGGGGGTGTTGAACGAGAAGCGTCCCGGCCCGAAGCCGCGCAGACGCGATTCCGGCAGCGTCGCGAAAAACTGGCGGATGAGATCGAAGATTCCGAGATAAGTCGCCGGCGTCGAACGGGGCGTCTTGCCGATGGGCGCCTGGTCGACCTCGATCACAGAGCGAAATTCCGCGGCGCCGGTCAGGCGAGCAAAGGGTGGGCGAGGCTTCCGATCGGATTCCGACATCGTGTCGTCGGTCCAGCCTCCGTGCCGGACGAACTCGGAACCGGTCAGGCTCTTTTTCCGCCGCTTGATCGCGCAGGTGACGGCCGGATGGAGGATGTCGCGGAACAGCGTCGATTTTCCCGCGCCGCTGGGACCGCAGACGACGATCAGTCGCGCGGGCGGAAGGCGGAGCGTGAGCTCGGTGAGGTTGCGAAAGTGGATGCCCGAAAGCTCGAGCCAGGGCGGCAGCGCCTTGTCCTTCGGCAGGTCCCGATAGGAGCCGCGCAAGGGATGGGGAATTCCTTTGCCGAGGTAGAGACCGGTCAGCGAGCGCTCGTTCTTCTTGAGATTCGCGGGCGTGTCATTCGCGAGGACGTGCCCGCCATTGACGCCGGCGCCGGGCCCGAGGTCGACGATACGGTCGGCGCGTTCCATCACGACATCGTCGTGCTCGACCACCAGCAGCGTGTTGCCTTTCGCGCGCAGCGACTCGAGCGTGTCGATCAGGCGGTCGTTGTCGCGCGCGTGCAGGCCGATGGACGGCTCATCGAGCACATAGAGCACGCCGGAAAGATTGGAGCCGAGTTGGGCGGCGAGGCGGATGCGCTGGGCTTCGCCGCCGGAGAGCGTTTCCGTGGGGCGGTCGGCCGACAAGTAGTCCAGTCCAACGTGGGAGAGGAAACGCAGGCGCTCCTCGATCTGCGGAATGATGTCGCGGACGATCAACTGTCCGCGCGCGTCGAGCTTCAGGGTGCGCAGGATGCGCAGCAACTCGCCCGACGTGTGGCGCAACAGTTCGGGCAGCGAGATCGGATCGTCGTCCTTGCGCGGCAGGCGCACGGAGCGCGCGATGCGACTCAGTCGTTCGCCGTGACAGGTCGGACAGACTTTCCCGTTGGTCGACGGATCATCGGGATCGAACGTGCGCAGGGCATCGGCGACCTCCTCGGAACGTTCCTCGTCCTCGTCCGGTTCCAGCATCCAGTCAAAGATGCGTCCGTGTCCGCGACACGTCGGACACCAGCCCTTCGGCGAGTTGAAGGAAAATTGTTTCGGATCCAATTCGGGAAACGATTCGCCCGAGATGATGTCGGTGCGCGTCGTCGAAAGCCACGAAAGGATCTTCCCGTCGGGCGTGGCCACGAAGCACGAACCTTTTCCGAGGGCCAGGGCGCGATCGAGCAGACTGGAGAGAAGACGGATGTCCGAAGTCGGAGGTCGGAGGGCTGACGCCGGAGATCGGATGTCGGAGGTTGGAAGTCGGCCAATCGACTTCGCGATCGCTGAGCCGCCGGTTTCTGATTTCTGTCCGCCGACCTCTGACTGCTGACCTCTGACCTCCGATTTTCGACCTCCGATCTCCGACCTCCGGCCTCCGCCCTCCGACTTCAAGTCCGCCACCACGACCTCGATGTCGTGTTCCTTGTAGCGATCGAGTTTCTGGAACGTGTCGACCCGCTGCAGACGGCCGTCGGCTCGCATCAATTCGTATCCTTGTTTGCCGATCCATTTCGCCATGGGCTCGTGATGTCCCTTGCGGCCGCGGATCAGCGGGGCGCACAGGTAGAGGTGTTTGGCGCGGCGAGCGGCCGGCGTGGCGAGAATGCGGTCGAGAAGTTTGCGCAGTTGGCCGGGGGAGAGCGGCGTCACCTCGCGACCCGACTCCGGATGGAACTGGACGCCCAGGCGGGCGTAGAGCAGGCGCAGGTACTGCGCGATTTCGGTGATCGTCGCGACCGTGGACTTGCGCGAGCCGCGCGTGACCCGCTGCTCGATTGCCACGGTCGGCGGAATGCCCGAAAGAAGGTCGATGTCCGGTCGCGGCAGTTGTTCGACGAACTGGCGCGCGTAGGGCGACATCGATTCCATGAACCGGCGCTGGCCCTCGGCGAAGATGATGTCGAAGGCCAGGGTTGATTTGCCCGAGCCGGAGACGCCCGTCACCACGGACAGCATCCGGTGGGGCAGGGTGAGGGAGAGATCCTTGAGATTGTTTTCGCGGGCACCGACGAGCCGGAGCTCGTGGCGGCCGTTCGACCCCTTCGAGGACGAATCGTAGTTGGCCGCCGGTTCCGCGGCGACGGACAAAGCGGCGGACTCGTCAGACAGCGCACGTTGCAAGAATGGAGCCGTGGACGTGGCGGTTGCGGCGATGGCCTCTGGCGTGCCTTCGGCGATCACGCGTCCACCCTCGGCGCCCGCGCCGGGCCCGATTTCGAGGATCCAGTCGGCGGACTTCAACACGTCGAGATTGTGCTCGATCACGACCAGGCTGTGTCCGCGATCGACGATCCGTTGCAGAACGCGCAGCAGACGGCCGACATCATGACGGTGCAGTCCCGTGGTCGGCTCGTCGATCAGCAGGAGCGCTTTCTCGTTCGCGGCGGATTCGGAGTCGCCGGACGCGAGGTCGCCGAGATAGCGCACGAGCTTGAGCCGCTGCGATTCGCCGCCCGAGAGCGTGTTCAGCGGCTGCCCGAGCGCGAGATATCCCAGACCAACCTCCTCCAGCGGCGCCAGTCTTCGCCGGATTGCCGGTTCGTTTTCGAAGAGAGCCATGGCCGCGGTGACCGTGGTCTGCAGCAAATCGGCGACGGACTTGCCCTGCCAGCGGATCGCCAGAATCTCCGGTTTGAAGCGCTTTCCTTCGCAGATCGGGCAGGGGACAAACACGTCGGAGAGAAATTGCATCTCCACCCTCTCGCTGCCGAGGCCCTGACAGTGATCGCAGCGGCCGTCGCCGCCATTAAAGGAAAAGCTGGAGGCGGTGAAGCCCGCTTCCTGCGCCGCGGGAGTGTCGGCATACAGTTCCCGGATCAATTCCCACGCCTCGCAATAGAGCGCCGGATTCGAACGCGGGGTGCGGCTGAGTGGTGACTGGTCGACGAGAACGACTTCACCGAAAAGGTCGGCGCCCGCGATCTTTCGGATCGTCGCCGGATCCTCGGTCAACTGGTTGCGCAGGGTCAGGAGCCCCTGATGGATGACATTGTCGAGCAAGGTCGATTTGCCCGATCCAGATACCCCGGAGAGACAGACGAATCGTTCGAGCGGAAGCTGGAACGAGAGGCGATTGACATTGTGCTTCGTCGCTTCGGTAAAGCGGAGCCAGCGGACGGTGCCACGGTCGTTGTCGACCGGCCGGCGTCGTTCCGGAACCTCAATGCGCGCGCGCCCGGAAAGATAGCGGCCCGTGAGGCTTTCCGAGGTGCGCAGCAGCGCAGGCACATCGCCCTGAAAAACGATTTGCCCGCCCTCGGCTCCGGGACCGGGACCAACTTCAAGCACATGATCCGCCGCCCGGATCATCGCCTCGTCGTGCTCGACGACGACGACTGTGTTGCCGGCATCGGTCAGGGTGCGGATGATGCCGATCAGCCGGTCGATGTCGCGCGGGTGCAGTCCGACCGACGGCTCATCGAGCACGAAGAGCGTGTCGACCAGCGACGTGCCCAGGCACGAGGTGAGATTGACGCGCTGGACCTCGCCGCCGGAAAGGCTCCGCGAACTGCGGTCGAGCGTGAGGTAGCCGAGGCCCACCTGTTCGAGGTAACGCAGGCGCGTCACCATGGCATCCCGCGCGAGATCCCGCTGATGGATTGAACCCGAGTGACCTGATGGTGTCGCCGTCGGGTCGCCTTGTCGGATCAGCGCCAGCAGTTCGCTGATGGGAAGCTGGTAAAATTCGGGCAGCGTCCGTCCCTGCCATTTCCAACACAGGGCTTCCGGCTGCAAACGGGCGCCATGGCAGTCCGGGCACGGATTGTACGACCGGTAGCGCGAGAGAAACACCCGCACATGCATCTTGTACGTCGTTTTCTCCAGCCAGTTGAAAAAACCCTTCAGGCCGTACCAATATTTGGGCCAGCGCTTGCCCTCCGTGCCGTAGCCGGGCTCGCCGTCGATGATGAACGCTTTGTGCTCCGGCGTGAGCTGGGCGAACGGAATGTGGGTCGGAATGCCGCGTTTGCGGGTGAAGACCAACAGGTCCTTCTTCGACTCGCTGTAGACTTCGCCTTCCCACGCGCGAATGGCACCGTCGTCGATCGAGAGCGACTGATCGGGGATCGCCAGGCGATAGTCGATTTCGATTACACGGCCAAAGCCGCGGCACTTGGGACAGGCTCCCAGCGGTGAGTTGAAGGAGAATAGTCCCGGGGTCGCGGCGCGAAAGGTCCGCCCGGTCTTCGGGGAGTGCAGCCCGCGCGAGAAATGCCCGACCTGACCCCACGAGCCGGCCTCGCCGGCGGCGAAGATGTGGATCTCGCCCTTGCCGAAATGCAACGCGGTTTCGGTGGCTTCGAGAAAGCGGGCCTTGTTTTCCGCCGTGATCGCCACGCGGTCCTGGATGACAAAGATGCGGGACGTTGAACCGATCCGCGATTTGAGCGCGGCCGATTTCAGCGCCACGAGATCCTCGATCTTTTCAATGTCGCCCGCCGAGGTGTCGCCCCGGGAGTGGGGAATCAGAATGCGGGCATAACCCTGTCCGGCGAGATTCTTGAGAATTTCGGCCCATTCGAGGTTCGCCGGGCGGTCGACCCGAAAGGCCAACAGCAGCGTGGCCGCCGGGTGCCGGCCGAGTACCTTGGTCCAGATGGTGGCCGGATTGTCGTCCTCGACGGGTTCCCCGGTCTCGGGATCGAAGCACGCCGCGACATGGCTGAACCAGACCTTCGCATAGTCGGTCAGCTCGGTCATGGTACCGACGGTCGACCGCGACGTCTTCACGGTGTTTGTCTGCGCGATGGCAATCGACGGCCGGATGTTTTCGATCAGGTCGACGGCGGGCTTGTCGAGCAGTTCGAGAAACTGACGCGTGTAGGCCGAAAAGGTCTCGACGTAACGGCGCTGTCCCTCCGCGTGCAGCGTGTCGAAAACCAGCGACGACTTGCCGGCGCCGCTCAGCCCCGTGACGACGATGAATTTACCGAGGGGCAGGTCGAGGTCGAAGCCGCGCAGGTTGTTCTGGCGGACGCCGCGCAGGCGGATGAACTCGGCGGAGGAAGCAGGCACAGGCGGACACCGATGCCGAGACCGCCCGAAAACTCAAACGCTCTTTGCGCCGGCGGCGATTTCGCGGAAGAGCGCGAGATGGGCCTGCACTTGACGCTCGGTCGTGAAGTGCTCCTGAGCGTGGCGCCGGGCGGCCTCGGATTGCTGGCGCCGCAGCGACGGCGAACGCATGAAATCGTCGAGAGTGGCGACAAATTTGTCCTGATCGCGATTCTGGATCAGGAAACCGGAACGACCCGGATCGAAGCATTCGCCGACGCCCACGATGTCGTAGGCAAAGGCCGGAAGCCCGTGGAGCTGGGCCTCGATCAGAAAGTTCGACAGCGACTCGCTTTGCGAAGTCAGCAGGGCGGCGTCGGCCGCCTGGTAAAGCGGCGTCGGATCGGCGAAATAGCCCAGGAAATGGACCCGTCCGCCGAGACCAAGGTCATGCGCCAGCGCCTCGCACTTCGAACGCATCTCGCCCTCGCCGGCCAGCCAGAGCTGCCAGTCGAGGTAACCCGGCAGCCGCGAACAGATCTCGATCAGTTCGCGCTGGTTTTTCTCCGGGCGAAACATCGCGACGTTGAGGAGGACGACGGTCTGGGGCCCGGCGCCATGCTTGCGCCGCAGCGCCTCGTTGCGCGGGCCGTCGGCGCCATGGGAGTTCAGGGCCGGGTTGTGGATGACGGTGATGCGATGCGACGGAAGGTTGTAGCGGTCGGTGAGGACGCGCTTTGCGACGTGGCTGTTCGCGATCGTGTGGCGGCATTTGCGGAGCGAACGCACGAACAGCCAGGGGAGGGGCTTGCCCGTGCGCATGGTGCACACAACGGCGGACTGCGGCAGGCGTCCCTGGATGAACCCCGCGTAGCAATTGGCCATGCGGCCCATGCACAGCACGAGGTCCGGACCGGCCTCCTCGACCGTGCGGAGCAGGCGCGGGGCAAACCAGTCGAGACGGCAGTCGAAAGTCTGGAGCGACTTGAAGGCGAAGGGCTGGTTTTCCGCGGCGTCGCCCAGGCGCCCGCGTGGACGGAAGGTGAGCAGGGTTACCTCATGCCCGGCCTTGGCGCACGCCGAACTGAGAAACACCGAATGGCGCTCGGTGCCTCCGCTGCGAAGATAGTCCTGGATGACGAGAATTTTCATTTGCTCCACCTGCCTCGACGGCGACAGTGATGATTCGATGAACAACCGCTTCGTCAATCTGCTCCTGCGCTGGGCCGTGCTGGCCCTGGGCGTCGCCGTGAGCGCGAAGCTGGTGCGGGGGATCGGCTACGACTCCGGGGCGACGCTGGCCGTGGTGGCGTTGCTGCTGGCCTTGTTCAATGCGTTTCTGAAGCCGTTGATCGTGCTGTTCACGCTGCCGTTCATCGTGGTGACCCTCGGCCTCGGTATCTGGTTCATCAATGCGCTGCTCTTTTACGGTGCCGGCCAGCTCGTGCAGGGTTTTCGCGTCGAGAGCTTCGGGGCGGCCCTGTTGGGAGCCCTGATCGTGAGCGTGACGAACATGATCTTCACCCGCCTGATCACGCCGCCCAAGGTCGTCGTTCCGCCCGGCGCCGGCCGCGGACCCCGTCGGGAAAAATCAGACGACGTGATTGATATTTGAGGGAGCGGGGTGCGTTGAGGGCGAAGGGTAGGGGCGGATGTCTCATCCGCCTTTCGACTGCTCAGCCGAGGCCGGCAAGATGCCGTCCCCTCCGTGTCATCTCCGAATTCGATTCAATTTGACGCGGTTGCCGGGGCGCGAGACGTTGCCCGTCCACATATTTCGCCCATGGCAGACGCAATCTACGACTTGGTGATCATCGGTGGCGGACCCGCCGGCTACGTTGGCGCGATCCGCGCCGGACAGCTCGGCGCCAAGGTCGCCTGCATCGAACTGGAGCGCGCCGGTGGCACGTGCCTCAACTGGGGATGCATCCCGACCAAGGCGTTGCTAAGGAGCGCCGAGCTTTACCGGACGATGCAAAAGGCCGACGCTTACGGGCTCAGCGCGTCGGGCGTAGGCTTCGATTTCGACAAGGTCATCCAGCGCTCGCGTGGCGTCTCGAACACCATGGCGAAGGGCGTCGAATTTCTCTTCAAGAAGAACAAGGTCGATTACTTCACCGGCCGCGCGCAGGTCACGGTGCCCGGCATGGTCGAAATCACGGAAGGCGAGCACAAGGGAAAGTTCCTTCGGACGAAGAATGTCATGCTGTGCACCGGCCAGAAGCCGCGTCCGCTGCCGGGGCTCCCGGTCGACGGCACGCGAGTCATGACCTCCCGCGAGGCGCTGGTGGCCAAGGCACCGCCCAAGTCGCTGGCGATCATCGGGGCCGGCGCGATTGGCGTGGAGTTCGCCTATTTCTTCAACGCGTTTGGTTCCAAGGTCACGCTGATCGAGATGCTGCCGCAGATTCTGCCCGTCGAGGACGAGGAGATCGCCAAGGTTCTCCACCGGAGCTTCGAGAAACAGGGCATTGCCATTCACACGGGCACGAAGTCCGAGAACATCCGCGTCGGGGAAAAGTCCGTTAAGCTCGACCTCGTGAAGGACGGACAGAAAACCGAGCTCGAGGTCGATACGGTTCTCGTCGCCATCGGCATCACTTCCAACCTGGACGCGCTTTTCTCGTCGAAGGTCAAGGTCGACACCGATCGCGGCTTCGTGAAGGTCGGGCCGAATTACCAGACGAGCGTCCCGGGAATCTTCGCTGCCGGCGACATCCAGGGTCCGCCCTGGCTGGCGCACGTAGCGTCGTTCCGCGCGATCAACGCCGTCAACGGCATCCTCGGCAAGGGCACGCCGAAGCAGGTCGGAAATTTCCCGGGCTGCACCTACTGCCAGCCGCAGGTGGCGAGCACCGGCCTGACGGAGAAGGCCTGCAAGGAAAAGGGACTGAACTACAAGGTCGGCAAGTTTCCCTTCACGGCGTCCGGCAAGGCGGTCGCGTCAGGCGACTCGGAGGGCTTTGTGAAGGTGATCAGCGATGCCAAGACCGGCGAGATACTGGGCGTCCACATCATCGGCAGCGAGGCCACGGAACTGATCGCGGAGTACGGCTTGGCGATGAATCTCGAAGCGACGGTCGACGAGGTTCACCACGCGATTCACGCGCATCCCACACTTTCCGAAGCGCTGGCCGAAGCCGCCGCCGCGACGACCAACGAGGCGATTCATATTTGAGGAGTAGGTTGGTTGAGTGATAAGGGTTGAGGGATCAGATCCCGAATTTCGGGATCTTTCCGATCGGTCTCAAGTTTCGCTTGATGTAGCCGGGGGCGTCCGCCCCCGGGAGTTGATTGCGGCATCAGCCGCATCCGGAACCTGACCGGGCCGTTCGGACCCGGCCACACCCTTTCTGAATCTGCGCTAATTCGTCTTTTCGTCGGCCCGGATTGGTCGTGGGTGACTTCGCCCGTAAATTGCGCTTAAAATCTACCGCGATGCGTCGATGGCATTCAGGTGAGTCAGATCCGTTTTTACGTTCATAAACTGCCATTGCTTTGCAACGGCGGTTCCGTCATTCATTTCGCCTGATGCGGCCTGCATCCGGCACCAAGGTCGTCCGTGGTCTGTCCCCGGGCTCCGACTGGGAGGGGAAATCCGCCCTCGCGCCGGTGGGTACCTGCCGGCGGATTCTCGATGTCCTGCTCTGGCTGATCGCGCCGGTCGCGGTGTGGGTGCTGGTCATGCTTTATGTCACTTCGCCACAGGTGGCGCGATCCAGTCCGGTCTACTGGATCGTCTCCGGCCTCACGCTACCCCTGACGATCGCGGCGATATTCCGAAAGCTTCCGTTTCTCCTTCGTTATTTTTGCTTCGCACTCTGTTCGCTGGCCTTCGACCTGGGTGCGCTGATGGAACTCGGTCAGGCCCCGAACGTCGCCTACCAGAACATCGTGCTGATCATGGCGACGGCGCTGTTTTTCGGCCTGCGCCCGGCGATCATTCTCTCCGTCGCCCTCATGCTGGCCACGGCCGTGATCGGCGTGGCCTGGGTGCACGGACTGCTGCCGCTGTTTCTCGCGCACGCCCCGGCGTCGTCGCCGTTCGTGGACTATACTCAACCGACGGTGTGGGCCCGGATGGTGGTGGCCGGTTTTGCGTATCAGATGGTGCTGATTCTTATCATGCGTTACGTGCTGCGCGATCTCAGCGATGCCCTGCGCAACACCAATGGCGCCTTGGAAAAACTCGCCGTCGAACAGGAGTATCGGGCCCGCGCCGAGGAGGGTCGCCTCAAGGCCGAGGTCTCCGTGCGCGTGGCGCAGAAATTTGAGGCTCTCGGACGCCTCGCAAGCGGTGTCGCGCACGACGTCAACAACGCGCTCACGGTCATCAAGTGCTGGAGCAGCTTTCTCGTCGAGGACAAGCGCGACAAGGACGTGATGGACGCGATGGGCGACATCCGCCGCGCCACGGAAAACGCCGAGCAACTCACGCACCATCTGCTCGCCTTCAGTCGCACCGAGCCCGCTCGCAAACAGGTCGTCGATCTCGCCGGCCTGGTGCGGGTGGAAACGAAAACGCTTTCGCGGCTTCTGCCCAAGGTCATCACCGTCGAGGCCGACGCGCCCCAACCGGCGCACGTACGTCTCGGCAGCGGGCAGCTGCAGGAACTGATTCTCAACCTGGCGATCAACGCGCGCGATGCCATGCCGTCCGGCGGTCGTCTGACATTCCGTGTGACCGAGGTCGAATTGCCCGCCGGCGGAGACCTCAAGCCCGGGCGCTATGTCCGGCTCGAGGTTGAAGACACCGGCTGTGGCATGTCCGAGGAAACCCAGTCCCGGATCTTCGAGCCCTTTTTCACCACCAAGGCGCCCGACAAGGGAACCGGCCTCGGCCTGGCGATGGTGTACGGACTTGTTTCAGGGGCGGGCGGCGACATCCACGTGCGCAGCCAGGTGAACGCGGGGACCTGCTTCACCATTCGCCTGCCGGTGGCGCGTCCGGGGGAATCGGAAAACACGACTCCGCCGATCGCCATCACGGCGGAAGTTCGCTGTCGGGTCTTGATCGCGGAGCCCGAGCCGGCGATCCGGGCGATGCTCGAACGCGTGCTCACCCGCGAAGGTTTTCCCGTGATGGCCGTGGCGCGTGGCGACGAGGCGCTGCAGGCCTTGGAAGTTCCCGGCGGACGGTTCGGCCTCGTGATCGCGGCGGGCGGACTGGCCGACGTCCCGACGACGCGGCTCATCGGCACGGCGCTGGAAGTCGATGCGAGCTGCCGGACCATCGTGCTTTCGGATCCTTTTTTGGCGGGCGACCTGCGGCAGGGCATTTCCGAAGGCAGGTTCCACGTGCTCGCGAAGCCTTTTGATGCCGGTCAGATCCGCGCCGCGGTCAACGCGGCCTTGCGACCGGGTTGAAGATCGATGGAGGGCGGTCGACCCCGGCCGCCGGAAAGCCGCGATCCAATTTGGAAACTAGTGGGCAGTGAGCGGAGAGCGGAAAGCGGTGCTGCAGAGCACGGCAGCGGATTTGAGGGAGCGATGTGCGCGTGGGAAAAACAATTGAGCGCGCCCGTCCGCCCTCAGATGATCTTCAGCTCGACCGTGCCTCGCGGCGGACGCCCGTCGCTCACGAGTCGCAGCTCTCCTCTCACCGTTTTCTGCTCACTCTTCACTCGATCTTCCGCGCCGCGGCCTGCGCCTTCAGGCACAACTCCGCCGCCTTGAAAATGTGATCCTGGGTCATCGCCTTTTCCGTGCGGTTGAGGCAGTCGAGAATCATGTCGCCGAAAAACGGGAATCCGACCTGGCCGGCGACGTCGAAGCGCTGTTCCTTGTGCTGATCGACGAGATAGACGTGATCGCCGACCCGATCGCGGGCGATGTCCACGTATTTGCGCAATTCGATGTAGCCCTTGTCGCCGAGGATGAAGGTGCGTCCGTCGCCCCAGGTGCTCAGGCCCGGCGGCGTGAACCAGTCGACGCGAATGTAGTTCGTTGCGCCATTGTTGCCGAGCAGCGATGCCTCGCCGAAATCCTCGAGTTCGGGCGTGTCGCGGTGGCCGTGGTTCGCCACGATGGCATGCATGACGGAGGCATCGGTGACGTTTCCATACGTCAGGAATTGTTCGAACTGGTGACTGCCGATATCGCAGAGGATGCCGCCGTATTTTTCGTGTTCGAAAAACCAGGCCGGACGTCCCGTGCCGAGACGATGCGGTCCGAGTCCCAGCACCTGCAGCACCCGGCCGACGGCTCCGTCCTTGACCAATTGCGTGGCGTACATCGCCGACTCGTTGTGCAGACGCTCGCTGAAATAGACGAAGTAGCGTCGCTTCGTTTCGCGCACCACTTTCTTCGCGGCCTCAAATTGGTCGAACGCCGTGAAGGGAGTCTTGTCGGTGAAATAGTCCTTGCCGGCCTGCATGACGCGGCAGCCGATGCCGCCACGCAGATTGGGCACGGCCGCGGCGGCGACGAGTTGCACGGCGGGATCGTCGAGAATTTCCTCGAAAGACCGGGCGGCCTTGGCCTCGGGATAGAGCTTTTGAAAATCGGCGACCTTTTTCGGA
Organism: Candidatus Didemnitutus sp.; assembly: GCA_035545955.1. Taxonomy (GTDB): domain Bacteria; phylum Verrucomicrobiota; class Verrucomicrobiia; order Opitutales; family Opitutaceae; genus Didemnitutus. The sequence goes on along the minus strand of DASZXI010000081.1, from coordinate 129,091 downwards.
TCCGAATCGTACACCCATTTCAGCCCGGCGCCGGCTTCGCGCAGCGCCTTGGCCATGCCATTGATGTGTCCGTGATCGAGAAACGCCGCGGCGAAGGTGAATTCGCCGGGTTTTACGACGGTCGGCGCCCGTCCTGCCGGAGCATAATTGGCGCCGCTGGCGGACGGAGCGTCGGCGCCCGGGAGGCGCGCCACGGCAGCTGCGGCGGCACCGGTGGCCATCAAGCGCAAAAAGTCACGACGATCAGGGGAGGTGGGAGGCAAATCGGAAGAGCGGGGTGAACTCATAGGATGGGAGCTTACGGATTGGGGCGGGAATGTCCAAGGCGAAGCCATTTGACCGTCCGCCGCAGGATTGCGTTCCGCGGAGCTTCGTCCAATCCTCTCCGTCCAGTTACCCCACATTCGCATGAACGTGAAGAAATCCCTGCTCACTCTCGCGGCCTCGGCCGCCTTGCTGTTGCCTGCGGTCTCGCGGGCCGAACCGGTCGGACACCATCCGGCCTTCCTCCATGCGCTGACCGACCTGCGGGACGCGCGCTGGAATCTCGAACACCGGCCGGGCGACTGGGCGATGCGGGCCGATGAGTCGCTCGCCATCGAGGAAGTCGATCACGCCATCGCGGAAATTCACCGGGCGGCGATCGACGACGGCAAGAACACCTCGCTGCATCCGCCCTCGGACGCCCGACTGGATCGCCTGGGTCGTCTGCATCACGCGCTCGAATTGCTCCGCCGCGCCTATCACGATGCCTCGGGCGAAGAGGACAATCCGGCGAGCCGCGAGTGGCGGCATCGGGCGCTCGAACACATGGATGCAGCCATCCACGCGACCGAGCGCGCGATTCACATCGCCGAGCGTTAGAGCCTTTTGGTAATTCTATAGCCACCAAAAGGCACGATAAGCCACGAAGAGCGAAGCAACTTCAGGTTCGCGCGCCTATGGGCGCTCATGAAAATCGCCGAAGCGGCAGATTCTTTGCGCCTTTTTGCGGCGACCACATTTTAACCGATCGTGAACAGCGGCGGCACCGGTCCCGCCGCGCGAAGCGTGGGCGCGCCAATGGGCGTCAACGAAAGCGTTGTGCCGAGCGCATGTGCCGCGGCCTCGCTCACCGCCAGTGGAATTCCGGCCACCTCGGCGATGCCGTCGAGCTTGTGCGCGAACGTCACCTCGGAGCCAACGAGGTTCTCCTCTCCAGGCGCCGCCCCGGGGCCGACCCGCACCGCGCCATGGTGCACCACCAAGCGTGCACCGGGTGGCGGCGGCAGGCGCGACAATTCGGTCAGCAAAAGTCCGAATTTCTGCGGTGAAATGCGTCCCTCGCGCCAATGTCCGAAGATCGTGGTGCCGCGCACGGACCTCAGACTGGCTCCGGCCGCGGCCAGGGCCTGGCGGATCTTTTCCTTCCAGGCGACGATCGGCGTTGAATCGGGAAGCGGTCCCGCGACCAGGATCATCCAGCAGGCGATTTTACCCACCGCGACAACCGTGTGTTGGGTGGATTCGCCGACACTGCTCGCACCACTCAGTCCCGGCTGACGAAAGGTGTAGCGGAGCGAACCCAGCAGGATCACGTCGCCATCGCGAAGCTTCCGCGCGGTGAAAATCCGAGTGTCATTGAGGTAGGTGCCGTTGGTGCTGCCGAGGTCGACGAGCACGAAGCGCTGCCCCTGACGCTGGATGACGGCATGGCGTCGGGAGATGCGGGTGTCGGGATTGATGATTTCGTTGCCCTCGGTCCGGCCGAAATGACAGTCGCCATTGAGCGGGAACGTCGACTGGTCGGGCAGTTCGATCCAGGCGGCGGACACAACATTGTCTTCGTTCGGCGGAGGCATTCGGATTTCAGCGCACTCTCAACGTGGAAAAGGTTTTCCTCCTCCGCAAGCGCGGCATCGGAAGGGAACGGGCCGCAAAAAAGCGCAAAAGGCGCAAAAAGGATCCGGTCTTTCCGGCCCAACAGTCAGGGGCCTCTCGAGGCGAAAGGGGTTTTGGCCACGAATTGCCGGAACGGAGAGCAGAGCATCTTTTTTTGGCGTTTTGCGATCACGATGGGGTCGTTCTTTGGGACCTCCTTTGAAGACCGTCTTCTCCGTTATCTCCTGTAAGAATCTAAGATTTTGGAGAGCTCACCGCGCCGAACCGATGGCGTCGGCGCGTTGGCGATAAAGCGCCGCACTGCTGGAATCGCCCAAATGTTCCGAGACGTCGGCGAGAATCTTTAGGTCCCCGGCCATACGTGAGCCACCGCCAAGTTCCTGCTCGAGGTGGACGGCGGCCAACAGGTCCGTCCGGGATTCATTCCATTGCGAGAGGGCGCGGTGCGCCGTGCCCGAAAGGCGGCACGCGCGGGCCTCCTCGGCGACATCCTTCGCCTTGGCGGCGAACCGACGCGCCGACTGCGCGGACGTGACGGCTTCGGCATTCCGGTTCTGGTGTAGCGCAATGTCCGCCCGGAGATTCTCAAGTCGGGCCTCCCAGCGGTCGGCAACGGACGCTCTGGCGGGTACGAAAACGTCCGAGGCTTGAGCCGCTGCGACGGCATCGCCGGCATCGAGCGCCAGCGATCCGTTGATCCACCCAACCGCAATCGTCAGGTTGCCCGCCTGGTCGGGTGACTGCTGGACCGCGGCGGGCAGCAAATCGCTCAGGCGCTTCGCGGTCGCCGCCGCTTTCGCCGGGTCGGTGGTGCGTTCCTCGAGGACTTCGTTGACCAGGGCGAGGACGGCCCCGGGGATATCGCCGGCGGCCAGATGCAGCCGAACACATTCGACGAGCGCGGGCTCCGCGTGACGGTGGTCGCCGCGAAGGTAGGCCTCTTCGCCGATCCGGTTCTGCCGGGCGGCTTCGCGCAGAAGCGGAGCCGGCGCCTGATCGGGTCCGGCGCAAGCGCCGAGAACGAGCGCGACGACGCCGGCGGCGAGTGATGACTTCAAGCCCGTCATGGCTTCGAGGTCGGCAGAATCGTTTCCTGCGGCGGTTGGTTCACCTTGTGTCGGATCAGGCTGAAATCCTTCACCGCGTCGACCACCTGTCCGGCGCTGTCCGTCGTCTGGCGTCCCTGCTGCACGAGCACCGGAAGATCGCTGCTCAACTGGTTTACCGCCGGCTCGAGCGCGGTCACGCTGTTCTTCAAGCTGCTCGTGATCGCTTTCAGGTCGGCGAGCACGGCGGGAAGAGCCTCGTGCAACTCGGCCGCGGACGCGCGGATTTCCCGCAGCGAAGTCTGGAGATCGCCGTCGGAGCGGGCGAGGGGAGTGACCGCATCGCCCGCCGTGCCGCCGGCCCGATGGATGGTGGCGAGCGCGGCGTCCGTGCGTTCGAGAAATCCGGGCATCCACGCCTGCAAACGGCCAGTGGAGTCGGCGAGATTGTGCAGGGACATCTGCAGATCGCCCTGCGGCTGGCGCGCCTGGTTGAAAAGCTGGGTGAGATTGTCGACCATGGGCTCGAGTCGTTCCACCACGCGCACCACCTGGTCGTAGAGCTGCGGCTGGCCGCGAAAACGCAGCGCCGCCCCGGGCGCGGCGTTCAGCGAGCGGAACGTGCCGCCGGTGATCTCGAGCGCGGTGTCGCCAGCCAGCGGCAGATCCGGTTCGATGCGCACCTCGCTGTCCGTCTTGATGAACAGAAGATATTGCCGGTAGATTTCCATCTCGACGCGCACGCTGCGGTCGGACTGCAGTTCGACGCGGCTGACCTGGCCGATCTTGAATCCGCTGAGATGGACCGCCATGCCCTTGTGCAGCGATTTCGAGCTCGCGGTTTGAAAATTGAACTGGGCGACCGGGGTGAACCAGCCGTCCTTCCAGCCGAGAAACAGGGCCAGGGCGAGGATCGCGAGGGCCGTGGCGGCAACGGACCAGCGGGCGCGACGCACGCCGCGCACCCAGGAGGGATCGGGTTGGAGGAGATCGGTCATGCCTGGGCCTCCGCGCGAAAATCCCCGCGCAGCGAAAGGTAGGTCACCTGCGTCGGCTGCAGTTCGTCGAGCAGCCGGTCGCCGACGAGCACGAACACGGAGGCCCGGGCGGGATTCTCGGCCTGAAAGTTGACGCAGGCTTCGATTAATCGCCGGCGCTCATTGGAGGTCAGGCCGGCAAAAAGCTCCTCGCAAACGAGAAGTTCGGGTTCGATCAGAACGGCTCGCAGCCAGGCGGCGGCGGCGCGCTCGAAAGCCGAGGCATGGTCGGGTTTGCGCATCAGGGCCTCGCGCGCGTCACTGGCGTTCCAGCCGCACCAGCCGAGCAGGGTTTCGACGCGGCTCTCGAGAGCACCGGCATCGTGACCGCGATGATAGCCCGGCCCGAGCAGGATGTTTTCCCACAGGGCCAGATGGGAGACGTGGGCGTCAGCCTGTGCCGCGAATCCAAGCCGGCTGCGCAACGCCCGCCGGGCCGACTCCTGCAGCGCCGACAGTTTCTGGCCGAGGAGTTGAACGACGCCATGCCTGGGTTCAGCCAGGCCGAGCAGAAAATCGACAAATTCGCGCGCACAGGCGGCGGTGGGTGCGACGATGGCCGCCATTTCGCCGGCGGGCACCGCGGCCTGCGGGAGGCGGAAATGCACGCCTTCGAGTTCTGAGATCTCGATCATGACGCGAGAAGGGCGAAGCCTCCGTGAACGACCACCACCGCCACCAGCGACCGACTGAGGAGTTGCCGCGCCACCTGCGGCATGCGGGCGGGCGAGAACGTCGGCGAAAAGCCATGCTCGCAGACCAACACCCCAATCGCCGCCCCCAGCAGCACGCTGCGCAGGCCGGTCACGGCGAGAATGCCGGGCGTGAGCGCCGCCGCCAGGGTTTCCATCTGTTGCGAAAACGAGATCGGCGTCACCAACGCGGCGAGCGCAAAGCCTCCCACCGCGGCCGCCAGTTGAAACACAAAGTCGAGCACGAGCAGCGAGGCGGCAAAGCCGAGCACGCGCGGCAACATCAGGTAGGCCCGTGGGTCCACGCCGATCAGATGCAGCGTCCGCAATTCTCCGTGCTGGCGCATCAGGCCCAGTTCAAAGGTGGAAGCGGTGGCGGGTCCGGCCACCAGGAGGAGCGCGGCCACAAAGCCGGCGAGCTGGCCGAGGACGAGGGCGATCAGGACGCGGACCGCCAGGGTCGCACCCAGTCCGAAACCGGCCTCGATCGTCGCCACGGTGAAGGCACCCGCCAGGGAACCGATCACGACGGTCAGCCAGCCCAGGTCGAGCGCGCCGCGCTGCACCTGCTGCCAGACCGCGAGCTTGACCGGCGGACGACGGAGCTCTCCGAGGCGGCCGATGATGGCGAGAAACGAGTCGAGGCCGCCGGGCGGCCGATCGCTTTCCGTGCGGTCCGGTGACACGGTGCCCTGCATCATCGACATCGAGGAGAAACGATGGGGACCGGCGCCACGACGGTCAAACGCATTGCGGGCGAGCGGGACCGGTTGCCATGGCCGAAAAAACCTTTCAACGTGCGCCATGGAATCATCACCCGTCGTCGCGCTCGTGCATGTCGGACCAAGCAAGAAGATCGCGGCCACCAGCAGCGAATTCCTCATCACGATGAAGCTGGTCGAGGGTTTCCTGAAGGCGGCACCCGCCGGCAAGGTGATGCAGCTGCAACACGGACTCTTTCTTTGCGAACTGGACTCGTGTTTTCCCGCCATCATGGGACTCGTCCACGAAGCGAAAACCTATGCGGCGTGCGTGCTCGTGACGGAGGTAGGTTCGTCGCCCGTCATGCTGTCGCCGGAATATCAGGATGCCGCGGGCCTGCTGCAATCGATGGGACACCGGGTGCAACTGACCGGGCCGAAGGCCTGACCGGCGCCGGCGAAAAACGGAATTTGCGAAAGCGCCGGTTGCCTGCAAGCTGATGGGCGCGTTTGCGCTGATCCGGTGCAAACAGGAATTCTCCCCATGGTCACCCCGCTTCGTTCCGTTCTCGCAGTCTCGATTCTCTCTCTCGCCGCGGTGAAAGCCGCTTCCGGCGCCGATGCCGGTGATGCCGACAAAGGACATTTGTTTTTCCAGCAAAGCTGCGCGTTGTGTCACGCCACGACGCCGGCCGGTGGAGGCGGGCAGGGGCCGAGCCTGTTGGGCGTGGTCGGTCGCCGGGCAGCCAGCACGACCTTTGGCTACTCGAAGGCATTGATCGGATCGGGTCTCGTCTGGGACGCCGCCACGCTCGACCGGTTTCTCGAGAACCCGCAGCGCACGGTGCCCGGTACGCTCATGCCGATCCCGGTGCCGAACAGCGCCGACCGTCGCAACGTCATCGCGTTCCTGGCGACCCTGAAGGCGCCGTCCGAATCCACGGGCGGCAACGGTCCCGGCGCGGTTTCGCCGGAGGTTGATCGCGCCGACTGGCGCAACGATCATCCGGGCGCGACGCACAAGATCGTGCTCGCGGAACTGCCGCCGCCGTTCCGTACACGTTCTGCCGGCAACGGCCCGCAGGTCGTCGATCAGCCCGCCGGCGCCCACGTGTCGGTGCCGGACGGATTCACAATCAAGGAATTTGCCACTGGATTGTCCAATCCGCGCTGCCTGCGGGTCGCGCCCAACGGCGACCTGTTCATCGCCGAGACCGGCAGCGACCGGATTCGTGTCCTGCGCGCGGCGGACGGAGCCGAGTCTCCGAGCCAGAACGAAATCTTCGCCACCGGACTGGATCGGCCGTTCGGCATCGCGTTTTATCCGAACGGCAACGACCCGCAATGGGTTTACGTGGCGAACAACAATTCGGTGGTGCGCTTTCCCTACCATCGCGGCGACCTGAAGGCGACGGCCGCGGCGCAGGTGATCGTGCCGAAATTGAGTGGCAGCACGGGAGGCCACTCGACTCGCGACATCGCATTTTCGCCGGATGGCAAGCGACTCTATATTTCCGTCGGTTCGGGCTCGAACGTCGCCGAGGAGATTTCCACCAAGACATCCGCGGAGGTCGCCGCGTGGGAAGCGCAGCACGGATTCGGCGCAGCCTGGGACTCGGAGACCAATCGCGCGAACGTCATGGTCACCGACCCCGAAGGCACCGCTCCCATCCACGCGTTTGCCACCGGCATCCGCAATCCGGTCGGATTCGGCATCGATCCGGTGAGCGGCGAGCTCTGGACCTCGACCAATGAACGCGACGGCCTCGGGGATGACCTGGTGCCGGACTACGTCACCAGCGTGAAGGAAGGACACTACTACGGCTGGCCTTGGTACTATCTCGGCAATCACGAGGATCCGCGGCGCAAGGGCGAACGGCCTGACCTCGCCGGCAAGGCCACCGTGCCCGACGTGTTGCTGCAGGCCCACTCGGCCGCACTCGGAATAGTTTTCTATCCCGATGCCACGGGTGCTGCGGCGTTCCCGGCGGAATATCGCGGGGACATCTTTGTCGCGCTGCACGGCTCGTGGAATCGTGCGAACCGGACCGGCTACAAGGTCATCCGGATTCGGCGGCACAACGGAATTCCGACCGGTGAATACGAGGATTTCGCGACGGGTTTCGTGGTCGATGGCCGGAGCGTTTGGGGACGCCCGGTCGGAATCGCGGTGGCGCACGACGGCGCGCTGCTCTTCTCCGAAGACGGCCACAACGTGATCTATCGCGTCACGCCGACCAAGTAATTGGCCGCAAAAGAGCGCAAGGGTAAGGTCCGATGTCCTCATTGGGCCGGAGGGATTCTGTCGGCGAAGAAGATTTTCGGCCCACAAGGAGCGTTCTCGCCGCGGGATTCAGGAGGTAGGAGCCTGCTTGCTGGCGATCCGCTTTCGCGGGCGCGGAGAATGCCAAAGATACTTATTGCCGCGAAAGTACGCAAAAGATCCGTCTGTCGGCGCGTGTCGTCCGCGCGCCGGCGCTCTTGGATTTTGTCGCCAAGAATGGATTTTTGCACCTTTTCGCGGCCAATCCCATCCGAGCCAACATCACTCGTCGCCCGCGATGAAATGGCACCCCTTGCTGACGGGATTCAACGATGCGGCGTGAACCACCAGCAGCGCGACCTGCACGGCGTTGCGGAGTTGGATCAGCTCACGGGTGGGACGACAGTCGCGATAAAAGGCCTGAATGTCTTCGCGAAGTTCGAGCAGGATTCGGCGCGCGCGGGACAGTCGGCGCGGTGATCGGATGATGCCGGCATAGTTCCACATCGTGTTTTGAATCAGTTCGAGGTCCTGACGCACCAGGACCGGATCGGCGGCAACGGACGGGCTCAGCCACGGTTTGGGTTTCGGCCACGGGCTCGCGGGTTGCGCCAGATCGGCGACGTCGGACTTTGCCGTGGCCCGCGCCGCCACCAGACATTCCAGCAATGAGGTGCTCGCCAGGCGATTTGCCCCGTGCAACCCGGTGCATGCCGTTTCGCCGATGGCGTTGAGATCTCGAACCGTGGTGCGGCCTTCGAGGTCGGCGTGGACGCCGCCGCATGAGAAATGGGCCGCCGGCACGACGGGAATCCGGCCCTGCGCGGGGTCGATGCCGCGGTCGCGACAGGCCGCGTGAATGCCGGGAAAGCGACTACGGAAAAAATCGGGTGCGATGGCCGAGACATCGAGAAACACCCGGTCTGCGCCGGTCGCCGCCAGGTGTTGCTTGATGGTGCGCGAGACGACATCGCGCGGCGCGAGCGAGCCCAGCGGATGAACATCGTCCATGAAACGCAGCCCATCGACATCCACCAGGACCGCGCCTTCCCCGCGGAGCGCTTCGGTGATCAGAAATGGCGCGCGACCGGGCATCTGCAGCACCGTCGGATGAAACTGGATGTATTCGAGATCGATCAGCCGCGCGCCAACCCGGTATGCCATCGCGACTCCGCTGCCGACGCTGCCCGGTTGATTCGTGCTATGTCGGAAGATTCCTCCCAGTCCGCCCGTGGCCAGGATCGTTTTGCGCGCCAGCCACGCCCGCACCTCGCCCGTCGAGGTGTCGAGCGCGTAGCAACCGAAACACGTCAGCGGTTCGTAGCGATCGGCTGGATTCGTCGAACTGTGGGAAAGCGTGAGCAGATCGATCGCCACCCAGCCGGAATGACGCTGGATGCGCGGCGTCCGGTCGACCAGCGCCGCGAGGGAGCTCAGAATGGCATGCCCGGTGGAATCCTTGGCATGAATGATCCGCCGCTCGCGATGCCCGCCCTCGCGCGCGCGATCGAGATCGCCAGTGGCATCGCGGTCGAAGTTGACCTGCAATTCGTCGAGCAACAGTTCCCGCACGGCGGACGGGCCTTCCTGCACGAGCTGCTCGACGGCGGCGGGATTGGCGGTCTGGTCGCTCGCCGCCAGAATGTCGGAGCGCAAGAGGGACGGATCGGGTGACTCGTCGTAGATCACTCCTCCCTGGGCCCAATCTGAATTCGCCTCAAGCGCGCCGCCGGCGGCGAGCACGTCGACCCGGTAGCCCGCGCGTGCGGCGTGCAGTGCATAGGCCGAGCCCGCCAAACCGGCGCCGAGAACGAGACAATCCGTCGTCGTGACTTCCATCACCGTCGCCGCCGGCGTTTTTCCGGAAGCACCGTCAGGCTCAAATCCGCGGCCGGCGCCGAATGCGTCAGCGCGCCCACGCTGATGACGTCGATGCCCGGGCGCGCGAAGCTCGCGACGGTTTCCAGGCGAACTCCGCCGGAAATCTCGACGATCGCGCGACCGCCGATGACCTTCACCGCTTCGTCGATTTGAGCCGGAGTCATGTTGTCGAGCAGGATGACCTCAGCGCGGGCCCGGCAGGCGCTGCGAACGTCGGCAGCGGAGGCGGCTTCGACGGCGATTTTCGCGGTGTGGGGTGCCGCTTTTCGTGCGGCCGCCACGGCGCGTTCGAGCGAGCCCGCGGCGGCGATATGATTGTCCTTGATGAGAACATGCTCGCCGAGTGACGACCGGTGATTGGCGCAGCCGCCGCAGCGCACCGCGTATTTCTCGAGCGCGCGAAAACCGGGCGTCGTCTTGCGCGTATCGACGATCCGCGTCGGGCCGGTGGGAACGGCGTCGGCAAACCGCCGGGCGAGGGTGGCCACGCCGGACAATCGTTGCAGGAAATTGAGCGCCGTGCGTTCCGCGGTCAGGAGACTGGAGGTCGGACCGGACACTTCGAGCGCGATGTCTCCGTTTTCGAGTCGGTCGCCGTCGCGTGCTCGCAGGGATATGCGCAACCGGGGATCGACCCGGGAGAAAACGTGGGCGGCGACTTCGAGGCCGCAGATCACCAGCGACTGGCGGGCTTCGATGCGGGCGCGGCTCCGGTGGCGGTCGGAAAAGATGGCGCGGCTGGTGACGTCGCCAAGTCCGGCGTCCTCCTCGAGCGCGAGGTCGACCAGCAGGAGGGTGCGGGGCGTGAGCAGGCTCATGAGGCGGCGGGCACGAGTTGCCAGGGTGAGGACGCGGCGCCCGCGGTGAGCTCGAACATGCGTTCGAGGCTGCGCGCCGCCCGACGGCGTACGGATTCGTCAAGGGTGATGATCTGATCGGGGCGCGGATGGGCGAGGGCGTCCCGCACCTTTTCCAGCGAATTGAGTTTCATGTACGGGCAAAGGCGGCATCCGCCGACCAGACGTTTTTCGGGATCCTCGACCTGCACGCGCGCGACGAGTCCGCATTCGGTCAGCATCAGGAAATACGGCGCCACGGTGGTCCGCACGTACCGCATCATGGACTCGGTGTTGCCGACAAAATCGGCCGCGGCGGCGACGTCGGTCGGGCATTCGGGGTGCGCGACGACCTTGACGCCGGGAAACTGCACGCGGACTCGGGCGATCTCGTTGGCATCGAAATGGTCGTGGACGACGCAGGTGCCGTCGGAGGAAATGATTTCCTTGTCGATGCCCCGTCGCCGCAACTCGAGCCGGAGATTGTCGGACATGAGACGGTCGGGAACGAACAGGATCTGCCTTTCGGGCAGCGCGGCCACGATGTCGGCGGCGTTGCCCGAGGTGACGCAGACATCCGACTCGGCCTTCACTTCCGCGGTGCTATTGACGTAGCAGACCACGGCTGCGTCGGGATGAAGGCTCTTGAGCCGGCGGAGTTCCTCGCCGGAAAGCGAGTCGGCGAGCGAGCAGCCCGACGCGCGATCGGGGACGATCACGATGGCGTCAGGCGAGAGTATCTTCGCCGTCTCGGCCATGAACACCACGCCCGCGAACACGATGGTCTGCGCCCTGGCATCACGGGCGACGCGGCTCAGGTAGTAGGAGTCACCGCGAAAGTCGCTGATGCCGTAGACGATCTCGGGCTCGACGTACGAGTGCGCGAGGATGATCGCGTTTTTCTCCTTCTTGAGCCGGTTGATTTCGAGCGTGAGCGGGGCCAGTCGGATGCACTCGGCGTAATCCCAGCGGCGGCCGGGAACGCAATCGACGCCGATCAAGACGCGGAACAGGCGTTCGGCTTCCCGCGAGATTTCGTCCGCGGTGAAATGAACCGGAACAGGAATCATGCGCGCCTCCGCGACAGAGACATGGCGGATCGAAGGCCGGAGCCGGTCGATCGCGACATGAGGAGTCGCGGAGCGCGGGACGGAGAGAGTGCTGGTCGCATGGCGATCTAGCCTTCAAAAACCTGACGTTAATGGAATGGAGTCCGGTCGCGGACGAGTACGCGCCAGACGTCGAAAAGGTTGCCGGATGGACGTTCAGCGCAACTCCGAAAAGGGTGCGTCAACGTGCCCCCCATCCATCGGGAAATAAGTCATTTCCCGGGCCCAGATCGCCGGGCGAAAAGACTTGTTCGGGTAATCGGGCATTGCGATCCAGCGGCTTCCATGACTTTAGCTTTCGGCGGGCCGCCAAACCAAAGGACTTAGTTTCGAGTCCCAAGGACCCTGTTCGGCAAAGTATGAAAATTAAGATCACATTGGTTGCAGTGATTTTAGCCGCTGCAGTCATGGCTTACGCCGCTTCAAAACCATTTTTCAAACCAAAGAACGGCTTTGTTCCCGACGAGCGCACTGCGATTGCTGTCGCTGTCGCAGTGTGGTCGCCTGTCTATGGCGAAGAGCACATTTCGAGCGAGAAGCCTTATCATGCCGAATTGATTGACGGAGTGTGGCACGTTGATGGGTCGCTCCCGAGCGACTCGTTGGGAGGAGTTGCCCATGCGGAGATCGCCAAGGAGGATGGTCGCATCCTAGATATGTGGCACGGACAATGAGAATGAAGCCCAACCAACCGCCCGCGCCAACTCGGGCCTTCGGTCCTCGTGCCTCATCTTGAACGTTGATGCTCAAAGCCGTCACCCTTACAAGTATTGGCCTTTCGTTCATGCTGGTCGCCTGCGAGCGCAGCGCGCCTCCGTTGACGATTCCAGCCGCATCGGCTGTTGTCTCAATTGAGGCCGACGGGGTGATGCAGCCTGGACCAAATATTGTTATGGAGAATACGTGGACCGGTCGAGTGCATGTGACTGACGCTAAGGCAATCGCGGCGATTATCGGGTTATTGATTGAGATGAAGGATGGCATGCACTTCCCAGACGGTCTGAGTACGACGCCGACTGGAAGACAACGGATCATTGTACACGACAACGCGAACAACAGACTCGTCATCTTTGTCGGACCGAGTTGGATTCTCGGCAGAAATATCGTAGGTGGCGTAAGCAGCGAGGACCGACTTCGGACTATTTCTGCCAACCAACATCAACATCTGCTCGACCTCTTGGGTATCAATGACCCCACGCCCTGAGCATAAACACTAACAGGAACCTAAGCCTGGCGCGGTTCACTGAACCGTTAGGCAAAACATGAGCGATACCGAGACACCGCCTACTGACTGGAAGTTGCTGCTTCGCTACGGGAAGCTGAAGACGCCGTTCAAGCACTTCACGGCGATGGAGGAGGGCGTCGTGAAGAAGAAAGAGAATGAATTTGGGTGCCTCGTCGGTCCGGCGTGGATGGGTAACCGGTCCCTTCCCGGACCACGCCGAGAGGGCACTTGAGGCATTGGGACAGTTGCCGATCGCCGCGCGCTCGGTGCAAGTTGAAGTGGAGGTTCTCGCCTTGAGGCTCGTTTTCAGTCGGGACGCGCTCGGAAAGCCAGAGCTGACTGGATGGACTCTGCTGGAGATCGACAAATGAGTGCGAGCGGTATCCAGCGCAGGGCAAAAGGCTCGTCGGACTCAGTGGCGGCATCGACCATGAGGTCGGTCGAGCACCGCGGGAGTCGCCGATGAAATCGGTGCGGCTCCTGTTCGATCTCGATGGCACTCTCACCGATCCTTTTATTGGGATCACCGCCTCCATTCAATATGCGCTCGGAGAGATCGGGATCGCAGCGCCCGAAGCGGCGGATTTGAAATGGTGCATCGGACCGCCCTTGCGGGAATCGTTCGCGAAGATGGTGGGTCCGGAACGAGCCGATCAAGCCGTTCTCAAATATCGGGAACGGTTTGCCAGCATTGGGCTGCTGGAGAATCGGGTCTATCCGGGTATCCCTGAAGCGCTGCGCGATTTGGTGGCGGAGGGATTTCAAATGCACGTGGTAACGTCGAAGCCCACAGTCTTCGCGATGCGTATCATCGAGCACTTTGAACTCTCTCCGTTCTTTACCACGGTCCAAGGCAGCGAACTCGATGGTACCCGTGCGCACAAGGATGTCTTGATCGAGCATGTGCTTTCGACTCTCCGGGTGGATCCGATTGACGCCGTGATGGTGGGCGATCGCGCGCACGATATGGTGGGGGCAGGTCGAAATCGCGTGCGCGGTCTCGGCGTATTGTGGGGATACGGCACCGAAGACGAGTTGCGTTCCGCGGGTGCATTCGCGTGTGCCGTCGTGCCTGGAGATATAGTGACGTGTGTGCAGGATCGACCGTAGGGCCCAATCTATATGACCCTTGGAGGGACACACTATGTGCGAGGCCTATGAGGTGGAACCGATCTGCATCGATCACGCCAATACCGCTTGAGCCATGAGTCAGCCGATCCGATCGCCCGGGGTAACGGTCTTCGGTCTTGGCTCGTCATGAGCAGGAGCTAATGAAATTCTTCCTTGCCGTCGTCCTCTTGGGTTTGGGCGGATGCGCGTTTCCCGTTATTTCCCTCCAAAACTCCACGGTCTCCAAGTACGCGGTCGTGAAGATCGACTGGAGCGGATGGGGAGCCACCAAGGGTGAATTGGCAGTGGTGAGTCAAATCGACGGAGTTGCGGGAAACACGTTTCCCCACGAAAAAGGGAGATCGTCTCCGAACGGGCCGGTCGTGGATTACCTGTTTCTTGAGCCCGGGGTCAAAGATCTGACTCTGCTCTACAACCAGTTTGCCTTGAGACTGTTCAGGACGGGGGGAACCAATTGGATGTCGGCGAGTGTCGCGGGGAAGGCGGAATTGAAGCCCGGCCTCTACAAGATTGGATACGTGGTGAATGACGACGCGGTAACGATGTGGCTTGAGGATTCCGCAGGGAACGCCGTTACGGAGAAAGGAACTGCGACTATGGTCCCTGTTCCGACTTCGAGCGTTTACGACCAGGACTGAGGGGAGCCCGATGGCTGCGCCAATCGAAGCTCCGCCGGAGCGAAGGCTGGTGCGAGTGCCGGGAGTCGAACCCGGATCAATGGCTTCGGAGGCCACTACACTATCCATTGTGCTACACTCGCAAAAAGCGAACCGACAGCATTCGGCCGGTCCCGGGTTTTTCAATCCTGATTATCGTCGGCTGTCGTGTTGGATCGATGTCGCCTGCCAGCAGGCTCCTGCCTGCCGTTCCGGGAAACATTCCCCGACCTATTTTTTCGCCGCCTGCATGTGGCGATGGACAAAAAACCAGTAGATGAATCCGAGCACGGCTAGCGCACCAACCGCCCATTCGGTGATCGCACGGAGTTCGCCGCGCATCAACGCCTCGTCCTGACCGGCCTTCACGCCGAGCCAGCAGAGCACGGCGCACCAGAGGCCCGACCCCAGCAGAGTGAAAAGCGAATACAGACGGAAATCCATGCGCACGACTCCGGCGGGAATCCCGATCAGGTGACGCACCACCGGCAGAAGGCGCGACGCGAAGATTCCGAAACTTCCGTAGGCCGCCGCCCAGCGTTCGGTTTTCTCCACCTTGTCCGGTGCGATGATAACATGCCGAACGAGATTGAGCAGCCACGGTACGCGCGAAAGCCGGCGGGCGGCCCACTGGTCGATCGAGGCACTGACGCTCAAGACGACCGGCCGGCCGGCGAGCCGCGAGACCCAATACATGGTGGTTGCGCCGAGCCAGGAACCGAGCGTGCCAGCGATGACGATGCCCGTCAGACTCATGTTGCCTTTCGTCGTCGCGAGATAGGCGGCGGGCGGAATGATCAGTTCGCTCGGCAGCGGCAGGAACGTGCTCTCGATGAACATGAGCAGCACGATCAGCGGATAGCCGCCCGATTCGAGGGAGCGGGCATACCAGTCGCTGAGCTCTTTGAGCAGGTGCATGAAAAAGGCAGGCGGAAAGGCCTGCCGGATTTTCAGGATTTCGGCGGGCCTGGCTGACGGCCAAGGCCGCCCGTGCGGGTGGGATCAGACGTCGGGCTTGGTCTTGCGCAGACCCTGCACCCGGTCGCCGTCCTTCCACTGTCCGCGCTTCTTCAGGATTTCGACGCGCTCGAAGCGCTTGAGGACGTTGCGTTTCACGACGAGACCGCCGTGGGCTTTGAGGCTGTTGTGCTGGGACATGGAAAGGGTTTCGATCAGGGTTGTTTCGACGCGGGAAAGGGGCGGGATTTAGAGTTCGCTTTTGCCCATGACAAGTATTTTTCACCCACACTTTCCGCCCGAACCGCGAGCCATTCCGGGGTCTCGTAAGGATGATGCGCGTGGATCCACGCCTCGAGTTCGGACACATTGGGCTCCAAGTACTTAAACATGATGCGGTATTCCTCAGTCCGCTCGATTTTTCCCTCCCACGGATAATACGAGATCACTGGCCCTTCGACTTGTGCGCACACGGCAAGACCGGCCGTCACGGCGGCCTGCGCGAGTCGCTCCGCATCAGCCCGTTGGGAGGTGGTGGTCCAAGCGACGAGCATGACGGAATTTTTCCGGCGGAAACGGCCTTCGGCAACGCGAAAACCGGGCTGGATTTAGCCCTTGACGCTCCCGGGGGCGGACTTACCCGTTAACGTTTCCATTTTACCAGCCCATGAGAGACGAATACATCAAGGACGCCCAAAAGATCATTCAGGATCCTAACATCCTGATCAATGTCGTGTCGCGCCGCGTCAAGCAGTTGCGCCGGGGCAGCCGTCCGTTGGTGGAGTCGCTCGAGAAGCTGAGCCCGGAAGACATCGCCCTGCGCGAGATCATCGAGGGCAAGATCAGTTTCGATCTCACGATTGCGAGCTGAAGGCAGTGAGCAGTAGGCGGTGAGTGGCGTTTACGGAGTTGAACGCTGAAGGCGGAGCCCCTGATCTATCGCGGAATGCTGATTGCGGAACGCGGGCTGCCGGAAAAATTGCGGAATGCGGATATCGGAATGCTGGGAGCCAGTCATTGACCGCAATTCCGAATGACCTCAATAAGGGCTTGGCCCGAATTTGAATTCGCCTGAAGGCCGATCGGCGGCGTCCGCTTCCTGCTCACCGCTTAGAGCTGCCGGGTTACAGCTCCCTGCTCACCGCTCACAGTTTCTTGGTTCCAGCTCCCTGCTCCCTGGCGGCCGCTCACGGATCTTCGCTTAGAGCTTATGGCTTGAAGCTTACAGCTTTTGTTTGCCCGCGGCGCGACTCGGCCGCATTAGTCGGAGGTTCGAGCGATGAGCGCGAAGTCCAAAGATTCCCCGCGTTACACGGAGATGCGCAACCCGAAGGCGTTTCGGGACTACTTCATTCACGACAAGTTTGAAGCGGGGATCAAGCTGTCCGGAACCGAGGTGAAGGCGATCCGGGCGGGCAAGGCACAGGTCACCGATGCCTTCGCGCGCGTGGAGAAGAATGGTGTCTGGCTCTACGGCGCCTACATCGAGGAGTATTCGCATGGCGGCCCCACGCAGCACGCGCCGCGGCGCCCGCGCTTGCTGCTTCTCCATGCGAGCGAGATCCGCAAACTGCAGCAGGAAGCGGAGACGGCCGGCCGCGCGATCGTGGCGCTGCGAATGTATTTCAAGGAGGCACTCGTGAAGGTCGAGATTGCGACGGCGTCGGGCAAGAAGCAGTTCGACAAGCGCGCCGACATCAAGAAGCGCGAGCAAAACCTCGAGGCCCGGAAGGCATTCAAGTTTCGCACATGAAATCGAAGAAGCGCGGGACATCCCCACTTCCCAACGAGGTCACCGTCAGCGTTCCTGGCAGCACCTCCAATTGCGGCTCGGGGTTCGACACGCTCGGACTCGCCCTGAGCGTCTACAATCGCGTCACGCTCACGCGGGGCGACTGGCATGGCGCGCGCGCGGCGACGGCTTCCGATGTCGCCGGACTCGACATGACCGACGAGGCGGCGCGACTGTTTTTCGTCCGCGCCGGGGTGGGCGAGTTCGGTTTCACGTTTCACATCGAAGGCGAAGTTCCGATGTCACGCGGACTCGGGTCCAGCGTCACCCTGCGTGCCGGCGTGGTCGCGGCCCTCAACGAACTTTCGGGCGCGAAGCTCGATCGCGATGACCTCTGCGCGCTGGTGACGCAGCTCGAGGGGCATCCGGACAATGCCACGCCCGCGGTGATCGGCGGGTTTGTGGTGGCGCGCTCGGACCCGCACACCGGCGAGCTGACGGGAATCGTGCGCAAGGCGATCGGGCGCGAACTGAGTTTTGTCGTGGTGGCGCCGAACCAGGAACTCGAAACCAAAAAGGCGCGCGGAATTCTGCCCAAGGAGCTGCCGTACTTTGACGCGATCAAAAGCGTGAACAGCGCCGCCTACGTGGTGGCGGTCATCCTGTCGGGCGAATACGAACGCCTGAAACACGCGGTCTGCGATTTCCTGCACGAGCCCTATCGCCTGCCGCTGATTCCTGGAGCGTCGGCGGCGATTTCCGCCGGCGTCGGTGCGGGTGCGCTGACCGGCTGGCTCAGCGGCAGTGGTTCGAGTGTGCTGTGCGTCGCGACGCCGAAGACGGCGGCGAAGGTCGGCCGCGCGATGGCGGCGGCATTTTCAGCTCACAAAGTCGGTAGCCGCGTGTTCGTGCTTCACGCCGACAACGCCGGACTAAAGGTCACTCGCCGGCGCTTCCCATCGGGAAGGGCGGGGTAGAGCCGTTCCAATAGCGCGAAATATGTTCGGCCAGCGCCGTCCACTTGAACGGCTTCCGCACCACCGCCTTCAAAGTCGGAACGCGGTTCATCTGCTGATCCGTGAATTTGATCTGGTAGGCAGTGATCATGACCGCGGGAATGCCCGGTTTGCGCCGCTGCACTTCGCCGATGAATTCCAGGCCATCGAGGCCGGGCATCTGGTAGTCCGTCACGATCAACCCGACATCCAGCGTCGGCAGCGCACGCAGCGCCTCGATCGGACGGGTGAAGCAATGCACCGGACAGGACAAATGTTCACCCAAAAGTTGCTCGAGCAGGTCGATGTAGGCGGTCTCGTCATCGACGAGCATCACGCACTTTCCCGTGGCGACCGTCGACTGGGGACGGGCTTCGGTGGCGGTGGAGGTCGACGTTGCCATACGTGGACGGGGAAAGGGATCGCGGACGATCGGACGGGTTGGGTAGAGAGACATGCAGACTCAACCATACGAAGCGTCAGAGCCAGCACAAAACCGCTCGTCTAGGGTGTCTTTTACATTTCGCTGACACAAAACGATATAATGCTGCATATTGTTCTCCTTTTCCCCCAGATTGCGCCCAACACAGGAAACATCGGGCGCATGTGCGCGGTGACAAAATCGCGATTGCATCTCATTCATCCTCTTGGGTTTGAGATAACTGATGCCAAGTTGAAACGGGCGGGAATGGATTACTGGCACTCGCTAGATGTCCACCACCATCAATCGTGGTCCGACTTTTGCAAAAGCCCCTCCGCCCCATCGCGTTTATGGCTTTTTACGACCCACGCGACCCGGACATTTTGGGACGTGCAATATGCAAGTGAGGACGGATTGGTGTTCGGGAATGAGGGCGAGGGGGCGCCGGATTGGATTCACCGCGAGATCGGCGACGAACGCCGGTTGAAGATTCCGCACGCAAACGGCGAGCTCCGTTCGCTCAATTTGTCCACCGCAGCCGGCATCGCCTGCTACGAAGCGCTGAGGCAGATCGGAATGCCTTCGAAATAGGATCGATCTTCGATCCTGCCCACGGAACACACGGAGAACACAGAAAGATCCGGAGGTTGCCCACGAATCACACGAATGGGCGCGAATCAACGATTCGGACTGCTCCGGGACCGTTGAATGATACCCCGGTCACACCCGCCAGGATTTATTCTCCGTGGCCAATTTCCTCGCCGACGATTTCCGGGCGAATGAGATTCGTGTCCCTTTGTGTGATTCGTGGGCAGTCTGGAAAATCTTCCGTGTGTTCCGTGGGCAAATCCTAACTTGTCCGTCGCCGTTTTCCGTCGGGCGTCATCCAATTCCACCATTTCAGCAGGTGCGGCTTCGGTTTGGGAGTGCGCGCGAAGTAGACGGCGCAGCGAAAAGTATAGAGCACGCACGGATCCTGACGCGATTTCGTGATCATCTCCAGGCGGCGATAGAGTTTCTCAGGATCATTATTTTTGAGGTCGTCGACGCGACGAATGCCGAGTGAGTAAAGGTCCGCGGCCAGGCTCGGACCGATGCCGGGAATCACTTGCAGCGCCTGAAGAGATTTCCGGCGGGCGGAGAGGGGATCGGTGGGTTTCATGCGGTTATCATGACATGGTGCACTGACAACCCTGTGTCAGGAGGATAGAGCCGAGACTGCGAAGGTGGAGCGCGGCCTCCGGACGCGCTTGAACCGGACCAGGGGTCCGGTTCCACCCCGGATCAGTCGATCGGGTAGGCCTTGCCAGGGCCCGAGGTCGGACTACGCTTGCCGAAATCACCGCCTCCCATGCCCCGGAGCAAATCCCATGAATGAACCCATTTCCCGGCGCACGGCGATGCGTCGTCTCACGGTCGGCGCGGCCGCGGCCGTCACCTTTTCCTCGCTCGCCAAGTCCATCGCGGCCACCGAAGCTGACCCCGCCTTGAAGGGACGCGTCAATCATTCGGTGTGCAAATGGTGCTACGCGAAAGTCCCGCTCGAAGACCTCTGCCGTGAAGGCAAGGCGATGGGTCTCTCGTCGATCGAGCTGCTTGAGCCCGAGGATTTTCCGACCCTGAAAAAGCACGGGCTCATCTGCGCGATGGTGAGTTTTCCGACGGGGAAGGTCGGCGATGTCACGGTTGGTGGAATTACCCACGCCTTCAACCGCCTCGAGTACCACGACACGCTCGTCGCTCTCTACGAGTCGCATCTAAAGGCGACGGCGGACGCCGGCTATCCGAACCTCATCTGCTTTTCGGGCAATCGCGAGGGCATGGCGGATGAGCAGGGAATGGAAAATTGCGTGGTGGGCCTGAAACGCATTCTTCCGCTGGCCGAAAAGCTGGGCGTCACCGTCTGCATGGAATTGCTCAACAGCCGGGTTAATCATCCGGACTACATGTGCGATCATTCCGCATGGGGCGTGGAGCTTTGCCGGCGCGTGGGCAGCGAGCGGTTCAAGCTGCTCTACGACATCTACCACATGCAAATCATGGAGGGCGATGTGATCGCCACGATCCGGCAGAATCATCAGTATTTCGCGCACTATCACACCGGTGGCGTGCCCGGCCGGCACGAAATCGACGACACGCAGGAGCTGTACTATCCGGCGGTAATGCGGGCCATCGTGGATACCGGCTTCAAGGGGCACGTGGCGCAGGAATTCATTCCCGCGCGTCCGGACGTCATCGCCTCGCTACGCCAGGGTGTGCGGATTTGCGACGTGTGAGCCTGAGCCACTGCTCAGCTTCGAACGCTCGAGAAGTAGTGATCGGGCCGGGAGTCGTCCGTTTAGGGGAGAGAATCGAAGAATCCCTGGGACCAACCCGGTGCGGCCGGCGGCTGTTGGTTCAACGATCCCTCAACCCTCATCCCTCAACCAATCACGCATTGCCAAGTTGCCTTCACGAAATGAGTGAATTTAGTTCGGAGCGATGAACCTACCCCGTCTTGTTCTCGTCGCCGGGCTGAGCCTGCTCGGCCTTTCCCAACTCATGGCCGCAACTCCCCTCCGCATCCTCTACTTCACGAAGTCCTCGGGTTACGAGCATAGCGTGATCAAGAAGCCGGGCGGCGAGCCCAGCTACTCCGAAAAGGTCCTCGCGCAGCTCGCGGCGAAGCACAACTTCGAGGTGACCGTGAGCAAGGACGGTTCGCTTTTTTCGCCGGAGTATCTGGCGAAGTTTGACGTGATCATGTTCTACACGACGGGCGACCTCACGAGCGTCGGCACCGACGGCAATCCCGCGATGACCCCGGCCGGCAAAAAGGCGCTGCTCGATGCGATCGCGGGCGGCAAGGGCTTCGTCGGCCTGCACGCGGCGAGCGACACGTTTCACACGGGAGAAGTGGGCGGGGGCAACCCGACCGAACGCTCGAAACGATATCACAATGACGGCGATGCGGCCGATCCGTTTGTGAAGATGCTCGGCGGCGAGTTCATCATGCATGACGAGCAGCAGGAATCGAAAGCGCGCGTGATCGATCCGTCGTTCCCCGGTTGCGCTGACCTCGGTGCGGCCATCGAGGTGAAGGAGGAATGGTACACGCTGAAGAATTTCGCCGCCGACCTGCATGCGTTGCTCGTGCTCGACACCTCTGGCATGAAGGGGCCGGACTATCAGCGTCCGCCGTATCCGATTGCGTGGGCGCATGCGTACCAGAAGGGCCGCGTTTGGTTCGACGCGATGGGCCACCGCGAGGATGTCTGGGACAATCCCAAGTTCCAGGCGATGCTGGTAGGTGGACTCGAGTGGGCCGGCGGTCGCGTCAAGGCGGACATCACGCCCAATCTCTCGAAGGTCGCGCCCCAGGCCAGCACGCTGCAGGCGATGGCGAAATAGACGGGGTCCGTTTCTTAATGTAGGGCGGGGTCTCCGAACCCCGCCTTTCCGCTATCACCAATCATTTTTGTCCACGGATTTCACGGACGACACGGATTGCCAATCCCTGAGCAGATCTGGGGAATCCGTGATATCAGTGAAATCCGTGGTTAAGATTCCGTCAGTTCGAAAGGCGGGGTTCGGCGGCCCCGCCCGACATTACGCCACCTGCACGCCGGCGCTCCGCCACTTCGGCAGCGGCGTCATGGCCATGCCGATGACGAGCAACTGCGAGACGACGAAGGCAATCAGCGTGTAGAAGGTCGATTCCATGAAGCCGTAGCTGTGGAGGCCGATACCGAGCATGTTCACGCCGAACCAGCTCCAGCTGGTCGCGATGTTGCCGATCACGGCCATGACCATCAGTCCGCGTGCGCCGATGAGCTTGCCCCAGCGCGCGTGCAGGATCGTCGCATTCCACAGCACGATGATCAGCGCGCCGTTTTCCTTGGGATCCCAGCCCCAGAAGCGCCCCCATGACTGATCGGCCCAGATGCCGCCGAGGACGGTGCCGACAAAGCTGAACAAGGTCGCGAAGCACACGATGCCGTAGACCATGCGCGTGAGCGAGTCGGCGGTCGCGCGATCGAGCGTGGGCGAGAATAGTCCGCGGAAAATATAGATCAGCGCGAGGAAGCCGGCGAGGAACGTGGAGCCGTAGCCGGTGGCGACCGTGACGACGTGCGTGGCGAGCCAGAAATTCGAGTCGAGCACCGCGCGCATCATCTCGAGGGTGTCGCCGCCGAGCGAAAGGTAGTACGAAATCAGAAGCGTGGCGAAGCCGATGGCGCTGCCCGCGACGACGCCAATGCCATTGCGATTGATCCGCTCCAGAACGAGGCACAGCAGGACGGCGAGCCAGCCGACGTAGAGGGCCGACGAGTACAGGTTGGTCACCGGCGGACGTCCCTCGAGCCACATGCGGGTCAGAATTCCCGTGGTCGCCACCACGAACGCCAGGCCAGTGAGGGCGAAAGCCGCGCGATTGAGCGGCACCGGCCATTTCAGCCAGGAGGTGAGCCCGAGGAGAAATGCCGCCACATACAGAATCATGCTCGTGTAGAACGGTTCGGCTCCGTTGTACCGGGCCTCCACCGCACATTTGGTGGCCGCAGCGGGGAAACGGGTGCGAGCCGCGTTGTCCAGGGAAGCGACGATCCGATTGAAGGTGGCGGCATCGCCCGCCCGCCAGGCATGTCCGAGTTTCGCATACGCCATCACGGTGTCGTTGACTTGCGGCTGAGCGAAATCCTCCACGAGGATGGTGCCGGCGGTGCGCCAGTGATTCGGATCGTTATCGCCCGCGGACGGCGGGACCAGTCGAAGCGCGCCAACCTGCTCCATGGCGGAGAATCGGTCCGCCATTTCCTTCATTGCCTTCACGAGATCCTCGTCGTGCGGCTGGTTGTTCTTCTTGGCGAGCACGGCCCGGAGGCCGGCCGGGAGGATCTGGTTGAATTGCTCGAGTTCGGACGCGAAGTCGGGCGACTCCGGCACCTGGGCGCTGAACTTGAGCTGCAGGTACAGCACGATGTGCTCACGCACCGTCAGCAACTGCTTTTGAAAAGCGGAGCGCTCCGCTTCGTCCACGCCTTCGGCCAGCTGGGCCTGGCGATCGAGATCCTGCAGTTTGGGCCGGATCTGATCGAACGAGAAATACTTCCGGTCGTCGCCCTGATCGGGAGAGAGCCCCAGCAGGTCGAGCACCTCGGGATGATCGATGCGGAAATGCTTCGAGGCATCGGCCTTTTCCGGTGCGAACAACACGTCTGCGAGCCAGGCAATGGGTGGAATGATTTCGCCGTCGGCGGTCTCGAGCGTCTGCTTGCCCTTCAGTGTCAGGAGCGACGTTCGCGCAACCGTATCGAGCGGCTTGATGCGTCCGTTCGACAGAACCGGCAGCCGGCCGAACGTGGGCAGGTCGATCGCGTCATGCGAGGGCGAACGCAGGGTGAAGGCGACGAAGGCGAGCCCCAGCGCGAGTGCGATCCAGGGTGCGCGGGTGCGAACGGCGACCGCGCCAGCCTTGCCGGAACGACGCGCGGTGAAACCAACCAGGCTGATGCCAAATTGAATGGCCAGCCCCAGCGCCATCATCGAACACGCGATGTACGGCAGCAGCCAGCCGGGATTGTGCACGACTTCGAACACCGACAGGTGTCCGGCGGCGTTCATCTGGTACTGATAGAACGTCACGCCGCGATAGCGCAGCGGATTGTTCATGTAAATCAGCACCTCGCGATTGTCGTGGCCGTCGTCGCTCTTGAGCCGGACACGACTCGAGAAATCCTTCGGGATGTCGGTGCCGGCGTAGATGTCGTTGTGAACCTTGAGCAGGGTCAGCGAGAACGGCCGGTACGTGCGGTGCAGGCGCAACACGAGTTCCCAGTTGTGCCCCTGATAGGCGAAAGTCTGCGGCGCACCCAGCTGCGGCGACACGAGCCACGTTCCGAGCGACCCCTCGGTGCCGGCAATCTCCACGAACGCGCCGGGCATGTTCGCTTCATCGGTCCGGTAGGTCAGCGGCTGCGGCACGAGCTCCACCCGCGTGCCGATGCCCATGGTGGCGGGATTCGGGCCCGTCGCGGAGGCGTCGCGCATCTGGACGGCCGCGTTCGGAAAATATCCCTTGATCGTGACCCGGAACGGCAGCTTGGGGTGCTGGATGGATTGCGACTCCTTGAGTCGATCTTCCGGAATCGCGACCACCTCGTCGTAATCCGGATTCGTCTTGTCCAGCAGCGCGAGTTCGTACTCCCGGAAGCTTTCCGAATAGTTTTTCGTTTCGCCTTCCTCGAGGCGCATCGAACTGTCGCGCTGCAAAATGCCCGAAATCAGTTCGCCGAGCAGCAGGATGATCAAGCCGGCGTGGGCGAGCTGGATGCCGAGCTTTTTCCACGTCAGCTTGAATCGGTAAATGTGGGCGCAGATCAGGTTGATCAGCAGCGCACCGCCGATCAGGTAGCCGCCGGGGAACAGCGGCACGTTGGTCTGCGATCCGTCGATCGGCCAGAAAACCAGAAAGCTGCGGAAAAACCGCTGCTGCACCTCCCAGATGCCGAGGCGCTGCTGGGCCAGCGTGGCGACGAACACGAGGATGGCCGACATCACCAGCAGCACCACCGTGAGCTCGAGCGAGACGAAGAAATTGCGCAGGCGGCGGAAGTAGACGGTCATCGGTCAGGGCGCCTTGACGGAATGAAGGAAAGTGACGAACGCGGGTTTTTGTCCGGCCACGAGTGCATCCGGACCGCTGAGCTTGAAGAACCAGGTGTTGCCGCCGAATTCGACGACAGCGCCGAGGATGCGGCGTCCGCCGCCGGCGTAATCGGCCACGACGAAGTCGAGTCCATTGGAGGAGAACTTGTCCGTCGCCGCCAGGAGTTCGGCGGATTCCTGTGCCGGCAGGCTCACCTGGCTGCGCCAGCGATTCAGGTTGGCTTCGAGGCCGCCGGTGGACCCGGGAAAGGCGGTGATCGAGAGGTCGCCTTCGCCGGCAACCGCGAAACTACCCTTGCGCATGGCGGAGGCGGGTTTGGCCTTCCAGTCGGCCGGAGCGGTCCAGGTGAGGTCGGCCCCGCTCGCGGTCGGGACGGATGTCTGGGCCATGCTGGCGCCGGGGTCGGCCGCGGCGGGACCGATCGCCGGATGACCGGTTGGAAGATCGTTCGTGCCGGCCGCGGCCAGTCCGGGCATTGCGGGCGGAGGATCCTTTGGTGCGCGATAGGCCTCGATTTCTCGATCCCGGCAACCCGACGCAGCCAGAGCCACGCAGAGAACCAAGGCGGCCGGGGCGGGTCGGAAAGTGATCATCGGAAGATTCTGTTGAACGTAATCCCGGGGAAAGCGCAACGCCAAGCCACTTCCCGGCCCTTCCGCCTTTAATAACTGGGAAAATACGGACGATGCGGATTTTTACTGCGATGCCCGCCGTCCCCCCCAACATGAAGCCGATGGAGATTGTGCCGCTGGGGGACTCGGCCCTCCTGGTCACGCTGGGGGACCGCATCGACGAGGCGAATCACGCGCGGGTTCGCGCGGCGACGCTCGCGCTCGAGCACGCGCGTCCGCCCGCCGTCACTGAAATCGTCCCCGCCTACGCGAGCGTCACGGTTTTCTACCATCCCCTGCAGGCGATCGCCGAAGGGGCGCCGGAATCCGACGTGGCTGGCTGGCTGGCAGCGCGCGTGCGCGAGCGTCTCGCGAGACTGCCGTCGCGGCCGTCGGTGCCGGCCGGCCGTCGGTGGGAAATTCCCGTATGCTACGATGCCGACTTTGCGCCCGACCTGCCGGAGATTGCGGCGCGCACCGGCGTGTCGCGCGATAATATCGTCGCCATGCACACGCAGGCGACGTTCCTCGTTTATCTCATCGGGTTTGCCCCGGGGTTTCCCTATCTCGGCGGCTTGCCGGAGCAGTTGTCGATGCCCCGCCGTGCCGAGTCGAGGAAACGAGTGGCACCGGGGTCGGTCGGAATCATCGGGACGCAATGCTGTGTCTATCCCGTCGAAACGCCGGGCGGCTGGAATCTGATCGGACGCACCCCCATGCGCCTTTATCGGCCGGAGTCCGACCGTCCAGCGCTGCTGCGTGCCGGCGATCGGGTGACGTTTCACGCCATTAGCCGCCAGGAATTCGACGGCTGGAAGGAATCATGACGCTGACCGTTCTCAAGCCAGGATTGCTCACCACGGTGCAGGACCAGGGACGGCCTGGCCTGCAGGCGCAGGGTATTCCTGTCGGCGGTGCGGTCGACGCCTTCGCGGCGCGAGTCGCCAATGCCCTCGTCGGAAATGACGATGGCTCCGCGGTCTTGGAAATGGTGTTGCAAGGAGCCCAGTTGCGCGCGGATCAGGACACGCTGGTTGCGCTGTGCGGCGCCGGCCTCGGTCTTGCCGTCAACGGAGTCGAAATGCTTTCCGATCGCCCGGTCAGGGTTCGGGCGGGTGAGATCATTTCAGGAATCGCGCGCGCCACGGGTGCACGGGCCTGTTTGGCGGTTGCCGGCGGGATCGATGTTCCGAGGGTTTTCGGCAGCCGCAGCACCTATGTTCGCGGGCGGATGGGTGGATTCGAAGGCAGACCCCTGATTGCCGGCGATGTGGTTCCAGTCGGCAAGCCGTCCGAGCTTTCCGGCGCCCTCGCCAAGGCCCTCGATGCCGGTGGAGAACGGCACCCGGCGTGGAGCGTGCGACCCGAGACACTCGGGCGCGTGGCGGCCAAGGGCGGAGTTCGGGTCGTGCGCGCGCCGGAGTGGAAGCGCTTCACTCCCGCGGCGCAGGCGGCGCTTTTTTCGGGGAGTTACACGGTAACCAAGGACGTTGATCGCATGGGGATGAGGTTGCAGGGACCGCGCCTCGATCTCATTGCGCCACGTGAGGAGATTTCGTCGGGCATGAATATCGGCGTGGTCCAGGTTCCGCCCAACGGCCAGCCGATCGTGCTGCTGGTCGGCCGCCAGTCGGTGGGCGGTTACCCGCGCATCGCCGCCGTGGTCAGCGTCGATCATGGTCGTCTCGCGCAATTGCGACCGGGCGATTTGCTGACGTTCGCCGAGGTCACCCTGGCCGATGCCCACCGTTTGCTGCAGGCACGCGAGCGCGACTTTCTCCGCGTGAAGAATGAAATCATCCGGAGGGTGGCCTGATGCTGTCGGGCCGCGTCGATCTCAATTGCGATCTGGGGGAAGGGGCGGGGCACGATGCCGAATTGATGGCGCTCGTCACATCGGCCAACATCGCCTGCGGCGGACATACGGGCGACGAGGCGACGATGCGGAAAGCGGTCGGGCTCGCGAAGGCACGGGGAGTGGCGATCGGCGCGCATCCGAGCTTCGTCGATCGCGAGAATTTCGGACGGATCGAACAGGTGGTCTGGCCCGACGACGTTTTCCAGCTCGTGCTCTCACAAACGCGGGCGTTGCAGCGCGTGGCGGGTGAGTGCGGCCGGACGCTTGCGCACGTCAAGCCGCACGGGGCTCTCTACAACATGGCGGCGCGCAATTCGCTGCTCGCCGATGCCGTGGCCCAGGCGGTGTATGAAGCCGACCCCCGGCTGCGGCTTTTCAGTCTGGCCGGCAGCTGTCTGATTCGCGCGGCGGAATCCTGCGGACTGGTGGCGGTGAGCGAGGTGTTCGCCGATCGCACCTATCAGGCCGACGGGTCGCTGACGCCACGATCGCAGTCGGACGCCTTGATCGCCGATGCGGAGTCCGCCGTCCAACAGGTCATTCGCATGATCCGGGAGGGTTGCGTCCAGGCGACGGATGGCACGCGGGTGTCCTTGCGGGCGGAATCGATTTGTCTGCACGGCGACGGACCTGACCCGGTTGGATTTGCCCAACGGCTCAGGGATCGACTGCACACTGAAGGCGTGGAGATCAGGGCGCCCGGCGCATGATCAAGTTGATCGGAATACTCGTGGTGGCGGTCGGATTCGGCCTCCGGATCAACACGCTGGTGGTGGTCCTGGCGGCGGGCTTCGCCACGGGTTGGGCGGCGGGCCTTCCGCTGGCCCAGGTGGTCGAGCTGTTCGGGCGGTCGTTCGTGGAAAACCGCTACATGACTCTTCCAGTGGTGCTGATGGTGCCGCTGATCGGACTTCTGGAGCGCAATGGGCTGCAGGAACGCGCGGTCGCGCTCATCAAACAGGCGCGGGCGGCGACGGCGGGCCGGGTCATTTTGCTGTATGCCCTTGCGCGACAGATTTCCGTGGCGCTCGGGCTCAATATCGGTTCGAGCGGCGGCGCGCACGCGGGATTTGTGCGGCCGCTCGTGGCGCCCATGGCCGAGGCGGCGGCGAAAACGGCCGGTGGCGGCGCCGGCGATCTCCCGGAAAAGACGCGGGAGCTGATCAGGGCCAATGCGGCTGCGGCGGAAAATACGGGCAATTTTTTCGGCGAGGACATCTTCATCGCGGTTGGCGCAATCCTGCTGATGAAGGGATATTTCGACGGTCAGAAAATCGAGGTCAACGTGATGGCGCTCGCCTTGTGGGGAATTCCGACGGCGGTCATCGCGTCGCTCGTACTCGTCTGGCGGACGCGCGCGCTGGATCGGCGAATCGCGCGCGGTCTGGCCGAGGCAAACGACCGGAAAACGCCGGGAAAGTTGTCCGAGCCGCGCAAGGAGAACGCGCCGTGACGCTGCTTCCGCTCGAGGTCTTCTACGCGTTGATCGGCGCGATTTTTGTCGGAGTCGCGATCCGCGTCGCGCTCGATCCAAGTCATCCGCGACGCAGGGGTTCGACGGCATTCTGGGGCTTGCTGGGCGTGATCACCCTCGGCGGAAAAGTGTTGCCGGCGTCACTCGTTGGATACGGCTTGGTCATCCTGGTCGTGCTCGCGGCAGCGCGTCAGGTGGTGCCGGGGCGGGAAGGGTCGACGTCGCCCGAGGAACGCGCGCGACGGGCCGAGCGGCTGCGCAACCGGCTGTTCGGGTCGGCGCTGCTGGTCCCGGGAGTGGCGATCGTGGGCGCGCTGACGCTCGGCCGCATTCAAACGGGCGATTTTCGACTCGTTGACCCGAAGCAGGCAGCGCTGATCGCGCTTGGTCTCGGGGCGGTAATCGCGACCGTGGCCGCTTGGCGCATGACGGGAGACCGGGCGGTGGCGTCCGTGCACGAAGGCGGCCGGCTGCTGCAGGCCATCGGCTGGGCTTTGATCCTGCCGCAGCTGCTGGCGGCATTGGGCGGCATTTTCAGCGCGGCGGGAGTCGACCGAGAGGTGGCCGGTCTCGTCGGAAGCTGGCTGCCGGTTCAGTATCCTTTCGTGGCGTCCGCGGCCTACTGCATCGGCATGGCGCTTTTCACGATGTGCATGGGCAACGCCTTCGCGGCCTTTGCCGCCATCACGGGCGGCGCGGGTCTGCCCTTTGTCGTGCAGATGCATCACGGCAATCCCGCGATCCTCGGTGCCGTGGGAATGCTCTCCGGTTACTGCGGCACGCTCATGACCCCGATGGCCGCCAACTTCAACATCGTGCCGGCCATGCTGCTCGAACTGAAGGACCGCAACGCCGTCATCAAGGCCCAGGTGCCGATCGGGCTGGCCATCCTCACGGCAAACGTCTTCATCATGTATCTCACCGTGTACCGGTTTTGATGAAGAAAATCCTGCTGACCGGCTTCGAGCCCTTTGGAGGCGACAGCCTCAATCCGTCGGAGGAAGTGGCGCGGCAACTGAACGGCGCGAACATCGCGCGTCATGAGATCGCCGGCGCGCTTTTGCCCTGCGTTTTCGGCGCGGCGTTGAAGGAATTGAAACACCAGGTCCGTCTGCACGAGCCAGCCCTCGTGCTTTGCCTTGGGCAGGCCGGTGGACGCGCCGAGATCACGCCCGAACGGATCGCGATCAACATCGAGGACGCGCGGGTGCCCGACAACGCGGGGCAGCAGCCGGTCGACAAACCCGTGATCAAGGGCGGCCCGGCCGCCTATTGGAGCACGCTGCCGATCAAGGCGATCGTGCAGGCGCTGCGAAAGAAGGATATTCCGGCGGCCGTTTCGCAGACGGCCGGCACGTTTGTGTGCAACCACGTTTTCTACGGTCTCATGCACGAACTCGAATCGTGGCCCGACGTCCGTGGCGGATTCATGCATCTGCCCTATCTGCCCGAACAGACGGCGACCGGGCCGAGCCTGGCATTCGAGCAGATGACCACGGGCGTGCGCCTCGCGTTGGAGACCGCGATCAGTTACCGACGCGACGTCAAGACCGCTGGCGGGCGGGAGAGCTGAGAACGGATGCCGCTCCGATGCTGGCGGCGAAATAAAATCTTAAGACTTTCTTGGGGTCGGGTGCCTGGCGCTGGCGATTGAAGGTAGGGCGGGACCGCTGGGCCCGCCGCGATCTTTCGGCGCGCCCGGCGGTCTCGCCCCACCTTACGGTCTCAAGGCACCAACTCCACCGGATCGCGCAACTACAGCAGTTTAAATTGAACCGTAGCCGTTTGGGATCGGAAATGTAGGAGCCTGCTTGCGGGCGATAAGAGTAGCGATGCTCCATTCTCTCGCCTGCCAGCAGGCTCCTACATCGGCTACCGTATTTCTGAACCTGTTCTAACGGTGCCGATATGCTGTCCGACTTTATTCGGTCCGGACCGGGACAAGCGTGGGGCGCGCGACCGTCCGCCGACGCCACGCCACTGCCGCCGTCACCACGGCCAGAAGCATCAGGCCGTAAAAGGAGGGCTCGGGCACGGGCGTGATCTGGTTGTCGAAGCTCTGCCAGTGCGTGTTCGCGCCCGAAAAGCCGCTGAACACGATCTGATTCATCGGGGCGGCGTTGCTGGTGTCGTAGGTCGCGCCGTTCCAGTTCGAGGCATAGAAGGTGTCGAGTCCGTTTTGCCAGTTGGTGATCGTCAGGGTCACGCCGCTGGCGATGATGAGATTCGCGAGGCTGAGTTTCGAAACGCCCGTGAAATCGAGTGTGGTATTGGCGGTCACATCGAGCGTGCCGAGCGAAAGATTGATGCCACTGAGCGACAGGGTACCGCCGGTGAGATCGATGGTACCGGTGCTCCAGGTCTGGCCCTGCGAAAGCGTCAGCGTGCCAGAGCCGAGTTTTTCCACGGTGCCGGTGCCGGCAAACGTGCCCCCGAAGGTCGAGGTGCCGGAGTTTACGCCGACGCCGAGATAACCGCCGGTGCCGAGATCGACCACGCCGGTGCCGCCGATCTTGTCGATCTTTTCGCTCTGTCCGTTCACGGCGAGTTTGCCGTCGGAATTGACGGTGAGGAGCGACGTGTAATCGGGAATCTGGTTCGAGGCGCCGAGTTTCAGGACCGCCGAACCTGCGGCGCCGGTGCCGTCGCCAATGTTGATCGCGCCGCCGCCGGTGGCGTTGGTGCCGGGCGTCAAGTTGAATACCGTGGTCCCGGAATTGATGTTGAGTGCGCCGGTGGACGAATTCGCGGAGGAGCCCGCGAAGGTCGTTGTGCCCGTTCCCGTCATCGTGATGCCACCGCTGCTGGTGATGCCACCGCTGAACGTGACGTCGCCGGCGCCGGCGACGGTCAGAGTGTTGCTCCCGAGGTTGATCTGGCCGTTGGAATTGAAAGTGCCGGCGTCGGACTGGAAGGTCGTGTTGCCGCCCAGGGTGAGGTTGGCGTTGAGCGTGTTGGAACCGCTGAGATTGCGCAGCGCGCCCGTGGCGCCCAGTCCTGTGCCCGTCACGGTGAAGTCACCTTCGGTCAGATTAATGCCGCCCTGGAGCTGCAGGGCGGCGCCGCTGGCGATGGTGTTGCCGGACGTCGAGGTGCCGAGCGCGGTATTGCTGGCGGCGACGATGGCGCCGGCGTTGATCGTCGTGGGACCGCTGTACGTGTTGTTGCCCGAAAGGGTGAGGGTGCCGGTGCCCTGTTTCACAAACGTGCCATAGCTGTTCTGGAGGGTGCCGGAAAAAGTCGAATTGGAGGCGTTGCCGACGGTAAACGTGCCGGTGCGGAAGTCGACCGTGCCGGCGCCGGAGAGCGCGCCGACCGTCTGGTTGACGCTCCAGTTCAGCTGGAACGTGGCGCCCGAGGACACCGACAACGCCGACGTCGAGTTGATTAAGTTGCTCGCGTTCACCTGCAACGTGCCGGCGCTGACGGTTGTGGTGCCGGTGTAGGTTTTGGCTGTGGAGTCGAAGATCACGGTGCCGGCGCCGGATTTGTTGAAGCCGTTGCTGCCGGAGATCACGCTATTGATCGTGGAGGTCAGGCCGGTGCCGACGACGAATGAGGGTGTGGTGTCGCTGAAGTTGATCGTGCCACCGGTGAAGGTCGGCGTGCCCTCCTCGATCGTGATTCCGGAAACACTGACCGTGCCCGAGACGGTCACGGTGTAGGCATTGACCGCGTCTGTGCCCGCACTGAAGACGGCATTGTTGCCATTGGTCCAGGTGGCCAGGGAGTTGCTGGTGCCGGCCGAATTCGTCGTCCAATTTTTGTTGCTGTTCGACGTGGACCAAGTGCCCGTCGGGGTTGAACCGGCTCCCGCAGTTCCATTGTTGGTGTCCCAATAGACGGTAGTCTGCGCGGTCAGAGAAGCGAGTCCGAGAATTGCCCAGACGACGGCCAGACCCGGCCAGGAGGCGAAGGTCGACCGAGTACGACGATGATTCTTGGGATGTCTCACAATGCGTTGGCGATCACTGCATAGATTATCGGCACCCCGCCCATTATCCCAATTCAAAATAGGGTAAAACTCCCAGCCGCATATTTTCGAAGGGTCATAGGGAAACATATTGTAAGTCTATTATGAACAATATTTAGCCAATTTTGTCGCTTGGCTAACCCTCTTCACCCAGATGTGTTGCTACAAGAGCTCGTCGAGCGGCCTGCCTTCGACTTTCGGCTAGGCTCAACTCTACCCGATTCTTTGGGATCGATGAAGGGACAGGCTAGATTACAGCAGTTTAAATGGAATTGTAGCCGTTTGGGATCGGAAATGTAGGAGCCTGCTTGCAGGCGATAAGAGTGGCGATGGTCCATTCTCTCGCCTGCAAGCAGGCTCCTGCATCGGCTACAGTATTTCTGAACCTGCTGTAGCCGAAGGATAATCCAGCCGACGACGGTGTAAGGGGACAGGCTGCCCGAGTTGCGGGTCACCCCCTAATCGATCGATGAAGGGACAGGCTTGGTTGCCCGAAGAACAATCCAAGCGACGTTACTCTACGGGGACAGGCTGCCTAAGTTGGGGGCAAACTCTTAGTTATCGGTACTGCGGTCTTCTGCAGGGACAGGCTGTCAAACGTGAGGGCGAGACTCAGATTGCCGTACAAACGAAGCCTATGGCTCGAGGTGATCTCGGCATAGCCAAACGCTGCGACTCCGTTCCATCACCGAAAACGAGATAATTTGCGGCAGTTGACTGGCATGCGCCAGTGTCCTGCCCCGCCTCCTTCCAGCACCGGTCTCTTCGGCGACAATTTCGTCACCAACGGCAGGTTAGTTATTGAAACGGAACAAGGCGACGTCGCCGTCTTTGAACACGTATTCCTTGCCCTCGAGGCGATATTTTCCGGCGTCGCGCGCGGCGGCCGTGCTGCCGAGACGCGACAGATCCTCATAGCTGACGACCTCGGCCTTGATGAAACCTTTCTCGAAATCGGTATGGATCACGCCTGCCGCCTGCGGAGCCTTCCAGCCTCTCACGATCGTCCAGGCGCGGACTTCCTTTTCTCCGGCGGTGAAGTAGGTTAGCAGGCCGAGCAAAGCGTAGCTGGCGCGGATAAGTGCGGAAACACCGGAGTCGTCGACGCCCAGGTCCTTGAGAAACGCGCGCGCTTCCTCTGGCGAAAGATCAATCAACTCGGCTTCGATCTTGGCGCTGATCGGTACGTAGGCGGCATCGTGGTGTGTGCGCACGAAGGCGGCAACCTGCTGCACAAACTTGTTTTGCTCGGCCGTCGCGAGGTCGGATTCCGCCACATTGCAGGCGAAGAGGACAGGTTTCGCGGTGAGCAGCTGGAACAGCTTCATCATCGCGGTTTCCTCGGGCGTTACGGCCAGCGTGTTGGCCGTCTTGCCCGCGTTGAGATGCGGCGAGAGTTTTTCGAGCAGCGCCATCTCGGAGATTGCCTCCTTGTCGCCCGATTTCGCTTTTTTCTGGGTTTTGTCGATGCGTTTGGTGACGGCGTCGAGATCGGCGAGCACGAGCTCCGTTGTGATCACCTCGATGTCGCGCACCGGATCGATGCCTCCCATCGTGTGGACAACGTCGGGGTCTTCGAAGCAGCGGACGACCTGGACGATGGCGTCGACCTCGCGAATGTTGGCGAGAAACTGGTTGCCGAGGCCCTCGCCCTTGCTCGCGCCCGCAACCAGGCCGGCGATGTCGACGAACTCGATCGCGGCTGGGATCACGACGCTCGTTTTTGCGATTTTCTGCAGGACAGGAAGGCGGTCGTCAGGCACGGTGACGACGCCGACATTGGGATCGATCGTGCAAAACGGATAGTTGGCCGCCTCGGCCTTGCGCGAGCGGGTGAGGGCGTTGAAGAGAGTGGACTTGCCCACATTGGGCAGGCCGACGATGCCGGCTTTGAGCATAAGGACGCGCAACCTCTCGGCTGCACCCGGCGCGGTCAATGGAAAAGGGGGCGGTCAGCTCCTGCTGCGCGATTGTCGTCGGAATGCACCGAAGACACTCAACGGAACAACGAAATGCCACAAGAACATGCTCGGTAAGGGACGAGACCCAACGGTCTCCCGGAATTTCTTCAGATTGCCATTCCGCAAGTCAGACCTCCCGTGGATAGGTTGAAAATGTGCTGCGCTCGAACCCAGAACGCGTTGCGATTGTCCGCCAGGCGCTTTGCAATACCTTCGAAATCGGCACGAAACTTGATCGGGATCGATGTCCTCAACGATCCGCTGACGAATTCATCGAGTTTGACTATCAGAAGCGGGGGAATTCGGGGCCCTCGTGGTCCGTCAGCTCTTTTCGCAGCTGCTCGGCGTCGGCCGCATTCTGCTTCGCTTCGACGGTGAGTCTCTGCGAGGCGTTGGACAGTCGGGCCTGTTGATCGGGCGAAAGTCCGGGAAGGCGATGGGCTAGAAGTTCGCCAATGGCACCCAGCGAGCTCATTAGACCGGCCTGGTTTTCCAAGACCCGGGTCACCGTATCCGCCAAACGCTTCTCGAGGGGAGTCATGGCCAAGAATTGAGCCTGAAACGACGATATGGCGACGAATTCTTTGTCGGGACGGCACCCGTTGGGCCATTCAACAGGGACATGCAGCATTGAACAGGGACATACTGTATTTCGAGTAAAGAGCTTTGAACACGGATATACAGTGTTTGGGGTAAAGGAAGGCGTTGTCGAGGTCGCCAGGAGGCCGAGGATCCGGTTCGTGCGGGAGGCACGGATCAAAATCGACCCGAAAAGCGGTGAGGCTGTGTACCACTGTGTCAGCAAGGCGGTGGCCGCCGAATGGCTGTTCGATGATGTGGCCAAGGAAGTCTTCGGTCGACAACTCTGGCGGGCGGCCGACTTCTGCGGTCTGCAGGTGATCACCTACGTCATTCTCTCTAATCATTTCCACGTGACGGTTCGCGTGCCCCTCTTCACGCCGGTCCCGGACACCGAACTACTGCGACGCTACGCGTTGTACTGCGATCCTTCAAAGAAGGACGACCGGGCCCGCCTTTCGACGATCCGGGTCCTATTGGCAAGCAATGGACCGAAGGCCGAGGAATGGCGCCGCGGACAACTGGCCCAGATGGGGGATATTTCCGCGTTCATGAAAAAGTGGAAACAGCGATTCAGCCAGTGGTTCAACCGAACTCATCGGCGGATTGGCACATTGTGGGCATCGCGCTTCACCAGCACCCTGATTCAACCCACCGGCTTCGCAGCCGAAACAGTCTCCGCATACGTGGATCTCAATCCAGTACGGGCAGGTATCGTCACCGATCCGAAGGACTATCGCTATTGCGGCTATGCCGAAGCACTGGCTGGTCAGGCCAAGGCACGCGCAGGCCTCGGCAGTCTTTATCCCTCCCTGCGCTGGCCGGAGGTACAGCAACGCTATCGTCTGGTTCTGTTTGCCATCGGCGCCGATGTCCGGGACGGGAAAGCGTCGATTCCCTTGGAGGACTACAGACGGGTGCGCCGGGAGAAGGGCAGGCTGGACGACTCTGAATTGCTGCTGCACCGCATCAGGCATTTCGTGCACGGTGGGATCTTGGGTTCGCGCGCGTTCGTGCAGGAACAGTTGGCGGCTTTCGAGCGGCGCACCCGGCCACGGCCTCGGACGCGTCCGCGGCTGCTTCCTTTAGGCGATCAGGAACTTTTTGTGATGCGCAATGTGCGCGATCGGGCGGCCTGAGTCGGTCCCCGGCGAAGGTTTTCAACCCATCGCCCGGGCGGATCGAGGTTGGGAATCGGGCCACGCTGGCGATCGTATTGGCGGATTCGCCGCGCCGCTACGGGGGCATTCGCGCCGGAAGGCAGGAATTTTCCGCGAGGCCTGTTCGTGCGTATCCTTGGAATACGGTCTGTCCCTGTTGCGGAGAGATACACAGTCTGTCCCCTTTCGATAGATCGGCAGATCGACGCCTGGGATCCCACCAGCTTCCTAAAACACAGCCTGTCCCTTCGGGTGTGGTCCGAAAATAGTCTGTCCCTGTTCGATCGTAGGTGGTCCATGGACGGATCCGACTAAGGGCGCCTGCTTCGGTGATGGCACCACTCCGGCCGTTAACTGGAGGCAATCGCCGGTCGATTGCATGGTTGCCAGTCGGTGCGACGGAGCCAACGTTGGACCGTTCATGGCTCTGCTCACGCTGCTCGATATCACGCTGCACTTCGGTGGTCCGGCGATCCTGGAAAAGGTCAATTTCCAGGTCGACCCGGGCGAACGCGTCTGCCTGCTCGGGCGAAACGGCGCAGGCAAGTCGACATTAATGAAGGTCATCGCCGGAGAAATGCAGCCAGATTCGGGCGATATCTTTCGGCCGCCCAGCGCGGTCTACACCCGACTGACGCAGGACATTCCGGCCGATGTGAACGGCTCCGTGCACGACATCGTGCAAAGCGGTTTGCGGCCGAATGACGACCATCACGAGGAGGATTGGGAGCGCGACGTCAGGGTCGAGGACCTCATCACGAAGCTGCAGCTTCCGGCGGATCGGGGGTTTTCCGCGCTATCCGGCGGCT
This sequence comes from Candidatus Didemnitutus sp., assembly GCA_035545955.1. Lineage (GTDB taxonomy): Bacteria > Verrucomicrobiota > Verrucomicrobiia > Opitutales > Opitutaceae > Didemnitutus. Next base: position 91,454 of record DASZXI010000081.1, on the reverse strand, counting down.
TGAAGCGCCGCGTGCTGCTCGCCCGGGCGCTGGCGGGCCAGCCGGACCTGCTCCTGCTCGACGAGCCGACCAATCACCTCGATCTCGAGTCGATTCTCTGGCTCGAGGAATTCCTGCTGGCCGAAAAACCGACCCTATTTTTTGTGACGCATGATCGCGCCTTCCTGCGGCGCATCGCCACGCGCATCGTGGAACTCGATCGCGGCCGCCTGGCGGGTTGGGCGTGCGACTACGACACCTATCTCGTCCGCAAGCAGGACGTGCTCGAGGCCGAGGAAAAACAGCGGGCGGCCTTCGACAAAAAACTCGCGCAGGAGGAGGAATGGATCCGTCGCGGGGTGAAAGCGCAGCGTTCCCGCGCGACCGCGCGCATCAACGCACTCAAGGCCATGCGGGCCACCGCGCGCGCCCGACGCGAACGCACCGGTGCCGCCGTCCTCAAGCTCAGCGAAGCCGAGCGCACGGGTTTCAAGGTGATCGAGGCGGAAAAAGTCTCATTCACCTGGCCGGATGGGAAAACGGTCCTGCGCGATTTCTCCACCGTCATCCAGCGCGGCGAGAAGATCGGCATCCTGGGTCCGAATGGCGCCGGCAAGACGACGCTGATCAAGCTCCTCCTGGGGCAACTGACTCCGTCCTCGGGCTCGATCAAGCATGGGACAAATCTCGAAGTCGTTTATTTCGACCAGCTGCGCGCCCAGATCGACGACAACAAGACCGTGGCGGACAATGTCGCCGACGGGAATCCGACCGTGACGATCGAGGGTCGCACCCGGAACGTCATCAGTTACCTGCAGGACTTTCTGTTCGAACCCGCGCGCGCCCGGACGCCGGCGCGCGTGCTGTCGGGCGGCGAACGCAATCGCCTCTTGCTGGCGCGTCTGTTCACCAAGCCCGCCAACGTTCTGGTCCTCGACGAGCCAACGAACGATCTCGATGCCGAAACGCTCGACCTGCTGGAGGATTTGCTCGTCGAGTTCCAAGGGACTCTGCTGCTCGTGAGCCACGATCGCGAATTTCTCGACGAAGTGGTGACGAGCACTCTCGTCTACGAAGGCGGGGGAAAATGGGGCGACTATGTCGGCGGCTACACCGACTGGCAGAACGAAAAGCGGAAGCAGTCGGCGCAGCCCACCAGCACGGCGCGCACGGCCGATGCGACGAAAACGATGCCGGTCAGGATCGACCCCGCCGTAGCGCAACGAAGAGCATCCGCGCACAAGCTTTCGAACAAGGAGCAGAAGGAACTGGAACTTCTGCCCGCGAAGATCGAGACGCTCGAAAGGGAACAGGCGGAGCTGACGACGAAGATGTCGGATCCCTCATTCTACAAGAACGAGGCGGCGAAGTTTTCGCAGGTCAAGGCGCGTCTGGAAACGCTCGAGCGCGAGCATGCGGTCGCCCTTGCGCGCTGGGAGGAATTGGAAGGGCGGGCGGAGAAATCGCGCTAAGAATGCAAGGCGAGGAGTCATTGGAGGGCGGGCGAACACGCTCGCCGGGCATGCCCTGATCGTTTCGCACTCTGAGTTTCACCCTATGTCCGCAGCGTGTGTTTTCGGCGGACGGGGTCGGCCCTCCATGAAGGCGCGTCGCGTCGTCACTGACGCACTTTCGGTTTGCGCCGGTCTGACCGCGAAGCGTGGATCAGGCATGAGTTTCTGGCGCGCGCTATGCCTCGCCCTTCTGCCCGTGTTCGCCCTCGCGGCGGAGGTATCGAATGGAACCTTTCCCCAGAGAAAGACGTTTCAGTTTGGTGAATTCATCATCGAGGCCTCGGCGGGTGACGAAGCGTATGTGGAAGCCCTCGCCCTGCAGCTCGAGGACATGAAGCTCGACGCGCTTCCGCCGGAGCCAGCCGCCCGCCTGACCCTCAACGACCTGGCCGATCGCAAGGACCATTTTCTGGGCCTGATCGCGGCGCAACTGGCGCTGAGTGCACCGACGGAGCAGATGGTGCGCGTCTACGACAACACCGTGTCGATCTGGCGTTATCTGCCGCAGGCGATGCCGACCCGTTTGCCCATCCGTTACGCCCTGTGGCGACGGCCTGAACTGGTGGCGCGCCTGACGGCAGGGCAGAAGATTCCGGGCTTCGCGCTCTCCGGAAACGACCTCACCTTCAGTTTCGCGATCAATATTCCCAGTTCGCCGCAGACTCCCGAAGAGGTTCACGAGGCGGTGGAGAAGGAGTGGCGGGACATGGTCTGCCCCATCAAGATTGGCGCGGAGAGCGAAAAGGCCCCCGCGGACGAAATTCGGGACAATCTCTCCAAGACGGTGTTTGGAGCCGTCAACGGATTCCGCTCCATCGTGGCGGACACCGCGAAGCTGCGCATTTTCAATGTGCTGCACGAGGCAACCGAGGCGGGCATCGTCTGGCACTATATCACGAGCAAGGATCGTCGCTGGTTTTGCGACGGTGTTGCCAATTACGTCGCCTGGCGCGTGATTGCGTCGGAGATCGGCCATGACGGAGCCCGCGATTACTACAATTTGGCGGAGGAGCTAAAAAAATATGCCGGCATGGCGGGACGCGTGGACCTGGCGTCGTGGCCGGCAGCGGAAAATCGGGGCAACTACGCCGAGGACCTGAACACGGCGAACTATGCGTTTGCGACCAAAGTCATCGCCGACGTTTGCGCGAAGGAAGGGGACGACCTTTTGCCCCGTTGGTTTGCGCAAATCGGGCGAACGCCGCGCGAGAAGACAAACATCGCCACGGTATTCAAGGCCTACCGCAAGGTGACCGATGACGATTTGCGCAAGTATCTTCCGAAGCCGGCGAAATCCTGAGATGGGGACAGTCCTCGAGACGCTTAACGCATTGAGGACAATGCGTTCCACCTGGGCGACACTCTGCCGGCACTAGAGCTATGGCGCATAGGAATCCCGCTCCCGCATTTGCCGTTTCCCGCTTCTTGCCTTCCGGAGTTCACAGGCAGCGACCTGAGAGTGTGCGGAAATGCTCCTTTTTCAGCTTTCCGCCTAGGGGCTTGACAACCCCTCGGGGAACTCATGCATTTTGACCTTTTTCCAGCCCAGAACCGCGTCCCAACCGACATCACATGGCCCTCAAGATCCGTCTTTCCCGATATGGCACGAAGAACGAGCCGCATTTCCGCGTCCTCGTAACCGAGCAACGTTCCCGCCGCGACGGCGACGGCGTCGAGCAGATCGGCGCCTACAACCCGCGCTCGAAAGGTAACCCCTTGAATATCAAGCTCGACCGCTACGACTATTGGGTCGGCAAAGGCGCCAAGCCGAGCGACACACTCCATGCCCTCGTGAAGCGCACGAAGCGCGCCGCGGCCGCCAAGGCCTGAGCTGATTTTCGAACTACGGAGGCACAGAAGCCTCTCACGGAACGCAAACCTCAGAGTTTCTCTGGGGTTTTTCTGTTTTAATCCGGAAACCTTTGTGGCCTCTGCGTCTCTGTGGTTCCTCAATACCTCTGCCCGATGCGGATCGATATCCTGACGCTTTTTCCACCGATGCTCGACGGATTCCTTTCCGAGAGCATGATCGGGCGCGCGCAGACAGCGGGGCTACTGGACATCCAAGTTCGCGACGTTCGGGATTGGGCGACCGACAAGCATCGCACCACCGACGACCGGCCGTTTGGCGGCGGCGCGGGGATGGTCATGAAATGCGAGCCTGTGTTTGCCGCGATTGAAGAACTGCAGAAACCGGGTTGCCGGAGGATTTACCTTACACCCGACGGGGTGCCGTTTACGGCGCGCCGGGCCCAGGAATTGTCGCAGGAAAAGCACCTCATTTTGCTGAGCGGACACTACGAAGGAATCGACCAGCGGATACGCGACACACTCATCGACGAGGAGATCAGCATCGGTGATTACGTGTTGACCAACGGCACTTTGGCCGCGGCGGTGGTGGTCGATGCGCTGGCCCGTTTTGTGCCCGGAGTGCTCGGGGAAGAAAAGTCATTGACCACCGAAAGTTTCACCCGCAACTTGCTCGACTTTCCCAATTACACGCGTCCCGCCGTTTTCCGCGGCATGTCCGTGCCGGAAGTGCTCCTTCAGGGCAACCACGGCGAAATCGAGAAGTGGCGGCACGCGCAGCAGTTGGAAAAGACCCGGAAAAGCCGTCCCGATTTACTAAAGTAACTGCCATGAACCCGATCATCAAAGACATCACCGCGAGCCAGGTGAAGAAAGACGTCGCCTCATTCAAGGTGGGCGACGGCGTGCGCGTCCATACCAAGGTGCGCGAGGGCGACAAGGAGCGCATCCAGGTCTTTTCCGGCGTCGTGATCGCACGCAAGGGCCATGGCGTCCACGAGAGCTTCACGGTCCGCCGCATCAGCTACGGCGAGGGCGTCGAGCGCGTTTTCCCGGTCAACTCGCCGAACATCGAGAAGATCGAGGTCGATCGCGATTCCGAGCCGGGCAAGGCCCGCCTCTACTACCTGCGTCATCGCACCGGCAAGGCCGCGATGGCCGTCAAGGAGAAGCGCGTCGAGGAAGCCGCGGCCGCGAAGGCCTGAGCAGAATTCCCGTTTCAATTTGAAGGCGGACCCGTGGGTCCGCCTTTTTTGGGTCTGATCGGAAGCGATTGGCCGCAAGAAAGCGCAGAAAGCGCAAAATTCTGAGCTGGGGGAGCGGCTTTACGCCGCGAACGGTGGGACGCGACGTCCCCGGCACGTTTTGAATTTCAATCGCGGACTGCCACCGATTTTACCTTTCGCGGCATAAAGCCGCTCCTACAGGGCCGAACGCTCAAATCTCGCGCCCGAAGGGAAGCGTGACCGAGCTGATTCCCACGTCCATCGCCTCGGTCTGACGCAGGAGATCCATCGCATGCACGACATCGCCGAACTTCGCGCCTTCGCGGGCGTACACTCCGAGGGTCGAGAGGTGTTTCGTTTTCAACAGGTCATTGACGTACGGAACGACATCGTTCTCGGGGATCGGCTGACCGGCGTAGGAAATGTACGCACCTTCAACCACGAGAGTGATGAATTGATCCTTCGGAATGTCTCTGGGGTTCGACGACGGCGGAGCGAGGGAGATTCGGGCATATTCCGTCTTCCCTGCAGCGCGCAGCGACGCACCGAGGCCAAACGCAAGCACTGCCAACAGAACACACGGGGTCTTGGTTTTCATGTGTGGGGATGCCGGGCGTGGTTGAGTCGCCGACGGCTCGCTCGGGCAGGGTGGCCGGCGGCAGTTCCGATCGTTGCGATCGGGTTTCCGCCTTCGAGTGTGACCCAGATCCGGATGAAGGCAACGATCATTCGGCCACCCGTTTTGTTGATGTAGGGCGGGGTCGCCGAACCCCGCCAATACAGTCCCCCACGAATAAACACGAAATTCCGGCTCGGTGGAAATCTGCCCGGCTGAATCTCAGATCGATGGGGACTCGATCCCGATCGATCGGCACTCGTGATGTTCAGCGAAATCCGTGGTCGGTTTAGGATGGGGCAAAGGCGGGGTTCGGCGACCCCGCCCTACACTTCAACGGGTGAACCTTGGTGTGTCTTCGTGAGAGATCGGTTCCGGCTATTTTTCGCCACCGAGGAGTTTGCCGCAGCTTGCTCCGATTCCCCCGCCGGCGCCCTGTTTTGCCAGTTGCTCACCCGCGAATTCGTTCAGGATCTCCTCGAGATTCTTGTGCTCACTCGCGATGGCGGCCGAATTGATCTCCGTCTGGACAAAATCCTTCAGGGCATCGCACACGGCATCTTTCAGACAATCGATCAGCTTGTCCTTGTCCGGCGACGGATCGCTGCCGTGGTTGATCGTCACGGCACCTTCCACGTCGTCGAAATTCGAGTTCACCGATCCGAGCGATCCGGCGATCGCGGTCGTGTAGCATTTGAGGACGTTGCCGAGAAACTTCACATAGTTCTCGGTCCACTCCGTGATTTTCTCATTGATCTCCTCCGCTTCGGCCAGGCCCTGGGCGCCGCCGAGATCGACCCGACCCGTGATGTAACCGGTGGCTGAATCGACGCTCCACCAGGCATAGGCGTGGCCCGATCCAAACGTCGCGGGACGCACCGGTCCGATCAGCCGGTGCCCGTCGGCCAGATCCTGGGCCAGCACCGCGCGGATGCCCGGGGCCACGGAGACGCGGTCGAGATCGGCGGTCGCGGCGAGCGTGACAATCTCCACTCCCTGGTCGTGAGCGGCGGCAAGAATGGGCAACGTATTCCACGTCGCCTGACGGTGCAGGACGAACTGTTCGAGCGCGGTGTCGGAGAGCCCGATGCGCCAGGCGGCCTCGGCATCCTTTGCGCTGCTGCCCGCCATCGCCAGCGGCGCGTTCAGCAGATCAATGCCTTCCCGATACCGCAACGGGCCGTCGGGTCGGGTCCAGTCGGCAATGGCCATGCCATGCCGCAGAAAGGCCAGTCGCGGCCGGAGCAGGGTGGCGCGCGTGCCGAATTTCGCTGCGATCTCGTGCCGACGGAGTCCGCTGTTGAAAAAATATCCCTGCAGCTGCGGTGCGGTCGCGAGCGCGCCCGCGGCCTCGGGTGGCCGCCCCTCCGCCACCGCGGTCTGGACCGGACTGAGTGCATTCACGGCCGCCGCCTGCGCTGCGAAAAGAGCGAGGGGATGAATCGCGCCGATGTCCACGCCCAGATCCCACGTTTGCACGAGCAGCAGTCGCACGCGATCCTCGTTCGTGAACGCGGATTGGATCTGCCAATGTCCGTTCTTCTGCTCCACCCGGTCGAGAATGGTTCGTCGCAGTGTCTCGTTTTTCAGGCCGGGAGCGTGCAGCACGATTTGAACGACCAGACGCGCCAAAGGTGCGACATTGGCCGGTTTCGTTTCCGGTTCGTCGCCGCCGCCGAATCCGCCCAGAAGCCCGCCGGCGCCGGCAGGTTCAGGGGCCTTCGCGACGGCACCGCTCACCCGAAAGGTCGAACCCTCGGTGGTGTCGTCGCCGACGAACATTTTCGGCTGGAGATTCCCCGCCTCGGCTCCGGACAACCGGGGTACGATGGCGAGGCGGATCCCGGTTTGAAACGAATCCGCCACCTTAAAGTCCCGCGACAGCAGCGGCTCTGCCTTGAGCTGGCCCTGGTCGAGCCGCTCGGCGATCAATCGAAACGAAAAAGTTTGGGGAAGGTCGTCGGGCAGCGCATCCGGAGCCCAGGATTCGGTCGCTTTGCCGGGAGCGGTTCCGCTCTTTGCGGACGGCGTCGCCGGATCGAAATCAACGGTCTTGCCGTCGATCTCCGCCTGGACCCACACATGAGTTTCGGCGATCGCCGGCGACGAAAGCGTCAGCGGAACGGCATTGAGCGCATGTGCAATGATCGCCGCGGCCCTTTCCTCGTTCAGCCGCAACTCGCCGGCCCGATCAGCTGCGGCTCGACGAAAAGTCTCACGATTCTGTCTGTCCTCGTCGGAGGTGGGCGAAGGGGATGCCTGTGGCGAGGGCAGCGCGGCCAGCAGTTGGTCGACGGAATCCGGGCGGGGCACGTTTTCGGCGACGGGTGGCTTGATCGCGCCACGGACCAGATGGACCTCGAGGCCTTGCGCGGCGAGGAGGTGGGCAAGCAGGAGCGCCCGATCGATATCGTTGCCGCCGCGCGTGAGCAGGGTTCCCGCCGCGCCTTTCATTACGCCTAGGTACGGCTCGATGGCGATGTAGTCCCGGACGAAGGCAAATGCCGCGTCGGGCGTGGTCAGCGTCGGCACCAGTGCCTCGAGATCCCAGGCGTCGCGGGGATGGGCTTCGAGCCAGGCTGCCGCTGCCGGCGAAGGTGAGTCGTCGGCGCGAAGTGCGGAACCGAGAAGGCACAGCAACAGAAATTCGAGAAAGAAAACATTTAGCATCCACCCGGAGAATCGTTGATCGAACTTCATGACCGGGAGGGATGAATCATGCCGCAAATGTCGTGCGGGATTATTTAGCGGCCACGCGCAAAACGGGTCAACGCAACAAAGGATGGAAGTGGCGTGGAGATTTTGCGGATCTGAAGGTGGAACCGGACCTCCGGGCCGGTTCGGGATAATCGCAAGAGTGTGAGTTGCTGAATTGAACCGGCCCGGAGGTCCGGTTCCATTTTCAACGCTAGGGCGCGATCCGCCAGATGGGATCGACGTACGCGAGGTACGCCTGGCTCGCCAGAGAGGTGCCGTGCATGAGCCAGATAGCCCGGTCTCCCGTCGTGCGATTCTCCCACAGGATGTCCGTCTGACCGTCGCCATCGAAATCTGACAGCATCGCAATGTGCCACGCCGGATCGACGTTTGCGATGTAGCCAAAACTGGAAAGCGTGGCGCCGTTCATGAACCAGACGGTGCGATCGCCCGTCGTGAGATTTTCCCAGACGAGGTCGTTTTGTCCGTCGCCGTCGAAGTCCGCGGCGCCGACAATATGCCAGTCGGTCGAAATCCCTGCGATGTAGCCAAAGCTTTTGATGGCGGTGCCGTCCAGGAACCACACGGCGCGGTCACCGGTGGTCGTGTTCTCCCAGACCAGGTCGGTCTTACCATCGCCGTCGAGATCGGCCAGCGCGGCGATGTGCCACATGGGGTCGACGTAGGCGAGGTAGGCCTGGTTCGCGATCGTCGTGCCGTTCATGAGCCACACCGTGCGATCGCCGGAGGTGAGATTTTCCCAGGCGATGTCCTGGTGTCCGTCACCGTCAAAATCCGCGGTGCCGACGATATCCCATGCGGTCGGAATTCCCGCGAGGTAGCCGAATGTGCCGACCGCCGTGCCGTTCAAATACCAGAGCGCCCGGTCGCCCGTGCCTGTGTTCGTCCAGATCACGTCGGCTTTCCCGTCGCCGTTGAAATCGGGAATCTTCGCGGTCGTGCTGCCGCTGGCCGCGGGGATGACGAACAATGTGATGCTTTGCGAGGGCACGGTCGTCGTCAGCGCATGACTGGACATCGCGACATCCGTGAGACGTGCAATGGTGGTCTGCGCGGCGGAATTGACCTGCCACGCCTGCGCCGTCGCGCCCGCGGAAAAATTCGCGAGATTGATCGTCACGGGTGTGCTGCCCTGCTGCTTGTTGATGACCATCACGGTCAGGGCATGGTCGGACGAGCGAACCGCCGCGAAGGCCGAGAGGTTGTCGGGATTGGCGACGGTGGCGGACACGCTCGTGTCGCCGAACCCGCTCTTGTTGCCGTCGTAGTTGCGATAGATCTGACTCGCGAGGTATGTCACGTAGTAGGCGGTCGGATTCACGTTGGTATTCTTCGCCACGGTCCAACGTGTCGCGAGATCGAGACCCTCACGCCCGTAGATTCCGAGCACGTCGGCCTGCGTGGTTGCGCCGTTGAGGTTCGCCTCGTCACCCCAGTTGTATTCGGTGAAACCCAGCTGCAGGCCCGGACAATACAGGGCAATCATCGCCTTGAGAGTGGGAATCCAGTTGATGACGCGACCGTTGATGCCGATGTCGCCGTACCACGACGGATCCGCAAAGTTGGGATCCCACAGGATGCGCGTCTCCTTGTTGCGGTACTGCTGACCGCTCAGCGAGTCGTCGCCGCCGTCGGGCGCGCCATTGTAGGCGTGGACCGTGAACACGTCGATCAACTGCACGCCGTGCTGCTGTTTGTAAGCGGCGAGCTGCTGCAACAGCCACGGGTAGTAGTAGGTGTGTCCGTGGGTGACATAGTCAGACGTGGAGGCGCTGGAACCGTTGGCCTGGTCGAAGCCGCTGAAATACATCGCCCACCAGCTCCATTCCTCAGGTCCGACAATTTTCGCGTTCGGATCGGCGGCGCGGATCGCGGTGGCGTAGGCCACGATCTTTGACCAGAGCTCGTCATACGTGACCGGGCTCGGGTGGACGTCGCGGTGCGTCGAGGACCAAAGCGACGGTTCGTTGTCCAGGATGTAGTATTTGATTCCGTTGGCCGCGGTCGACGCGCCATAGGTGTTCACGAAATGCTGCACCCACGCCTGCTGAATCGAGGTGCTGTTGGCGGTGCCGGTGTCGAGCGGGTCGTTGCCCGTGATGTTTTTTCCGGTGCTTTGGCTGACGCCATTGCCGGCGTCGGAATTGTACGGGTCGGTCGCCGTCTGCGTGCCGTATTTTTTGACCGAGAATCCCGCGAGCGTGGAACGATTGGTCCCGAGTTTCGCCAGGTAGTCGATCATCGGAATGGTGAACAACGGTTCGGCGCCGTTGCCCGACGAGCGGGTGGTGGCGACAAAGGCGTCGGCGGATCCGCCGGGCGTGCCGCTGCCGTCGGAATAGGTTTCGAAATACCAGTCGGCGGCGGCGGAATGAGCGTCGATCTGCCAGTTGTAGCGCGTGGTCGAGTTGCCGCCCCAACGGTTCAACGGCGTGTTCAATGCGGCCATGTCGTGCGCGTCGCCGTAAGCGAGGCCGTAGATGTTCGGATTGATCGCGTGCCGGCTGGCGGAGGCGTCGACATTGACGCTCGTCGCGGCATTTTGGGCCGAGGCGAGCGGGGCAAGAAGGGCCAGAACGAGAAGCAGGGCTGGGGTTTTCATGGCGCGAAGGGGACGATGAAGTTTCCGGAAATTGGACCTGCGGACGAGTGTCGAGTGCGGACCGGGCGCCATTCGTCGCCCTGAACCGACGACTTTGACGCGCCGTTTACCCAATGGGGGACCGCGGCGAGGTGAGAAAGGAAGACGCAAATTGAGCTTTGCAGGGCGGACACGCTTGGCGTTAAGTTGAATTCATCTTTTTCCATGAAACTCGCCACTGACATTCTTTCCCTCGCAGCCAATCAGGCCCGCGGCCTCGCCATTGACGCCGTGCACAAGGCCGGCATCGGGCATCTCGGCCTGCCGCTGGGCTGTGCGGAAATGGGCGCCGTGCTGTACGGCCACGCCCTCGTGCACAATCCCGACGAGCCGCGCTGGCTCAACCGCGACCGGTTTGTGCTGTCGGCCGGGCACGGCTCGATGTTTCTCTACGCCTGGCTGCACCTGTCGGGTTACGATCTCTCGCTCGAGGACGTGAAGGGCTTCCGCCAGCTGCATTCGAAGACGCCGGGGCATCCCGAGTTTCATGACACGCCCGGAGTGGAGTGCACCACGGGTCCCCTCGGGCAGGGGGTGGGCAACGCGGTCGGCATGGCGGTCTCGGGCAAGATGGCCGAGGCACGTTTCAACTCGCCGGAGCACGCGATCTTCGACCAGCACATCGTCTGCCTCGCGGGCGACGGTTGCATGCAGGAAGGCGTCGCGATGGAGGCCGTCGAGTTTGCGGGTCACCAGGGCCTGGACAACCTGATCCTGATCTACGACTCGAACTACGTCACGCTCGACGCGATGGCGGACAAGACGCAGAGCGAAAACACGGCGCTCCGTTTCAAGGCGATCGGCTGGGACGTCCAGACCGTGCCCGACGGCACCGACATGACGGCTTTCCTGAAGGCATTCAATCGCGCCAAGAAGGCGAAGACGGGAAAGCCGCAGCTGATCGTCGTCCACACGGTGATCGCGCGCGGCATCCCCGAGGTGCAAGGCACGTCGAAGGGTCACGGCGAGGGCGGGGCGAAGTTTGCCGACGGCGCGCGCGCCGGCCTGGGTCTGCCGGCCGACAAGCATTTCTACGTCAGCGCCGACGTGTATGAATATTTTGCGGCGCACAAGAAACGCCTCAAGCGCGCGTATTCCAAGTGGCGCAAGACCTACGAGGCCTGGCGCGCGGCGAATCCGGACAAGGCCCGGTTGCTCGACTCCTCGAATGATCGCCCGACCGCGGCGCACCTGATCGAGAAGATTCCGGTTTTCCCCGCCGATACGAAGCATCCCGGCACGCGCGGATCCGGACGCGAAGCGTTGCAGCCGATTTCGGCCGAGCTGCCGCTGCTCATTTCGGGCAGCGCGGACCTCCATGGTTCGACCTACAACTACATCAATTCCGACAAGGATTTCGACAAGACGAACCGCTCCGGTCGCAACATCCGCTTCGGCATCCGCGAGCATGCGATGGCCGCGATGTGCAATGGCGTCGCCTACGACGGCATCTTCCGTCCGTCCTGCGCCACGTTCCTCGTCTTCGCGGACTATTCGCGTCCGTCGATGCGACTCGCCGCACTATCGAAGCTGCCGGTCGTCTACATCTACACGCACGATTCCGTCGGCGTGGGTGAGGACGGTCCGACGCATCAGCCCGTCGAAACCATCTCGGCGCTCCGCCTGATCCCGAATTTCGAGGTCATCCGTCCCGGCGATGCCGAGGAAACGGTCGGCGCGTTCGCGGCTGCGGTCGAGCGCACGGATGGTCCGACGCTCATCGCCCTGAGCCGGCAGGCCGTTCCGCTGCTGAACGACATTCCGGCCAGCGTGCGGCGCGCGGGTGTGTTGAAAGGCGGTTATGTGGCCGTGCAGGAAACGGCGCCGCTCACGCATATTCTCATCGCCACCGGCAGCGAGCTGCAGCTCGCCGTCGCGGCGGCCGCGACGCTCGGCGCCGGCACCCGCGTGGTCTCCATGCCGTCGACGCGGCGCTTCGACCAGCAATCCCAGGAGTATCGCGACTCGATCCTGCCGCCGACGTGCCGCAAGCGCGTGTCGGTCGAGGCCGGAGTGGGGGATTTCTGGCGCAAGTATGTCGGCCTCGACGGCAAGACCGTCAGCATTGATCGCTTCGGCCTCAGCGCGCCGTACGCCCAGGTATTCAAGGAACTCGGCATCACGACCGAAGCGGTCGTGGCGGCGGCGCGGGGGCTCTGAGGCGGATTCGCGCCGCCGAGAGCTGAGAGTCTAGAGTCCAGAGACGCTTCGCCGAATGCAAATTCGGGCGTCTCGGGATCGCGAGTGCATATTAAACGTTCCGCCGAATGGGGAGCCTCGAACCGTCCCGTTCTATTCGTAACGTTTTCGTGTGAATTCGTGGGCAAACTGGATTGTCCCACGTGAGGCTCTCGCGAGCCAAAGTTCCCACACGACCGCAACTGTATCGGCGCGCGCGACACACGATTGTTTCAGAGGCCGGCAAAAAGAGTACTTGCTTTTGTGATTAGGCTCCTAATGATTAGGAGCCTTATTTGGTTGTCGCCCGCTCTTCATGCCGAACCTGCTCCTCAAAGACCTGCCGCGCTACGATTGCCTGCTCGAGGCGGCCCGGGAATTTCCCGATCTGGATCCTTCTGCGGCCGAAGCATTTCTGCATGTCCTGCGCACGGGTGATGATGTTTTTGGAGTGACGGAGCGCCTGCTGGCCGAGCACGGAATCTCCCAGGGACGCTTCGGCGTGATGATGCTTTTGTGGAAAAGCGGCCAGGCGAAGGCGCGGAAGGCGCCCGCAGCGGAAGATTGCGCGGGCGGACCGCGGACCCCGGCCGAACTCGCAGATGCGGCGGGAGTGACCCGCGCCACGATGACGGGTCTGGTGGACACGCTGGAGCGCGACGGTTTCGTCAAGCGTGAGCCCGATCCCGACGACCGGCGGATGATGTCCGTGCGGCTCACGGCCAAGGGCGAGAAATTTCTCCGCGAATTCCTTCCCGTGCATTTTCGCTCCATTGCGAGCCTGATGAGCGGCCTTTCCGAAACCGAGCGCAAGACGCTCGTAAATCTCCTGGTCAAAATCCAGCGGCGCGCCGAATCCCGGGCGTCCACCCGCTCGCCGGAACGCCCGGCGGCCTGATCCTCCTTTCCCCTTCACTGCGAACACCCGTACCCTCATGGCCAAGAAAATCATCCTCTCCGTCGTCATCGTCGTCGTCGTTGTCGGCGGCCTTGTCTTTCTCAAGCTCCAGCAGTTCTCCGCCATGGGCGAGGCTGCCAAGCACCAGGTGATGCCACCCACCGTCGTCACCGCGGCGCCGGCCAAGGCGGACACCTGGGAGAACACCATCACGGCCACCGGAACCGTCGTCACCGTCGAGGGTGTTACCATCAGCGCCGAACTCGGCGGCAAGATCGTCGGGATCAACTTCGAGTCCGGCGCCCAGGTGAAGGAGGGCGATCTTTTGGTCCAGCTCGACGTCACCGTCGAGGAGGCCCAGCTGCGCGCCGCCGAGGCGAATGCGACCTGGGCCAAGGTGAACCTCGAGCGCTCCACCGACCTGCTCGCGAAGAATGCCGTTTCGAAGTCCGACTACGATCTGGTGGACGCGCAGGCGAAACAGGCCGATGCACAGGTGGACAATCTTCGCTCGGTGATCGCCAAGAAGACGATCCGCGCGCCGTTCAACGGCCGGCTCGGTCTCCGCCAGGTCAATCTCGGCCAGATTCTCAAGGAGGGCGATCCCATCGTCTCGCTGCAGACGCTCGATCCCATCTACGTCAATTTCTCCGTGCCCCAGCAGCAGCTGGCGCTCGTGAAGACCGGTTCCGTGATCCGCGTGACCACGGACAGCGCGAACGGTGAGCACTTCGAGGGCAAGGTCACGGCCGTGAACCCCGACGTCGATCCGGTCACCCGCAACGTGCGCGTCCAGGGCACGCTGGCGAATCCGAAGGAAATCCTTCATCCCGGCATGTTCGCCAATGTCGAGGTCGTGCTCGCGGACGTGTCCCATGTCCTGGCCGTTCCCACGACGGCGATCCTTTATGCGCCCTTCGGCGACTCGGTGTTCATCGTCGAGAAAAAGGATGGTGCCGATGTTCTGCGCCAGCAGTTCATCCAGGTCGGCGATGCCCGCGGCGATTTCGTCGACGTGACGCGCGGACTCAAGGAGGGCGAAACCGTCGTCACGAGCGGCGTATTCAAGCTCCAGTCCGGCATTCCCGTGAAGATCGACAACACGCTCGCGCCGAACGCGCAGATGGCGCCGAAACCCAAGGATACCTGATCGCGGCCGCACTCCGCGCTTCCCCGCCATGAAATCCTCGTTCACGGATATCTTCATCCGCAAGCCGGTGCTGGCGATCGTCGTCAGCCTCGTGATCCTGATCGCCGGCGCCCAGGCGATCGGCTTCGGCAACATCTTCACCGGCCTGGCCAAGATCGGCCTGCCGGTCCCCGAGGGCATGCAGCACATGCCGGGCGGCCTGACCATCCGCCAGTACCCGCGCAGCGAGAATTCCTCGGTCTCGATTGGCACCGTATATGTCGGCGCGAGCGCCGAGCTCGTGCGCGGCTTCGTCACCACGCCGATCGAGCAGGCCGTGGCTTCGGCTGACGGCATCGACTACATCGAGTCCAACAGCCTCCAGGGCTTCTCGCTCGTCAACGTCCGCCTGAAGATCAACTACGACCCGCTCAAGGCGCTCGCCGAGATCACCGCCAAGGTGAATCAGGTCCGCAACGACCTGCCGCCGGAAGCCGAGGTGCCCTCGATCACGGTGCAGTCCGCCGACTCGCAGATCGCGTCGTGCTACCTGAGCTTTTCCTCGAAGATTCTGAGCCCGGCCCAGATCACCGACTATCTCGTCCGCGTTGTGCAGCCGCGCCTCGCCGCGCTGCAGGGTGTGCAGCGGGCCGATATTCTGGGTGCGCGCACCTTCGCGATGCGCATCTGGCTGAAGCCCGATCGTATGGCCGCCCTCGGGGTCAGCCCCGCGCAAGTCCGCGCCGCGCTCGCCAACAACAACTATCTCGCCGCGGTCGGGTCGACGAAGGGTTCGCTGGTGCAGGTCAATCTCACCGCCAACACCGACCTGCACACGGTCGAGGATTTCAAGCGCCTGGTCATCCGCCAGGCGAACGACACGATCGTGCGCGTGCAGGATGTCGCCGACGTCGAGCTCGGCGCGGAGGACTACGACACGGACGTGCGCTTCACGGGGCAGAACGCGGTGTTCATGGGCATCTTCCCGCTCCCGAACGCGAACGTGATCAGCGTGGTGTCGCGCGTGCGCGACTCGCTCGCCGACATGACGCGCGACCTGCCGGCCGGCCTCGAGGCCACCGTGGCTTACGACGCGTCCGCGTACATCAACGACGCCATTCACGAGGTCACGCACACGCTGATCGACACGTTGCTCATCGTGATCGCGGTCATCTTCCTGTTCCTCGGTTCCTGGCGCTCGGTCGTGGTGCCGGTGCTCGCGATTCCGGTTTCGCTCATCGGCGGCGTGCTGCTGATGCAGGTGTTCGGATTCACGCTGAACCTGCTGACGCTTCTCGCGATCGTGCTCTCGGTCGGTCTCGTCGTCGACGACGCGATCGTCGTCGTCGAAAACGTGGAGCGACATTTGCGCGAAGGCCGAACGCCGTTCGACGCCGCCATCATTGGCGCGCGCGAACTCGTCGGTCCGGTCATCGCAATGACCATCACGCTCGCCGCGGTGTACACGCCGATCGGTCTGCAGGGCGGCCTGACCGGAGCTCTCTTTCGCGAATTTGCTCTGACGCTGGCTGGTGCTGTCACCATTTCCGGCATCGTCGCGCTTACGCTCTCACCGATGATGGCCTCGCGACTTCTACGTAGTGCGGAGGACGAGGAGAGAGGACTCGCGGGTTGGCTAAACCACCAGTTCGATCGCATTCGTCAGTCATACGGCCGATTGCTTGATCGTACTCTGAACGCGCGGCCGGCCGTATATATCATCTGGCTGGTACTATTTGCCATGGTATTTCCCATGTATCAATTTTCCCCGGGAGAATTGGCACCAGCCGAGGACCAGGGCGTCGTTTTCGGTATTCTGACTTGCGCGGCGAATGCGACCGCGGACCAGAAGAGCGCGTTCGGCCGAGCCACCGAAAAGGCGCTGCTGGACATCCCCGAGCGCCAGCTGACCTTCCAGATTCTGTTTCCGCCTTCGAATCCGGTGGGCCGCGCGGCCGCCGGTGCGGACGGGTTTGCCGGCATGATCGTGCAGCCCTGGCATCATCCTCGGACGCGAAACATCAATGATATTAAAAACGAATTGCAGGCACGATTCATGGCCGTGCCCGGTTTCAAAGCCTTCGCGGCTGTTCCGCCGCCATTGCCCGGCGGGACCAATTTTCCGGTCGAGATCGTCGTGGCCGGCACAGCCGAGGCGCCGCAGCTGGTGGAGTTCGCCAACAAGATTCTGGAAAAGGTCGCCCCGCAGCACCTGATGATGTTCTACCAGCTCGACACGCTGATCGACCAGCCCGAGTCGGAGATCGTCATCGACCGCGAGCGGGTGGCCAGCCTTGGCCTGAATCTCTCGCAGGTAGGCGCCGATCTCGCGGCAGCCCTGGGTGGAAATTACGTCAACCGCTTCGACATCGCGGGCCGCAGCTACAAGGTCATTCCGCAACTGAAGCGCGGTGACCGCCTGAACCCGGAACAGCTGACTAAGATCTACGTGACCGGTCCGGGCGGGCAACCGATCCCGCTCAGCACCTTCGCGCACATCGAAAATCACACGGTGCCGCGCTCACTGAACCGCTTCCAGCAGATGAATGCGGTGAAAATATCTGGCGCCTCGACTCGCACACTTGACGATACACTCAAGGCCCTTGAAGCCGCCGCCAAGGAGGTTTTGCCCGCGGGATACGCTCTCGACTACACTGGTGCGGCGCGCCAGCAGCGGCAGGAGGGCAACAAGTTCATTCCGGCGATGGGCCTGGCCATCGCGCTCATCTTCCTCGCGCTGGCCGTGCAGTTCAATTCGTTCCGCGACCCGATCGTGATTTTGCTCGGTTCGGTGCCGCTCGCCATGTTCGGTGCGCTCATCTTCACCGTGCTGAAGCTGCCCAATCCCAACATGCATTATTGGACGGACGGCTTCACGACCACGCTGAACATTTATGCGCAGGTCGGTCTCGTCACGCTCGTGGGCCTCATCGCCAAGAACGGCATTCTGATCGTGGAGTTCGCCAACAAGCTCCAGGAAACGGGCATGCCGAAGGTGAAGGCCGTGCGCGAGGCGGCCATGACGCGTCTGCGCCCGGTCCTCATGACCAGCGTGGCGACGGTGGCCGGACACTTTCCGCTCACCCTCGTGACGGGTGCCGGTGCGGCCGCCCGAAATTCGATCGGCCTCGTGCTCGTCGGTGGCATGACCATCGGCACGATCTTCACGCTCTTCGTGCTCCCGTCGGTGTACGTCCTGATCGCGCGCGATCACTCGCATGATCGCGTGCCGCAGGCTGCCGGAGCCCGCGACCCGCACGCGCTCCCTGCCTCGGAACCGGCGCTCGCCAAGTAACCCTCGATTCCTTTCCATGAACGCCTTCATGCGCTCCGTCCTCCTCTTCAGTGTGCTCGCGGGCCTGCTCGCGGTGCCCGCCGCCGCGCAGCTCAACGACGGCAAGCCCGATCCGGATTTCCCGGTGCCGGACCGGCTCGACCTTCCGTACTCGCTGGCCTTCGCGCTGGATAATAATTTCTCCATCCGCCAGGCGAAGGAGCGCATCCGCCAGCAGGAAGGCGTGCTTCTCGTCGTCAAGTCGGCCACGATTCCGAATGTGGCCGCCACCGGCGACTACCAGAGGAATGCGACCGAAATCTCGTCGAATGGCTACGACCATAACTGGGCGATCGAAATTGCCGCGCACCAGACCTTGTTCGCCGGGGGTGGGGTCGTCTCCGGCGTGAAGGCCCAGAAGCTGGCCCTGGAGGCCGCCACGCTCGAGCTGGAATCCGTCATCAACGATGCCCTGTTCGATGTCCGCACGAAGTTTTACACCGTCATCGTCAATCGTGAGCGGATCAAGGTGCAGGAGCAGAACGTCGAACTATTGCAGCGGCAGCTGCAGGACGTGAAGAACCGGTTCGACGCCGGGACGGTCTCGAACTTCGAGGTGTTGCGCGCGGAGGTGGCTCTCGCAAATGCGCAGCCCGCCCTGATCACGGCGCGCAATGATTTCCGCCTGTCGATCGAGGAACTGCGCCAGTCGCTCGGCTTTGTGACGTCGACCCAGGACAACGTCACCAAGGTTCCGGAATTCATCGGCACGCTGGATTTCAAGCCAACCAGCTACGACCTTGCTTCGGCCCTCGCCACCGCACGCTCGAAACGCCCGGACCTGCAGCGCCTCCAGGAGCTCCAGAGCTCCGCGGAGGAGGGAGTCTTCGTCAGCCGGGCGGCTTATTATCCCAATCTATCCGCCTTCGCCGCCTACGATGTTCGGGACGGAAGCCTCTTTCTGGGCCCCGGCTCGCCGAGCAACCTCAAGGGCTGGACGATCGGCCTGCAGTCGCAGTGGAATATCTTCGACGGTCGCGCCACCGAGGGCCGGGTCGCGCAGTCGAAGTCGCTGCTCGAGCAGTCGAAACTCGCGACCGCCGAGGCCACCCTGGCGATCGATGTCGATGTGCGTCGCTCGATCTCGAGCTTCCAGCAGGCGAATGAGCTCGCGGAGGCCTCGCAAAAGGTCGTCACCCAAGCTGAGGAAAGCGTCCGCCTGGCCAACGCCCGTTTCGGCGCCGGCACGGCGACGCAGCTCGATGTCCTGCAGGCGGAAACCGACCTCACCACCGCGCGCCTCAATCAGCTCCAGGCTTACTATTCGTACAACATCGCCGTCGCCACGGTCCGCAAGGCCATGGGCGAGACCGACGAGATGCGTCCGACCGGCGAGCTGCCCTGGCCGCCGAAGTAAGGGCGGATCTTGAGGTAGGAGACTGCTTGCAGGCGATCCGATGGGGTAGGCTTGGAGCAAGGCCAAGCGATTTTTTGCCGCAAGAATGCGCAAAGAATCCGGATGTCGGCGCACGTCTTCCGTGCGCCTATGGGCGCCGTTGGATTCGGTCGGCAGAAGAGATTTTTTTGCGCCTCTTTGTGGCTGAGGTTATTTAGGTAAATTTATGGCCTGAACGCGGCAGGAGGAGCCGTTTTCGCACCCGCTTTTGAGTGATTCGCAATCCTGGGTTCGCCGAAAATTCACGGCGCGCCCGGCGGTCGCGCCCTACCAGCAAAGCAATTGCCGATTGTCGTATCCGGAAGTCCCGCACGTCACTCCGGGCGTTCAAAAATTCGCTCACGTTTCGGAGTGGCGGGACGACCGCAACTTCCTGCACACTCTCCTGTCGTAACTGGCCCAGGTGATGAAGTTTCCCCGCCGCTTAATACTCCTCCTTTTGGGAATTGGCCTGATTTTGGCCCTCGGCGTTGGACTGGCCTTCGTCCCCGGGGTGCAGCGCTGGGCGCTTCTGCGGGCCCTGGCGGGTCAGCGTGGCGTTCACCTCGAAGTCGATCATTTCTCCGCCGGTCCAAGTTCGTTTTCCGCCCGGGGTGTCCGGCTGGAGGTGAATCGCACCGTCTTTTCGGCTGACCAGCTCGAAGGAGATCTTTCGCTTTTCGACCTGTTTTCGGGTTCGCGCCTCGAGATCAAGCGCCTCGCCGGGGCCAACGTGGTGATCGATGCCTCGCGGGCCTCGCGGAATCGGCTGCTTGCCGGAGTCTTTGCCGCTCCCGCTGGCGCCGTGCAGATGCAGCTGCCGTGGGCGGTCGTCATCGGCGAACTCGACCTGGCGGGTACCGCCCGGTTGCCGGGCTCCACCGGCCGGCCCGACATTCAGGCCACGTTCAAGTTGACGGGCGGACAAATTTCTCCGGGGCACGAGGGAACGTTGCGTCTGCGGGCCCATCTGGTCGATCCGATGCCCGGCGCCCGGGTCGCGGCACTCGATTTCCAGGCGGCCCTCCAGCTCAAGCAGTCCACGGGACGCGCGTTCGACCGGGTGGGGATCACCGCGCTCATCGATGCGGCCGGGCCGCAAATTTCGGGCGACTCCCGCCTCAAGGTGGCTGCGGAACTGATGCGACTGAGCGAGGGCGAGACCTACCGGTTCCATATCGACACCCTGATCAATGGTCGGGCCGCGGACATTCTCGATGCGCGGGCGCGACGCGGCGCCGGGCCGGGGAATCTTTCGGGCGACTGGACGCTGACCGCCACCTCGGCGCAGATCGAGCCATTTATCATCGGAGGCAATCTTCCGGAGTTCGACGGCAAGGGGCAGGGGACCTTCCGCATCGACCCGGGTTTGCGCGCCGTGGCCATCGCCGGTTCGTTGCAGGGCTCGGCGAGCGAGCTGGAAACCGTGCTTCCCGCGTTGCATGCGGTGGGCAGGGTCACGTACGATAGCCGCTTCGATTTTGCGGCGGACTCGGCGCAGGTGCGTTTCACCCGGCTCGAGGCCAGTCTCGCCGGAGCCCAGCCGGTGTTGCAACTGCACGCGGCCGGCCCGCTGGCGCTCGACCTGAAAAACCGCCGGTTGGCCACCTGGCGCTTACCGACGGCGCTGCCAAGCGCCGACGACAACGAGATGCTGCGGCTGCGGATCGCGGGATTGCCGCTCGCGTGGGTGAGCCCGTTCGTGCCGGGCGTTTCGCTGTCCGGGAGCGTCAACGGGGAACTCGCGCTGGTGGCGATGGAGGGCTCACGTCTGGCCGTGCGCTCGGTGACGCCTTTCCGGGTGACCGAGCTGGCGGTCAAGCGCTCGGGGCGCACCTGGCTTTCCAAGGCGGGACTTTCCTTTGACGCGACTGCCGAGTGGCTGGCGACCGGCCTGAGAATCCAGTCGGGCTCCGTTCAGCTTTCGATGCCGGGCGGAGACTCTTTGGGCGGCCGGCTTGCGATCAACGTTCCGGCGGGAAAGGAGCCCGTGCTTCTCTCGACGGACCTGTCCGGCGAAGTTTCCGGGATGTTCGGGCATTGGATTCCGGGGGTGCATGCGCATGTCCAGGGTGGAGGCGAAACGGCGATCGAGGCCGGTCGCTGGGATATTCATCGGGCGACTCTCGAGGTCATGGATGAACACGGTCAGCGCCTGCTCTCACTGGCGGCGGCAAGGCCGTTTTCGTTTTTTCCCGATCGGCTGACAATCGACGACACCCCGCCCGACACAACCGTGCTGCGCGTGGGAGTCGGGCGACTGCCGCTGGGGGCACTCGGGCACCTGCCCGGTCCGTATCGCGTCGACGGAATTGTCGCTGCCAATGAATTTCTCGTGAAGGGTGGCGGGGACAAGCTGTCGATCTCCTGCACGGCCCCGCTGCAAATGAGCGAGTTCATGGTCGCCCGCGCGGGCGAGCGCGAACTTCAGGGCCTGGCGGTCGAGTGCGCGCCCACGC
Organism: Candidatus Didemnitutus sp.; assembly: GCA_035545955.1. GTDB lineage: Bacteria > Verrucomicrobiota > Verrucomicrobiia > Opitutales > Opitutaceae > Didemnitutus. Next base: position 69,578 of record DASZXI010000081.1, on the reverse strand, counting down.
TCGAGTTTTCCGCCGGGCAGGCAACACGCCTGGCTCTCGGCGACGTGCAGATTCGGGATTCTGCCGGCGGAGTCATTGCCCGGCTCAACGCCGAAGTTGCCGGACCGTGGCCCGATGTGCGGGCGCAGGCGTCGTTCAACGTCGATCTCCCGCTCGCCGGTGCCCAGCCTGGTTTTCAACGGGCGGCGGGTCTGTCGGCCGGCCGCGCCGTCGGCGAATTTCGTGCAGCCATCCTTCCCGGCGGTGCGCTGCAGACGGAGGCGCGTGCCACGGTCAACGGACTGGTGCATCGTGACGGGGCCAAGGTGCTTCCGGTGGCCAATCTCAGCCTGCGCACGCTCACGCGGCTGGACGGCACGTTTTCCATCGAAGCTCCGATCCTGATCGACAGCGCAGGAATCCGCTCCGACCTGAAACTGGCCGGCGAGGGCTCGTTGCGCCCGGGCGGTTCCAATCTGGAGGCGCACCTGACCGGCGATCATGTCGACCTAGGCGACCTGATGCTTCTCCTGGGCGCCGGGGGTGGCGCATCCGAGGCCGCGACCGCGGATCACGGGCTTTCTCCTCCCGCGGCGGATCCGGCGCCATTTTGGGCGGGCTGGGAAGGGAACCTCGACGTCAATGTGAAGGAGGTGGCGCGGGGCCGCGAATGGTCGGCGACAAATGTGAGCGGCCGGGCGACCGCCACGCGTGACGCCTTGAATCTCGAAAAGCTGACGGCGGATCTGGGCGGCACGGGGAAGTTTTCCGCTGTCGGGGATCTGGTTTTCGGCAGCGGCCCCGATCCGTACGAAGGACATGCCCGGGTGGTGCTGGCGGATTTCGATTCGGGAAAATTTTTTCGTGGCCTCGATCCGGACGCGCCGCCGCCTTTTGAGGGGACGGGAACCTTGCGCGCGAAATGGGAGAGCACCGGTCTCACGTGGGCCGACACGTGGAGCCGCGCTCGGGCCGAAATCGACTACACCAGCAACGGTGGCATTTTTCGCGGTTTGAAGCGGGCCAGCGACAAGGTTTCGATGGCCAGCAAGGCGGTGGAGTGGAGCGCGGCGCTCGGCTCCCTGCTGAAAACCGGCAAGGTGAAGGAGGCGGCGGAAAAGGTGGCGGGCAGCGGGTATTACATCGATCAGCTGGCGCTCGCGCTGGGAGAATTCAACTACGACCAGTTTTCGTTTCATCTGGTCCGCCAGGAAACCGGCGATCTGCAGCTGGCCAGCCTCGCTTTGGTTTCCCCGGAGATCGAGTTGCAGGGCACCGGTGCGATCACGACGGAGGAGGCGAAGCGTTGGAGCGAGCGTCCCTTGCGCGTCTCGCTCACCCTCGGAGCGCGAGGGCGGGTCGAACAGATGTTGGGCCGACTGAAACTCCTCGAGGGCACGCGCGACGCGCAGGATTACGCGAAAGCGAAGGATCCGATCGTCGTGAGCGGGACCGTGGCGCATCCGGACGCGCTTTCGTATTATTTGGGCCTGTTGTCGGCCAAACCGGCCGAGCCGGAGGACAAGAAAGCCGCTTCCGACCACCCGCCGGCAACGCCCGCCGGACCAAGTTCTCCTTGAGGATGCACCGGATCGAAGCAGAGTGGCGCGGATGAATACACGTATTTTCGGCCGGACGGGTAGGGTGGTCGGGGAAATCGGTCTCGGGACCTGGCAACTGGGAGGAGGCTGGGGCGACGTCACCGACGAGGCCGCGCTCGCGACGTTGCGGGCGGCATTTGAATCCGGCACGACGTTCTTCGACACGGCCGACGTCTATGGCAGCGGCCGAAGCGAGTCGCTGATCGGGCGATTCCTGAAGGAAACGCGCAGCCGCGCGGACGTGTTCGTCGCCACCAAACTGGGTCGTCGCGGCGATCCCGGCTGGCCGCACAACTTCACTCGCGACGTCGTTCGCCAGCACACCGAGGATTCGCTGCGCCGCCTCGGAATCGATGCCCTCGACCTTACCCAGCTGCACTGCGTGCCGGCGGATGTTCTGCGTCGGGGCGAATTGTTCGGCTGGCTCGACGAGTTGAAGCGCGAGGGCAAGATCCGAGCGTACGGCGCGAGCGTCGAGGCGATGGACGAGGCACTCTGGTGCTGCGAGCAGCCCGGGTGCTCCGCTCTGCAGATCATCTTCAACATTTTCCGCCAGAAACCCATCCATACGCTGTTCACGACGGCGCGTCGCACGGGTGTGGCGTTGATCGTGCGCCTGCCGCTCGCCAGCGGCCTGCTGGGTGGAAAAATGACGAAGCAGACGAAATTCGCCCCGGACGATCATCGGAATTTTAATCGTGACGGCGCCGCCTTCAACGTGGGCGAAACGTTTGCCGGACTGCCCTTCGAGAAGGGTGTCGAGCTGGCGGACCTGCTTGCTCCCACCGTTCCGACGGGGCTGAACATGGCCGAGTTTTCGCTGCGCTGGTGCCTGGATTTCGACGCCGTGAGTGTGGTGATTCCGGGGGCGAGAAATCCGGAGCAGGCGCGCGCCAACATCCGGCCCACCTATCTCGCGCCGCTGGGCGCCCAACGACACGTGGAATTGGCATCCTTCTACGAACGCCTGGTCGCGGCGCACATCCGTGGTCCGTATTGAGGAATCCGGCCCGGCAATGGAGTTGGCACATCGCAAGTGACCTGCTTCCGCGCGGTAGGGTCCGATGTCCTCATCATCCCGTTGGTGGATTTGCCGGAGGCCGCCGTGATCGCGGAGACAGACACTTTATCTGAGGCAACGGAGCCACGAAAGCGATGCGTGAAGCCCATGGTCAAGTTTCCGGTGCATGGTCTCATCACCCATCACTTTGCAGCGACCTCCCGGGCAAGAAATCCGTGTTCATCCGTGAATTCCGTGGTTAACGTTCTCACCTGACTTCTCAACCCGATGATCGCGGCGATTCATTTCCGGAATTTCAAGGCGCTGCGTTCGGCGGAAGTTCGACTCGGCGCGTTCAATCTCCTCGTCGGTCCCAGCGGGAGTGGGAAAACCAGCCTGATCCAGGCGATCCTGCAGCTTCGTTCGCTCGCGGAATTCATCGATGTGCCGCCGACGGGCCCGCTCGCGGAAACCGGCTCCGGACCCCAAATCGTCTTCCGTTTTCCGCCTCCGTTTGCCGAAGTCCAGATTTCGTTGGGTTGCGGAGCCGACGAATTGGTCTGCAACCGGCTGACGGTGCACGCTCCCGAGTCGCTGGCGCGCGATGCCTGGATGGCGCTTCGTCCCCAGCTGGCGGGCGCCCGGGCGTACTTGCTCGACCACTACGCCATGGGCCGACCGTCGCCGCGGAGTGCCGTGCCGGAGCTCAGCTCAAATGCGGGCAACCTGGCCGCCGTGCTGGCCGGCTGGCAACGCAACGCTCCCGAGGCGTTTCGTTCGGTCGTGAAGGAATTCTGCCGCTGGAACAGCGAGTTTTCCGATCTCGCGATCGAGGAAGGTGCGGATGACACGGTGGGGCTCTTGGCACGAATTCGCGGTGAGGAGAGTTCCGGCGTGACCGCCGCCAATCTTTCGCAGGGAACGCTGTATTCGCTGGCCATCCTGACGCTCGCCGCGATGCCGGATCCGCCGTCGATCCTGTGCCTCGAGGAGGCGGATCGCGGGCATCACCCGCGTCAATTGCGCGAGGTGCGCGACGCGCTCTACCGACTCAGCCATCCGCGGGAGGCGGGACTCGTTCGCGATCCGGTGCAGGTCGTGGCGACAACGCATTCGCCCTATCTGCTCGACTTGTTCAAGGACCATCCCGAGGAGGTGATCCTGACCCAGAAGCAGGGCGCGGCGGCACAATTCCAGTCGCTGGTGGACGTGCCGGGAGTCCAGGGCCAGTTGGGAGAGGCGCCGCTCGGTGACCTGTGGTTTTCGGGACTGCTCGGCGGGGTGCCCGAGGAATGAAACTCGCCATCCTGAGCGAATCGCCCGCCGATGAAGCCGCCCTGCGGGTTCTGACGGAATTCGTAGTCGGCGCCCCGGTGGAACGTCTCGCGACGAATTTGCGCGCGCGGGGCTGGCCCTCGGTGGAGCAGATTCTCCCCTTCGTCCTGCGTCATCTGCACTTCAACACCGAGGCCGATTTTCTGGTTGTGGTCGTCGACTCCGATGACACCCCGGTGCACACCGCTGAGCACGACGCGCCCGGATATTTTCACCCGCAATGTCGGATTTGCCGGCTGCGTGCGGTCTATCGCCGAACGATGCGCCATCTGCCTCCGGCGCAGGGGCGCCGCCGCGTGCTGCGGGCCATCGGACTGGCCGTGCCGGCGATCGAGGCCTGGTATCTTTGCGGCCGTGACACCTCGGTGACCGAAGCGGCGTGGATTGCCGGGCAGACGAACGGCCGCCCTCCCTACACCCGGCGGGAGCTGAAGTGGAAGGTGTACGGCACGGACCGACCCTCGTTGACTTTCGAGATTCGGCGCGCGGTGGAGGAAGTGGCGCGCCATCACGGCGACGTCCGTCGACTCGAAAACGACTTTCCACACGGATTCGGAGCCCTGGCTCGCGATCTGCGAGTGACGCCGGACGCGCGGATGTAGCCGGGTCCGCAGGGCCCGGTCTGAATGCGCCATCTTCCGGGATCTGGCGCCCCCGGCTAAATCCACGCGTCCTTCGAGACCGCACCCGGACGTCGCCTCCACTTTCATCTTCCAACTGCATGGACGCCGCTCAGAGTGGGCCGGCCCCACGGAATGAAATCGTCCCGTCTTTCGCTCGCCGCGTTGATGGCCGCGCAGGCCCAGGTCACGTTCAACGACAATGCCGCGAAGTTGATGCTGATCGCGCTGGCGCAGTTTCCGGGCGTGCGCGGCCAGCTCGACCCCAATCTTATCCGTTCGCTGCTGAGCGCCGTGCTGATCGCACCGTTCATTGCGTTTTCCCCGCTGGCTGGTTGGGTGGTGGACCGGTTTCCGAAGAGCCGGGTTCTCAATATTTCGCTCGGCGCCCAGGCTGTCATCATGGCCCTGCTGGTCGGGGCGCTGGCACTGCATTCGATGAACGGCGCCGTGGCCTGTTTCATCCTGCTGACCTTGCAGGCCACCGTTTTCGCGCCGGCGAAACGAGGCATTCTTCGCGAAATGGTGGACGCGCGCACCCTTTCCCGTGCGGTCGGGATCATGGAAATGCTCTCCGTGACCGCCATCCTGGTCGGAATTTTTGCCGGCGGCGCAATTTTCGATGCCCTGACTCGATCCGTGACGGCAACGGGCGTCGTGCCCGGTCCCGCCGAGGCCTGGAAGGGAGCTCTCCTCACCGCGGGCGCGCTGGCGGCGTTGTCCGCCGTTTCCTGGCTGGTGTTTCAGATGGTGACACCGACGACGGTGCAGTCCGGCGAGCCCTTTCAGGTGAATCTCTTCTGGCGCCATGGCCGCCAGGTGGCGGAGCTCTGGCGCGACCGGCCTCTGCTGCGCGCCACCACGGGCATCATGTTTTTCTATGCGCTCGGCGGCTACATGCTGGTGTTGTTCCTTCAGTTGGGGGCGGACGTGCATCAGGGGCGCACCGGGTCCGCCACGGTGGCAAGCGTGATGGCGCTCCTGCTCGGCATCGGCACGATGATCGGCAATTTCACCGCCGGCATGCTTTCCCGTCGCGGTGTGGAGCTGGGGCTCGCGCCGCTGGGAGGTGCCGTGCTGGCCGTGGCGATGTTTGCGCTCGGATTGGTCGGACATGCGGGCGCGGCCTTCAATGCCTGGCTGGTGGTCGCGGGGTTCGCCTCCGGATTTTTTCTCGTGCCCTTGTATGCGTATATTCAGGAAACCGCCGGCGAGGCACGGCGCGGCCGGATCCTCGCGGCGGTGGGTTTGCTCGACAGCGGGGCGGGCCTTCTGGCGAACGCCGTTTTCTATCTTTTTGCCGGCGAGCGAATGCTCGGCTGGGCTCCGTCCACGCAGATCTTCGTCCTGACGCTCGGGACCCTGGCCATGCTCGCCTACGCCCTGTGGCACCTGCCGCATCAGGCGGCGTGTGCGGTGATGCGTCTGATCGGCCCGCTGTTTTATCGCGTGCGCAGTCGCGGCGCGGATAACTTTCCCGCGGGAGGAGCCCTGGTGGTGTGCAATCACCTGTCGTATGTCGATGCCGTCGTGCTGCAGATTGCCTCGCCGCGACCGCTTCGCTTCGTGGCCTTCGCCGGGCTCGCGCGCAGTCCCACGGTGCGATTCCTGTTCCGCGCGGCCGGAGTCATTCCGGTCGCGCCCAGCCGGCCCACCAAGGGCATTCGGATGGCCGTCGATGCCATCCGGCGGGGCGAGGTGGTGTGCATTTTTCCGGAAGGGGCCATCTCGCGGACCGGGCAGTTGATGGAATTGAAAAGGGGATTCAGCGCCGTCGCGGATTTGGCGCAGGCGCCCGTGATTCCGGCGGTGATCGATGGACTCTGGGGCTCGGTGTTTTCGTTCGCGGGGCACAAATATCTCTGGAAGTCGCCCCGGCTGATGCCGACGCACGTGTTTGTTTTGTTCGGGACGCCGGTGGCGCCGAAGGAGGCGGACACGGAACGGATCCGCCGGGCCATTCTCGCGCTGGGCGCGGAGGCGTTCGAGGAGCGGCCGACGCTTCGGCGCAACCTGGCCCGCGAATCGATCCGCGCCATGGCCAAGCGCCCGGGGCATCTCGTGCTGGTCGATCGCACCGCCGAGCGCCGGGAGGTGCGGGCGGGACAGATGCTCGCGGCCATCGCCGTGTTGTCCCGCCGGATCCGGCGGACGGTCTCCGGCCGGCGGGTTGGCATTGTGCTCCCGACGGGCGCTGGGGCGCACATTGCGAATCTCGCGGTGGCGTGCGCCGGAAAGATTCCGGTTAATCTCAATTTCACCGCCGGGCCGGCCGCGGTCGCGGCGTCGTTGCGCCTGGGCGGCATCAGCACGGTCATTTCCGCGGACGCGATGCGCGCGCGCCTGCCGGATTTTCCGTTTCCGGAAAACACCGTCGATCTTCGACAGGAGATCGAGGCAGGTGGCGGCAAGCCGTCGTTGTTGCTCTGGCTCGTTGCCGCCTGGGTTCTGCCCAACCAGTGGCTGGCCGACCTGCTCCGGCTGCCACGGGCGGGGGACCGGGAGGAGGCGGCCTTGCTGTTTACCAGCGGAAGCGCCGGCGATCCCAAGGGCGTGGTCCTGACGCATCGCAACCTCCTGGCCAATTGCGCCCAGATTTCCTCGCTCTCGATCCTGCCCGCCTCCGCGACCCTGCTGGCCTGCCTGCCGGTGTTTCACAGCTTCGGTTTCACGGTGACGATCTGGTATCCGCTGCTGCGCGGCTGCCGGGTGGTGACCGTGCCGAGTCCGCTCGAGACCCGGAAGATCGTCGATGCCATCGCGCAGGAGAAAGCGACTGTGCTGGTGGCCGCCCCGACCTTCATCCGTCCTTTTCTCAAAAAGGCCGAACCGGCCGAACTGTCTTCGCTGCACCTGGTCGTCACCGGTGCGGAAAAGCTGCCGCAGGATCTCTACGACGCCTTCCACGAGCGATTCGATATCGAGATCCTGCAGGGCTACGGGCTGACCGAGACCACGCCTGTCGCGAGCGTGAATCAGCACGACCCGCCGATCACGACCTCGACCGCCGAGCATCAGGAGGGCAAGCGGATCGGTTCCGTCGGACGGCTCCTGCCGGGATCGGCGGCGCGCATTCTCGATCCGGAGACCGGGGTCGACCTGCCGCTGACGTCCACGGGTATCCTCTGGCTGAAGGGCCCCAATGTTTTTCCCGGCTATCTCGACGATCCCGAGCGCAACGCCGCGGCTTTGCGCAACGGCTGGTTCAATACCGGCGATCTCGGTCGGATCGACGAACAGGGTTTTCTGTTCATCGAGGGGAGGTTGTCGCGCTTCTCAAAGATCGGCGGGGAAATGGTCCCGCATGGTACCGTGGAGCAACGCATCGCCGCGTTGTTTGACTGGGACCAGAGCGAGCGGATCCTCGGCGTCGTGACCAGCATTCCCGATCCGACGAAGGGTGAGGCGCTCGTTCTCGTCACCACGGAGCCGGTGACACCCGCGGAAATCCGGACCCGGTTGACGGAAGCCGGCCTGCCCAATCTCTGGATTCCCCGACTCGTGTGCCGGGTCGATGCGATCCCGATGCTCGGCACCGGCAAGGTCGATCTCAAGAGCTGCCGGCAGCTCGCGATGGCGACGGGGCCTGGCGCGTGAGGGTTGAAAGACCTGCAACCCAATCACTTTACGCGGGGCCGGCATCCGTCGTTTCGAAGAAACCGGCGAAGATTCCTTGGAGGTCGGGCGGTCTCGCCCGTCGGGATTTCCGGCTGCGATGGTCACGCCAACTGATCTCTTAATTTGCGCTGCGCGGGTTCCCGGCGGCCGGGGTCTGCCGCCCTCCAGCAACGCAATTTCGCTGCCGCTTAAGCCGTCCGACGCCCACTTCCGGGCGGGTTGGATGCGAGTCCCTCAACCCTCAACTCTCAACCAACCGCGTTTTCCTCAGCCGTGATTCCGCATGGCGATAATGATGCCAAGGAGCATCAGCCCGCCCGCTCCGAGAATCGCCAGGACGGACAGCACGGTGCCGAGGACCGCAAAGATCCGTCGGGTGTTCGATTGGCAGATTCCAGCGATGCCGAGTCCGGCGGCGGCGAATTCAGCGATAAAGAGCAGAATGATGACGAATCCGATCACCATTTGGCCGGGATAGTTGCCCGGAGTTCCCTTGCGTCCCATGACGCCGGCGATGGCGAACGTCGCCAGCAACGCGATACCGGACCCGACCGAGATGACGAACGAGGCAATGCCGAGCCGGGAATAGGGCTTTTCGGCTGCCGGCGGCGCGATGGCCGCGGGCACAGGGGGCATGGCCGCCGCCGGTATCGAAGGACTGGGTACGTCGGGGATGGGCGGCGGTAGATCGCTCATGGCGGCACGACGCTACGACGGCCCATTCCGCCAGCGCGAGCCTGTTATCTCAATGACGGGGTGCATCGAAGGTGAGCAACCGAGCGAGGCGGCCGGCGAAGACGATCGCGGCCAGACCGATCAACAGGGTGAGGATGGATTGAGCGCCGATGTTGTCGATCAGGGAGGCTTGCGGAGACGAGACCGGAACGCTCATCGCGTGAACCTGGTGAATTTGCACCAGCGCGATGATGGACATGTAGGCCAGATAGAGGCCGGCGATGCGAATGATCAGGGTGGGAGTTTCCATGGGTTTGGTCGGAAACGGCCCATATTCCGATGAGCCCTGAAATATGGGCCGCCGCACTCCGGCGTCAATGCGGTGGTCTCGAGGGTCAGGCAGGCGCCTGCTGTTCCGTCCGCCGGGCTCGGGCAAAAAGCAGACCCAACGCGACAACGCTGCAGCCGGTGCAGACCAGGAAAACCGCGCGGTGACCGATGCCGGCGACGAGGGGCCCAAAGGCAAGATAGGCGGCGGTCGAGCCCGCGCGCTGGGCGCTCACATAGATGTTGGTGGCGCTGCCCGGATAGTCCGGCATGTAACTCTGGAAATAGCTGATCGCCACTCCCGCCACGACGGCGGTGACGGCCGCGCTGAGAATCTGCACTAGATAGACATGCCAGGGGGCCTGAACGAGGCTCAGTCCGAAATAATACAGGATCGCGAGTGCGAACCCGGCGCGGATGATTCGAGTCTGGTCCCCGCGCGTGGCGAGAAAGCCCACGTAGTACATGAAGGGCAGTTCGAAAATCGGCGCGACGCTATAGACAATTCCCACCTGTTGCTCCCGCCCTCCGAGTTCCCCGAGCACCAGCAGCGGCAGGTCGAGCATGGCCATGGTGCCGGCGACAAAGACGAGAACGAAGGCGACAAAATGTGCCAGGAGATCGCTGCGACGCAGCGCTTCGCCGAGGGAAAGCCGGCCCAGTGACTTGACGCTGCCGCTCGCCGGCCGGGCGGGAATAAAAATGAGGACGACTGTCATCAGGACCAGATGGGTGCAGGCGGAAACAAGAAACATCCCACGATACCGATACGTTACCATGACCCACGCGGCCACCGCCGGTCCCACGGTCCAGGCCAGCGCGAATGTCAGCCGGAACACATTCATGTAGAGCGGAATTTCCCGGACCGGAATTCCCGCGCGCGCCAGTTCCTCGCGGGCGTGAGCGAAGAGCTGTGAAAACACAATCGACGCCACCGCCAGGATCAGGCTCCCGATGACAGTCAACAGAATCGGGTCGCGGACAAACGCGTATCCAACATAACCGATGAAACCGGCGGCGCAGCCGAGCACGAGCATCGCGCGCCGCGAGTAATGCGTGTCGGAGCGATGCGCCAGGAAGGTGCCCGCCAGAATCGCGCTGACCGAGGTGATGGTCATGAAGAGGCTGAATCCCAGCGGACTCATGCGCACCTCGAGCGTGCCGAACATCGACATGAACGGACCGACGAACGAGTTGGCCAGGCCGAGCAGCAGATTGCAGGCAAGCAGCACCACAAAGGCACGATGCCGAAAAAGCGTCCGCCACGGTGCGATCAGCCGTTCCATCAGGAGACGATTATGTGAAACCGGTCGCGCATCCCGGCGAGAACAAATCGTGTCCTGTAGATGAACGTCGCCGGCTGATTGCCCGGGCAAAAATTGCTGTCGCCGAAACGATCCGCCCGCGTTTGGCTGATTGTCCGCCATGAAATCGTTCGCCGCCGCCACCCGCCGCCTGCGCCGCCGACTCGGTCGCCGCGTCGACACCACGTCCGAGGGGCGGTGGGCGGCATCGTTCGACAGCAGCAAGATCTCGTTCCTGCCGGCGGCGGTGATCAATCCTTCCGCCGAGGCGGACGTGGGCGTGGTCCTCGAACTGGCCAATCGTTTTCGGGTTCCCGTCACTGTTCGGGGCCGGGGTACGACGCTGATGGGCTCGGCTGCACCAATCGAAGGCGGGTGGGTGGTCGACATGCGCAGCCTGAAAAAAATCCGAATCGACACCGAAGCAGGCATGGCCGAGGTCCAGGCGGGAGCGACGACGGCGGACATCCAGCGCGCCGCCGCGAAGACGGGCTGGTTTTATCCGCCGGATCCGAGTTCGAAGGAATATTGCACGATCGGCGGCAACATCGCGTGTAATGCCGGCGGCATGCATGGGGGAAAATACGGCGTCACGCGCGACTTCGTGATCGCGCTGCGCGGGTTCCTGCCGACCGGCGAGTATGTGGAGTGGGGCACGGCCACGAAGAAATTTTCCGCCGGTTTCAATTTGCGGGATCTCTGGATCGGCAGCGAGGGCATGCTCGGCATCGTCACGGGAGCGGTGCTCAAGCTGGTGCCGCAACCCGAGGAGCGCTGGACCTTGCTGACCTCATTTCGTAACGAGGCCGCGGCCCTGCGTGCGGCCTTGGCATTGTTTCGTCATCGCGTGCAGCCCGCCATCTGCGAGTTCCTCGACTCGGAAAGTGTGCTTTGCGCTGAACGGGCCACGCAGCGGGAGGTGTTTGCAGGACAGGCCGGCAAGCCCGTCCTGCTGCTGGAGCTGGCTGGCTCACGGCTCGAGCTGCGCGAGCGGCAAAAGTTCATGATTTACTGGGCGAAAAAATACGCCGCGGCCCATCGCGTGGCCAGGACACGTGCGGAAGCCGACGAACTCTGGGCGGTGCGGCGCAAATGCTCCGGCGCGATGTTTGAGTTGGGCGATTCCAAGCTGAACGAGGACATCGTGATCCCGATGCGGAGCTACGACCGGTTCGCCCGCTTCCTGGCGCGGCTGAAACGGAAGTCACGCCTGCCGATCCCGACGTTCGGGCATCTGGCGGACGGCAACCTGCACGTGAACATCATGTATCATCGCGCGGATGCCGGGGAGGCGAAGCGCGCGGAGGCGGCGGTGCTCGAATTGATGCAGACGGTCGTCGCGCTGGGCGGCGCGATTTCGGGCGAGCACGGCATCGGCCTCGCGAAGACGCCGTTCCTGCGCATCCAGCACCGGCCGGCGCAGGTGAAGGCGATGCTGGCGGTGAAAAAGGCGCTAGATCCGAAGGGCATCTGCAACCCCGGGAAGATGTTTTCCGTCGTCCGCATCTGGAAGTTTCCCAAGATGGCGATCAAGCTGCCGTGGGATCACAAATGAGCGGACGGAAGGCGGGAAGCGGTAAGGTGTAAGCCAAAAGCTTTAAGCGCGACGTCTTAGTCAGGAATTTGAATCCTACGGAATTTCCCTTGCCGCACGACACCACCATTCGGCCTTTTCAAGACCCTGATCAGGCCGCCGTCATCGCTTTGTGGCACGCGGCCGGTTTGGTTCGACCGCAGAATGATCCGGTGAAGGATATCGCCCGGAAGAGGAAGGTGAATCCGGAGTGGTTCCTGGTGGCGGAAGGTGCGGGGCGGATTGTCGGGACGGTGATGGTCGGCTACGAGGGGCATCGCGGCTGGATCAACTATCTCGCGGTCGCGCCGATGAAGCACCGCGCCGGAATCGGGCGGGCTTTGATGGCCGAGGCGGAAAAGATTCTGCGCGCGGTGGGTTGCCCGAAAATCAACCTGCAGGTGCGCCCAGGAAACACCGCCGCGATGGAATTCTACCGGAAGATCGGTTTCAGCGAGGACGCGGCAATCAGCTTTGGGAAGAGGCTTGAGAGTGACGAGTGACGTGTGATGAGTGATCAGTCTAGCGCGGGGATCGATGTCTCCATTCGACAAGCTCAGGACCCCGAGCCTGTCGAGGGGCTCATCGATCCGCGGAAATGGCCCGCGAAACTACGACGGCCCGGAAATCTTTTGATGCCGTCGAATGCCGGCGCTTCGATGTAACCGGCGGCCGCATTCGCGGCATAAAGTCGCTCCCACAGCGAAGGCCGCGGACCCTTCTCCCTCAACCGTCAGCCCTCAACTCTCAACCATGATCACGCCGCCTCCAGATTCTCTCCTTCCGGCGTGCTGGTGCGGTTGCTGACGTTGTTCCCATCGTTCGGCTGCAGGCGCCAGAACATGAGCGACGACACAATGGTGACGCCACCGAGCGTGAGATAGGAATGGTGGAGCGCGCGGACAAAGTTGACCGTGTCGGACTGCGGAATGTGGCCGATGTACCAGCCGGTCACCAGCGAGGCGAACGCAACGCCGAAGCTGAGTGACATCATCTGCGCGGTGCTCGCGATGCTGTTGGCCATGCTGGCTTCCGCGTCGCGAATGTCGGCGTAGACGAGTGTGTTCATGCTCGTGAACTGCAGCGCCGAGAAAAATCCCTGCGTGAAGCTGAGGAGCAGGATGCACCAGATCGGAACACCCGGGCCGATCAGCGAGAACACCATGATCGTGCTCCCGAACAAAATCGTATTGAGGAGCAGCACCTGACGGTGACCGAAACGGGCCAGGATCGATTTGCTGAGCACCTTCATCGTTATTGCCGCGATCGCCTGCGGGATGGTGAGCAGGCCCGCCTGCCAGGCCGGAAAGCCCATGCCGATCTGGTAGAGCAGGGGAAGGAGAAACGGCATGCCACCGATGCCGAGGCGCGTGATGATGCCTCCCAGCACTGCGATGTTGAAGGTGCGTACGTCGAAGAGTGTGAGGCGCATCACCGGGTTGGGCACCCGGCGACCGTGCTGATAGTAGGCGGCGAGCAATGCCACCGAGACGGCGAGAAGCCCGAGAATCGGACCCGGTGGCAGCCGGTGCTCGCCGAACACCTCGAGCACATAGGACAGGAGGGCAATGCCACCGCCGAACAGCACGAAGCCGATGTAGTCGAGCCGCGCGACGTCGTCGTCGCGATAGTCCGGCATGTGCCGGTTGATGAGCCAGAGCCCGAGCCCGCCGATGGGCAGATTGACGAAGAAAATCGTCCGCCACGGCAGCCAGTGGACGATCAAACCGCCCGCAAACGGTCCGAGCAGCGGTCCGATGAGAGCGGGGATGACGACGAAGTTCATGGCCGCCAGCATTTCCGATCGGGGAAAGGTCCGGACCAGCGCGAGGCGGCCCACGGGAGTCATCATGGCGCCGCCGATGCCCTGAACAACCCGCGCGACCACGAGCATGGGAATCGAAACCGCGAGGCCGCAGAACAACGATCCGAGCGTGAACAGGCAGACCGCCCACGTGAAGACCTTCTTGGTTCCGAAGCGATCGGCCATCCAGCCGCTGATGGGGATGAACACCGCCAGGCAAATGGTGTAACTCGTCAGGACGGCCTTGAGGCTGAGCGGCTGCACCTCGAGCTGCTGGGCCATCGTTGGGACGGCCGTGTTGACGATCGTCGCATCCAGATTCTCCATGAACAAGGCGACCGCGACCAGCCAAGGCATGTATTGCTTGGTCTTTTCGCTGGCGGCCTGGGCACAAACCTTCGTCATGCGGTTTCTTTCCTAGTTCGATTGCACCGCTACTGCAAGCAACCGGGTTAGCGAGTAGTCCGCATTAAGGCAGCGAGGAGAATGATATCACGTCAGCTAACGCGGAGCGGGATGCGCTGATGCACTTTGGATTTGCAGCGGTCGGAGACTCAAAAATAGTCGTTCCAACATGCCCGCGACCCCAGCCGGCCGCCGTCCAATCAAGGCACGCGATTCCCGCTGGGCGGCTACAATGGCGGGTGCGCTGGCTCGGGCCGGGATCAGGCCCAACACCATTTCGATCTTCAGCGCGGTGTTTGCGGCTGGAAGCGGCCTTTGCCTGGCTTGGACAACGCGCGTCGATGGAATCCCGGCGGCAATCCTTTTTCTTGCCGGAGCAGTCGGCATTCAGCTTCGCCTGCTGTGCAATTTGTTCGACGGAATGGTGGCGATCGAAGGGGGATTCAAAACGAAGACCGGTGATATATTCAACGATCTCCCCGATCGATTCGCGGACGTGTTTGTCCTGGTCGGGTGCGGTTACGCCGCGGCGACATTGCCCGGAGGAGTGATGCTCGGCTGGTTGGCTTCGGTGCTGGCCGTGGGCACGGCGTACGTGCGTGCCTTTGGTGCCTCCGTGGGCGTCGGCCAGTGCTTTATCGGGCCGATGGCGAAACAACACCGCATGGCGGTAATAACGGGCGCCTCGGTCCTGGCGGCGGCGTTGGCGCGATCCGCCTATCCGGCCCAGATAATGCGTGTTGCCTTGGCCATCGTCGCGCTCGGTGCCTTGATTACGATCGTCCGGCGCACCGTCTGGATCGCCCGTGCGCTGGAGGCGCGGCCATGATTGCGCGGGCTTTGGTCATCGGTTCGATTCGCATCCTGACGGGGGTGCGCGTCGGCTGGCGGGGCACCGAGCCGGTAACGGGACAATGCGTCTATTTCGCCAATCACACGAGCAATCTCGACGGCGCCATGCTGTGGGCGGCGTTGCCGAAGTCGGTGCGAAATCGAACGCGCCCGGTCGCCGCGCACGACTACTGGACCCGGAACGGTGTACGTCGGTATCTGGCGAAGCGGGTGTTTGACGCCGTGCTCATCGAACGGAAGAACGTGACCGT
Source organism: Candidatus Didemnitutus sp. (assembly GCA_035545955.1). Lineage (GTDB taxonomy): Bacteria > Verrucomicrobiota > Verrucomicrobiia > Opitutales > Opitutaceae > Didemnitutus. The sequence goes on along the minus strand of DASZXI010000081.1, from coordinate 54,234 downwards.
ATCCACCAACCCGCTGACGCCGATGCTGGCCGCATTGGACACGGGCAGCTCGCTGATCGTTTTCCCGGAGGGTGGTCGCATGGAAGGGTCCGAGCCGGGCGCGTTCAAGGGCGGCATCCATCATCTGGCCGTGCATCGGGCGGGACTGGCGTTCGTGCCGGCGTGGATCGACAACGTTAACCGTGTGCTACCGAAAGGAGAGATTCTCCCCGTGCCGATGCTCGGCAGTGTCACTCTTGGGGCGCCTATCCATCTCGAAGTTGGGGAAACCCGTGAAAAGTTTCTCGGCCGGGCCCGGTCGGCGCTGCTGGCGCTGCGTGCGTGAACGAATATGAACGCTGATCCGCAGATGCTTTGGCTCGGCGCGGGAATCGGGGGCATCCTGGTGGTCAGCTCAGTTGTGGGGGCGATCCTCAAGGCCGTGGTCCGGACGGAGGGCGGTCAGGCAACGGTGGCGAATCTCAATGCCCGGATTCGGGCTTGGTGGGTCATGGTGCTGGTATTCGGGCTGGCGCTGGCCTTGGGAGGCCTCGGCCTGGTCGTTTTGTTCGGCCTCCTTTCATTTCTCGGTTTGCGCGAATTCATTACCCTGGCCCCGACCAAGCGGGGTGATCATCGCACGCTCTTCTGGGCATTTTTTGTCGTCGTGCCAGCCCAGTACTATTTTGTGAAGGCAGACTGGTATGGCATGTTTTCGATTTTCATTCCGGTCTACGTTTTCCTTTTCGTTCCGGTGCGCACTGCGCTGGCCGGGGATTGCGATGGCTTCCTGGAGCGGACGGCGAAGATCCAGTGGGGACTGATGGTCTGCGTCTATTGTCTGAGCTATGCGCCCGCGCTGATGACTTTAAGAATCGCGGGGTACGACGGCCAGAATGCCAAACTGGTCGTTTACCTGCTGGCTGTCGCGCAGCTGAGTGATGTTTTCCAGTACGTGTGGGGAAAGACCTTGGGTCGCCACAAGGTCGCGCCCACGGTGAGTCCGAGCAAGACATGGGAAGGACTGATCGGCGGATTGCTCACCGCCACCGGTTTGGGCGCCGCTCTCTGGTGGGCCACCCCGTTTTCTCCCCTGCAATCCGCTGGGCTGTCCCTGGTCATCACTTTGGCGGGCTTTTTCGGCGGCTTGGTGATGTCGGCCATCAAGCGCGATCGCGGCGTGAAAGACTATGGGGCGCTGATCGAGGGGCATGGGGGCGTGATGGATCGGGTCGATTCGCTCAGTTTTGCCGCCCCGGTCTTTTTTCACGCGGTCCGCTACTTTTTTACCTGAGGGGATGACGCCAGGAGGCCCGAAGCGGGACCCGCGAATTTGACGAGCACAAAATGGATCGACCGTGGTTTTTTCGAGAGCGAGCGGGACTGCTTTTTCCGTTGCGCCGGCTTTGGCGGAAGCCTCTAGTTTTTCTTTCCAGTTAAATGCATCTCAAGGCGCTCAAGCTCCACGGATTTAAAAGTTTCGCCGACAACACCACCCTCCGGTTCGAGCCGGGAGTCACCGCCATCGTCGGCCCGAACGGATGCGGCAAGAGCAACATCGCCGACGCCATTCGCTGGGTGCTGGGCGAACAAAGTGCCAAAGCGTTGCGCGGCGGCAAGATGCAGGACGTCATTTTCGAGGGAGCCGACACGCGCAAAGCGGCGCAATTGTGCGAGGTCGCGCTGCTGCTGACGGATTGCGAAAAGCAGCTGGGCAGCGAATTTCACGAGATCGAGATCATGCGTCGCGTCGGCCGCGAGGGCACGGGCGAGTACTTCTTCAACGGCCAGCCGTGCCGGCTGAAGGAGATCAACAAGCTTTTCATGGACACCGGCGTTGGCCGGACGAGCTATTCGATCATGGCGCAGGGCCAGATCGATCAGATCCTCTCCTCCAAGCCCGAGGAACGGCGCGTGGTGTTCGAGGAGGCGGCCGGCATCACGAAGTACAAGAGCCAGCGCCGCGAGGCGATGAACAAGCTGGCGCTGACCGAGCAGAATCTCGCCCGCGTGTCCGATGTCGTCTCGGAGGTCTCCCGCCAGATCGGAAGCCTGCGCCGCCAGGCGGCCAAGGCAATGCGGTTCAAGCGGCTAAGCTCGCGTCTTCGTCACCTCGCGCTGGCCCAGGGCAATTTTCAGTGGCGTCAGCTGACGGCTACCCTGTCGGCGCTCGACGAGAAAGTGGCGTCGCTGCGCGGCGATGCCGACACCCGCCGGCAGACGCTGGACGAACACAATCGCTCACTCGATACCCGCAAGGCCGGTCGCAGCGCCCTGAACCAGCGCGTGCAGGAGGCGCAGCAGGCGGTCTTCGATCTTCGCTCGCAGCGCGAGCAGGCGGAGAACCAGGCGGGTCTCGCCGAGGTCCGCCGGTCCGGCCTGAGCGACCGTCTCGGAGCCGGCCAGGAGGATCTTACGGAACTCGAGATGCAGTTGCGCGAGGTCGCCAGCCAGGTCGACACCGGGGCCCAGGACAAGCAGATGCAGCTCACGCTGCTCGGCAGCTCCGACGCGGTGTTTCAGGACCGGAATCGCGAGCTGATGGTGGAGGAGGGCGAACTGACGAAATCGGAGCAGCAGCTCTCGCAGCAAAAATTCGAGCAGTTGCAGGCCGAAAGTTTCGTGGCGCGTCTCCGCATCGACAGCTCGAGCCTCGAGGTCGATGCCCGCACCAGCCAGAACAAGTTTGATCTGTTGACTGGCGAGCTGGCCCAGGTGCGTGCAGCCGTCGACGCGGCCGCGCAGGCTCTCGCGGACGTCCACACGCGAGTCGAGGAAGCCCGGGCCCAGCAAAGCCGCGCCACGAACGAGGTGCAGTCCGCCCAGGCCGCGCTGCAACAGGCGACGCAGTCTTTCCGCGAAACGCAGAAAAAACTCCAGGAAGTCGACCGCAGCATCGCACAGAAAACCGCCCGCCTGAAACTTCTGCAGCAGCTGCAGGAAAAATGGGAGGGATACGGCGAAGGTGCGAAGGCGCTCCTGCAAGGGCGCTGGGCAGGCCTGTTCGGCGAACAGAAGTTCGTTCCGATTGCGCAAGGCCTGGAGGTCCGCGCCGAATATGCCAAGGCGCTTGAGGCGCTGCTCGGTTCGTCGGTCGAGGCCATCTCGGTCGCCGATCTGCCGACCGCGCGCAAGATTCTCAGCCAGCTGGAGACGGATCAGGTGGGCAGCATCTGCCTGCAGATTGCCGGCGTTGGCGCGCTGGCTCCGTCGGGCGCCCTTCCGGCCGGCCTGAAGCCCGCCACGGAAGCCGTGGCCAATCTCGACGGCGCCCATCCGGCGGCCGGCATCCTGTCGGCGTGTTATCTCGCCGACGATCTCGGGGCTTTTCTCGAATTCTGGAAGGCGAATCCGGATTTCAGCTTTCTCATGGTGGCCACGGCGCGCGGCGATCTCGTCGATCGGCGCGGCCTCGTTTACGGCGGCCATCACAAGAAACCGGCCAATAGCATCGTGCAGCGCGAGGTCGACCTGCGTGAGACGGGCAAGGCGGTCGTCCAGGACCAGAAGACTCACGATGAGCTGCGGGCGCGGGCCGATCAGCTGAACAGCGACCTGGCCGTCGCGGAGCAACTGCTGGAAACGCGGCGCAAGGAAGTCCTCGTCGCGTCGCAGCAGGCCGCCACGCTTCACTCCGAGGAACGGTCCGCCCAGCGCACGCACGACGACGCCCGCAACCGGCTCAGCCGGATGGAAAACGAGTTGACCGGGCTGAAACGCGACCACGATGAGGCGCTGGCCCGGCTCGCCAAGGCGCAGGAACAGCTCGGCGGTGCTGAACGTGCCGTCGAAGCCCAGAAGGAGCGCATCGTCGCGACCGAGTCCGCGATCGCGGCGCGCCGCGCCCAACGCGATGCGAAGAAGGAATCGCTGGCGCAGGCTCGCCTGGAACTGGCCGAACGACGTCAGAAGGTCGAGGTGTTGGACCGCGGCCTGAGCGAAATGGAACGGCGCCGGAGCCAGCTGGTCGAGCTACGTGAGCAGCGGCAGCTGGAGATCGACAACTGGACCGAACAGATCGACGCCCTCGCGCGGGAGAACGAGGATCAGAAGCGCCGCGCCGGGGAAATAGCGAAGACGCTCGGCGTCGCCCAGGAGAACGTGGAAAAGATCCGCGGCGAACTCCAGTCCATCGAGCAGGAGATTTCCGGCGTCGAGTCGGGCCTGGTTCAGATCCGCACCGAGGCGGAAAGTGCGCAGGCCGAGCTCGGCAAGAACGAGGTCAAGGCGGCGGAGACCCGCGCGCGCGTCCAGTTCCTCACCGAGGAGATCACGCGCGAGTTTCAGGTCGACGTGTCCGCGCTGGATTGGAAGCAATTGCTCTGGCATGCCGACGACGAACCGGAGGGCCTGAAGGCGCTGGATCTCGACGAAGAGGAGGAGACCGAGACTGGAAGTCAGCGGTCAGCAGTCGGCGGCCAGAAAGCGGAGGACGGAGGTCGGCCGTCGGAAGTTGGAGATCAGAAGTCGGAGATCGATGGTTCCGCTGCCGCGGCGCAATCGACGGACTCTGTTTCCGGGCAATCCAAAACCAGGAATCGAAAATCGAAAATCAAGCAGCGGGGCGAGGCGACCGAGGCCGACCTGGCCGCGCTGGAGCAGACGCCCTGGGAGGAGATCAAGGCGGAAGTCGACGCCTTGCGCCAGCGGATCGGCACGATGGGCGCGGTCAATCTCGTCGCGATCGAGGAATACGCCGAGCTGAAGCAACGCTTTGAATTCCTGAAGACGCAAAGCGACGATCTCACCAATGCGAAGGCGCAGCTGCTGAAGGCAATCGACGACATCAACCAGACCTCGCTCGAGCAGTTCAAGGTCACGTTCGAGCAGATCCGGAAGAACTTTGCCTACACGTTCCAGATTTTGTTTGGCGGTGGTCGGGCGGAGATCGATCTGGTGACGGCGGAGGATCCGCTCGAGAGCGGCATCGAGATCATCGCGCAGCCGCCGGGCACCAAGCTCAAGGCGATCACGCTGCTCTCCGGCGGACAGAAAACGCTGACGGCGGTCGCCCTGCTATTTGCCCTCTACATGGTGAAGCCGTCACCGTTCTGTTTGCTCGACGAACTCGATGCGCCGCTGGACGAATCGAACATTCACCGATTCACCAATTTGTTGAAGCAATTCGTCAAGGACTCGCAGTTCATCATCATCACGCACAACAAGAGCACAATTGCTGCGGCCGATGCGATCTACGGCGTGACGATGCAGGAACGCGGCATTTCGAAGATGCTGTCGATGAAGTTCAACCAGGAGCGCGGCGAGGCCGAGGCATTGCCGACGACCATCGCCGACTCCGTGCGCAATGCGCGCCCGCCGGCCGCCGATCATGGCGCGACGGAGGCGCCGCCGCAGGCCGCAGAGTCGCCCGCGCCGGTGGAATCGGCGTAGAGGTTTCCCTTGCCGCAAAAAGGCGCAAGAAATCCGGGAACGGTTGGGCGATCGAGGACGGCAAAGTAGGTGGGGCGTGACCGCCGGGCACGCCACGGTGCGCAGTCCTGGCACGACTCTTCGCGTATCGTTTCGTGGTCAGAGGTGACGGTCACGAGCAGCGGCGCGCCCCGCCTCGGGACTAAATTGGATTTTGAGGCGGAGGTGAAGGCAACCCGCCCTACATCAATTTTTTTGCGCCTTCTGCGCCTCTTTGCGGCCAACAATTTCCTACCGGCTCCGCAAATTCTGCGCGAGGCGGAGAATGTCCGCCATCACACCCGCGGCCGTGACATTGCCGCCGGCGCCGGCGCCGCGCACCACGAGGGGATACTGCTGGTAGCGTTCGCTGTGGAACGCGACGAAGGCTTCGGCGCCGCGCAGCGTGGCGGCCGGACTGGTCGGTTCGACGCCGATCGGGGCGACGGTGATCTTCGGTCCGGTGGCGTCGGGTTCGATGCGGGCCAGGTAGCGGAGAACGAGTCCCCGTTTCTTGAAGTCGGCGACCTTGGCGGCGATCTCGGCATCGACCGACGCAAGCGACTGCAGAAATTTCTCCGGGTCATCCTCGGCCAGATGCGCGCGGGGCACGAAGGGCTCGAGGGCGACATCGTCGAGCTCGAGCGAAAGACCGAGCTCCCGCGCGAGAATCAGCGCCTTGCGGGCGACGTCGAGGCCCGAAAGGTCATCGCGCGGATGCGGCTCGGTATAGCCCAGGTCCTTCGCGGTCCGCACGGCCGCGGAGAGCTGGGTGCCCATCACGAGTTGCTCGCACAGGTAACCCAGCGTGCCGGAGAATGCGCCTTCGATGCGCACGACGCGGTCGCCCGTGCGCACCAGATTCTTCAACGTCTCGATGACGGGCAGGGCGGCGCCGACGGTCGTCTCGTAGTGGTAGGCGCGGTAGTGACGACGCGCGGAATACACGAGGCGGTCGCGTTGATCGGTGGGCAGGGCGAGCGGCTGCTTGTTGGAGGAGACGACATTGATGCCGCGCGTGAAGGCCTCGATGTACAGCGCTTCCATCCCCGGGGCGCCGGTGCAGTCGACCATCACCGGATTCGGCAGCTGGGCGAGGGCCGGCAGGAGATCGGAGACGCTTCGGGCGGTCCGGCCCGCCAGGGCCTGCTCCAAACGGGCGACGGCTTCTCCCGGCGGCAGCCCGCGTGGTTCGATCACTCCGCCCCGGCTCCCTGAAAGGCCGACGAGGCGCAGATGCACGTCGTGCTGCGCGCGCAGGGTGTTTTCCTGGGCCTCGAGTTGCTTGAGCAGTTTTCCTCCGACGATGCCCTTGCCGAGCAGAAGCACGCTGATTTCGGCGTGCGCGAGGTTGAACGCGGCGTGGACCGTGCGCACGGCCAGTGCGGTGGTGTCGGCATCGACGACGCACGAAATGCTGCGGGCGGCGGCGCCCTGGGCGAGGGCGCGGACCTGGATGCCGACGCTGCCGATGGCATTGAGCATGCGACCGGCGACATTCGGCTTTCGCCCCATCGTCTCGGCGACGAGGGTGACGAGTGAGACCGGGGAAAGAATCGGCCCGAGCGATAGATCGTTGTGGTGCAGCTCAGGTGCGAGGGCCTTCTGCAGGATCGAGCGCGCTCGCTCCTCGTCGGCCAGCGGAACAACGACGGAGAAGGTCTGGCCGAGGGTGGACTCGGTCGTCAGCCAGACGCGCACGCCCGCGCCGTCGAGCGCGGCGAGAATGCGGCTGGCGATGGGGCGACCGGGGCCGGTCCGGCGCGACTGGACGCCGATGAGAGTGAGTTGTTCGAGGCTGGTGACGCAGGTCGGACGGCTTGGGTCCGGATGTCCGGTGGCGTCGATGCGCGTGCCGGGCGCCGTCGGCTGGGTCGTGCTGCGGATGACCAGGGCCGCTCCGCAGTCGCGCAGCGGAATGATTGTCCGCGGGTGAAACATCCGCGTGCCGAAATACGCGAGTTCGAGCGCCTCGTCGTACGACAGCCGGTCGACGGGACCGGCTTCGGGCACGAGATTCGGGTCGGCCGTCATGACGCCGAGCACGTCGGTCCAGACCGTCACGGCCTCGGCCTTGAGCAGGGAGGTGACGAGAGTGGCGGTGTAATCGGAGCCATTCCGTCCGAGAGTCGCGGTGTGTCCATCGCGCGTGCGGCCGATGAATCCGGTGATGACCGGGATGCCGGCCGACCACTTCGGGAAGATATCGTTGAATTTCTGGGTGGTCGGGCCGAGATCGACCGCGGCGGAGCCAAACGCGGAGTCGGTGACGACGAAGTCACGCGCATCGACCGCGAGCGCCGGCGAGCCGTGTTCCGACAATGCGCGCGCAACCAGCGCCGATGAAATTCGTTCGCCCGTGCTGATCACGGCGTCGAGCGAGCGCGGCGAGCACTCGCGGGTCAGTTCGATGCCCGACAACAGCCGCTCGACGGGCATGAGAACCTCGTCGAGATCCGCCTTGAACGCGCGCAGGCCGTGGGGCGTGAAAATCGGGCGGGCAATGCCGAGCGCGAGTTCCCGGACACGTCCGAGTTCGCTGCGGGCCTGGGCGATCTCGCCGTCGGCCGCGGAGCGCGCGGCGAGGATGAGCCAGTCCGTGGTGTCGCCGAGGGCGGAAACCACGAGGGCAAGCGGTTTGGGGGCCGCGGCGACAAGTTCGAGGACGCGCGGCAGGCGTCCCGGGGTGCCCAGGGAAGTGCCGCCGAATTTATAGACGTGCCATTGGTTGCTCATGTGCGCGGCGCCGGAAGCCGCAGGGCCCGCTTTACAATGGCGGCGAGCTGAGGCCATTCAATGAGGAATGCGTCGTGTCCGTGCGGACTGCGCAGAATCGCGCGCGTCACCGGCGTCCCATGACGGCGGAGTTCGGCCACGAGTGCGTCCGATTGGGCGGGGGTGAAAAGCTGGTCGGTGGCGACATGGACGACGAACGTGGCGGCGCGGATGCGGCCGAGGGCAGGGCCGGTCGTTCCGGGCAGGGGACGGAAAAGATCGTGGTGATCCATCGCGTCGAGGAGCAGCTCGTAACAGCGCGCGGTGAAGCGGTTTTTCAGCTTGCGCCCGTGGTGCTCGAGGTAGCTCTGGACGCGATAGCCCTTGAAGCGGCGAATGGAAGGCAGACTGCGGTGCTGCGCAGTGTCCAAGCCGGGTTCGGCGCGATACGTCAGCATCGCCAGCTGGCGCGCGAGTTCGAGGCCGCGGTTGACGTGATGCGGATATCCCGGATCGAGGCGGAGGATTTCGCGTCCGACATGATTCCAGCCGACCACCCACGCGCTGGTGGCAGCGCAGGCGGCGATGGGCAAGAGGCGTTCGAAGCGTTTGGGGGCGATGGCTCCCAGGGCCAGCACCACCATGCCGCCCAGCGAGCCCCCAGCCGCGAGCTGGACGCGCTCGATGCCGAGGCGATCCAGCCCGAGCAGCAGGGAGCGTGCGATGTCGCCCGACGTGAGCGTAACCCGCGGACCGCGCGGGAAGCCGGGCATGCCTGGGGCGCTGCTGCCGTAGAAGGACCCGAGATTGTTGAAGCAGATGATCCGGCAATGCGCGGGGTCGAGAGCCTTGCCCGGACCGATAAGCGGTTCCCACCAGCCGCCGGGACCGCCGGCCTGGGCGCCGCCGGTCAACGCGTGCACCAGCAGGACGGTCGGCGTCTCGGGCGTCAGATGATCCGGACCATCACCCATAGGTCCCCACCACCAGCCATGCAGGCGGTGACGCCGCACGAGCCCGCCCTTTTCGAGGGCGAGATCGGGGACCGTCAGGTCGAAAACCTGAGACGAGGATGCCGGGGAGCGTTGGGACATGTCGGATGCAGTCGGGGCCGTCATCCGGAGGCGCAATCGGACTGCGGTACGATCGGAGTTATCTGCTGGCGAGCAATCGGCAAGCGCGACGCCCGGGCAACCGCCCGGCGCGTCATAGCGAGAGGGGGCCGGTCAGGTCTGTGTCATATTTGCGGGGCAGTTCACCTGCGGAGAAAAATAGCTAACCACGGAGGGGCGCTCAACTGAAAGACCGGACTCGTGAGTACTCTATTTTATGGATGGAGGCGATAGTGGTGGGAGCGGCTTTACGCCGCGAAGGGATTGGCGGGGTTCGGACCTTCGACAGACTCAGGTCGGGCGACCCCGCCCTACATCAAAAAGGCGCGGCCGGAGCCGCGCCTTTTCGGTTCGTAGTCGCAGGGCGGAAGACCGCCGGGCGATAAGATCAGAGGATGAGGTCGGGCGGCACGTTGGCGAGGGCGTCCTCCATGGTGGTCAGGCCCATCTTCACCTTGAGCATCGAGTCCTGGTGCAGGGTCTTCATGCCGTTCTTCATCGCGACGCGCTTGAGGTCGGCGACCTCGACCTCCTTGTTGATCGCCTCCGTGAGTTCCTCGGAGTTGACCATGAGTTCGTGGATGCCGACGCGGCCCTTGTAGGCGTTGCCGCTGCAGATGTGGCAGCCGCCGGGCGCGGCCTTGTAGATCTCGCCGCTCCAGCCAATCGCCTTCTCGAGGATCGATTTTTCGCGGCCCTCGGGCGTGTACTTGACCTTGCAGTTCTTGCACACGCGGCGAAGCAAACGCTGGGCGCACACGCAGACCAGCGAGGCGGAAATATTGAAGGGCTCGATGCCCATCTCGCCCATGCGCGACACCGTGGACGGGGCGTCGTTGGTGTGCAGCGTCGAGACCAGAAGGTGACCGGTGAGCGCCGCTTCGCATGCGATGGCGGCGGTTTCCTTGTCGCGAATTTCACCGACGAGAATGATATCGGGATCCATGCGGAGGTAGCACCGCAGGGCGCGCTCGAAGGTGAGGCCGATGAGACGGTTCATCTGCATCTGGTTGATGCCGGCCAGCGTGTATTCGATCGGGTCCTCGGCGGTCTGGATGTTCACGTCGGGCGTGTTCACCTCGCCGAGCGCGGAGTACAGCGTCATCGACTTGCCGGAGCCGGTCGGGCCGCAGTGGAGAATCATGCCGTACGGCTGGCGCACGCACTCGCGATATTTTTCCAGGTTCTCCTCCGAGAAGCCGAGCGCGGGCAGGGGCAGGGTGGACTTTTGCTTGTCGAGAATACGCATGACCACCTTCTCGCCGTGGTTCATCGGTCCGGTGGCGACACGAAGGTCGATGTCGATGTTCTTCTTCGTGTATTTCTTGAACACGATGCGTCCGTCCTGCGGCAACCGGCGTTCCGAGATGTCGAGGTTGCACATGATCTTGATGCGCGTGACGAGCGCGTTGCAGACCTGTTTCGGCAAACGGAGCTTTTCCGTGCACATGCCGTCGACGCGGTACCGGACCAGCAGTTCCTTTTCGAGGGGCTCGATGTGAATGTCGGAGGCGCCCGAAATGTACGCGTCCTCGATGATGCGGTTGCAGAGCTGGATGATGGGCGCCGAATCCTCGCTCTCGAGGTCGGCCGCCTTCACCTCGCCGCCCTCGCCGGTGTAGGCGGTGCCGATCAGGTCGGCGACCTCGTCGATGTCGACGTCGCCGGCCTCCGGCGACTTGGCGGTCTGCTTGGAATCCTTGAAATAGCGCTTCAGCAGCTCCTCGAGAAAGGTGGCCGGAATGACGCGCACGTCCTCGATGTGCAGCTCGGTCGCCTGCTGGAACGACTCGCGCTTGGCGTAGTCGAGCGGATTGACCATCAGCACGGACACGCCGTTGGTGCCGACTTTCTTCGTGGGGAAAACCTGTTCGCGGCGGATGACGGCGTCGCCGGTGATCTCGACGATTTTCTCGTCGACCTCGTTCTCATCGAGCTTGGTGACGAGCGGAAGGTCGGTGAACTTGGAGATGAACTTGGCGGTGTCCTCGGCGCTGAGCTGGAACTTCGGATCCAGCATGCGCTGGATGAGGGACGACGAGTACTCGGCGACTTCCTTCAGGACGGCCAGGTCCTTCTGCGTGAACTGGCCGCCGGTGCCCGCGGACGGCTCCTTGTTGAGCACCTGGATCGCGCCGATGACGATGTTCGTCTTGAGCGGGACCGTGAGCATCGAGTGGACCTCGAAGCCGACGTTCATGCTCTTGAGCGAGGCCGCCTCGGCGCCCTTGTTGCTGAAAAACATCGGCTCGCCGGTCTGGATGACCTTGCCGACGTTGCCGGTGCCGGCGGGCAGCTTGAGGGTCAGCAGCTTCTTGGAGGCGTCGCGAAACTGGATTTCCTTGTCCTTGTCCTGTCCCCAGAGCGTCGGGGAATAGTAGACCTGCTTGAACGCGATCTCGCCGCCCTCGACGAGGTAGAAGGTCATCGACTGCGCCTGCAGGGCCTCCACCACCTTGCTCGCGGTCAATTCAATGACGGAATTGACGTCCTCCCGGCTCGGCGCCGGCTTCGAAATGATCTTGATGAGAAGCGAGCGGCGGAGGGCGCCGGTGAGGTTGCTTTGGGAAGCCATGTGGGAGAAAAGCCTGGGTCGAAAAAAAGCCCGAACCGGTTCCCGGGGCGGGCGGCGGAGGTGTCAAAAACGCACTTGCATGTAGCTCCTTTTTTCCGCGTGGTCGAGGGCGAACTTTTTGACGCATGCTTGCTTGGCTCAAGGACGTATGGCACCGGTGGCGCGAGGAGCGCGCGGACGGCGGCGCGGCGGGAGCGGGAGCGCGGGGTGAGGTGGCCGCGGCGGATTATCTGCAGCGTCGGCACGCCTATTCCGTGGTGGCGCGCAACTGGCGCAATCCGCGCGACCGCCGGCAGGAGATCGACCTCGTGATGCGCGATGGCGAGGTGCTCGTTTTCGTCGAGGTCAAGGCGCGCGACGCCGACGCGCTGGTGCCCGGCTACGACGCGATCAACGAGCGCAAACGGAAGGCGTTGCGTGGAGCTGTCCACGCGTACCTTTCCGCGCTCGAACACCCGCCGCGGAATTTTCGCTTCGACGTGGTAGAGGTGACCTTGAGCAACCGCCTGCCGTCGCAGTGTCATCATTTCGAAAACGTGCCGCTGTTTCCCAAAGGCTATCACGTGGCGCGCCAGAGCGGTTCGCTGGCGCCATTCGCCGGCGGCTCATGACAGGGTTTCGGGGCGCCGGCGGGAATTAATTTCTTGCGGACGATTCCGAGGAGAAGGACAGTCGCCCGATTATGGCTGAGTCCACGCGGCATCCCTTCTTGCACGGTCTGAGCAAGCACCGGGGTTCGCCGCCGACCGTCGTCGTCATCTTCGGCGCCTCGGGCGACCTGACCGCGCGGAAACTGATTCCCGCAATCTACAATCTGGCCTACGACGGGCTGCTGCCGGCGGATTTTTCGCTGATCGGTTTCGGCCGGAAGCCCATTCCCGACTCGGAGTTCCAGAAGATCGCCGCGGATGCGATCAAGGAGTTTTCGCGCCGCGAACTGAAGGACGACGTCTGGGCCCACCTGGCCGATCGCACGACGTACGTGGCCGGCGGATACGATGAGAAGGCGGCGTTCGACAAGCTGGCGCAAAAGATCAACGCGCTCGAGCAGCAGACGGGCCAGCCGATGCAGAGCTTGTTCTACATTTCGACGCCGCCGACCGTCTTTGCGCCGATCATCCAGAATCTCGGCGCCAGCGGGCTGGCCGCGCGTCACCTCCACGAGGCGACGGCCTCGAAGGTCATCATCGAGAAACCCTTTGGCCGTGACCTCGCGAGCGCGCAGGCGCTGAACAAGGAGCTGCGCTCCGTATTTGCGGAACAGCAGGTTTTTCGCATCGACCACTATCTCGGCAAGGAGACGGTGCAGGACCTGCTCGTGCAGCGTTTTGCCAACTCGATTTTCGAGCCGTTGTGGAATCGCAATTTCATCGATTCGGTCCAGATCACCGTAGCGGAGCAGGTGGGCGTCGAATCGCGCGCAGGTTACTACGAGCAAAGCGGCTGCCTGCGCGACATGATCCAGAATCACACCATGCAGCTGCTCGCGCTCACTGCGATGGAGCCGCCGGTATCGATGGCCGGCGAGGCGCTGCGCGACGAAAAGGTGAAGGTTTTCAAGGCGATCCAGCCGGTCAATCTCGGCACGCCGGGCGATTCCGCGCGGGCGCAGTACATCGCCGGCGTGGTGGGTGGCAAGGAGGTCCCGGGCTATCTCCAGGAAAAGGACGTGGCGCCGAATTCGACCACCGAGACCTACGCGGCGCTCCGGCTCTCGATCAACAACTGGCGTTGGCAGGGGGTCCCGTTTTATCTTCGTTCCGGCAAGCGCATGGCCCGCCGCGTGAGCGAGATCGCCATCCGTTTCCGTCCCGCGCCCGGCAGCCTGTTCGCCGAGTCGGAGAAATTCCAGCTGGCCGACAACACGCTCGTGTTTCAGATCCAGCCGGACGAGGGCCTCAGCATGCTGCTCAACGCGAAGATTCCGGGCCTCGAGACCCGGACGCAGCCGGTGAAGATGGATTTCAAGTACTCGACGACCTTCGGTTCGAACACACCGGAGGCCTACGAACGCCTCGTGCTCGACGCGATGATCGGCGACAGCACGCTGTTCATTCGGGGCGACGAGACGGAGGAGTCGTGGCAGATCATGACGCCGGTGCTCGAGCACTGGGCGAAACAGGGTCGCCAGGGGCTCGACACTTACGTGGCGGGCAGTTGGGGACCGAAGTCCGCCGACGAACTGACCAACGCCACGGGCCACTGCTGGCGCGAACCCTGACTTTGCGTCCCGCGCGGGCCGCTGCCTCCAGACCCATGCCGGAAATCTTCGACGCCCTGCCCGGAAAGGAAGTTCCCGTCGGCTCCATTGCCGCCGGATTCGAAAAGCTATGGGCCGACACTCCGGCGAAGGACAACCGGGCCGTGCAGCTCAATCTCGTGCTGCATTACGGGCGGCGCACCGACGTCAAGGACGCGCGGGTGCAGTTCGATCGCACCCTGCAGTTCGCCCACCGCTATCCCTGCCGTGTCGTCGTGCTCTGTCCCGACTACGATCCGAAGGCGGCGGCGGAAATCCGGGCGAAGATCTACGGCGAGTGTTTCCTCGGAAAATCGAAGAGCGACATGCGGTGCGTCGAGGTCGTGCTGTTGCACTACACGATGCCGGCGCGCCTGCACCTCGAGAACCAGGTGACCGTCTGTCTCTCGAGCGACCTTCCGCTTTATTACTGGCCGCACGGATTTGCCGATGTGCGGCGACTGGCCGACTACAGCTACCTGCTGAGCCGGTCGAAACGCATCATGTTCGATGGCGCCGAGGCGCCGCCGGAGACCTTCACGTATCCCTGGCCCAATCTGTCCGCCGTCCGCGACCTGGCCTATACGCGCACCTTGCCGTTGCGGCAGAATCTCGGCCAGTTTCTCAGTCGCTATGCACCGGAGAAAATAATTGCCGGACTCGAACGCGTCGCGCTTTGCCACGGCGCGGGCGTGCCGGCGGAAGCGAGCGCCTTGCTCAACTGGGTCCGCAAAGGAGTCGCGCGCTGCGGCGCGAAACCCGAAACGATCGATTTCCGCGTGACGGATGAGAAATGCGCCGGGTCGTTCGAGCTGACGTTCACGTATCACGACCGGAAGAAGATTTTTCACTGGCAGGCGAACCTGACGAAGAACGAGGCGCGTTTTACGGGCGATCTCGGCTCCGGCCGGTCGACGCTCACCGTGGGCGCGCATCTGCTGGCGCCGGAAATGGCGCTGTCCGAGGCGATGTTTTTCTGATCCTGGCTCCGGCCTGACGATGAAGGAGCTGAGCTCGAGTTACGGCCGCGTCTTCATCGGCAGTCGCGAGGAATGTTTTCAGACGGCGGCGTTTCTCGCCGGCGCCCAGCGCGGACGGGTCGCCGCGGGAAAATCGTATTCGTGGGCCCTGACCGGCGGCGAAACGCCGAAGGATTGGTACCGGTGGTGCGTCCAGCGCGATGCGCTCTCGCCCACGCTGCGTTCCGGGACGCATTGGTTCACGAGCGATGAGCGCACCGTTCCGCTCTCCAGTCCCGACAGCAACTTCGGCAACGCCGACCGGGGATTGCTGTCACCGCTCGGAATCGCCTCCGCCAACAAGCATCCCTGGCCCGTCGAGCTTCCGCCGCCCGAGGCGGCGGCCAGTTTCGAGAAACGGGCCGCAACGATTTTGGGCGCGGGACGGGGATTCGACCTGTGTTTTCTCGGGCTCGGCGACAACACGCACACGGCGTCCTTTTTCCCGGGGAGTCCGTTGTTGCGTCAGCCGACGGACAATCTCTTTGCCGCCGTGGATACGCCGCAGGGCTGGCGTCTGACCATCACGCCCGCCGGGCTGAAAGTGTGCGGACTCATCGTCGTGATCGTGCGCGGAGCCGGAAAAGCCGAAGCGCTGCATCGCGTGCTGTCCGGTCCGTACGATCCGGTCAACGTCCCCGGTCAGGTGCTGCGATCATGCGCCGGCAATGTCGTCTGGTTGACGGATACCGAGGCGGCGTCGAAATATCTGGGTGGCTGAGAGGGGAAATATTGGCCGCAAAAAGGGCAAGGCTATCAACCGATAACTTTCGACCCGATTTGCCGGAGTGCGGTGGTGGCAGAGGGCATGATCGCCATTTTCGCGATAAAAAATCAGGATCCTTTTTGCGCCCTTGGCGTTCTTTTGCGGCCAGATCTATTCCGGGAGAGACCTGGTCTTGGGTGCCGGCGAAATCATTCGCGCCGCGAGCGCGATCGGCAGTCCGATGAGAAACATGTGGACGGCAAGATTTCGGCAAACGGAGGCCGTGGTGAAAACAACCTTCGAGGGATAGGCGGAATTGGGCAGAACCACGAGATACATGGTGCCGTAGATCAACGCGCCGAAAAGGACGCCCGACACGATCGCGTGCCGGCGAAAGACGGGCATGGCCAGGCTCGCCAGGCAAAACAGCGCGGCCCAGGTCAGCGCGACGGTGAAGTGCAGCGCGAGCCCCAGGGCAGCCACCGGCAGTCCGCCGTCGAAGGCCGCCTTGCCCAGGAGTCCGCCGGCCACGGATTTCAGGACCCGCAGCGGGGTGACTCCATAAAACGCCGAAAAGACCGTGGCGTACGTGATGTCGAAGGCGCCGGCGATGGCGCCGCCGGTGAGGATGGCGCGAAGCAGGGGACGGTTTTTCATGGGGCCGGCGCCGCGTTGGTCACGATGCCAGCGGGCGGGCGATTCAGGCGTGACTCGCGGCCAATGGCAATCCGGCAGCAACTTTTTCCACGCATTGCTCGGGAATGGCGTGATTATCCGCGGTGAATAGTCAGGATCGCGCCATGAAAAAGCTGACACGCGTCACGGGATTCGGAGGGGTCTTCTTCAAGGCGAAGAATGAAAAGAAGCTCCGATCATGGTATCAAAAACATCTTGGTTTGCCGCTCGACCCGAACTGGGGCGGCTGGTCGATCGAGTGGCGGGAGGCGAAGGCGCCGCACAAGAAGGGCACGTCCGTCTGGAGTGTTTTTCCTCGAACCAAGGAAACGTTCAGCGGGAGCAAGCAGGAGTTCATGATCAACTATCGCGTCAAGGATCTGAAGAAGCTGTTGACGGCGCTGAAGCGCGAAGGTGTCTGGATCGATCCCAAGGTCGAGGACACGCCCTACGGAAAATTTGCCTGGATCAAGGACGCGGAAGGCAACCGCATCGAACTCTGGGAACCGCCGCGCGGAACCTGATCTGCTATACCCGGGCGATGACCGCCTGGATGGAGGGTGGCGATTTCAACGTCTGGTACACGACGCAGTAGCGCTCGGTGAGTTCGACGAGTTTCGCGAGTTGTTCGTGCGAGGCATCGGAGTCGAAGCGAAACGTCAGCCGGATGCTCTGAAATCCCACCGGGACTTCACGGGAGACGCCGAGCGTTCCTCGAAAATCCATCATGCCTTCCGCCTCGATCGTAGCGCTGCGCCAGGCGACGCCCATCGACGTGGCGACCGCGTTCAGGGTGACGCCGGCACATCCGACCAGGGCCTCGAGCAGCATTTCCGCGGAGCATCGCGCGGTTCCGTCGCCGCCCGTGGCGGGATGAAGTCCGGCGACCACAACGCCGCCTGCGGTTTCGACCCGGCAGGTTGCTGCCTCGCCGAGTTGACCGCGCACCGACATGGTCACGAGCGCGGAGTCGGGATTCTCCCGATACCGGGATTTGAGTGGGGCCTGGAGGCGGCGCAGTTCGTCGGAGTTCATAAGGTGGGGCCCGAAATGCCGACCGGGCGGAAGGGGTTATGGTGTGGACGCGGCGTGCGGCTCGATCAGATCCCAGCGATTTCCGTAAAGATCGGCAAACACGGCGACTTTTCCGTAGGCTTCGGTGCGGGGAGATTCGAGAAAGCGGACGCCGCGTTCGGTCATAGCGGCGTGACTGCGGTCGAAGTTGTCCGTGTGCAGAAAAAACCCGACCCGGTCGCCGCATTGATTTCCGATGGCGGCCATCTGGCGCTCCCCGACGGCGCGGGCCAGCAGCAAAGCCGGGGCGGCAGATCCTGCGGGACGGACAACGACCCAGCGCTTGGTGGCGCTCAGGTGCGAGTCTTCGACGAGCGAGAACCCCAGCTTGCCGACGAAAAAATCGATCGCCTCGTCGTAGTCGCGAACGAGAAAAGTCACCTGGGCGAGGCAAGCCGACATCGATTCATCCATTGGCGAGCCGGGCGAAAACGGCAAGCCGGGGAATGTTTTGGGCGACGGTCGCCGGTGGAGCGCGACCTCCGGACGCGCTGATTTGACATCCGAGCAAGACGAACCGGTCCGCCTCCCGCCTCCGCTCGAGGCCCTGAGCCTGTCGAATGGGGAGGCCCGGTTCCGCCTCGACCAACAGACCTCAGTGAAAACGCAGGAGCGATTTCTTGGCACCCATCAGGTCACCGTCGATCAGTGCCCGCCCCAGATCCTTCAGCGCCCGCACGTGAGGAGTGTCGGAAGGAAACGGATGTCGCGAGACGGCGTCAGCCAGTTCAATCGAGTCGTCCTGCAGGCGGGCAAAGGCCTCCTGCGCGGCCACGAGATCATCCGCCATCAAGGCGCGATCGAGCGCGAGGAAATCGGAAAACGTGCGGCGATAGCTTCCGCGTGCGCCGCGGGAAGACGAAGGGAAAGCAATGGCGACACGGGGGTCCATGGCCGAAACGGGGTCGTATGTTCATCGACACTTCCGGTCCCGCCTTGAGCCCGAAAATTCTCCACGCCCGGGGATTTTTCCGGACGCGGAGAACGAATAGACTTCGGCGACCCGTCGGCCGCCGGAAATCAGACGGAAACGTTGATCAGCGAGCCGGCCGAACTGTCGTTGGTCGACGACGTCGTGTTGTCGGTCGTGGCCGGATCCGTCGGAGCCGCGTGATGGTGATGATGGTGGTGTCCATGCACGCCACTGCTTCCGCCCGGTCCGCTCTGCTGGAGCTGGGAGAGTGCCGATTGCGCCGCGGAGGCGTCACCGGACTGGACGGCGCTCGCCAGCGACTTCAGCGCGGAAACCTGCGGGCTGTCGGAACTGGAATCACCCGACTGGAGGGCCTGCGCCACGAGCGGGGAGTCCTGTTGCAGTTGAGTCAGCGCCTGCTGGGCCGAGGTCATGTCGCCCGACTGAACGGCGGACGAAAGCGCCTGCATGTCGGCGCGGGATTTCGAGTATCGATTCTGCGTGTCGGACTGGCTGGCGCCGCCGCACGAGGAAACGGATGAGATGGTCACGGATGTATGGTGGTTGGTGACTGCAGACGGCCACGAGGGCCGCACCCTTGTCAACGGACGTTCCACTCCGCAAATTAGGCTAAACAATCAGCAGCACGCGATTTGCAGCAGTCGCCTACAATCCGGCTAAGGCGTCGTCGTACAGGTTCGGATTGAGAGGCAAAGCGGGCGCGATGAACCGCCAACGAGGCACGACAACCTGCGGTGGGACGGGCCGATAAGACATTGTCCCCGACCGCAGCGAGCCCGCACAGATCTGGTAGGGGACGGCGTCCCGCCGGCCTCTCCGTGGCGCAAATCCTTCATATTGCCCAGTTGCAGGAGCGGCTTTACGCCGTGATCGATCGCGGCGTAAAGCCGCTCCTACAGCGAGCCATACCCGTTGCGCATGCGACCGGGATGGCCAATCGGCCTATTCGGAAATCGGCGTGACGGCGGACAGAAAAACGTAATTCCGGGCACCGTGCCGAAGCACCAGATGGCGACGGTTCAACAAATCGGCGTGCGCGATCGCGCGAGTCGGATCCGAAACGCGTTGGTCATTCAGGTAAACGCCGCCGCTTTGAATTGCCTGACGCGCCTGGTTCTTCGATTGGAAGAGGCCGGAAAAAATGATCGCATCGACCAGTTTGGCCCCGATCGGATTGAATCCGGCGCTGAGGTCGGGATTCGCCGGATCGAAAAGCTTGTGGGGCACTTCGCGTCCAATCATATCCAATTGGGAAGAGTCGAGCTGGGTGACCTGTCCGCCAAAAATGGCTTCGCTGGCGCGAATGGCGTTGGCGCACTCGTCCGGTCCGTGAACGAGGGTTGTCATTTCGCGGGCGAGCGCACGCTGGGCGGCGCGGGCACCCGGATTCGTCTTCAACTCGTTTTCGAGGGCGGTAATCTCATCCTGGGTGAGGAAGGTCAGCACCTTGAGCAGCTTGACGACGTCCGCATCGTCGGAATTCACGAAGAACTGGTAGAACCGGTAGGGCGAGGTACGTTTCGGATCGAGCCAGACGGTGCCGGTCGCGGTCTTGCCGTACTTCGAGCCGTCGGATTTGGTGAGCAGCGGAAAAACGAGTCCCCAGACCGTCGCGCCCAGTTTCTTGCGGGTGAGTTCGGTGCCGACCGTGATGTTGCCCCACTGATCGGTCGCGCCGACCTGGAGTTCGCATTTCAAGGTCTCGCGCAGGTGCAGGAAATCGAATCCCTGCAGCAGCATGTAGCTGAACTCCGTGAAGCTGATGCCAGTGCTGCGTTCCTCCATGCGGGACCGGACGGAGTCCTTGGCCACCATCGAATTGACCGTGATGTATTTGCCGATGTCGCGGAGGAATTCGAGAAACGTGACCTGGCCCGTCCAGTCGAAATTGTTGACGACGCGCGCAGGATTTTTGGCCGTGGTGAAATCGAGGAAGCGAGCCAGCTGCGGCTTGATGCACGACAGGTTGTGGGCGAGCTGGTCGGGCGTCAGCAGGTTGCGCTCGTCGGATTTTCCGGAGGGGTCGCCGACCATGCCGGTGGCTCCGCCGGCGAGTGCGATCGGGTGGTGACCGGCGAGCTGGAAACGCCGGAGGGCGAAAAGGGGGACGAGATTGCCGACATGGAGCGAGTCGGCCGTGGGATCGAAGCCGCAATAGAGCGTGATCGGACCCTCTTGGGTGCGCTGGGCGAGCGCGGCGCGGTCCGTGCAATCGGCCAGCAGGCCCCGCCATTCGAGTTCAGCCAGGATGTCGCTCATGAAGGGCGGGAGTTAACCGGGCCGGGGCGGACCGACGCAAGCGCGCAGTAGGCAAACCCCGAAGGGAAGCGGGCTTCGGCTAATGGTTGCGCACCCGTGTTTAGTATCCCGGCTCATAGAGTGGAAATGGGGTTGCGGCGGGCAATGGCGTTGCTCACCGTTTTGCTCCTTTCCGGTTCAATCGACTCTTCCGTTTTCGTTCCGTCATGCCCATCGCCGTTGGCTCCCGAGCCCCCGATTTCACGCTCAAGACCAAGACTCCCGACGGTCTGAAGGACGTGAAGCTGAGCGACGCTTTCGGACACAGTCAAACGGTGCTCCTGTTCGTGCCGGGTGCATTCACCGGCACGTGCACGCAGGAGTTTTGCGACATCACGTCCGGCCTCGAGGAGTACACCAGGCTCGGCGCGACGGTTTATGGCCTGAGCGTCGACTCGCCCTACGCGCTCGAAGTTTGGGCAAAGATGCACAAGATCGGGATCACGCTGCTCAGCGACCTGAACAAGACCGTGACGCGCGCCTATGGCGTCGTTCATCCCACGTTTGCCGGAATCTACGAGGCTTCGGCGCGGGCCGCCTTTGTGATCGGAAAGGATGGCATCGTGAAATATGCCGAGCAGACCCCGACCACGAAAGACCTGCCGAGTTTTGCCGCGGTCAAAGCGGCGCTGGCCAAATAGCGAACGCCGGATTTCTTTTTCCCTCTCAACCAACCGATATCCACCGTGTCCGTTCCGAATCCCTTCAATACCCTCCAGGCCTTCGATGGCAGCAGGAAGTTTTATTCGCTGCCCGCGCTCGAGAAGGCCGGCTTCCCGGTCTCGCGCCTGCCTGTCAGCATCCGGCTGGTGCTGGAATCCGTCCTGCGCAACTGCGACGGACAGCGGGTGATGGAGCAGAACGTGCGCGACCTGGCCTCGTGGAAGCCGAACGAGGCGCGCACGGCCGAGATTCCCTTCGTGGTCGCGCGCATTGTCCTCCAGGATTTCACCGGGGTGCCGTTGCTGGTCGACCTGGCCGCCATGCGCTCGGCCGTCGCGAAGATGGGCAAGAATCCGAAGATCATCGAGCCGCTGGTGCCGGTGGATCTCGTGGTCGATCACTCCGTGCAGGTTGACTTTGCCGGCAGCGCCGAGGCCCTGCGCCGGAATCTCGATCTCGAGTTCACGCGCAACCGGGAACGCTACCAGTTCCTCAAATGGGGCATGCAGGCGTTCGATACCTTCAAGGTTGTCCCGCCGGGCATTGGCATTGTGCACCAGGTGAATCTCGAATATCTCGCCAAGGGCGTGCTGAGCGCCGGCGACGTCTGGTACCCGGACACGCTGGTCGGCACCGATTCGCACACGACGATGATCAATGGCCTTGGCATTGTGGGCTGGGGCGTCGGTGGCATCGAGGCGGAGGCCGGCATGCTCGGCCAACCGGTGTATTTCCTCACTCCCGACGTCGTCGGTGTACACCTCACGGGCGCGTTGCGCGAAGGTGTCACGGCGACGGACCTCGCGCTCACCGTGACCCAGCTGATGCGCAAGACGAAGGTCGTTGGCAAATTCGTGGAGTTTTTCGGCCCGGGTGCCGCGGCGCTGCCCGTGGTGGACCGCGCGACGATAGCCAACATGGCGCCCGAATATGGCGCGACGATGGGCTTTTTCCCGATCGATGCCGAATGCGCGAACTACCTGCGCGCGACGGGCCGCGACGAGAAGTTTGTCGCTACCTACGAGGCTTACTACAAGGCGCAGGGTCTCTGGGGCATGCCGGCGAAAGGAGCGATCGACTATTCCCAGGTGGTCGAACTCGACCTCGCCTCGGTGAACCCGAGCGTGGCGGGCCCGAAGCGTCCGCAGGACCGGATCGAACTGCCGAAATTGAAGCAGGAATTCACGACCGCATTTGCGAAGCCGGTCACCGAAAACGGATTTGGCAAGAATGCCGCCGATCTGGGTTCGACGCACCATGTCGCGGCCAGCGGCTCGTTTCACGGCGGCGGCGGGAGCCAGGAACCGGTTTCGGCGACCAAGGCCGCCGCCCAGGCAACCAATGCAGCCACCGAGCGCGAAATGACGGCCAATCGTCCGACTCCCGATCGCGTCGAAAGTCCCGCGCAACGCGTCGAGGGCGACATTGGCCACGGCTCGGTGCTGATCGCGGCGATCACGAGCTGCACGAACACGTCGAATCCCAGTGTGATGCTCGCGGCGGGTCTTCTCGCCAAGAAGGCGGTCGAGCGCGGCCTGAGCGTCAACCCGGTCGTGAAATCGTCGCTCGCCCCCGGCTCCCGGGTCGTCACCGACTATCTGAACAAGACCGGCCTGACGCCGTACCTGGATCGCCTCGGCTTTCAGACGGTGGGCTACGGCTGCACCACCTGTATCGGCAACTCCGGCCCGCTGCACCCGGCGATTGAAGAGGTGGTCGTCAAGAACGACCTCGTGGCCGCCTCGGTCCTTTCGGGTAACCGCAATTTCGAGGCCCGCGTGCATCAGAACATCAAGGCGAACTTCCTGATGTCGCCGCCGCTGGTCGTGGCGTTCGCGCTGGCGGGTCGGGTCGACATCGATCTCGCCAAGGAGCCGCTCGGCAAGGATTCCTCCGGCCGGGATGTTTTTCTGAAGGACATCTGGCCGACATTGCAGGAGGTGCGCGATCTTCTGCAGGCGGCGCTGAAGCCGGAGGTGTTCCGCCGGTTGTACACGGATTTCGCCGCGCAGAATCCCAAGTGGAACGAGATTCCGTCGTCGACCGGCAACGTGTATGCGTTCGATTCGAAGTCGACGTACATCCAGGAGCCGCCGTTCTTCGCCAACTTCAGCCTGCAGCCGGGGACGATTCGCGAGATCCGGGGCGCGCGTGCGCTCGGCATTTTCGGCGACTCCGTGACGACCGACCACATCTCGCCGGCCGGTGCGATCAAGAAGACCTCGCCGGCGGGCCGCTATCTGCTCGAAAACGGCGTGACCTTCGAGGACTTCAATTCCTACGGCTCCCGGCGTGGCAACGACCGCGTCATGACCCGCGGCACGTTTGCCAATGTCCGCATCAAGAACCTGATGCTCGGCGGCGAGGAGGGCGGCAATACGCTCTTCGGGCCCGTGGACAAGAACATGCTGGCCTACAAGGACGGTCCGAAGCCGGGCGACATCACGACGATCCGCCGCGCGGAATACCAGAAGATGTCGATCTTCGACGCCTCGATGGCCTACCAGGAAAAGGGCATTCCGCTGATCGTCATCGCGGGGCAGGAGTACGGCACGGGTTCCTCGCGCGACTGGGCCGCCAAGGGCACCAAC
This sequence comes from Candidatus Didemnitutus sp., assembly GCA_035545955.1. Lineage (GTDB taxonomy): Bacteria > Verrucomicrobiota > Verrucomicrobiia > Opitutales > Opitutaceae > Didemnitutus. The sequence continues at coordinate 30,245 of DASZXI010000081.1, read as the reverse complement.
CTGCTCGGCGTGAAGGTCGTCGTGGCGCAGAGCTTCGAACGCATCCACCGCTCGAATCTCGTCGGCATGGGCGTGCTGCCGCTGCAGTTCAAGGACGGCACGACGGCCGCCACCCTGCAGCTGGACGGCACGGAGTCCTACGATGTCGTCGGTCTCTCAACCAAACTGAAGCCCCAGCAGGACCTGACGCTGCGCGTCACCCCGGTCGAAGGCCCGGCCCGTGACATTCCGGTGACGTGTCGAATCGACACGCCCATCGAGATTGAATACTACCAGCACGGCGGCATTCTGCCGTACGTGCTCCGCCAGATCGTCGCGAAAAACTGACCGGTCCGGATAAATCATGCCCGACGCCACCAACAAGCCCGCCTTCCTGGTCGATGCCTATGCCGATCCGGTGCTCGTACGCATCGAAGGCCGCGCCTCGTTCATGAACAGCGGCTGCCTGAAGGATTTCTTCGCCGAAATGATCAAGCAGGGGCGCACCCGTTTCGTGATCGATTTCCAGCTCTGCACGAGCATGGACAGCACGTTCCTGGGCGTCCTGGCGGGCGCGGCGCTGGAGCTGCGGAAGCTGCAGCCGCCCGGCACTTTCACGCTCGCGCGGGTGAATGACCGCAATCTCGAGCTGATCCGCAATCTCGGCTTGAACCGCCTGGCCCTGGTGGACACCGGCGCGGCAAATTTGACCGTGGGCGAGGGGGCCCAGCCGTTGCCGGAAAAGGTGAAGACCGAACTGGAGAGCGCCCGGTTGGTCCTGGAGGCCCACGAGCATCTGGTGGCCACGGATTCGGCCAACGCGGCCAAGTTTCAGGACGTGCTCGCATTCTTGCGCAATCGCGTCGGATCGCGCTAGCGTAACGCATCATGCTGTTCCTGCTCGGCGTACTTCTGGGCGCTGCGATCGTCTACGCGTCCTACTGGCGCGCCCGCCACAACGCGGCGCGGATGGAGGAGGAGCGGCTGTCGCTGCTGGAGGAGCGCGGCGTCGTGCTCGACTTCATGCACAACATGGTGGACGCGGTCGGCGATCGCCTGACGCGCGACGAGCTCTTCCAGCGCATCGTGCATGCCTCGATCCTGAGCACCGGGGCGCTGAGCGCCTGCATTTTCGAGAAGGGGGCCGACAACATGATGCGTGGCGTGGCGGTCGAGGGACTTTTCCCTCCGCATCGGCCGCTCGCCGACAACGAGGCGCTGAAATCCGGCTCGCGCGCCCGGCTGATCGAGCAGGTGTTGAAGAGCGAATCGTTTCCCGTCGGCGAGGGGGTCGTCGGTCGGGTCGCCGCCACGGGCGAGGGCGAGCTGATCGTGAACGCCGCCAGCGATCCGCGCATCGTGAAGCACGACGATCCCGCGCTGGTCGTGCGGTCCGTGATCGCCGCACCCATTCTCGTGCGGCGCCGGTTGATCGGCGTGCTGTGCGTGTGCAATGCGGCCGACGGGCTGCCGTTCAACCAGACCGACTACTCGCTGGTGGCCGCGCTGGCGGAACAGGCGGGTCTGGCGGTGCACAACGCCGACTTCATCAATCTCCAGGTTGAGAAGCAGCGCATCGATCTCGATCTGACCCTCGCGAGCGATGTCCAGCAGATGCTCCTGCCGCACGGAATGCCGCGCATGCCGGGACTCGACCTCGATGCCCGCTATCTGGCGGCGCAAAAGGTGACCGGCGATCTCTACGATGTGTTTCCGCTCGGCGATTCCCATCTCGGCGTGGCCGTGGCCGACGTTTCCGGCAAGGGCATCTCGGCGTCGCTGCTGATGGCGATCTGCCGGACGCTGCTCCATCAGATCGCCCCGCGCTACGAGTCGCCCGCCAAGGTGCTGTCCGAGCTCAATCGTGCGCTGTCCGGCGATATTCGCGGCGGCATGTACATCACGATGATTTATGGCGTGATCGACCTGCGGATGCGCCAGGTGACCTGGGCGCGCGCGGGCCACGAGCTGCCGTTGTTCCTGCATTTCGATGCGGCCACCGGTTCGCGCCGCAGCGACTTTGCGCCCTCCGAGGGCATGCCGGTCGGGATGGTAGATCCGGCGATGTTTGGCGAGGTCATCGCTGACCGCACGCTGCCTTTTGGCGAAGGCGACGTTCTGGTGCTCTACACGGATGGCCTGACCGAAGCGCCGAATACGGAAGACAAGGAATTCGGTGGCGCGCGCCTCGCCGACGCCTTGCGCGGAGCCCAGGCCGAGAGTGCGCGCGGAATCAACGATGCCGTGGTCAACGCGGTCCAGCGCTTCACGGGTGAGACCGGCCTGCGGGATGATTTTACGCTGCTGACGGTGAAGCGGGTTCAGGAATAGTGAGCGGTGAGCGATGTAGGGCGGCATCGCCGAATGCCGCCGACTTCGATCGATCTGGATCTCAGGAAATCAGGGGCAAACCCATCGATTTCGAGCATTTGGGATCGTTCATGAGTTCCTGTTTTCCACATTCGATGGTTTGCCAAGTCGGCTTCGCTCCTTCGACAGATATTCGCGGCATGAAGCCGCTCCCACAATGAACCCAGTGACATTCTCCGTTCCCGCTCCTCGATTCTCGCTTCTGCCACCGGCTTGTCACTCGACACCTGCCACTCGTCACTCTACGCCTTGAACCGCATGTCCGTTCCCGTCACTTCCTCAGCGCCGCGCTTCACCCAGCCCGATTCGTCCGGTCACTTTGGACCGTACGGCGGCGTCTTCGTGCCCGAAACGCTGATGACGGCGTTGCAGGAGCTGGGGGCGGCCTACGAAGTCGCGCGGAAGGATCCGGCTTTTCAGGCCGAGTTGCGCCAGATGCTGCAGGAGTACGCCGGGCGTCCCACGGAGCTTTATTTTGCGGAGCGACTGACCCGTCACTGCGGCGGAGCGAAGATCTATTTCAAGCGCGAGGACCTGCTGCACACGGGCGCGCACAAGATCAACAACGCGCTCGGTCAGGCCCTGCTGGCCAGACGCATGGGCAAGAAACGGGTGATTGCGGAAACCGGCGCGGGTCAGCACGGCGTCGCGACGGCGGCGGTGTGCGCGAAGTTTGGCTTCGACTGCACGGTGTACATGGGTGCGGTCGACATGGAGCGCCAGGCGCTGAACGTATTTCGCATGCGGCTGATGGGCGCGAAGGTGGTCGGAGTTGAGGCCGGTCAAAAAACGCTCAAGGAAGCCATCAACGAGGCGATGCGCGACTGGGTCACCCATGTGCGCTCGACCCACTACATTCTCGGCTCGGCCCTCGGCGCGCATCCGTATCCGATGATGGTTCGCGATTTTCACCGGGTCATCGGACTTGAATTGCGCGAACAGATCCTGAAGCGCGAGGGCCGGCTGCCGGATGAGATCATCGCCTGCGTCGGCGGCGGCTCGAACGCAATCGGGGTGTTTTTCGAGTTTCTCGACGATCCGTCGGTGCGACTCATTGGGGTCGAGGCCGGCGGTCGCGGCATCAAACGCGGCGATCATGCCGCGCGCTTCGAGGGCGGAAAACTCGGGGTACTGCAAGGCTGCAAGACCTACATTCTTCAGGATGCCGAGGGACAGATCGAACTGACGCACTCGGTGAGCGCGGGGCTCGACTATGCCGCGATCGGCCCCGAGCACGCCTTTTACCGCGATCTCAATCGCATCGGCTACGCGTACGCGACGGACGACGAGGTCCTGGCGGCGTTCAAGCTTTGCTCGCAGACGGAAGGCATCATTCCGGCGTTGGAGTCAACGCATGCCCTCGTTCACGCGCTCAAGCGTGCCCGCGAGATGAAGCCGGATCAGATTCTCGTGGTGAACCTCAGCGGTCGCGGCGACAAGGACGTTCAGCAGGTGCAGAAGCTGATCGAGGGCTAGAAGGCCGGTGGAGGGCGGGCGACCTCGCCCGCCGAATATGCGCGTTGCGGGCGACGGGCTGTCTGTTCGAGCGATTTTCGCAGCGTGGCTTTGTGGCGGCCGGGGTCGGCCGCCCTCCATTGCCGCCTGATAATGCCTTGTGGCCGTCGGACCGCCGCGAAATACTGGCGGTGATGAATTCAATGACCGGCTTTGGCCGCGGATCGGCAAGTCTCGGCGCCCTGCGCGTGACCGTACAGGTGGATTCGGTCAATCGGCGCGGCCTCGACCTGAGTGTTGCCCTGCCGAAAAACTGGGAGGGGTTGGAGTCGGCGATCACGGAAGTGGTGCGCAAATCCGTCGCCCGGGGCAAGGTGCGGGTGGTCGTGGAATGCGAGGGCGGCTCCGTTGCTGACGGTTGGGACGAGGCGGCGGTGAGCGCGACGCTGGATCGGTTGAAGGCGCTGGCGCAGACCAAGGGCATCGCTTTTCATCCCACCACCGAGCTGTTGTGGCAGATCGCGCGGGAGGGGGACGTCGAGGCGGGCCTGCCCGATGCACATGCCGCCTGGACGGCCGTCGACCAGGCGTTGCAGGAAGGATTGCGCGGACTGGTCGCGATGCGCGCGCGGGAGGGCGAGGCGCTGCTCGTCGATTTCCTGACCCGGCTGGAAAAGCTGCGCGGGCAACTCGACATCATTGTCGCGCGCGCCCCGCAGGTTCCCGGGGCCTATCGGGAGCAGTTGCTGCAGCGACTGCGTTCGGCTGGACTCGAACTCGACCTTTCCGACGAGCGCGTGTTGAAGGAGGTGGCGCTCTTTGCCGACCGGTGCGATATTTCCGAGGAAATCACGCGTCTGCGGAGTCACCTCTCCCAGCTGCGGGAACTGCTGCGATCGGGCGCTGAGGTGGGACGAAAATCGGAATTCATCCTCCAGGAAATCGGGCGGGAAATTCACACGATTGGCAGCAAGGCCAACGATCTCGGCATCAGCCAGCAGGTGATCGAATTCAAGAACGAGCTCGAACGGGTACGGGAGCAGATTGCGAACGTGGAGTAGGGCTGGCGGGGTTCGATGGAAAGATTCATTCACGGTGGCATCGACAGGTAGGGCGGGACCGCTGGGCCCGCCGAAAACCTGAGCGGCTCGAGCGAGGGGCGCCCAAGGTTGAATCTGGAAGCGCCCTGCGCGGCTAATGGAACGAAAATATTGCATGCTCGATCGGCGCGCCCAGCGGTCGCGCCCTACCTCGATACATGAACGTCGCTAGCGCTGGGACTCTTTCGCGCGCCGGGGCGCGCACGTTGGCGGGTCTGGCGGCAACCGCGCCCTGCACCGCCTCACCGTTCCGACGGACGGCTCGGCTGGCGCAGCGACCAGAGGATGTAGCCGATCACGCCGATGCAGATGCAGGCGTCGGCAACATTGAACGTCGGGTAGATGTAGGTCCCGAAGTGGAAATCGAGAAAGTCGATGACGTGCTGATGGATGATGCGATCGGCCAGATTTCCTACCGTTCCTCCGCAGAGCAGCCCGAAAAACACCTGCACGATCGTGCGGCGCAGCCCCAGTTCATGCCGCCAGATGAAGATGGCCACCAGCGTGGCGATCGCGAGCACCGCCAGCAACGTGCTGCGGCCGGAAAACATGCTCCACGCGGCGCCGGTGTTGCCGACGTGCACGATATTGAAGAAACCGCGGATGACCGGAATGCCGTTCGGGCCATAGCTGCCGAGCGGCAGGCGTGCGTTGACGGCCGCCTTCGTGCCCTGGTCGAGAGCGAACGCCGCTGCCGCCATCGTCCACAGCCAGCGATACGCAAAGGCGCGACGCAATCCGCCTGGAGGCGCGGTGCCGCCCGCGGACGACCCGTCGGCGGGATCTTCGGTGGGGGTCACCTCGTTCACGTCGGCCGGCCGTGATGCGGGGGACATCAGCGTGGGGCTGAACTCATTCGTCGCCGGCGTCGTCCTCGGTCATCTTGCCGCCGCCATCCTCGTCGGTGGCGTCGCCGAACAGACCGCCGCGCTGGTCGGAGCGGTGGGAGTGGCGTTCGACTTCCTTCTTGGCCTCGGCGGAATAGCGGGTGAAGGGAACGGCGAGCAGGCGCTCCTTCGCGATCGGCTTCTGGGTCGACTCGCAGACGCCGTAGGTGCCGTCGTGGATGCGTTTGATCGCCGCCTCGATTTCCGAGAGGGCTTCCTGCTCGCTCGAGACGAGGCTGAGTGCGAAGTCGCGATCAAACGTGTCGGTGCCGGCGTCGGCCATGTGCTGGCCGTAGCCCGAAAGATCGCCGGAGTCGTCCTTGGCCGATTTCCGGAGCGTTTCCTCGGTGTGCTCGCCGAGTTGGGCGAGGACGTGGTTGCGCAGATCGACGAGCATCCGGTAGTAGCGGCGGAACTTGTCCGGCACTTCCTCTTCGGCCAGCTCGAGCATCGGCTTGCGGCCCTTGTTGGGATTGAAACCGAGAATGTCGGCCACCGAGGCGGCCTTGACGTGATGCGGTTTCTGCGCGGCGCGCTCGATTTTGGCGTGGGCGTCGGCGGACTTGCCGTTGGTCGCGGCTTTCGCGCCGTTGGCGATGGCCTTGGTCGGCGTCTCCACCTGCTTTTCGTTCTTTTTCGCGATTTCGCGAACCTCATCGAGGGAGAACGCAATGGATTTGGCGGGTCCGGCGGATTTGCGCTCGAGAATCTTGCGCTTGAGATCGGCGGGTGTCATGGCGGCTTTGGCGGGAGCCGGAGCCTTGGCCGCGACCTTTTCGACCGGCGCCTTCACCGGAGCGGCTTTGGCGGGTTTCGCGGGAGCGGCCGGCTTGGCGGCGGTTTTCTTCGCGGGAGCTTTTTTGCTTTTGGCCATAATCGGACGGACGGATTAAGAGTTAAGGGCTTCCTGGCAACGAGGGCAAACTTCTCCGAGGGAAGTTACTGACATAGCCGGAACCCAACGCCAGCACCGCGGACACCGATTATGGCCGGTTTCACGTGCGTGACGGGCCTTTACTTCGAGTTCCGTTCCGGAGTTTGGTTCCAAGGCGACTTCAGAAACAATGAGCAGCTCGGCGAGTGCGTTGCGATAGCGTCCCAGCACCTCGGCTTCGGCGCTTCCAGCCGGAGCGGCGAGGGAAACGACGGCATCGAGTGACTTGCCGATGGTGCCGGCCTGGCGAAGCGGTTCGAGCCGCTCGGTCGCCTGGCTCCGCACGCGCAAAAGAACGCCGAAGTCCGCCTCAATGGCGGGGTTGTGCCAGCCGTTTCCCGCGACGGGCCAGTCTTCCCACTGGATCGCGCGGTCGGAGTATTCGGCCTTGGCGAAGCCGTAGCTCCAGCCTTCGTCCGTCGTGAAGGGAATGATCGGCGCCAGGATCCGGGCCAGCGTGGAGAAAACGTGATGTATCGCCGTCTGGGACGACCGGCGGAGCGGATGCGCGGCACCCAGCGTGTAAAGTCGGTCCTTCAGGATGTCGTGATAGACGGCCGAGAGCGTGACCGAGCAGAACTGGTTGCACAGCTGATATACCCGGTGGAACTCGTAGGCATCGTAGGCCCGCGTGCATTCCGCAATCAGAACGGCGGCCTGGTGGAGGGCCCAACGATCGAGGGAATCCAGCTTTTCCACCGGCACGGCATGCGCCGCCGGGTCGAAGTCAAAGAGGTTGGAAAGCTGGAAGCGAAACGTGTTCCGGATCAGGCGGTAGGTCTCGCCCACGTGCGAGAGTATCTCCTTCGAGATTGGAATGTCGTCGCGAAAATCCTGCGACGAGATCCAGAGGCGGATGACATCGGCTCCGTAGTCGGCGATGTAGGCATCGCTCGTCTGCGGTTTCTCGTAGGCGCTGCTCTTCGAGATTTTGTTGCGGTCCTGGTCGACGATGAAGCCGTGAGTCAGCACGGCCTTGTACGGCGCGGCTCCGAAGGCGATGATGCTCGTCCAGAGCGACGATTGAAACCAGCCGCGATGCTGGTCGCTGCCTTCGAGATAAAGGTCGGCCGGCCAGCGGGTGCCGCCCTGGCCGTTCTTGAGCACCGCGGCGTGCGACGAACCCGAGTCGATCCAGACGTCGAGCGTGTCGCGGCCGCACGTCAGTTCTGCGGGTGAGGGCCAGCCCGCCGGCAAAGCGATGCCTTCGAGAAGTTCGTCGGGCGAAGAGGCGTACCACAGATTGGTCCCGCGCTGCGCGACCTTGTCCGCGATGGCGCGCACCACTTTCGCGTCGAGGTAGGCATTTTTCTTTCCATCATAGAAGGCCGGAATCGGCACGCCCCACGAGCGCTGACGGCTGATGCACCAATCAGGACGGGATTCCACGGCGCCGCGTATGCGGGCTTCACCCCAGGCCGGTACCCAGCCGCCGTGCGAGGCGATCCCGGCGATCGCGGCGAGCGCTTTCGCGCGATGACCGCCCTTGTCGAGCGACACGAACCACTGGTCAACCGCGCGGAAAATGATCGGCGTCTTGGAGCGCCAGCAGTGCGGGTAGCTGTGGGTGTAGCGCTGCTTCGCGAGGAGGGCGCCGGCCGCATCGAGCTTTTTCAGGACGCCAATGTTGGCCGACGAGGTTTTTTTCGCCGCCAGATCCTCGACGCTTTCGAGGGTGCTTAATCCCACCAGATCGGCGGGCACTTTTCCGTCGTCGAGATATTTGCCGTCGTCGCCGACCGGGCAGTAAATCTCCAGCCCGTACTTCAGGCCCGTGAGATAGTCGTCCGCGCCATGTCCAGGTGCCGTGTGCACGAGTCCCGTGCCGCTTTCGGTGGTCACGTAGTCGGCGAGCACCACCGGCGATGCGCGGTCGATGATGGGATGACGCGTGGTGAGATGTTCGAGCTTCGCGCCGGGAATGGTTTTCACGACCGTCGGGGCCGGATCGAATTTCGCGGCGGCGGCCACGGACTCGAGCAGGGCGCGGGCCACGACGATCCGTTCGGCGCCCGCATCCGCCACGACGTACTCGATCTCCGGATGAGCGGCGATCGCGAGATTGGCCGGAATGGTCCACGGCGTGGTGGTCCAGATGACGAGGAAAAGCGGTTTGTCGTCCGGCAGTCCGAATTTCCGGGCCTCCTCGGGCGGGACGCGAAACTTCACCCAGATCGACGGCGAGACGTGTTCCTTGTACTCGATCTCGGCATCGGCGAGCGCGGTTTCAAAGGGAATCGACCAATAGACGGGCTTCTTGCGACGATAGACGATGTCCTGTTCGACGAACGCCGCAAAGGTGCGCAGGATGTCCGCCTCGAACGCCGGCGCCTTGGTCTTGTACTCATGGGCCCAGTCGCCGAGGACGCCCATGCGCTTGAATTGCGCGGTCTGTTTCGCAATCCAGCCTTCGGAAAATTCGTCGCATTTGGCCCGGAGCTCGGCGGTCGAGAGGTTGAGCTTCTTCTCCTGGATTTCGCGGGAAACCTTTTGCTCGATCGGCAGACCGTGGCAGTCCCAGCCGGGGACATACGGCGTGCGGAAGCCCTGCATGGATTTGTACCGGTTGACGATGTCCTTGAGTGTCTTGTTCATCGCCGTGCCGATGTGAACGTCGCCATTGGTGAACGGCGGTCCATCGTGAAGCACGAAAACGCGTCCGGAGCCGGCGCGCTTTTCCTCCATGCGGGCGAAGACGTTGATCTTTTCCCAGTGTGCGACGCGTGCGGGCTCCCGCTGGACCAGGTTCGCCCTCATCGGGAACTCGGTCTTGGGGAGCAGCAGGGTGTCTTTCAGGTCGGTCGCCATGCGAGAAAGGGCGGAGAAGGTAAGCCCCGAGGGGGGCGAGTCAAGGAGCGTTCCGACCGCACGAAACGCATTGCTGGCACGTGGTTTGCTCGGCAGTCTGTCGCGGACTTCCCATCGCACACCTCCCGCCCTCATGAAGCCTATTCCCGTCCTGATCTTCATATTCTCCGCCCTGGTTCTCCGGGCCGCACCGCCGTCCGCGCCGATTCCCGTGCGCATGGTGGTGGTCGCCACCTTCGAGGAGGGACAGGACACCGGCGACAAGCCGGGTGAATTTCAATACTGGGTCGAGCGCGAGCATCTCGACCAGACCATCGTGGTGCCGGGCGTGGACCATCCCGTGCGCACCGATGGCAAGGGACTGCTGGGTGTCGTCTCCGGCACCACGTCGCGTTCCGGCTTGCAGATCGAGGCGCTCGTGCTCGATCCGCGCTTCGATTTTTCGCATGCCTACTGGATGCTGGCGGGAATCGCGGGCGTTGATCCGCACGATGCTTCAATTGGCAGTGCGGCCTGGGCGCGCTACGTCGTGGACGGCGACATCGCCTGCGAAATCGATCCGCGTGAGCTGCCGGCGGACTGGTCGACGGGCATCCTGGTCATCGGCGCGGACAAACCGAACACGCGCCCGCCGCCGCAGGGTTGGGAGCCGGACATGATGGCCTTTGAACTCAACCCGCGGCTGGTCGAACGCGCCTACTCGCTATCGAAGGACGTGACGCTCATGGACACGCCCGAGATGCAGAAATATCGGGCGACTTACACCGGATTTCCCAACGCGCAGAAGCCGCCCTTCGTGCTCATGGGCGAGGTGCTCGGCAGCAATCGCTACTGGCACGGCGAGAAGATGACGCAATGGGCCAACGACTGGGTGAAACTCATGACCAACGGCAAGGGCAACTTCGTCATGACGGCGATGGAGGATCAGGGCGTGTCGATTGCGCTCCATCGACTGGCGAAAATGGGCAAGGTCGACTTCAACCGGTTCCTCGTCCTGCGCACGGCGAGCAACTATTGCATGCCCGCGCCCGGCCAAAGTGTCGTCCAAAGCCTGACCGCGGAATACGCGGGCGGCGGTCCGGCCTTCGAAGCGGAATGGCGCGTCGGCACCGTGATGGTGCACGAGATTCTCGGACACTGGGATACTTACGGGCCGAAGGCGCCGTAGGTGTGAGCGGTGGGTGTAGGGCGGGGTCGCCGAACCCCGCCAAGTTGATTCACGGCGGCATTTGGCCCCGCGCCGCCAAAGCCTCGGCGACGGCGGGCGATGCCGCCCTACATCAAAACGCGACACCGCGCGCTACCGGACCTCCCCGACTCGAGCCGCCAGCTTCTCGCCGGAGGCGATGCACGCCGGCAGCGAAATGCCGTCGCGGACTTGGCCGCCGACGAGCACGCCGGTATGTGTCTTCTCAACGTTGGTCATGGCTTCGAGCCAGCGCTCGTAGCCGAGCACGTATTGCGGAATCGCCCGTGGCCAGGTCGTGTGCCGGACGAATTCCGGCTCGCCGACCACGCCCAGCAGGTCGCGGAGGTCGCCCATCACGCGTTCCCGCAATTGGGGTGTGGCGAGCCGCGCCATTTCAGGCTGACGCGTGCCGCCGGCAAAAACGGTCAGCGCCACGTGGCCCTCGGGCGCGCGCCCGGGAAACAAGGTCGACGAGAAAAGCACCCCCGAGATGTCGCGACCCGCGACTGCCGGCACGAGAAGACCGAAGCCGTCGAGCGGATGGGAGATCTGTTCACGGCGGAAACCCAGGAACAGCGAACTGACGGGTGGGTGGGGAATGCCGTCGAGGCCGGCCAGCGGGCGCTCACCCAGCGTGCCGAATGCCAGATGTGCCAGGCTGGAAGCCGGCACGGCCAGAATCACGGCATCGAATTCGCCGGTCGAAAGATCGCGTCCGTGCTCGCGCCAGATGACGCGATGAGGCCGGCCGGGAATGAGCGTTTCGACCGTGGCGCCGGTGCGAATCGAGCCGGCACCCACCCGCGCCGCCAGCGCATCCGTGAGCGTCTGGAGTCCGTCCGGAAAGGACACGATCGTGATGGCGCCGGCATCGGCCACCGCCCGTCGCTTTTTCACGGCGGCCATTACCCCGCGGATGATGGAGCCGTGGGATCGCTCGGCTTCCCAGACCATCGGGAAAGCGTGTTTCGCGGACAGTTTTTCCGGATCACCCGCATACACGCCGGCGACGAAGGGATTGACCGCGTAGTCGACGAATTCGCGCGAAAAATGGGAGCGCATCAGTTCGCCCAGCGCGAGGTCGGTGGTCCGCATTCGCTGGCGGGTGAGAAGATCGGAAAGCAGGGCGAGTTTGGTGCGAAGCGAAAACAGGCGCGTGGTGATGAATTTCCCGGGCGAGGTGGGGAATGGGAGCAGACGTCCGCCGCGCACGACATACCGCTTTTGCGCGAGCGGGCTGGCGACGACCACCTGGGCGTCGAGGCCCAAGTCCCGCACGAGCCGGCGGACCTCCGGTGAACCGGACTGAAGCGTGTTGGGTCCCTTTTCGATCAGGTAACCGTTCTCGCGGATGCTTCCGACCGCGCCCCCGACGGAGTCGCCACGCTCGAAAACGGTCACTGCATGTCCTCTTTCCTGCAGCCGAAAGGCCGCGGTCAGACCGGTGATGCCGCCACCGACCACGGCGATCGATTTCCGGGGCCCGTTGGACATGTCAGTTTTTCCAGCGCGTCACGGCTTCGACCAGGCTCGTGACGCATTCGATTTTCGCCGTCGGCAGAATGCCGTGTCCGAGGTTGAAAATGTGTCCGTTGGCCCCCCGCATCGCCTCGAGCAGGCGCAACGTCTCGCGGGTGACGATCTCGGGCGTCGTGTTGAGGATGACCGGATCGAGATTGCCCTGGAGCGCGATGTTCGCCGGCACCAGACGGCGCGCGATTCCGAGGTCAATCGTCCAATCGAGTCCGAGCACCCGGGCTCCGCTGAAGGCCTGATCGGTCAACTGGGCGGGCGTTCCCTTGGCATAAAGGATGACCGGAAAATCGCGGGGCAGGGCGGCGATGATCTCGCGGATCCAGCGCAGGGAGGCGGCCTCGTAATCCTGACCTGGCACCACGCCGCCCCACGAATCGAAGATCTGAATCGCATCGGCGCCCGCCTGGATCTGCATCTTGAAATACTCGATGAGCGCCGAGGTCAGCTTTTCCATCAGGGCGTGGAACAGCGGGCGATCGGAAAGGAAAAGTCCCTTGATCCGGGCAAAGTCGTCGGAGCTTCCGCCCTCCACCATGTACGCGGCGAGGGTCCACGGCGCGCCGCCGAATCCGAGCAGCGCGGTTTTGTCGCCCAGTTCGCGTCGGACGTGCGTGAGCGCCGCGCCCACATAGTTCAGTCGAGCTGCGACGTCGTTCGGAGCCAGGCGGTCGACCTCGGCGCGCGAGTTGAGGGCGAAATCCATTCCGATGCCGCCCTGCTCGCGAAATTGATACCCTTGGCCGAGCGCTTCGGGGATCACGAGGATGTCCGAGAAAATGATCGCGGCATCCAGCGCGAAGCGTCGCAGCGGCTGCAGGGTGACCTCGGCGGCGAGATCGGGCGCACGGACCATTTCCAGGAACGAGTAACGGGCCTTCAGTTCGCGATACTCGGGCAGATAGCGGCCGGCCTGGCGCATGATCCACACCGGAGGACGATCCAGCGGTTCGCACGCGCAGGCGCGAAGAAAGCGTTCACGGGAGGTCATCGGCGGATCGTGGACGCCAGGGAAACCCAGTCTCGGGGTGGGAGCATGACTTCGGTCAAATGGGCCTCGGGCGAACCGGGGGCGGGTTTCCAGTCGTATTCCCACGCCACCTGCGGGGGCAGCGACATGAGGATTGATTCCGTGCGGCCACCGCTCTGCAGGCCGAACAGCGTGCCGCGATCGTAGACGAGGTTGAATTCGACGTAGCGTCCGCGGCGCCGGAGCTGAAAGGATCGTTCGCGGTCGCCGAAAGGACGGTCCTTGTGACGCGCCACGATCGCCAGGTAAGCGGGGCCGAACGCCGCGCCGACGCGACGCGTCAGGGCAAACGAGTCGGTGAATCCGAGTTCGTTGAAGTCGTCGTAGAAAATTCCGCCGACGCCGCGCGGCTCCTGGCGGTGCTTGAGATAGAAATAGTCGTCACACGCGCGCTTGAACCGGGGATAGAGATTCGGCCCGGATTCATCGCAGGCGCGTTTGGCGGCCAGATGCCAATTCACCGCGTCGCCTTCGTCGCCATAGAAAGGAGTGAGGTCGAAACCGCCGCCGAACCACCACGAAGGGGCACCATCCCGCGCGGGTGCATCGACGGCGATGAAGCGCACGTTCATGTGCGCGGTGGGCGCGTATGGATTCAGAGGGTGGAAAACCACGGACACGCCCATGGCGCGGAACGGCCGGCCCGCCAGCCCATCGCGTCCCGCCGTGGCCGATGGCGGCAGGGCCTTTCCGGTAACATCGGAAAATCCCACCCCGGCCTTTTCGAACACCGCGCCCTCGGCGAGGATGCGGGTGCGTCCGCCGCCGCCTTCCGCGCGCGTCCAATTGTCCTCGCGGAACCGCGCGCGGCCGTCCTCCCTTTCGAGCGAGGCACAAAGGGAATCCTGCAATTCCACGAGGAATTGGCGTACCGTTTCGGGTGCGGGTGCGGCGGAATCAGTCACGTTGGCCTGCGACTGAATACTAAACGGGCGCGGCTGTCGCATCAAAATCGTGACGGAAGCGGACGCGGCTTGACGTCGGGAAGCGGAACGCGTTGACCTCGGCGCCCTCCGATGTCCGCCCCGATCGACGCCACCGTAGTGACCAGCCTGGCCCTGCCCGGGCTCGCCGTGGCGTTTTTCCATGCGGCGATCCCGACGCACTGGCTGCCGTTCGTGCTGGTGGCGAAGGCGCGGCAGTGGAGCCGGGGACGGGCTCTGGCCGTCGTGGCCCTGGCCGGACTTGGGCACGTGCTGGTCACCAGTGCGCTCGGGCTGCTCATCGCCTGGTTCGGATTTGAACTCGATGAACGGGTCGGACGATGGTTTCCGTGGACCGCCGCGGGATTCCTGTTTCTCCTCGGCGGGTTCTATTTCTGGCGACAGGCGCGCGGCGGCGTTCTGCACCACCACGCGCTCGGCGGTCATCACGTGGCGGACGAACATTGCGGCCACGAGCACGGCCACACCCATCTCGAGGATGAGGTGAAGGAAAGTGCGCTCGTTTCACCGCGGTCGGGCGACGCGGCGGCGATCGGAGGACTGTTTCTGATGCTGACGCTTTCGCCGTGCGAGGGATTTCTGCCCATTTATCTGTCGGGCGTCCGATTCGGCTGGAGCGGATTTGCGCTGCTGAGCGCGATCCTCGCCATCGGTGCGCTCGCGGGGATGCTCGCGTTTTCGTGGCTCGCTCTGCTCGGTGCAGATCGGTTCCCGACGCGGGCGTTTGAGCGTTACGAGGCCGCCATCCTCGGCGCGGTGTTTTGTGTGCTGGGGTTCGTGGTGCTGCTGCTGGAAAGAAGCTAAGCCGGGGGGGAGAGGCTTCGGCCGGAGAAAGCTTTCGATGGAGGGCGGGCGACCTCGCCCGCCGAGCATCTACGCAGCGGGAATCGAGAAATTTTCCCACCGGATGGCCGAATCGGAGTTCCCGGCTGCCGGGGTCGGCCGCCCTCCAGGCGAAGGCGAGGTACAGCGAGCCCGCCCTACATTCCTCACTCAAATTGCCAGACGGGATCGGACGTGAGCTTGTTCTTGTAGATGACGCCGCCCTTCATCACGAAATCGACCTTCTCGAGCACGGTCACGTCCGCCAGCGGGTCGCCTTTCACCGCGACGAGATCGGCGAAGAATCCGGGTGCGAGCTGGCCAACCTTGGTGTTCCAGCCGAGGAGGTCGGCGGCGTTCACGGTGGCGGCCTGGATCGCCTGCATCGGCGTCATGCCCCATTTGACCATGTGACGAAACTGTTTGCCGTTCCAGCCGTGCGGATAGACGCCGGCGTCGGTGCCAAAGGCGATTTTGCATCCGGCGGCTACGGCCTTGGAAAAATTCTCGCGCTGCAGCCGGCCGATCGAGCGCTCCTTGGCGAGCATCTTTTCCGGGAAACCCATCTTCGCGTATTCGGCGAGGATGTAGTCGTCGTTGTAGATATCGAAAACCAGGTAGGTGCCGTGCTCCTTCGCGAGGCGAATGCCCTCGGCGTCGATCAGGCTGCTGTGCTCGACCGAGGCGACGCCGGCGCGAATCGCCATCTTGATCGCCTCGGTGCCGTGCGCATGGGCGGCAACCTTGCGGCCCCACATCGTCGCCTCCGCCACCGCGGCATTCATCTCCTCCTGCGAAAACTGCGGCGCCCCCGCGGACTCTTCCTCGGAGAGCACGCCGGCGCTGGCGAGAATCTTGATCACGTCGGCGCCGTACTTGATGTTTTCGCGGACTTTTTTCCGGACTTCGTCGACGCCGTCGACTACGCCGTTGATGGAGTCGATGTGCAGATAAGGGGACATGCCGTTGAGGTCGCCATGGCCGCCGGTGGCGGTCAGGGCCGGTCCGCTCGCCAGGATGCGGGGTCCGGGAATCTTGCCGGCGTTGATCGCGTTGCGCAGCGCGAAGTCCGTGTAGTTGTCGGCTCCGACATTGCGGATGGTCGTGAAGCCCGCTTCCAACGTGCGTCGGGCGTAGATGTGCGACGTCGTGGCTTCGTCGATCGGGCTCTTGCGAAATGTGTCGTCGACGTAGTTCTCCGGCTGATTGGTGACGTGCGTATGGCAGTCGATCAGGCCGGGCAGCACCGTGACGTCGCCGAGTTCGATCGCCAGGGTCTTCGCGTTCTCCGGAATGACGGTCATGAGATCCGCAGCCGGGACGACGGCCTTGATGCGGTCGCCTTCGACGACGATGAGATGGCCGGTGAGAACCGTGCCGTCCTTGGGGTCCACGATGCGGGCCGCCTTGATGACCGTGAACGTCGATTTTTCCGTCGAGGAGGGCGAATCGGCGGCGACCAGCGTGCCAAGGACAGCCCAAGTGGCGACGAAGCAGGCCAACAATCGGGTGAGGTGCATAACGAGTTTCTAGCTGGCTGAAGCCGGGGTTGGCAAGCCGGTGAGGTTACCTCCGGTCGATCCCGGCGCGGCGGAGGCGAGGATCATGGCGCTGAGTTCGGTGGCGCACCGGTCGAGTTGTGTGGCCGCGCCATGCTCGGCCGGCGAGAAGGGCGCATGGGTCGAGGCAGCGGGAAAAGTCAGCGCGTCCAGGCGCGGCCGAAGACCGGCGAGGGCGGGGGTTGCATTTCCCAAAGCGGTTTCGGACAGGGCGGAAAATGACTGGTCGGCCAGTTCCGCGAGCGTGACGTACGCCGGTGCCGTGACCGCGATTCCCGGCTTGAGATGAATCGCGATCACCGTGAGCGCGCGAGTGATGCGCTGGTTGCCATTGGCCAGGGCGGCCGCCGCCTCGATGGCGCCATGCTGGTTGCGTGGATCGGCGTACATGCGTTGCAGCGAGGAAAAGACCAGGCTGTTGGCCGCCTCGGCGGCACGCTTCGCGGCGACGACCTCGGCGTCGTAGGCGCCCCCTTCGCGCAATCGCTGCAGCACCCAGCGGAAATAGTCGCGGTTCGCCAGCAGTGCACGCGAGAGGTAGCGCGGATAGACCTGACGTTCCCAGACGGGCCAGAACACCAGCGTGGCAATCAGGGCCAGCACGACGCCCGCAAGCGTCGCCACGCTCCGTTCGACCGTGAACCGGATCGTCAGCTGCTCGGACGTTTCGGTGATCAGCACCACAAACAGCGTGATGAATCCGACGGCGATCGCGTAGTTGCGCTTCAACCAGAAGGCGAAGGCAAACATCGTTCCCGCCATGGCCAGAAACAGTCCCCACGCGGGCAGCGCGAGGGCCAGCAGTGCGCTCGCGGCGAGGCTGCCGATCAGCGTGCCGAGCGAGCGCTGGCCGGCGCGGAGGCGGGTGGTGCCGTAGTCGGGTTGCATCACCACGAGCACGGTCAACGGGAGCCAGTATCCCCGCGTCAGCCCGTAGTATTTGAAGATCGCGACCCCGAAAACCTGAAGCACGGTCGAGCGGGCGATGAACCGATTCAACGCCGGGTCGGGTTGCCAGCGAAAATTCAGGGCCGACGCGAGCGGACGCAAGGTCCAGGTCTGCAGGTCAAAGAGTTCGAGCGAAAACGCCGCCCGCTCGTCGGCGCGGTCGACGGTGGAACGGAGCCGACGGGAAACCTCCGGAATCACTTCGGCGATTTGACGCAGGATGCCGGTCAGCTGGCCCGCGGCCGCCGATGACGGAAGTTGCGAGTGAACGCGATCCTCCAGCGCCTGCAACAGTGTCGCGAGCCGCCGCAGGCGCACATCGGTGGCGGCCAGATGAGAAGGCTGGCGCGACACGAGCACCAGCGCGACGCCACGCGCGGAATTTCCGAGCGACGTGACCGCCGGGGCGAGACTCGATCGGATCGCATCGAAGCCCGCCTCTCCCGCGAGCGACTCGAGGGCGGTGCCGAAGGAAACGATCCGGGTCGCCAGGCGGGCCGCCGCCAGGTTCAGTTCGGCGAGCTCCTGCAGGTGCGGACGGTTCCGGCGCGTCTGCGCATTGTTGATTGCCCCCGTGGCCTGGTCGAGCGCGACGCGAAGCGCGGATTCGCGGCCCGCGATCGTCTCATGCCAGGAGACGGTGCTTGCGGAGTCAGGGAGAATGCCGGCGATGACATCCGCCAGGGCAACCCAACTGTCGGAGACGGCGCGCCGCAGCGGATGTTGCGCGCGAAACGGCCAGAGCGCCACCTGGACCGCGACGGCCCAGAGGCCGCCGACCAGGGCGGCGCCCAAATGGCGATCGGCTTCGACCAGTCCGCCTGGGCGGGCCAGCGACAGCAGGGTTAGGAAGGCGGTCGCGACGGCCAGGGAGGGCCCATATTCGGTGCTCAGGCGTCGCCAGACGCCGCTGAGAGCGACGACGACGGCGATGGTGGCCAGCGACCATGGTAGGCTGTCCGCAGCCATGCCGCCGAGCCAGCAGGAGGCGGCCATAACGCAGGTCATGGAGAGCAACAGTCCGAGCCGCAGCGGATAGGATCCGCGGATGTCCACCATCGCCAGGCTCTGGGCGGTGAGGGCCGCAAACGAGGCTTCGAAGGGAACGCGCCACCAAAAGGCCACCAGGACCGGCCCCATGAACGCGACCGTCGCGCGAAACGCACGGTTCAGATCGGGCTGGAGCCTTTTCTCCTCGATCGCGTGGCGCCAGCGCGCGATGACCCCGGACATGGAAATACTCTAAAAGCCGCCGCTACCGTGCGTCACGAGCAAATCGCGTCGATCGATGACGAACTGGCCCCCTCGACCTGGCTCGAGGCCCTGAGCTTGTCGAACGGGGAGATCCGGTTCCGCCTTAATCGTTGTTTATCGATTGGCCGAATAAAGCGCCACCAGCGCGGCCCCGATCGCCTGGGACAGCTCGCCGAGTGTCGCGGGCACGATTTTCATCCGCTCGCGTTGGGCCGGCCAGAGGTAGGGCAGGGCGGCTTCGCGCAGGTTGCGCAGATAGCGTTCGCGAAATTCCGGCAAGGTGGATTCGGGGTCCATCAGGCCGCCGCCGATGACCACGAATTCCGGATCGAGCGCCGCGGCCAGCGAGGCGGTGTGGTAGCCGAGCACCCGGGCCTGAAAATCGAAAATGTCGAGCGCCAGCGCGTCGCCTTTCTGCGCCAGGCCGCGCAGCGACAACACCTTTTCCTTCGGCGGCAGCGTGGAGGTCGCGAGCGCGTGCTGCGGGTATTTCTTGAGAAAATCCGCCAGCAGTTGCGGCAGGCCGGAAATGGTCGTGTACGCCTCGACGCAGCCCCAGTCGCGTCCGCAACCGCACTTGTAGCGTCCGACCTCTCCTAGCAGCTGCAACGGCGCGGGCATGTGCGCCGCCTCCATGCCGGCGAGCGTGTCGCCGTCGAGGGGCAGACCGTTCGGATCCACGTAAGCGCAGCCGAGGCCGGAGCCGGGCGCAAACATCATCACGGACACCTTGCGGCCGCCGCGCACCCGATGCGCCTCCGCCACGCCGCCGTAGTTGCCGTCGTTGCCGACGACGAGCGGAACCTGGCGTCCCGCCGCCTCCGCGAGCGCGCGGCTGTAGTCGGCATGAAAATTCCATCCCGTGAAACTCGTGGGCAGATTGGCGGAACGGTCGAGCACGCCGTAGCGCTGATACGGACCGGGAATCGCCAGGCCCACACCCTGGACCTGCGCCCAGGTCAGCTGGTTTTCGGCGAGAAATCCGTTCACGCCGTCGATCCAGCCGCGGATCACCGCCTCGGTGCCGGCGGCCGAGTTGGTCGAACTCTGGCGGAGCTTGTGGGAAACGATCGAACCGTCGGCCCAAACTCCTCCGGTCTTGGAAGTGGTGGCGCCGCTGTCGGTGCCGATGAAAACGCGCGCGTTGGTCATGGCCGTCCAAAAAAGACCCATGCCGGTCGGAACACAAGTCCGCGGGTGAGCCGTGACGCGGACAACAAAAAGCCGGCGCAGGTGCGCCGGCCTAAGAGGGACTCGATTTGAATCAGCGGCGGCGGAAGCGGCGGCCAAAGGTCGCCAGCCCGATCGAGGCACCGCCCAGCAGGAGCAGCGTCACTGCATTGTCAGGAACGTGCGCATTCGAAACCGTGAACTGAAGATCATTGTAGTCGAGGTCGCCGCCACCCGGAAGATCCTCGAAGCCGACGGACACCTGGCCGGCCACGGAACCGTCGACTCGGGCATGCGCAATGCCATCGGAATTTGCCGACGCCGGACCCGTGTACCACGTGTTGCCCATCTGATTGTTGAGTCCGAAAATGAGATCGGTGCCGGAGGCGAACCAGCCCAGATCGTAGGAGCTGCCGGGAGCGGTGACGTGACCTTCGAAAATGGTGCCGGATGGATTCGAAATGTAGAAAAGGAGATTATCGTATCCGGCATCCGAGCCATTGAATGTGACCCAGACCTCTCCGCCATTGGCGATGATGTCACCGCCGGTGACGGGATCCGCTTTACCGATCGTGGCGGAGGTAGCGAGAGCGAGGACGGAAAAGAAAAGAGCGCGGAATTTCATCGTGGGTAACGGGTAATTGCCACCGTTTTGAAGCATTGGGTGTACCGGCTATTGCAATTTTAATGAGACAGAATGAAAGCTGCTATCCATTAGATGGATATGAACTCAGAATTTGATATATCCTGAAAGGTTTATGAGCTTGTTGCGTCGGATTTTGTAACACAATCCGACACCGTCAGGGGCTCTCTGCCCGCTCATTCTTGCAACCTGTTAGGCACGAGGCGGATTGGCGAGAGCTTCGAATTGTCTGGGAGACTGACGTCCGGAGGTCGCTACGGGCGCGATGACGGATTTCGGGATCGAGACAATTTCCGTTTCCGCGGTTTTGGCAGGACGCCGATCCGCGGATCGCGAGCCTGGACCAATCGCACGAGTTGACGGGCGGAGGATTCGAACGCGTCACTTTCCTCCGGCAAATAGAGCCATTTTCCGAGGATGGAGTGAGTCGTGAGTCCGCGAACCTCCCGTCTGAGCGAGTCATGGTGGGCCCGGTCCGTGGCCACCAGAACTCCCCGCCACGGTTCCTCTCCCTCGCAGAAGGCGAACAGGATGCGACCCTGCAGATACACGGCTTTGGAGCCGAACATCGATCGCAGCACGAAGGTGGGATCGTTCTCGAGGGGAGCCCAGATCCAGTGATGACGGGGCACGCGTTTCGCCGCCCGGTCAAAATCCAAGGGATCGCGTCGAGAGGACATCTCAGCCGTAGACGCGACGACGTTTCCTCGACTCTGCAATCAACCGAGCCAGACGTTTCTCGCGGGTGACGGACTGCTTGGCGCTGGTGACCCAGTAAACGATCGTGCGCCGGTAGCCGGGCGGCTGACTGGTCCAATATTCCCAGGCGTCCTTTTCCTTCTTGAAGGTGCGCTCCAGAGCGGCCGGAAGTCGTTCCGGACGGAGGGAACGCTCCGACTTCTCGTAGGTGTAGGTTCCCGTCCGCTTGGCGGTGCGCGCTGCAAATGCCGCCAAACCGGACGCGTGCATCAGACCGGCCTTGGTCAGTCGCTCGATGTTGCGGACGTTCACATTGCTCCAGGTGCTGCCGGCGCGACGCGGAGTCACGCGATGCGTGTACGACTCCTCGTCGAGCCGCCGCTTCACACCATCGATCCAGCCGAAGCAGAGGAGAACATCGACGGCTTCAAGGTAGGTCAGGCCGCCGCGACCGGAGTCCTTTTTGTGGAAGCCGACAATGAATTCATCGAACTCCGCATGATGCTCGTGCAACCAGCGGCGAAAATCTTCCGCGGAGGCGAAGAACGTGGGTTTCATGACGATTATGTCAGCGCCGTTGCTCGGGCGGCAGGTCGCGCAATTTCAATTCCGGGTTCTTTTCCGTGAAGTAGCGCGCGGTCCAGTCATTCGGGAACAAGACGACCGGATTGTCGAACTTGTCGGTGCCGAAGCTGACCCCGCTCGCCACGATGATGGCCGTGGGATTTGCGAGCGCCGGGTGGGGGTCGACCCATTTCAATACGGTCCAGGGCGCGGGCGTGAGGCGCGATTCGGCATTGTATTCACTTTGGAGCCGCCATTGCACCACTTCGAATTGCAGAGGGCCCACGGCGGCGAGCAGGGTGGACCCCGGCGGAGCGTTGCGCGCGGTGAACGACTGTACGACGCCTTCCTGCAGGAGCTGATCGACGCCGGCGCGATACTTTTTTGCGTCGGCCGCCGAGGGATTGGAGATGTACGTGAAGACCTCCGGCGGGAAGCGCGGGATTTCGTCGAACACGATTTCCTTGTCCTCGGAGAGCGTGTCGCCGATGCCGAAATCGCTGTAGCCGACGAGTCCGATGACGTCGCCGGGCCAGGCCTCGTCCACGGTTTCGCGCTCCTGGCCGAAGAGCTTGTGCGACGATGACAACCGCACGGTGCGGCCGGTGCGTTGGTGGGTGACGGTCATGTCGCGCGTGAATTTTCCCGAGCAGACGCGAAGGAACGCGATGCGATCGCGATGCTTCGGGTCCATGTTGGCCTGAATCTTGAAGATGAAACCCGAGAAGCGCGGATGTTCGACCGGAACGAGCGGACGATCGTCGGTCGGTGTGTCATTCGCAGTGTCCGCTGCTTCGACGGAGGCGGACTTGGTGCGCGAGTTCCGGACATCGACGAAGGCGTTATGCCGCGGTTGCGGCGCAACGGAGTCGCGCAGGAATCCGTCGAGCAGGAGCTGAATTCCGAAGTTGTTCACGGCGCTGCCGAAATAGACCGGCGTCTGGCGTTCGGCGTGCACCGCCGCGAGATCGAAGGGGTGGCCGGCGCCATCGATCATCGCGAGCTGATCGCGAACCTTGTCGAAGGTCTCGTCGTCGAGCTTGGAGCGAACCGCGGGATCCTCGAGCGACGTCACCTTGACCGGCGCCTGATACGCTCCGCCGGCGACGCGTTCGAACAGGTGCACCTGACCCGTGCGGCGATCGTACACGCCGCGAAAGTCGGCGCCGTTGCCCAAGGGCCAGACGACCGGTGCCGCCTGCAGGCCAAGCACGCTTTCGAGTTCGTCCAGCAGCTCGAGCGGATCGCGCGTCGGGCGATCGCACTTGTTCATGAAGGTGAAGATCGGAACGCCCCGCCGACGGCAGACCTCGAAAAGTTTTCGGGTCTGCGCCTCCACGCCCTTGGCGGCGTCGATCACCATCAGGGCCGCGTCGACGGCCGTGAGCACGCGATAGGTATCTTCGGAAAAATCCTTGTGACCAGGGGTGTCCAGCAGGTTGACCGCGCAACCGCCGTAGTCGAACTGGAGGACGGTCGACGAGATCGAGATGCCGCGTTGCTTCTCCAGTTCCATCCAGTCGGACGCCGTCGCCCGCTGGTTTTTGCGGTCCTTCACCGCGCCGGCGAGATGGATCGCGTTGCCGTAAAGCAGGAACTTTTCGGTGAGCGTGGTCTTGCCCGCGTCAGGGTGCGAGATGATCGCAAAGGTGCGGCGGCGGGCGATTTCCTGGCTGGGACTCATGAAGCGAAAGGCGTCGGATCGAGGTGAAACGCGGTTTCAATCGCACCGCGGCGGAGAAAACGATGAAAAAACGGACAACCGGCATGGAGGGAAAGCCCTATTTTGCTCCCGGGAGATCGGCCAAATGGTGCCGAAAGTGACTCGCAATATGCCCGATTTTCGCTGGGGAATGGGCAAAATCTGCACGCTCTTTTAAAGACCTGTGAATGCGTGCCGATGAGGAAGTTGGCAGTTTTATTTTCCGACGCTTGAGCGGATAATACCACCATGAACTTCCTCATCACCGCCGCGATGCTCCTCCTCGCCACCAGCCTTTTCTCGCTGGTCCGCGCGGCGAAGAGCGCTCCGGAAGGGCGGGAAGACGAGTCGGGTTTTCAGTTCGGCGACGACCAGGCGTTGGTTCCGGTCCGCCGGCGTGCGGTTCGGCGGATGGATTCGGCGGCGCCGATTGCCGATCCGGGTACTCCGCATCTCGCGACCTGAGCGAACTCCGCGGCCACGGGCCGCTTTTTTTTGGCTTCTGCGGACGCCGGTTTCCGCAATGATCGCCGGCTGTGTCCGAATCATTGAAGCTCAAACCGAATGCCAAGGGCCGCGTGCTCGATGGCCATCCCTGGGTGTTTGCCAACGAGGTCGAGGCCCTGCTCCCTGCGGACCGCGATGGCGAGGTGGTCGAGTGTCGCGATCGCTCCAGCCGCCTGCTGGGTTACGGCATCTACAACAGCAAGTCGCAGATCGTCTGGCGGCGGCTTTCGCGCGAGAAGGTGGAACTGGACGGAAACTGGTTGCGGGCAGCGCTGGAGCGAGCCCTGGCGCGACGGCCGGCGGCGGAGAAATTTCAGCGGCTGATGTGGTCGGAATCGGACGATCTTCCCGGAGTAGTCGTCGATCGGTTCGGCGATGTACTCGTGGTTCAGTTGCAAACGCTGGCGATGGAAAAGCGGCGCGTCCTGCTCGGCGATGCACTCCAGGAATTGTTGCAGCCGGGGGAAATCATCTTTCGCAACGACGCGAACATCCGCCGGCTCGAGGGACTGCCGCTCGAGGTGCACACGCGCTCGGGCGCGAGTCGCGCTCCGGAGTGGATGACCATTGATGGCCTCGACTATTTTCTCGATCTGCAGTCCGGTCAGAAGACCGGCTTTTATCTCGATCAGCGCGCGCAGCACGCCGCGGTCGCACGATATGCAGCCGGCCGCCGGGTGCTCGACGCGTTTTGCAACCAGGGCGCATTCGCGCTGCATTGCGCCCGGGCCGGCGCGGTTTCGGTCAAGGGACTCGACAGCGCCGCGGATGCGATCGATCAGGCGCGCAAGAACGCCGAGCGCAACCGCCTGTCCGCGGACTTTGAAGTCGCGAATGTCTTTGACTGGTTTTCCGCCCGGCGGGAGGCGCGCGCCGAATGGGATCTCGTGGTGCTCGACCCGCCGCCGTTTGCGAAGTCAAAGAGCGCTCTGGAAAACGCGATGCGCGGCTACAAGGAACTCAATTTGCGCGCCATGAAAGCGCTCGCGCCCGATGGCATCCTGGCGACGTACAGCTGCTCGCATCACATGCAGGATGCCCAGTTTCGCGAGGTGCTGGCCTCTGCCGCCGGCGATGCGCGGCGCAAGGTGCACGTGCTGGAATGGTGTCATCAGCCGCCGGATCATCCGGTGCTCGTGACCATGCCTGAAAGCGAGTACCTGCGCGGATATATCGTGCGGGTGGGGTAGCAGCTGAGGGGGAGAAATCAAGGTGGGGCGCGACCGCCGGGCGCGCCGTAATGTGGTTGCCGATCAGCATCGCCCCTCCGGTCAGACAAATCTTTGTTCGGACACGCTTGAGCTGATCGCGGCGCGCCCGGCGGTCGCGCCCCACCTTGGAAACGGGACGGCACCTTCGATTTTTATCCGTGAAATCGCGCCCGAAGCGTGATGAATAGAACCCATGCCCTGGTCCGAAGTACACTGGCGCAGCGAGGTCCTGCAGAAGCAAACGACGATGCAGGTTCTGCTGCCGCGGGTCGGTCGGCCGCCGTTCCCGGTGTTCTATTTGCTGCATGGCCTGTCGGATGACTCCACCGTGTGGCTGCGGCACTCGCGGCTCGAGTGGTATCTGCGCAACTGGCCGCTGATGGTGGTGCTGCCGGACGGCTACCGTGGATTCTACACGTCGAACAACGAGGGACCGGACTATGCGCGGCACCTCGGGATCGAACTCGTGGACTTTGTCGACCGGAACTTCCGTACGCGCGCGGAGCGACGAGGCCGCGCGATGGGTGGACTTTCGATGGGCGGCTACGGTGCGCTGCGGGTTGGCCTCGGTTTTGCGGATCGCTTTTGTTCGATCAACAGTCATTCGGGCGCTCTGGGCCGGGCCAACGCGGATTTTTCCGCCGAAGCGGTTCGGGCCGGTCGCCATCCCGACAAGCCACCCGAGTTCATTGCGGAGCTGCGCCGGATTTTTGGGCAGAAGCCGCTGGGCACCTCGCACGACATTCTGGAACTGGCGCTGGCCGCCCGGCGCCAACGGCGTTTGCCGAAAATGCTGATCGACTGCGGACGCGACGACTACCTGTTGCCGGACAGCCGCGAATTTCATCGCGAACTACGAAAGGCAAGGATCCCGCATCAGTATCATGAATTCGCCGGCGCCCACGACTGGGATTATTGGGACGCGCACGTCAGCGAGGCGATTGCGTTCCACGGGAAGAATCTGGGCGTGAAACCGGTCTAGGACGGAGGTCAGAGGTCAGCAGTCGGAGGTCGGCGATCGTAATGGCGGACGCGCGATCGGCTCGACCCGGACAGAATGCGGACGCCAGACTCGATCGATCAATCCGTGAGGTCCGTGAAATCCGTGGTGAAGAATTGGCCCACGGAACACACTGAAAACACGGAAATGATATTATGATGGGTTCACACGTTGAACCAAACCTCTGTGTCTCTGTGGTTCAAAATTCAGGAACGTTGAATCTGGACAAAAAAAGAGGCCGGATCGTGAGACCCGGCCTCCTTTGTCGCGTGTGTGCTGTTTGCGAATGGCGCGGGGTAGGTGACGCTATTCGCAAAATTTGCTTGGTCTAGGTGGTGGTAAAATCACATTTTGCCGCCGTAGATCGCGCTCTTGCCGAGCTCCTCTTCGATTCGCAGCAGCTGGTTGTATTTGCAGACCCGGTCGGTACGGCAGAGCGACCCGGTCTTGATCTGGCCGGCATTCGTGGCCACGGCGATGTCCGCAATGGTCGTATCCTCAGTCTCGCCGGAGCGGTGGGAGATGACAGCGGTGTAGTTCGCTTCCTTGGCCATTTCGACGGCGTCGAGTGTCTCAGTGAGGGAGCCAATCTGGTTAACCTTCACCAAGATGGAGTTCGCCGTGCCCGTGTCGATGCCTTTTTTCAGGAAGGCGGTATTGGTCACGAACAGGTCGTCGCCCACCAGCTGGGTCTTGCTGCCGATGGCGTCGGTCAGTTTCTTCCAGGTGGTCCAGTCACTCTCGGCGCAACCGTCCTCGATCGAAATGATCGGGTACTTCGCGGTGAGCTCCTTGTAGAACTGCACCATCTGGTCGCCGGTGAGCGAGCGGCCGTCGGACTTCTTGAAGACATAGCGGTTCTTCTCCTTCACGAAAAACTCGGAGGCGGCGACGTCGAGGGCCAGGTTGATGTCCTTCCCGAGCTTGTAGCCGGCGTTCTTGATGGCGAGGGCGATGGCATCCAGCGCGGCCTCGGTCGACTCGAGCTTGGGGGCGAAACCGCCCTCGTCGCCGACCGCCGTGGCGAGTCCCTTTTCCTTGAGCACCTTCTTGAGCGAGTGGAAAACCTCGGCACCCATGCGGAGCGCCTCGCGGAACGAGTCGGCGCCGGTCGGCATCACCATGAATTCCTGGAAGTCGATCGGCGCATCGGAATGGGCGCCCCCGTTCATGATGTTCATCATCGGCACCGGCAGCACTTTCGCATTCGGGCCGCCGATGTACTTGTAGAGGGGAAGGCCGGTAGCCGCGGCGGCCGCGTGCGCGGAGGCGAGCGAGACGCCGAGGATCGCGTTGGCGCCGAGCTTCGCCTTGGTCGACGTGCCGTCGAGCGCGATCATGGTGCGGTCGAGGCCGACCTGATCGGTGACATCCATGCCGACGAGGGTCGGCGCGATCTTGGCCTTCACATTGGCGACGGCGTTGAGCACGCCCTTGCCACCGTAGCGTTTCTTGTCGCCATCCCGCAATTCGATCGCCTCGTGCTCGCCGGTGGAGGCGCCCGAGGGAACGGCCGCGCGGCCGAGGTGCCCGGAGGCGAGGCGCACGTCGACTTCGACGGTCGGATTGCCGCGCGAATCCATGATCTCGCGCGCGGTGATGGAAGTGATGGTGGTGTTCATAAGATGCGGAAAAAACACCAGCCTACGATTCCCCGGACGGAAGGCACGCCCGGAATTGCGTCGCCCGGCGGAATTCCCGCTTATGACTTGGCAGCTTACTAGGGCAGGACAATCCAGTCCGCCCACGAATGAACACGAAGACGACACCAAAGCAGTTTCAGAAAACCGGTAGCCGCAAAAAGACGCAAAAGGAGATCAACGAAGCGGGTCGTCTTCGGCCCGGTCCCTCAACCCTCAACTCTCAACCTTCAACCCGAGTGAATCCGCATCCGCTCTTCGCTCTCGACTGCCTTGCTCCACCTTACGCAAACGGCGGCCGGGCGAGTCCAAGGCGAATCAGGAATCGCTTGAATCCGCTGACGGGGCGCGGGCGAAACTCTTCGGGCAGTTGGTCGGCATGTCCGTGCCGGATCGCAGCGCCGATCGGGGTGCCGCCATTGTAGTTGCGGATGAACAGAGTGCTGCGATTGAAGAATTCGCGTGGCACCTGGTCCAGATGCCCCTCGACCGCGGCGGCATGAAACGGCGTGTCGCCAAAATCATTGCGCGAAATCAGCAGGTCGATGGTGAGGCGGTCGCGGGGAATTTGCGCGAGATGGCCGGCCTCGGCGGCGGCATGGATCGCCGTGTATCCCGCCTTGCTTGGGATCAGCAGGTTGTCGTGCGTGAAGGCCGCGGGCGGAATCTGGTCGAGGTGCCCGGAAATCGCGGCGGCGTGGAGCACGGTGTCGTGATTGGCCGTGACGGCCAGCAGGTTCTCCGGGGTGAGAAACTCCGCCGGCACCTGGCTGAGATGCCCGTTGAAAACCGCGACATGGAGCACGGTTTCGCCGCTGATGTTCGGCGCGGTCAATGTCTCCTGGGTGAGAAACTCGCGCGGAAATTTGTCCAGCGTGCCGGCCTCGGCCGCTTCGTGCAGGAGCGTGTTGCCGTGATCGGTTTTGTGCAGCACGACTTCGGCGGTGAGGATTCCGGGTGGAAGCTGAGCGAGTGAACCGGCGGAGGCTGCCAGGTGCAGGGGCGTGTATCCGCTGTTGGAGCGGGTGAAGAGAACATCGCGCGCGAGCAGCGCCGCGGGAATGCGGTCGAGATAGCCGCTGCGGGCCGCAAGGTGGACCGGCGTGTAGCCGGCATCGTTCTTGAGCGTGAGTTGCTCGGGGCCCAGGGCGGCGGGCGAAAGCTGGCCGATCGATCCGTATTTGGCCGCCAGATGCAGCGGCGTATTGCCCGAGGCGTTGGGCCGCGTGAGCTCGTCAACCGTCAGTAAATCCGCGGGCACGCTGCCGAAGGTTCCTTCCCGGGCGGCCGCGGATAGATCGATCTTCTCCATGCCGGATGCGGCGAGCGAACCACGCTGGCGCAGGCAGGCAATTCAATTCCCATGCGAAGGCGCTGCCTTTGGGTTTGCCATGGCCCGGCGCCGGGACAGGATTCGCCGCGATGAGCGGACAGGCGAACCCAGCACCGGCGGAGAAACGCAGTCGCATCCTCGTGATCGACGATGAGAAGCCGCTGGCCCAGCTCTATGCCGAGGCGCTTTCGCCCTCCTTCGATGTGGACATGGCCGTGTCGGTCCGCGACGCGGGCTACATGATGCACAAGCAGGTCTACAAGGTCGTCGTCTGCGATCATCTGATGCCCGGTGGCAACGGGCTCAGTTTCCTGGTCCATGTGCGCGAGGAGCACCCGAACACGCAGCGCATTCTCGTGACGGGATACATGAAGCCCGAGATGCTTCTGCGCAGCGTGAACGAGGCCGCGCTCTATCGCTATCTGCTCAAGCCGGTCTCCCTGCCCGAACTGGTGAAAACCGTCCGCGAGGCGGCCAAACTCTACGACCAGGCCGTGCCGGCGTCCTGAAGCCATGAGCGAGGAAGCCTCCAAGCCGACCATCCTTTTGCTCGAGGACGAATCGCAGCTGTCCGCCACGGTGAGTGCGAACCTGGCGAACGAGTTCGAGGTGGAGACGGCCTCGACCTACGAGGAGGCGATCCTTTTGCTCAATACGCACAAGTTCGACGTGCTGCTGTCGGACCAGATGCTGCCCGGCAAGAAACAGGGTCTCGACTTTCTGGCGGAAGCGATGCGCCAGCAGCCCGACGCGCGTCGGATCCTGGTGACAGGTTACCTCAATCCCGAGCTTCTCGCCCGCGGCGTTCCCTTTGCCCAGCTGAGCGCGTGCCTCGTCAAGCCGGTGGACATCGACAAGCTGCGCGCGACCATCCGGCGGGCATTGGCGAGTCCGGCGGAGACGTGAGCGGAAGTGGCGGGTGGGACAGGTAGGGCGGGACCGCGGGGCCCGCCGGTAATCAACG
>DASZXI010000080.1:0-9028 GCA_035545955.1 Candidatus Didemnitutus sp. | reverse complement strand
TCGCGCCCTACCTTTGGGGCGGATTTCAGCGAATACATCATTATTTGATCCGCTCTAGTAAACATCGCGCTGGTAGGCGCGCGCCGAGCGCAGTCCGCTGACGTACAGGGCGGCCTGCTCGGGCGATTTGCCGCCGGCGGTCTCGACGATGCGATGCAGCGCGACATCCACATCCTTGGCCATGCGCGAGCCGTCGCCGCAGACGTACAGGTGCGCGCCTTCCTCGAGCCAGGCCCAGATCTCCTTCGCGTTCTCGAGCATGCGATGCTGCACGTAAACTTTCGCTGACGAATCGCGCGACCACGCGAGGTCGAGACGGGGCAGGATGCCCTCGCGCTGGAATGACATCAGTTCGTCGCGGTAGAGAAAATCCGTGGCCTCGTGTTGATCGCCGAAAAACAGCCAGTTGCGTCCGCGCATGCCGCGCATCCGGCGCTCATGCAGGAACGCGCGGAACGGCGCGATGCCGGTGCCGGGCCCGATCATGATCACCGGGGCGTCGGGATTGACCGGCAGGCGGAAATTATTGTTGGCGTGAATGAACACGCCCACCGGTCCTGCCACTGCGGCCCGATCCGCGAGAAATGTCGAGCACACCCCCTGGCGAGCCCGGCCCCCGACCTCATAGCGCACCGCGCCGACCGTGAGGTGCACCCGCCCGGCGTGGGCCGCGGGCGATGACGAGATCGAATAGAGCCGCGGCTGCAGCCGCCGCAGCGCGCCGACCAGCTCCGCCGGGGGAACCCGGTGGTCGTCGGATGACCGGGCGGCGACCAGCATATCGACCACGTGGTGATGGCCGCTCGCGGCGATCGAGTCGTCGCCCGCGCCGGCCAGGACCGGAAACAATTTCAGCAGCTTCACGGACGGCCGGCCAAGATCGTAGTGTTCCGTCAACGCGCGTCGCAGCGAAATCGAGCCGCCTTCGGGCGCCGGCACCTCCTCCTCGCCATCGCAATCCAGGGCGGCCAGGACCTCGGTCACCAGACGCGGACAGTTCTGCGGCACCACGCCGAGCGCATCGCCGGGTTCGTAGCCCAGCCCGGAACCCTCGAGCGAAAACTCGATGTGATGCACCTCCTTGGCGGAGCCGATGGCGTTGAGGCGGCGCACCATCCGGACCGGCGTGAGAAAGGGATTTTTCTTCGAGTATTCGGCGGCGGCAGGCGCGGGCTCGGGAGCGGATACGGCCGCCACGGACACGGCCGGAAGCGTGGCCGCGGTGTCGGCGGGATTCCCCTTGTTCAATGCGGCCAGCGCCGCGTCCAGCCACGAGGCGAAACGCGATTCGTAATCGAGATCGCATTCGACCCGGGGCGACACGCGCCGTCCACCGAGCTTCTCGAGGAAGCCGTCGAAGTCGCGTCCCGCCTGACAAAATTTCACGTAGTTGGAGTCACCGAACGCGCAGACCGAAAAGGCCAGTTGTTGCAACGGGGTCTCGCTTCCTTCGGTGGCCTTCTTCAGGGCCGCGTGGAGCGCCTTGGCATTGTCGGGCGGCTCGCCTTCGCCGTAGGTGCTCGTGAGGAGCAAGACGTTTTTCTCCTTCTCGAGACGCGCCAGCGTGACCTGTCCGAGGTCGGCCGTAGTCGCCTGAAAGCCGCGTTGACCGGCCGACTTCGCCGCGCGACGGGCGAGCGCTTCCGATGTGCCGGTTTGCGAACCGAACAGGACGGTCAGCGGAATCGCCGCGACCGCGGGCGGAGGCATGGCCGCCGGAGAGCTCGAGGCGGGTACGCGTGAAAACAGTCCGGCGAAATAGCCGTTCAGCCATTGCCGCTGTTCCGGCGTAAAAGGAGCGCTGTCGGGAATGCAGGGAATGCCGTCCATGAAATCAGGTAAGGACTTCCTTCAGTCGGTTGACCTCGTGACGTCGCGCCCAGTGCACGAACGACTCACCTTCGTCGGCGAGTTCCTGGTAGCGCGTCAGGATTTTTTCCACGAGGGACGGGACATCATCGGCGCGCACGCTTTTGAACAGCTCGCGCGCAATGCCCTCCTCGTGATCCATGCCGCCGCCGACCACGACGTGATAGCCTTCCGTGCCATCGGCGAGTTTCGCACCGAGCAGTCCGATGTCACCGCAGTAGTGCTGCGCGCAGGAGTGCGGGCAGCCGGTGAAATGGATGTTCACCGGGCAGGAAAGTCCGGCGAGCCGGTCCTGCAGCGTTTCCGCCAAAGTGACGGCGTGCGCCTTCGTGTCGGTGGACGCATATTTGCAGCCGCGGTTGCCGGTGCAGGCCACGATGCCGCCGGCGGCCGGCGAATCCTCCAGGTTGAAATCAAGCACGCGCAGTTCCTGCCGGAGCGCGGGGACGGAGGCTTCGGGGACGTGGGGAATCAACAGATTCTGCCAGACCGTGAGGCGCAGCTCGCCCCGGCCATAGCGCTCGGCCAGACTGGCGAGTCCGCGCATCTGGGCGGCGGAGAGACGCCCCGCCGGCAGTCCGATCCCAACGTAGGACAATCCCGCCTGGCGCTGGGGATGCACTCCGAGCCATCCGTGCTTGCTGACAGGAAGCCGGGAATCGCATTTTTCGATCGGCACGCGAAGCGGCACGAAGGCGAGCTTGTGTGCCGTCTCGGCGAGAAATTTTTCCGGGCCCCACTTTTCGAGCAGGTATTTCAGCCGCGCTTTCTTCCGATTGGTGCGATCGCCGTTTTCGGAGAACACACGGATCATCGCGGCCGCGACGGCGACGGCCTGGTCGGGGCGGATCAGCCAGCCGCTGTCGCGCGCGAAGTCACCGTGACCGGTGATGCCGCCGAGCTGCACGCGGAAATAGATTCCCGCGGGAATCGGCTCGCTCGAGCCGTCGGGACCGGACGCGGTAATCGCCTGAGACAACCGGCAGGCGGCGAAGCAAAGATCATTTGTGGCGCTGGCCGCGGAGATCGAGCCTCCGCTGTCGAACGCGACATTGAACTTGCGCGGCAGTCCGAAAAGGTCGCGCTGGTTGAGAATGTAGTGATGCAATCCGTGGGCGAACGGACGCACGTCGATCAGTTCCTCGCGATCGAAGCCGCTCGTCGGCGTCGCCGTGATGTTGCGAATGTTGTCGGCGCCGGCGCCGCGCGAGGTGAGGCCGAGATCCTGGACGCCGGTGAGCACGGCGCAGATGCTGCGCGGACGAAACTCCCGGATCTGCAGATTGGCGCGGGTGGTGACGTGGGCGTAGCCGCCGCCGTGCTCCTCCGCGAGGGCCGCCAGGCCGCGCAACTGGGCGCCGGTCAGCTGGCCGGCCGGAATCCGGAGGCGCAACATGAAGCTGTCCTGCGTCGGAGCGACATGGAACAGGCCGAAGAACTTGAAGCGAAACGTGTCGGCTTCATCGGGAAACTTGTCCGCCTCGGCATGCGCGAGCAGCTTGTCCCAGATGTCGAGCGGGTTCTCCTCGTATTTCCAGCGTTCGGGTTTCGCGAGTTCGGAGAGCGGCGTGCCGAAGACCGTTTCCTCGACGGGCGCTGCCGCCAGATTGGCCGATGCACCCGCGGGATCGGCCGTGAGCTGTCCGCCGGCGGTTTGTCCGACGAACGGCCGGCGGGCCAGCGCGGCGATGAAACCATCGAGATACTCACGTTGCTCTCCGGTGAAGGCGGCGGAGGTGACGGCTTCGGGCGTGGCGGTGAGCGACATGGAGACGATCAGGCCCGCACCGGTTCGCTCGCGGCGATGGCCGGAGCGGGAGCGGCGGCGGGGGCCTTCGGGCGATACGTGCCGTACATGGCCAGCCCGGTGAAGAACAGGCCGCCCACAAGATTGCCGAGCGTCACGGGAAGCTGGTTCCAGAGCCACCAGTCGGACACGGACACCTTGGCGCCGAACATCATGCCGGTCGGAATGACGAACATGTTGACGACCGAGTGCTCGAAGCCCTGGGCAAAAAACACGACGATGGGCAGCCACGCGCCCACGAGCTTGCCGAGCATGGACTGCGAGGTGAGGCCCATCACCACGCCGAAGCAAACCATCCAGTTGCAGAGAATGGCCTTCACGAAAACGGTGATGAGCCCGACGGTGCCGAGCGCGGCATACGCGGTGGTCTTGGCCTCGGCGATCGACACCATTTTGGCCGCGATGCCGGTGGGCGCGCCGCCGGTCAGTCCGCCGAGCGCGATGTAGAGCAGGGCGCCGAACGCGACGCTGCCGAGTAGATTGCCCACGAACACCCAGAACAGATTTGAAATGACCTGACCCCAGGAAGTGCGTCCGTCGACGGCGGCCAGCGGCACGACGGCGAAGCTGCCGGTGACGAGCTCGAGTCCGAGGAGCACGATCATCACGAATCCGACGGGAAACACGAGGGCGCCCACGAGCGGCGTGTTGGTTTGCGCGGCGGCGGTCAGCGCCAGGCTGGTGGAGATGCCGAGCAGCGCGCCCGAAAGTGCGCCGCGGATCAGCAGGTCCCTGAGGCCGAGGGCAGCCTTGGTTTCGCCGACGGAAACCATCGATTTTACGACTTCGGCGGGTTTGATGTAGTCCATGGGAAGGGAGGAGTTGCGGCTGACGGATCGCAGCCGCGAAAGGAATAGCGAGGTGCATGCCATCGGCCTTCGCCAGGACCCAAATTCCGTTGCAAAGTATTTATCGCCGCATGAACGGCGTTCATGGCCGGGTGCGGACGGAGCCAATATCCAATCACCAAGCTCCGAACATCGATGGCCGATCTGCATCGCCTGGCCCTCAACTCTCAACCCTCAACACTCAACCGGGCGAAGCCGCCTCACGCCTGCAGCAGCTGCGCATCCGGTACGGCCAGGCGAAACAGGTCCTCGCGGAAAAGCTGGCCGGGCAGGCCGGGCGGACACTGACGCGACTCGACCAGTCCGGCGGCGATGAGGTCGGCTTGCATCGCCTCCGCGTGGCTGACGGCGGGAACGTTGGCCTGTCCGCGGGAAAAAATGAAAAAGTCGACGAGGTTTTCAAGACGGCCCACTCCGTTGTCAAAATGACCGGAAAGGGCGACCTCGATGGTCTCGACGGGCAGGTCGAGATACCGCGGTTCGGCGAGCCAGCGGGCGAGTTGTCCCCGATGACGCGCTTCATCGCACCAGCGTCCGGCCTCGGCGAGCGCGGCGACGAGCGCGCAATGCTCGTCGGGCGAACGCTGGGCAAATTCCGCGCGGACCATCAGCACTTTTTCCACATGTCCCGGGGCCAGCTCGGCACTCGATGCGGGGCACCAGCCTTGTCCCGCCTGCACGGCGACCGTGCCCCACGGCTCTCCGACGCAGTAGCCGTCAAGAGTGCCGGCGGCGAGGTTGCGAAACATCTGCGGAGGCGGCACGACGACAATCCGGACATCGCGATCGGGATCGAGGCCGGCCTGGCGCAGCCATTGACGGAGGAGCAGGTGATGGGACGAAAAAGGATGAACGATGCCGAGCGTGAGCCGATTCTCCCCGTGACGACGCCTGGCCTCGGCGCGGAAACCCGCCGCATCGCGCACGCCGGCGATGAGGAGTCGTGAGGCGATCGTGACGGCATTGCCGTGGCGATTCAGCACGAGCGCGGTCAGGACGTCGCAGGGCGGTCCACCGATGCCGAGTCGGGCGGCCCACAGCAAGGGCGCGAGCGCTTGGGCGGCGTCGAGTTCGCCGTACACGATCTTGTCGCGGACGGTCGCCCAGCCGACCTCGCGGCACAGGTCGACCTGCAGATGATGGCGCTCGAAAAGACCCAATTCCCGCGCCGCCACCAGGGGAGCGGCGTCCGTGAGCGCAAGAAACCCGACGCGCAACCGGCGCTTGCGGTGCTTCGGATTCGAGGAGGAGGACGAACGCGCCATGGGTCGTGCCAAAGCCGTCGCCATGCCACCCCTTTCGGCTGGCCCGCGAATTGCTACGCAATGATTTCATCCAACACATGAAAAGGCTTCATCGATGAACAAGGCACTGGACAGCCGGCAGTTGCTCGCTTTTGCCGCGTTGGCCCGCCGCCAGAGCTTCACCGCGGCGGCGAAGGATCTGCATTTGACGCAAAGCGCCGTCAGCCACGCGATCCGCGCGCTGGAGGAGGAGCTGGGTTGCCGGCTTTTCGACCGGGGCGGACGTGCGATCAAGGTGACGCAGGCGGGCGAGCAGTTGTTGCGTCACGTGGAAGTGATCCTGCGCGAAATGCAGGCCGCGCGCGCGGATCTGGATGCGTCACTGCGCTGGGGTCAGGGCCGCCTGCGGATCGGCGCCAGCACCACGGCGTGTCAGCACATCCTGCCCACGGTGCTCCGCGAATTCCGGCAGAGCTTTCCGCAATGCGTGATCAACGTCGAACCCGGCGACTTCGAGCGTCAGATCGAGCTGCTGCGCGCCAACGCCGTTGACCTGGCGGTCATGATCGAACCCGAACGCGAGCGCGACCTCGCATACGTTCCGCTTTTCGAGGACGAGCTTCGCCTGATCGTTTCACCGATGCATCCGTGGGCCCAGGAGGGTCGCGTGCCGCGCGACGGTCTCGCGCGCGAGACGCTCGTGCTCTACAACAAGGTCAGCTACACCTTCCGGGTCGTGAGCGACTATCTCCGCGCGGAGGGCCTGGCGCCGGGTCCGGTGATCGAGCTCGGCAGCATGGAGGCGATCAAGGAACTCGTTAAGATCGGCTTGGGCATCGGCATTCTCGCGCCGTGGGTGGCGCGCAAGGAACTCGAGAGCGGAGCGCTCGTGGACCTGCCGCTGGGACGTCGCCGTCTGCGCCGACGCTGGTGCGTCGCGCATTTGCGGGGGCGCAAACTTCCGCTCGGCGAGGAAACGTTTGTTGGACTCTGCCAGGCAGTCGTCGGAGAAATCGGCACCGTACGGCGGCCGGCGGAGGTTGCGGACACGCAGGCGAAGACGGGTTGAGCGAGGGATTTTTGTAGGGCGGGATCGCCGAATCCCGCCTTTGTTCGATCGGATATTTGACCACGGACGTCACGGATCACACGGATTGATCGATTGTAGGTCGATCAACTGTGGGAGCGGCTTTACGCCGCGAATGAACCGGGCCCTGCGGACCCGGCTACATCAAGACTTGGCGGCCGGCTCCGGCTTATAGCTTATACCGTATAGCTTACACCTTACGGCATAGAGCTCACCGCTCCCTCACATCCCGCTGCGGAATGTCTTGTGATCGATCACGCCGCTGGCACGCACCTGGGCGAGGGATTTCGTGTACTCACCGAGCACGCGCAGCGCGTAGTGCAGCCGCGTGCGAATCGTGTGATCCTCCTTCTCGAGACCGTCGGTGCCATCCGGCGAGTTGAAATTTCTTTCGACGTGCTGGACGATCACGTGCTCGGGAATCCACACGAGCCGGTTGTTCTTGTAGCCGCTCATGCGCAGCTCGGCGACCGGGTAGCTGCCACCGCGCGAGGCGGAGACCGTCACGATCAGTCCCGGCTTGTGTCCGATTTCGTCGGCCGTGCAGTTGAGCAGAAAATTCTTCACGCCCGGCGTCACCATGCCGCCCCATTCGGGGGTCACGACGACGACCGCCTCGGCTGACTTCAACTGCGCCGAAATGGGATCCCACAACGCGTCGGGCGCGCCGCCCGAATCCTCGTCCCAGAGGGGCAGCGGATTGCCGCTGAGGCTAAACAAATGGACGTCGTGCCCGGCGCTGCGCAGCGTCGCCTCGACATACTTCG
Organism: Candidatus Didemnitutus sp.; assembly: GCA_035545955.1. Taxonomy (GTDB): domain Bacteria; phylum Verrucomicrobiota; class Verrucomicrobiia; order Opitutales; family Opitutaceae; genus Didemnitutus. The sequence goes on along the minus strand of DASZXI010000080.1, from coordinate 1,406 downwards.
CGACCTTCAGCGTTTGCGCTTCGCGTCGGTGACTCCCGCTGAGCACGAAAAATTTCATGACGCGCAGGATGCCCACGGCGGGCTTGCTTGCAAGCGGGGTTCCGACAACCCTCCGCCTGTGTCCAATATCTTCGGCCAGCTCTTCACCATCTCGACGTGGGGCGAGAGCCATGGCCCGTCCGTGGGCGTGGTCATCGATGGCTGTCCACCGCGCCTCCCGCTGACCGAGGCCGAGGTTCAGGCCGAGCTCGATCGCCGGCGGCCGGGGCAGAGCGACATCACGACTCCGCGCAAGGAGGCCGACCGCGTTGAATTTCTGTCGGGACTGTTCGAAGGGCGCACGACCGGCCATCCGCTGGCGATGCTCGTGCGCAACACCGATGCGCGTCCCGAGGCGTACGAGGAAATGCAGGAGAAATTCCGTCCGTCGCACGCCGACTACACCTATCACGCCAAATACGGAATCCGCGATCATCGCGGCGGCGGTCGCTCCTCGGCGCGCGAGACGATCGGGCGGGTGGCCGCCGGAGCCGTGGCGCGCAAGATTCTCGGGCTGGCCGCGAAGATCGAGATTCGCGCCTTCGTCACCCAGATTCACGACATTTCGGCACCGGTGGTCGCGGGTTTCCCCTCGCTGGCGGAAGTCGAGGCCACGGCGGTGCGCTGTCCGGATGCCGTTACCGCGGCGAAAATGATCGAGCGGATCAAACAGGTGCGTAGCGAGGGCGATTCCGTCGGCGGCGTGATCGAGGCGCGCGTGCGCGGCGTGCCGGCCGGCCTGGGCGAGCCTGTGTTCGATCGCCTCGAGGCCGATCTGGCGAAGGCGATGCTCTCGCTGCCGGCGACGAAGGGTTTTGAGATCGGCAGCGGCTTCGCGGGTACTCGATTGAAGGGATCACAGCACAACGACCCGTTTGTGAGCCGCGAAGGACAGATTCACACGGCCACCAATAATTCCGGCGGCGTGCAGGGCGGCATCAGCGACGGCGAGGAGATCCGCTTCCGCGTCGCCTTCAAACCGACCGCGACGATTCTGCAAAAGCAGACGACGGTGGATGTGCACGGTGCGCCGACCGAGTTGCTCGCGCGCGGGCGTCACGATCCCTGTGTCGTGCCGCGTGCGGTGGTGATCGTCGAGGCGATGACGGCTCTCGTGCTGGTCGATCACTGGATGCGGCAGGCGGCACAGAATCGGACGTTTGCCTGGAAGTAGCGGGTAGTGTGTAGTGAGTAGCGGGTAGGCAAGATGCGTCGGCTCGATTTGCTAGGGCCTGTTAACACTAATTGACTTTTTCGGAAGGTTCGGCGGAATAGCCGAACTCATGGAGCTAACGCGGGAGCATCTGGAAAGGATCCGAGAGAGCCTGCCCGTGGAACGCGGCAACGTCAGCGTTGACGTGCTGAGT
>DASZXI010000079.1:0-27194 GCA_035545955.1 Candidatus Didemnitutus sp. | reverse complement strand
CCGAACCTGCGGCCCTTCGCCGCGGCAGGCAATCCCTCCGCCGCCAGCTTCCTCCGACGAGCTTTATGGCCCATTCTCGGAAGCTGGCGGCGGCTAACCCCTCGGTTGCTTTCACGCGGCAAGACATACAAGGCCGCGAAGTTCGCAGCGGCACGGATTCGTATTACAGGAGGAAACAGAGGAATTCTCGGTTTTCTCCGTTACCTCCTGTAAGATTGGTTTGGGCATTTGGGATCGTCTCGGCGACGTAGACGATCTCCTGGAAAAAGAACCAAGCGCCTTGAGGACAAGCCGCTCCACCTCGCGCCCCATGGCGCGGTTGGATTGTCTACTCACTCCTCGCTCCTCGATACTCGCTACTTGTAGTGTGGTACGCTGGGCGGGGTTCTCCGCAACGTTTGCGTAACCAAACGTTATACACGCGGATAATTTTGGTTCTTAGTGTGGGCGGACGCCAACCGATCGAGCACCCCATTCCCGGGCCATCGTTTTCTACCCCAAGCAAATTGTCGCGTGCCTGACAGGCCGTATGTGCGGTCAACCCGGGCGCGTGCTACCCCACAAGTCGTCCCCAGGATTTCGCTCAGGGTTCCAACCTCCCTGATCCGGGAAAATTACGGGACGACTGGTTCCAACAACCCAGTCCACCCCATGAAAACCACCGCATGCCCGCTGCTGCGGGTTATGTTCCGGCTCCTCGCGAGCCTATTGTTCGTCACCGGCCTCTCCGCGTTCGCGCAAACCGCCGTGCTTCGGATCAACGCCGGCGGCGGCGCCATCTCGCCGTTCGTTGCCGACACCGGCTACAGCGCAGGCAATCAGTTCAGCAGCACCGCCACCATCAACACGAGCGGGGTCACGAACGCCGCTCCGGCAGCGGTGTATCAAACCGTGCGATGGAACGCGTCCTTCAACTACACGCTGGGCGGATTGACCGCCGGCACCTCCTACACGGTGCGCCTCCACTTTGTCGAACTCACGTTCACGGCGGCCGGGCAGCGCAGGTTCAACGTCGCCATCAACGGCACGAACGTGCTCTCGAATTTCGACATTTTCGCCACGGTCGGACAGAATCACGCGCTCGAGCGCGAGTTCAACGCCACCGCAAACGGCTCCGGGCAGATCATGGTCGCATTCACGCAGGGCACGGCCGACAACCCGAGCATCGCCGGCCTCGAGGTCTGGACGCAGTCCGTTCCAGCGGCACCAACCGGTCTGACGGCTTCCCCCGGCAATGCCCAGGTGACGCTCAACTGGACGGCCAGCAGCGGCGCCACGACCTACAACGTTTATCGCGCGACGAGTTCCAATGGTGAAGGTTCCACGGCAATCCAGACGGGTGTCACGGGCACGAGCTTCACCAACACCGGGCTCACCAATGGCACGACCTATTACTACAAGGTCGCCGCCGTGAATTCCGTCGGCACATCCGCCCAATCGAACGAAGCCAGTGCGGCCCCCTCGGCCTCGGGTCCGCCGCCGAACACCGCCGTGCTGCGCATCAATGCCGGCGGCGGCGCGGTCTCACCGTTTGCCGCGGATAGCGGCTACAGCGCGGGCAACCAGTTCAGCAGCTCCGCCACGATCAACACGAGTGGTGTCACCAACGCCGCTCCGGCTGCAGTGTACCAGGACGTGCGCTGGAATGCGTCCTTCAATTACACCTTGGGCGGTCTGACCGCGGGCTCCTCGTACGTGGTGCGCCTGCACTTCGTCGAGCTTTCGTTTACCGCGGCCGGCCAGCGCACGTTCAACGTGGCGATCAACGGCACGAACGTGCTCTCGAATTTCGACATCTTTGCCGCCGTCGGGCAGAACCACGCGCTCGAACGCGAATTCAACGCCACCGCGAACAGCTCCGGTCAAATCGTCGTCGCCTTCACGCAGGGCACGGCCGACAACCCGAGCATCGCCGGACTCGAGATCTGGACTCCCGCCGGAGCTCCAGCCGCGCCGACCGGCCTGACGGCCTCGCCGGCCAGCACGCAGGTGACGCTCAACTGGACGGCCAGCAGCGGCGCGACCAGCTATAACGTCTATCGTGGCACGAGCGCCAACGGCGAAAGCTCAACGGCGATTCAAACCGGAGTCACGGGCACGAGCTTCACCAACACCGGCCTCACCAATGGCACGACCTATTACTACAAGGTTGCCGCGGTTAACTCGTCCGGGACCTCCGCCCAGTCGAACGAAGCGTCGGCGACCCCCGTCGCCGGCATCCCGTCCGCGCCTACCGGCCTGACCGCTTCGCCGGGCAACGCGCAGGCGACGCTTAACTGGACGGCCAGCAGCGGCGCGACCAGCTACAACGTTTATCGCGGCACGAGTTCCAACGGCGAAAGCTCGACGGCGATCCAGACCGGCATCACAGGCACGAGCTTCACCAACACGGGCCTCTCCAACGGCACGACCTACTACTACAAGGTCGCGGCCGTAAACTCGTCGGGCACGTCGGCCCAGTCGAATGAGGCCAGCGTCACTCCGTCGGGTGGCGGCAATCCTCCGCCGAACACCGCGGTCCTGCAGATCGATGCGGGCGGCGGCGCGGTGGGATCGTTTGTGGCCGACACCGGTTACAGCGGCGGCAACCAGTTCAGCAGCTCGGCGACCATCACGACCACGGGAGTGACGAATGCCGCCCCCGCGGCCGTCTACCAGACTGTGCGGTGGAATCCCTCGTTCACCTACACGCTGGGCGGCCTGACTTCGGGCACCTCGTACGTCGTGCGCCTGCACTTCGTCGAGCTGTCGTTCACCACGGCCGGCCAGCGCGTCTTCAATGTGGCGATCAATGGCACGAGCGTGCTGGCGAACTTCGATATCTTCGCCAACGCCGGCCAGAATCACGCGCTCGAGCGCGAGTTCAACGCCACGGCCAACGGTTCGGGCCAGATCGTGGTCTCGTTCACCGCGGGTTCGGCCGACAATCCGAGCATCGCCGGCCTCGAGGTCTGGACGCAGCCAACGATTCCGTCGGCGCCGACCGGACTCGGCTCGACGGCCGGGACCAGCAATGTGCTGCTGGTCTGGAACACCACCAGCGGCGCGACCAGTTACAACGTCTATCGCGGCACCGCGTCAAATGGCGAAAGCGGCACGCCGATCGCGACGGGAGTGACCACAACGAACTACTCCGACACCTCGGTCACCAACGGCACGACCTATTACTACAAGGTCGCCGCGGTGAATTCCGCGGGCGTCTCGGCGCTCTCGAATGAGACATCAGCCATGCCGCATGTCGTGCCTCCGGCCTCCCCGACGCTCACCGCCGTGGCGGGCTTTGGAAATGTCGCCTTGAGCTGGAACGCGAGCCAGGGCGCGACCTCGTACAACCTGTACCGTAGCACGAGTGCGGGCGGCGAGGGCAGCACGGCGTATGTGTCCGGGCTGACCGCGACCACCTACACCGACAGCAGCGTCACCGCCGGCACGACCTACTACTACAAGGTCGCCGCGGTGAACGCCGCCGGAAGCTCGGCGCAGTCGAACGAGGCGAGCGCCGCTCCGATCTCGGCCAACGGCCGCGGAGCCTCCATGCCGTACACGCGGTATTGGGCTTCGGATTCATCGGCGACGATCGGAGGCGGAGCCACGCACAAGACGAGCCCGACCTTCGACAAGATGAACCTCGCCTCGCAAGCCTCCGACCAGGCCTATGTCGAGCTGTCCACGAGCGGCGCCTACGTGCAGTGGCACGTGACGCAGAGCAACGCGGCCGGTGTCACGATGCGCTTCACGCTGCCCGACACGTCGGATGGCATGGGCCAGAGCGGATCGGTCGATTGCTACGTCAACAACGTGAAGGTCCAGACCATCAACCTGACCTCCTACTACATGTGGCAATACTTCGGTGGTGGCGGCGATCCGTCCGACACCCCGAATGGTGGCGTACCGGCGTTTGCGTTCGATGAAGTGCACTGGCTGCTCGGCACGGCGCTGAACTCCGGCGACACCATCCGCATCCAGAGCACCGGTGGTCCGGTCGTCGGCGTCGACTTCCTGGAAATCGAAACCGTGCCCGCTGCGGTCGCGCAGCCGAGCGGCTCGGTTTCCGTGACGTCGTATGGCGCGTCGACCGGCTCATCCGACAACCTCGCGGCGTTCAACTCCGCCGTCGCGGCCGCGGTGGCCTCGCCGTCCAAGACGCTCTACATCCCCGCCGGCACCTACAAGCTCTCCAGCATGTGGGTGATCGGCTCGACCAGCAGCCCCATCGCGAATCTTACGATCACCGGCGCGGGCATCTGGTACACCAACATCCAGTTCACGAACTCGGCCGTGGGCGGCGGCGGTTGCTCCATCCGTCTGAGCGCCACCGGCAAGATGGATTTCAGCAACATGTACCTGAATTCCAACCTCCGGTCGCGCTACAACGAGAACGCCATCTACAAGTGTTTCATGGATAACTTCGGCGTGGGCTCCCATTTTCACGACTTGTGGGAAGACCACTTCGAATGCGGATTCTGGGTCGCGGACTATGCTTACAATCCCTGCCAGATTGCGAGCAACCTGCTGATCGAGAACTGCCGCATCCGGAACAACCTGGCGGACGGCGTGAACTTCTGCAACGGCACGCACGACTCCACGGTCCAGAACTGTTCGATCCGCAATTGCGGTGACGACGGCCTGGCCGTGTGGCCGAACAACTTCAATGGCGCCCCCGTGGCCGTGAACGACACGTTCACCCACGACACCATCGAGTTTGTCTGGCGTGCCGGCGGCATCGCCTTCTACGGCGGCTCCGGTCACAAGGCGACCTTCAACTTCATCAAGGACAACTTCATGAGTTCAGGTTTCCATGTGAACACGACGTTCCCCGGCTATCACTTCGAGAACAACACGGGGATTACCGTCAGCGACACGACCATCGTGACCTGCGGCACGAGCTACGATGCCTGGTCGGGCGAGCTCGGCGCCGTCGACCTCGAGGCGAGCAGCACGCCGGTGCAGAACTTCACGTTCACCAACATCGACGTGATCGACGCGCTGCGTGACGGCTATTCGTTCGGGTTCCCCGGCGGATTCTCCGGCATCCAGTTCACCAATTGCACGGTGAACGGGACCGGACTCGACGGCATCACCACGAGCAAGTTCACGACGCAGCACCTCGGCGCCGGCATCTGCACCTACAGTGCGGGCTCTGCGACGTTCACGAACTTCACCTACGCGAATTGCGCGGGTGGGGAGATATTCAATCAGGGCGGATTCGTGCTGACGTTCCACTAGTCGCCAAACATTCGAATTCCAGGGGGCCGCTCGAAAGGGTGGCCCCTTAATCATTTTGGAATCCGGACGGCCCCACGAATCTGTGCGTATGAAAAATCAGGTAGGGCCCGACGTCCCGATCGGGCCGCCCACATTTGGTAGGAATGACTGTCGCCGAAATAGGGCGCAGAAGGCGCAAAAATGGAAAGCAGGGGGCCGATGTGGAACTTCGGAAACCCGCCTCACGGACCTATGGCGGGATTCGGCGATCCCGCCCTACATCGAGCCGATGGGGACATCGGACCTTACCGCGACGGCGTTGTCGGCTTCAGATCGTCTCCTCGAATTCGCAACGCGTAGAGGTAGTCGCACGGCTTGTGATCCGGCAACGTCACGACGAGACCGTCGGCTCCTTGTTTCCAGGTCAGCGTCCCGGAGTGGCCGAGCATATCAATCCGAGAAATGCGGCCCGAAGCGGAAGGGAGTGAGCGGATCACGACGCGTTGATCGGCGGGTCCGCAGAAGATCAGCGCGTACAAGGCGGAACCGTCTTTCGCCACCGTGAACCGCACGTCCTCCGCGCCGAAGGGCGCGCTCGGAATGTCGGTCGATCCGTTGGCGTCGAACGGTGCCGCCTGGCCGCGTGTGGTTGACGGTCCTTCGCCATAGATTCTCCACGGCCGCGTGCCGTAGATCGCCTCGCCGTTCACTGCCAGCCAGCGTCCGATGTCGCGCACGATGGCGATCTCGTCGGAATCGGGCTGGCCGTCGGCCTGCAGCGGTACGCTGAGCAGCAGGTTGCCGTTCTTGCTCACGACATCGACGAGCAGGGGCAGAATTTGCGCGGCCGTCTTGTAGCCGTGATGCTCGAACAACGCGCGATCGTAGTGCCAGTTTCCGAGACAGGTGTCGGTCTGCCACGGCTCGGGCAGGATGTCGGTCGCCTTGCCGCGTTCGATATCGTACGTGACGGCTTTGCGTTCGAGCGGCGAAAGCTTCTTGGCGGTGATGACGGCCTCATTGCGGCCGTCGCGATGCACGCTCGCGTTGTAGAAATGTGCGTAGAGTCCGAGTCCGTAGCTCGAATCAACTCCGAGATAAGCCATCGGGTATTCGCTCTCATCGAAGTAAACGAGGTCCGGCTTGTAGTCGTCCAGGAGTTGAGTCGCGCGGCGGACGAACTTCTCGCAATACGCCGCGTCCGGTTTGGCGCCGACGGCGTGGTTCTGCGCGTAGAGATCCTGGGGATCGAGTCCGTCCCACCATTTTCCCTTGCCATCGGCCTTGGTCATCCGGCCGTCGTACGGCACGCCCGCCTTCGGCCCGGTTGCGTCGGCGCCCTGGGCGACTTCATACCACTGCCAAGTCCAGCCGCCATTGTGCAAACTGACGCCGAAGCGCAGGCCGGCCTTTCGCGCCGCGGTCGCCCAGTCCCGAATCAGATCGCGGTGCGGGCCCATGCGGACGGAATTCCAAGGCTGAAAGGTTGAGTTCCAGTTGTCGAAATTGTCGCAGTGGGTCGCCAGGGCGACGAAGTAGCGTGCGCCGTTCTCTTTGTAGAACTGCAGCAGCTTGTCCGGATCGAAACGCTCGGCCTTCCAATGCGGAATGACGTCCTTGAATCCCGCCACCGACGGATGGCCGTAGTGCTCGACCTGAAACTGGTAGTCCGCGGAACCCTCCTTGTACATCTCGTGCGCATACCAGTCGCCGTGTTCCGGTTCGCACTGCACGCCCCAATGCGCCCAGAGGCCGAACTTCGCGTCGCGAAACCAGTCGGGGGTTTGGTAGGTTGCGAGCGAATCCCACGTCGGCTGAAATGGGCCGCCATCGGAGCTGCCCACCGATTCGCTGGCTCTGATGGTTCCGCCAGCAAACGGCAGGATGCCTCCGAGCAGAATCACCGCGACTCGACGAACAGGGTGAATTTGCTCGCGGGGAGTTCGACGCATCGTCCGATGCTGCGGGGATCATGGGCTCGCGCCAAGCGCGAGTTGTTGACGCGTTAGGTTCGTCTTACGGGAGGTAACAGAGGGAACGCAGAAATTCTCAGCTTTCTCCCTTACCTCCTGTGAGATTGGTTTGGGTAGTTGGGGTCAGTCTCGCGGGTCTCAGCGCTGCTCGTGTCAAATCGAAGAACCAAGCGCCTTGAGGGCAAGGCGCTCCACCTCGCTGTGAATTGTCCACTCGCTCCTCGCTACTCGATGCTCGCTACTAGCGGGAGGCTCGGCACCCGTCGATCAGCTCTTGAACATCCAGCGGACGCCAAATTTGTCGGTGAGGGCCCCGTAGAGTCCAAATGGCATTTCCTGCAGAGGTGCCAGGTCAGTGGCATTTTCGGAAAGCGCAGCGTAAAACGCCTTGAGTTCGTCGCGCGAAGGGTTGGTCAGGTACACGCAGACGGTATTGCCGAGCTCGGGACGTTTGTCCGGCCGCAACCAATCGGACGCGAGCAGGCGAAATCCGGGAGCGATCAGCGCGGCGTTGAGCACGCGATGGTGCGTGTGCGGCGGAATCTGCTTCGCGAGGGGAGATGCGCCGACGGTCGTGACGGACAATTCGCCGCCGAGACAATGGAGATAAAATTCCATCGCGGGCTGGCAGGTCCCGTCGAAAAGAAGATAGGGGGTGAGTTCGGTCATGGTGGGATGTGGGTGGGAGTGTGACTCTGGGGACGCGTTCAATTTCGCAGGCATATCGAAAAAATGATGTAGCCACGAAGAGGCACAAGAATCCGCCGCTTCACTTGATTTCGTGAGCGCGCATAGGCGTGCGAACCCGACGTTGCGGCGTTTTTTGTGACTTATCGTGCCTTTTTGTGGCCATGAAATTATCCGGACGGCTCTAACGAGACGCCGCGGCGACCGGTTTGGTCCAGGATCGCACCTCGACGGAGAACCCGTAGCGCAACCCGGGATGAGCCGCGGCGACTTGTCCCGCACTGGCGAGATCGGGAGCCTCGAGGAAAAGCAGGGCGGAGAGTCCCGCGGATTTGTCGGGTTGGTCCGCCGGTGCGTTGAAGACGGCACGCTCGCGGCCGAGAATCCGCGGGTCGAGATCGAAGTTTGAGTGGGACCTGGCCCAGGCAGCGGTCTCCTGGTTCAGGCGAAGGCGCACGTCGTCGGCGAGAGGCGGCGAGGTGCGGCGGAAGGCAATAACGAAGGTTTTCATCGTGAGTTTGGGTGGCGCGGAATTGCGTGGACCAAATCTAGCACGAAGCGTAGCGACGGAATTGGATAAATTCGGCGTTTCGTACGGGTGCAAGGATCCCGAGTCTTTGGCCGCAAGAAGGCGCAAAACGAACGATCGACCGGTGAGTACCGGCCCACGAATAACACGAACTGACACGAATTTCGGAATCGGTGGGGATCGATGTCCTCATCGATCCGCAAAGACGCCGCTAGGCGCGCACCATATAGCCGCAGCAGACAGGTTTTCTTTGCGCCCTTTGCGTTCTTTTGCGGCCAACCCATCAGGGGTTTGCGCGCAGGAAGGCCGTGGGCGAAAATCCCGTCGCGTTCCGGAATTCCCGGACGAAATGGGATTGGTCGAAATACCCGGCGGAATTCGCGACGGTCGTGAGATCGGCGCCGAAGGAGAGAAGCGCGATCGAGTGACGAAACCGCAGGAGCGAGGCGTATCGTTTCGGAGTGATTCCAATGCTTCGGCGGAAACGTCGTTCGAGGGCGCTTTGACTCAGGCCGATGTGACGCGTCAGTTCCTCGATGCGCCCATTGCCGTTGCCCGAGCGGATCCACTTCACCGCGGCCTCGACCAGCGGATCGGCCGCGGCCGTGCGCAGACGGGCGAGGAAGAACGCTTCCAGTTGTGCCACGCGACGGGAGTGGTTCGGCGCCGCGTCCAGGCGGTCCAGGAGCCGATCGAGGTCGCGAGTGGGTGCCAGGATTCCCGCGAGATCCGTTGTGACTCCGGCAAACTCCTCGAGCGGCGGGCGAACAAATGCGGCGGCGCCGGAGGCTTCGAACTCGGCGAGCGCGACCGCATGGCCGGCCAGATGAAAATGGGACCGGGATTTTTCGCGCAATCCGGTGAGGGCGGCATCGGGGGCGAGCTGTTGCCCGTCGAGACGGCAGCTTCCGCGAAAGGTGAATGCTGCGACCGGTCCGGTGTTCGGAAGATGCGTGTCGCCATGAGCGGTGCGAAATTCGACAATGAGGAAACGGCGCACGAAAGGTCGCAGTGCCGGCGTTGGCTCCTGGATATAAACGGCCGGTTCGGTTGCGGTTCCCACGGTGGCTATTTGCCATGAGGCATGTGCGGCTGCAACCGCGGTGTGGTGGCAATATGGACCGCCGTGGTGGAACGCGTTGTCCTCAACGCGTTGAAGCGTCTTGGGGCAAGCCGCTCCACCTTGAGCAATCAGTGCCTCAGGTGGAACCGGACCTCCCCGTTCGACAGGCTTAGGGCCTTGAGCGGAGTCGAAAGGCGGGCCGGTTTCTTGCGTCCCTCGGCATGAGCGGGGCTAATCCCGGGATGAATTCTTTGCGATGGCACACCCGCGGGTAGGGCGCGTCGTGGCACGAGCGGCGCTCTTCCCGAGGGCGCCATGTCGACCACACTATCGTCCACGACCGCCCGCGGAGCCCTTCCGCTGCCGGCGACGGCTTCGACTCCCGCCGGCGCTTCTCCGCAGCTTTTTTCCCAGCTTCGGCAGGCCGGACACTGGCCGACGCTGCTCGTCGCGTTTCTCTACTTCGACGTCAGCTTCATGGTCTGGACGCTGCTCGGCGCTCTGGGGGCGTTGATCGCACCGGCGCTCGGACTGAGCGCCCAACAGAAATTTCTGGTCGTCTCGTTGCCGATCCTTTCCGGGGCCGTATTTCGTGTGGCGCTCGGTCTGCTGGTCGATCGGATTGGCACCAAACTTACCGGCTTGCTGGCCCAACTGGTGGTGATGGCTGGTCTGGCGGTGGCGTGGCGTCTCGGAATTCCGTCGTTCACCGCTGCGCTGGCCCTCGGCGTGGTCCTCGGTGTGGCGGGCGCGAGTTTTGCGGTGGCACTCCCCCAAGCCGGACGTTGGTACCCGCCTCACTTGCAGGGCGTGGTGCTTGGACTGGCGGGAGCCGGCAACCTCGGCGTCGTGCTGGATCACCTGCTCGCGCCGCGCATCGCGGCGGTCTGGGGTTGGCAATCCGTATTCGGTGCGGCGCTAGTTCCTCTCGCGTTGGTGTTCATCGCCTACGCAATTTGGGCCAAGGAGCCGCCCGGGCCGGCTCCGCGGAAAACGCTCGCCGACTATGGACGCATGCTGCGCGAGGGCGACGCCCACTGGTTCTGCTTTTTCTACACGATCAGCTTCGGCGGCTTCGTCGGACTCGCGAGCGCGTTCGCCATTTATTTCCGCGAGCAGTTTCACCTCACCCCGGTGAACGCGGGCGAGATGGCGGCGTTTTGCACCCTGGTCGGCGCGGTCGGTCGGCCGATCGGCGGCGGGCTGGCGGATCGCGTCGGTGGCATTCGGGCACTCAGCATTTTCTACTCGATCGCGGCCGCTGCGCTCACGGTGGCCGCCCTGGCCGGAAACCTGTGGGTCAGCGGCGCGGGATTCTTCATCGCGTCCGGCGCGTTCGGCATGTGCAACGGCTCGGTCTTCCAGCTCCTGCCTCAGCGGTTTCCCAAACAAATCAATCTCATGACCGGCCTGGTCGGGTGCGGTGGCGGACTCGGCGGCTTCCTGCTGGGAATCGCCTTCGGCTCGTCGAAGACCTACACGGGCGGATACGCCGCGGGCGTTCTCCTTTTTGCCGGACTGTGCCTCCTTGCCCTCGCCGGACTCGCGCGGATCAAGTTTCGCTGGCGCTCCACGTGGGGCGCCCTGACCCAGGTGCGGATTTGAGTCTGTCGACGTCGATGCCGTTTTTCGAAAACACGCGTGATCGATCGCTCCCGGTCTTCCGACGACGAAAGGGTCGGAGCGATCGTCATCATGTCCCGTAAGCAACGTCCTCCGGCGGACGGGGAGATTCGCACGCTGGTCGACAGCTATCTGGAGGAACAGCAGCGGCTGCAAACGCCCGTGGCGCGATTCGCCAGCGAGTTTGAGTCGGGCACGCCGCCGGCCCTCGCATCCGTTTACCGCGATCTGATTCCTCTGAGCGCACCGGCGCCGGGACAACAGTATGCGTTTGAGGTCGAGCTCGATGCCTGCACCGGTTGCAAGGCCTGTGTGGCCGCGTGTCACGCGCTCAACGGACTCGACGAAACCGAGGCATGGCGCGACACCGGCGTTGTCCTGGGCGGCACAGCGGAGGCGCCGTTTCAGCAAACGGTCACGACGGCCTGTCACCATTGCGCCGATCCGGCCTGCCTCAACGGCTGTCCGGTTCTGGCCTACGAAAAGGATCCGCACACCGGCATCGTCCGGCATCTGGATGACCAGTGCATCGGGTGCCAGTACTGCGTCCTCAAATGCCCGTATGATGTGCCGAAATACAACGCGCGTCTCGGCATCGTGCGCAAATGCGACATGTGTCACCAACGCCTGGCGGTCGGCGAGGCGCCGGCGTGCGTGCAGGCGTGTCCGACCCAGGCCATCCGGATCGTGACGGTTCAGGTCACTCGGACGGAGACGGTGCAGGTGGACACTTCCGCGTTTCTCGGCGTCGCGCCGGATCCATCGTACACGCAGCCGACGACGCGTTATGTGTCGGCGCGACAGCCGCCGGCGAATCTTCACGCCGCCGATGCGGGCACGCTCCGGCTGCAGGATCCGCACTGGCCGCTGGCGGTGATGCTGACCCTGCTGCCGGCGGCCATCGGGCTGCAGTGGGCGCGAGCTGAGTCGATCGCGGCGACGGCGCGCATTCCCGGGTGGACGCCGCTGGCACTGGGAATTGCCGGGATGACCGCTGCGTTCTTTCATCTCGGCCAGCCGTGGCGCGCCTGGCGCGTCTTCCTGGGTCTGCGCCGTTCCTGGTTCAGTCGCGAAGTGGTGCTGCTCGGCGCGTGGCTGGGGTTGAGCGTGCTGGACTTGGTGACGCCGGTAGTCCGGCCGGTCACGGCGGTGATTGGCGGGCTCGGTCTGGTGTGCTCGGTGATGATCTACGTCGACACCCGTCGGACATTTTGGGCGTTCCGCCGAACTGCACCGCAATTCCTGGGCGCGGCGCTGGTGTGCGGACTCGCGATCCCATTTCCGCTGGCGACGGCGAGCGTGTTGGTGGTGCGAATGGGCTGGGAAGCGTTCGGTCTGCGCGGACAATCCGCTTCCGCGCGGCTGCAGCGTGGTCCGCTGCGGACCGTCACGACGGCACGTTACGTTCTGGGTGCGGTTGCGACGGCCTTCTTCTGTCTGGCGGCGATCGGAGGCGGTCACGCGGCCGCATGCTGGATTGCGTTGGGCATGACTATTGCGGGCGAACTGGCGGATAGGCACATCTTCTTCCGGGTGGTGGATGCCCCGAAAATGCCGGGCATGCCGGCGGAGGTGGCGTCGCCCCTCGGTGACGAAATGTTGGCGGCATGAGCTCTCCACCCGGAAGTTTGTTTCGGGCGCAGCACGGACCGATGACCAGTGAGCTGGTGCTCCATCCGGGCGACTTCGGTCTCGGGCGGGTGCCGGCGCGACTGGCGCCATCGAGCACGACCTCGATGGTCTGCGGGTTTTGCAGCACCGGCTGCGCGCTCAAGGTGCACCTCGACGCGGAAGGTCAGGCCGTCAACCTTACGCCTGATCCCGACTATCCCGTCAATCAGGGCATGGCGTGTCCGAAAGGCTGGGAAGCGCTGACGCCTCTCGGGGCGCCGGATCGGGCGACGGCGCCACTGCTTCGTCAGCCCGACGGGAAAATGGCGTCCGTATCCTGGAACGAGGCGCTCGAAATATTTTGTACGCGTTTCCAGGAGGTGCAGGTGCGTCATGGCGCCGCGAGCATGGCCGTCCTCAGCACCGGTCAGATCGTCACTGAGGAAATGGCGTTGCTTGGTGCACTGGCAAAATTCGGCCTGGGCGTGCGACATCTCGATTCGAACACGCGCCAGTGCATGGCCACGACGCATGTGGCCTACAAGGAGTCGTTCGGATTCGACGCGCCGCCGTACACCTACGCGGATTTCGAGGAGAGCGACGTGCTCGTCTTCTTCGGCTCGAATCCGTGCATTGCGCATCCGATCCTCTGGCAGCGGGTGGTTCAGAATCGCCGCCAGCCGAAGGTCATCGTGGTCGATCCCCGTCGCACCGAAACGGCGATGGCGGCGAGCCGGCACTACGCGATTCGGCCGAAGAGCGATCTGACGCTGCTTTACGGACTCGCCAATTTGCTGATCGGACGCGACGTGCTGGATCACGACTTCATCGAGCGGCACACCGACGGCTTCAATGCCTTCGCCATCCATGCGCGAAACTTTTCACCGGCGATGGTCTGCGAAGCCACCGGACTGACACCGGCGGAGCTGGAAGAATTTGCCGCGGCGATCGCCGACCGAAGCAAACGCGTTTCGTTCTGGTGGACGATGGGGATCAACCAGGGACACGAGTCCACGCGCACGGCGCAGGCCATCATCAATCTTGCACTGTTGACCGGGCAGATTGGAAAACCCGGCACGGGACCCAATTCCATCACGGGCCAGTGCAATGCGATGGGGTCGCGACTGTTCGGGAACGCCACCTCGCTGATGGGCGGCTACAGTTTCGAAAACGAGTCCGACCGCGAGCACGTGGCGCGCATTCTCGGGATCGATGCAGCGAAGATTCCCGTCAGCAAGGGTTGGGCCTACGATCAGATTCTCGACGGCATCGAGCAGGGGACAATTCGCGGACTCTGGGTGGTCGCGACCGATCCGGCTCACTCGTGGATCGACTCGGAGCGCTTCGCGCGCCTGCGCCAGCGGCTGGAATTTCTGGTCGTCCAGGACATGTATCATTCGACCCGGACCGCGCGGATGGCGGATCTCGTTCTTCCGGCGGCGGGCTGGGGCGAGAAGAGTGGGACGTTCATCAACTCCGAGCGTCGCATCGGGATCGTGCACAAGGTCGCGCGCGCGTCCGGGCTCGCCTTAAGCGACTTCGCGATCTTCAAGCTCATCGCCGAATTCTGGGGCTGCGGAGAGATGTTCGACCGGTGGACATCACCGGAGGATGTCTTCCCGATTCTCCAGGAACTCTCGCGTGGGCAGCCGTGCGATTTCTCTGGCATCCGAGGCTATGCGCACCTCCGGGCGGCCGGCGGCATCCAGTGGCCGTTCACGGCCGCCGATGCGCAGGAGGCGAGGAGTCGAGGGGTGACGCAGGCCGGCAGCCGTTCGGCGAAGTCCGACAACGAGCGTCGCTTGTTTTCCGACGGGCGGTTTTTCACGCCGCGTCATCGAGCACGCTTTGTTTTCGACGAGCCCCGTCCGATGCCGGAGGCGCCCGACGAGGAATTTCCGTTTCTGTTGCTTACCGGTCGCGGCACCTCCGCGCAATGGCACACCGGCTCGCGCACGAACAAGAGCGGCGTGCTGCGCAAGCTCGCGCCGCGTTCACCTTACGCCGAGCTGAATCCGGAAGATGCGTTACATCTGCGCATCAAGGCCGGCGAGAAGGTGCGCGTCGTTTCGCGTCGCGGCGAGACCAGCGCCGTGGCGGTGGTCACGCCGACCGTGCGCGCCGGGCAGGTCTTCATGCCGATGCATTTCCCCGAGGTGAATCGGCTCACGCTGGCAGCCTTCGATCCGCATTCGCGTCAGCCCTCGTACAAGGCGTGCGCGGTGAAGGTGGTGAAGACGTTCGGGCGGTGACGCGCAACCGAAAATGCGGCGGCGACCGTAAGTCGATTGACGGTCGCGAATGGTCGCGGCGTAGAGCCGCTCCTACAAGTGACCATACCCGACACCAGTCCGTGAGGGAGGACATCACGCGGGAACGTTCAGCGGGTCGATTTAGGACATCGGCCCCTACCGGCGGGATTCGGCCCGTCGACAAGCTCAGGGCAGGCATCCCGGCCGACGCCGGTCGATTCAGGCGGGCCGGATCGTCTTTCAACCGGCGGGGTTCGGCGACCCCGCCCTACACCAAACGGTCGATGACGACGTCGACTCCTACCGGTATTCCTCGTTCGTCAGCGCGTTGATGATCTTGAAGTTTTCCTGGTGGTAGTTCGGGTCGGCGCGGAAGGCGAGTTTGACGGAGTACGATTTCTCCATGCGCACGAGCAGGTCGGCGTCCTCGGCGCGCAGGCGCTCGAGAATCGACGGATGCACGTGCACGCGCAGCGAGTACTCCTTGTTGTCCTTGCGCATCTGCAGGCGGCGCGCGACGGACGAGAGACGGCGCTGAAGCTCCACCGACATCGTGGTGGCGGACTTGATCGTGCCCTTGCCGTGGCAATACGGGCACGTGGTGTACATGTTCGCCGAGAGCGATTCCTGCTGGCGCTGGCGGGTCATCTGCATGATGCCCAGCTGCGAAATCGGCAGGATGTGCGTCTTCGCCTTGTCCTCCGACATCAGCTCCACCATGCGGTCATAGACGGCCTGGCGGTGACGCCGCTCCTTCATGTCGATGAAGTCCATGATGACCAGGCCGCCGATATTGCGCAGCCGGATCTGGCGCGCCATCTCGGTCGCGGCCTCCATGTTCACCTGGAAGATCGTATTCTTCTCGTCGCCCGACTTCGACTTGTGTGAGCCGGTGTTGACGTCGATCGCGATCAGCGCCTCGGTCTCGTCGATCACGATCTGGCCGCCCGACGGCAGCGTGACCTTGCGCTGGAAGGTCTGCTCGATCTGGCGCTCGATGTTGTAGCGCTCGAAGACGGGGATCGAATCCTTGTAGTTGACGATCTTGCCGCGCGAACGGGACGAGATCTGCGAGACGAGCTCCTGCGTGCGCTTGAACTCGGCCTCGTTGTCGATGAGCACGCGCTCGATGTCCTCGGTGAGGAAATCGCGCACGGTGCGCTCGACGATGTCGGGCTCCTGGTAGAGGCACGACGGGGCGCGGTCGGATTCCATCTTGCGCGTGATCTCCTCCCATTTCTTGAGCAACAGGTGGAGGTCGCGGATGAAATAACGGATCTTCTTGCCCTCGCCGGCGGTGCGGACGATCACGCCCATGCCCTCGGGAATGGTGAGCTCGTTGATGAGCTGCTTCAGGCGCTTGCGCTCCTGCGGGTCCTCGATCTTGCGGGAGATGCCGCAGCCGTCGGAATACGGGGTGAGGATCAGGTAACGGCCGGGAATCGACAGATTCGTCGTGGTGCGCGGACCTTTCGTGCCGATCGGGCCCTTGGTGACCTGGATGACGATCTCGGTGCCCGGCGGGTAGAGATTGGGGATGTCCTTGACCGTCGGCTCCTGCTTGCGCGGGCCGGCGTCCTTCTTCTTGTTGACGCGCACGACCTCGACGGAGGAGTCGGCGGCCGCGGGAAGCATGTCCCAGTAGTGGAGGAACGCGTTCTTCTGGTAACCGATGTCGACGAAGGCAGCCTTGAGGCCGGGGTCGAGGTTTTTGATGCGGCCCTTGTAGATGCCGCCGACCATCCGGTTGTCGGACTCGCGCTCGATCTCGAAGCGATCGAGGACGCCGTCGACGAGGAGCGCGACGCGCTTCTCGAGAGGTTCGCAATTGATGACGAGCTCGCGGTACGAACCCTTTTCCTTGCGAAAGATGTTGAGGATCTTCTGGAGGATCGGCCGGTTGGCGGCGCGTTCCCTGGATTCGGATTTTAGCTGATCGGCCGAGAGCGGCTCGCTGTTCCTCGGGGGAGGTGGGGTGGCGAGTTCCTGCTCATAGTTGCTGGCGGCGTCCTGCGGATCGCCGGGGTTGCGGTTTTGATCGTTCATGTTGGGGTTTATCCCGGGTGGTGTGGTCGGCGGGTCCCCCAGTGCGGGCATGCGGCGCGCAGGAAATTCCGGCAGAGCGGTCGGTATCGGGCGGGCGGGGAATCATGTTAGAAATCCCTCCGGAATCGATAGACGCTCTGGACCAGTCCTTGCAGCAAGCAGCAGCTGAGCACGAAGGTACCACCGTAGCTGATGAAGGGAAGCGGTATGCCGGTCACCGGAACCAGCCCGACGGTCATGGCGATGTTGACGAATACGTGCACCCCGATGAGCACCGTGACGCCGAGGGCCAGGAGCTGGCCGAAGCGATCACGGGCGAGACCGGCGATGCGTATTCCGTTCCACAACACCACGGCGAAGAGGCCGACAACGGTGATGCTTCCCAGGAATCCTTTCTCCTCCGCGATGACGGAGAAGATGAAATCGTTGTGCGCGATGCTGCGCGGCAGGTAGCCGAGCTTGGCTTGCGTGCCCTCGGTCCAGCCCTTGCCGGTCAGTCCGCCCGACCCCACGGAGATCAGCGACTGGCGCTGGTTCCAGCCGATCCCCATCGGGTCGATCTTGTCGGGCGCGACGAACGCCAGGATGCGGTTGCGCTGGTAGTCGTGCAGCGGCAGGATCGAATGTTCCTCGTAGGCGCCGCGATCGGAGGTCGGCGACAAGTTATGCGCCTCCAGAAAATGGGCGTAACGCCAGGTGTCGATGGACACGATTCCGACCACCAGTGCGAACACGCCCACGGCTCCCGCAAAGAAGCGGAGCGATAGGTTGGAAACGTACAACATGGCGAACACCATCGGAACAATGACCAAGGCGGTTCCGAGGTCGGGTTCCGCGATTATCAACAGCATGGGCAAACCTGCCGCAAGAGCCAATTTGACGAGCGTCTGGAACGAGTCGCGGACCGTGCCAATTTTCGATCCGGTCAGGATCGAGGCGGTCATGACCAGCACCGCAAGTTTCGCGCTTTCAGAGGGTTGGAACGACGCCGGTCCAAAATCGATCCATCGGCGCGCACCCATGCGGGCGCTGCCGATGCCGGGAATAAGCACGAAGACCAGCAGGACGACACTCGCGAGATAAACCCAGTGCGCCCAGCGCAGCCAAAGCCGGTAATCGAGCAGTGAAACCGCGGAGTAAAGTGCCGCGCCGGTGCCCAGCCAGACGAGTTGCTGGGTCCATTGGCCGCGTCCGGTCGCCAGTTGGGCGCTGTAAATGAAGAACACTCCGAAGGTTGCCAACAAAACCAGGCACACGGGCGTGATCCAGTCCAGCCGCTCGCGGGTCGAGACTTTGAAAAAATGACTGAGATCGAGGCCAGAGGCGACTTTCACGCTAACGCCTACTACACGGCGCCGAGGGTCGCCTGCAACGTTTCAGTGAAGGAGAGGCAGATCTGCGATCCGGTCCCCACCAAAAGACACGAATGTCCCACGAAACCCTGAGTGCCCACGGAACACACTGATGACACGGAAGGAATTCTTCCTCGGTCCCATCCTCGATTGTGGGAGCGGCTTTACGCCGCGAATCTTCCGAGCTGTAGGAGCGGGTTTATCCCGCGATCATTCGCTGCGTTCCGCCGTCGCCAAGGCCAAGGCGGACAAGGAATCCTGGCGCTCTCCATCGGCGGCAATCGGCCCCGCCCCGCCAAAGCCTTGGCGATGGCGGGCGATGCCGCCCGCATCCCGATACCATAGGCGTGGTCCAATTCGCCCTCGGTCAGTCCACGACATTTTCGTGAGTCGTTCGTGCGGTTAGGTGGGGATCGTTTCGGCCTCACTTGGCTTCCGCCCCAGCCCGTGCGCGAGTCCGAGCAGGGTCCAGAAAGGCACCGCGCCCATCGGACCTTCGAGCACGACGCCGAAGCAGGCGCTGACGAGGATGACCCACACTCCGCACCAGAACGCGACAATCCAGCCGGAATCCTGCCGCCGCCAGGTGCGCCACGTTTCGATCGCGGCCGTGCCGAGCAGCGCAGTCCAGACCAGCACGCCCGCGAGTCCCATGCGACCGAACACGCTCAGGAAAATGTTGTGCGGACTTCGCGTCGTGAATTCCTCGTCGAGATCCGGACTGTATTCCTGGACAAAACTCTTGGCGAGGTCGGCGCCGAAACCCAATCCGAACCACGGATTGCCGTTCCAGGTGTCGAGCACGACGGTATGCCACCAGACGAGCCGAAAGCGGTTGTTGTCGCCCTTGCTGGAGCTCTCTTCGGTCGAGTAACTGGCGAGTCCGCGGACATCCGCGACGGAACGCGCACGGTCGACTATGCCGTGCAGTCGGTTCGAGGCCCACGCATTCTGAAATCCGACGCTGAGCACGATCATCACCGCGAGGGCGACGGCGCCGGCGAAGACGTGGACCGCCGCGTACTGCCAGCGCCATGCGACGAGCAGTCCCACCAGCACCAGAATTGCGCCGCACAACGACGCCCGGTTGTCGCCGGCGGCCACGAACAGGAAAAGCAGCGCGGCCAGCGGCCAGGCCCAGAAGCGGTGACGGTCCCGGGCCACGAAGAAGACGAGAAAAGAACCGATCGCCACAAACGTGTAGGCGAGGTCGCCCTTGTAATAGATGAGCGGCGAGTCCTGAACCGTCAGGTCGATCACGAAGAAACGGGGAAAAAGTCCATAAAGCTCGACGCCGATCGGCAGCAGGACCGTCGCCACGAGAAAACAGCCGCCCAGATATCGGGCCGCCGCGGGAAGGCGGGCCATGCGCTGGGCGATGAAGAAAAACGTCGCGTAGTACACCATCGCGAAGTCGCGGATCGCCAGAAAGCCGTGGCTGCGCACATCGAAGAACAGGCGCGTGCCGCCGACGATCAGCCAGAGCAGGATCAGCCGGTTGAGCCAGTCGCGATCCCATGGCAGGCGACGTTCGAACGCGCTCGCGACGATCCACCATCCGCCGGCGAGTCCCAGCGCGGCTTCGGCGGGCAGGATCGGGAGACTCGGTGCCAGCATCAACTGGGCGAAGCCGCGGTTGCCGAGAATGTAGCCGAACACGACCGCGCCGAGGAGCGCGACGTCGGCAGGAAGCCGAAAGACCCTCACCAGGACGGCTCCCGCCGAAATGGCCACGGCGCCGGCGGCCACGATTCCCGTGAAATCGAACGAGAAAACCTTACCGTCGGCGAGCTGCCAGCCGAGGATTACGGCCACGAGTCCGCAAACGGCGAAGATCAGGGCCTGGCGCACCGACGGAGTCACGCCGGCATGCCAAGCTTCGCGCGGCGGGTTGGCAATGCCGCAGGTGAAGGAAGGTGGAGCGCGACCTCCGGGCGCGCTTGAGTGCCGGTCGTTCAAGATCACGCGTCGCGATAAACCGGCCCGGAGGTCCGGTTCCACCTGGCACCCGCCCGCGTATCATCGCCCGAACCTTGTCACATGACCACACAGCGCCCAACCTCCCGCCATGCCCGTCGTGTCGGTGATCATGGCCTACCATCAGGTGACGCCATTTTTTCGACCGGCGGTGCGCAGCGTTCTGGGACAAACCCTGCGCGATCTGGAGTTGGTCCTGGTGGACAACGGGACCGGCGCCGGGCTGACGCCGCTGGGTGACGACGCGCACGACCCGCGTCTACGGCTCGTGCGCCACGCCACCAACCGGGGCATCGCGGCGGCGGTCAACGCAGCCGTCGCGGACGCGCGCGGCGAATTCATCGCACTGCTCGATTACGACGACCTGATGCTGCCGCGGCGCCTCGAGGCGCAGGTGTCCGCCTTGCGAGCGAATCCCGGTGCCGGGCTCGCGGCCTGTCGCGCGGAAACCATCGACGCCGACGGTCGCGTGATCGGGCGCGAGTTTTCACTGAGCGATCCGCGCGACCAGTTTCGCTACACGCAATTTGCCGCTCCCGTGGTGACCCCGGCCTACACCGGACGACGGGAGGTGTTCGCGCGGCTGCCGTATCGGACGGACTTTTCCGTGGCGGCGGATTTCGACTTTCTCGCCTGCGCCGCCGAACTGTATCCGTTTACCGCGGCACCCGAAATCCTGCTGCAGTATCGTCATCACGCCGATCAAACGACGCGACGCGAGAGTGCGCGCGTGCTGCGGGAGCGGGCCACCGTGCGGCTGCTGACCGCGCGCCGGCGTGACGGGCGCGATGAAGGGCCCGGCTGGGCGTCGCTTTTGCAGCCGCAGGCAGACGACGAAATCAATCGTGCGGGCGTGTTGTGCGAATTCGCGCGACAAAATTTTGCCGAGGGTTTTGCGGTGCTGGCGGCCTATCATGCGCGGCGCAGCATCGCGGAAGATCCGGCGCCCGGCAGCGCGATGGCAGCGTTGAAACTTTTCCTGCACATCTGGCGCCGCGCGCGTGCCGACTCGAATCAGGTCGCGGCGATGTTTTTTCGCGGTCCGGTGAAGGCCTTGGGCGTGCGGCCGGATTGAAGGGGATTCACTTGGTTGAGAGTTGAATGTTGAGGGTTGAGAAATCGAGACCCGGAGCTCTCCGAGGTGGAGCGGCTTGCCCTCAAGACGCTTCAACGCATTGGGGACAACGCGTTCCACCTGGCGAGTGATCGCGATTGTGGGAGCGGCTTTACGCCGCGAACGGTGAAACCGGACCTCCCCGTTCGACGGGCTCAAGGCCTTGAGCGGAGTCGAAAGGCGGGCCGGTTTGTTCATTCGGACACGAGTTCTCTTTCGTCATTCAAACGCGCCGGGGACGTCGCGTTCCACCTTGGCGGCATTCGGCCCCGCCCCGCCAAAGCCTTGGCGACGGCGGGCGATGCCGCCCTACATCGATCGGCCGCCGATCTTCCACCGCCACGCCTTCAGGGCGCGGAACGCCCGGAGTGTCCACGCATTTCCCAGCGCGGCCTGACCGGGAATCCACCAATGCGGAGGTCGCCGGCGATAATTGAGAATGGCCGAGAGGGTTTCGCGCCACGATAGATTTCCGCACAGATGCGCATGGTGCTGCTCGAACAGCTGATCGGCATGCGGCATGAATCCGAACAGCTCCGCTTCCGCCCGCGAGGGATGGTCGTGGAAATTCCGATACGTTGCGATGATGGCCCGCGCGAATTCATCCTCAGGCGCCGGCAGGACGTCCGCCGTTTCGAGATGGCGCGCGGTGAAGGCGAGCACCGCGTCCTGAAACAGCCGGATCTCCTCGACATTTACCGGACCGGGCGGATTCAACCATGGAACCCAGTCGCCATCCTTGGGCTCAAGGCCGATGACCTGCCCGTGATCACTCTGGGACATGAGTTCGATCAAAACTTTGTGCGATTCCTCGCGAACGATGGGCAGCGGCGCGAAGCGATTGGTGTAGCCGAGCATCGGTCCGGCGGGCTGCGGCGAGGCGGGCGGCATCAAGCCGAGATAGTACCCGGTGAGCGGGCAGGGCTGCTCCGGACGGCCAAGAATACGCTCCAGATTGCGTTGGATGCTGCCGAGCCAACCGGTGTCGACGAGTCCGACCGGTTCGCCGGGATGAAGTCCGCTGGCCTCGAGGTAGGCGCGGGCGCGACCGGCCCGGCGACTCATCGCCTCCTCGACCAAATGCCGGCGCGAAGGCTCGAGCAACCAATCGGCCAGCCGATGGCGCTCGTCCGGGGTCAGATTGGAATCGGGATCGTGACGGGCGAGATCGGGCGGCAGCGAAAGGGAGATCGAACTCTGCTCGAGTCCGAGTTGCCACAGTGCCTGGCGCAGCGAGTGAAAATGTCCGTCGGGCGCCGCGAGCCAGCGCAGGGCTTCGGGGCTCGCCAGTTCCGCGGAGCCGGCGAACACGAGCCGCGAGGCATAGAGGTAGCGACACTCGATGGGATTCGGCCGCGCGTGCTGCATGGCCTGCGCGATGCGCCAGAAAATCTGTCCATCGCGGGCGAGGAAATAGAGGCGCTTGATTCCCTTTCGTTCGGCATCGTCGAGCACCCAGCGGACAAAGCCGGCGAACAACGGACCCGCGACCGTGGCACCCGTGTTCCACAACAAGGATTCGCGCGGATCCGAAGCGACGCCGTCGAGTCGTGCCAGCCGCATCGCTCCGGCCAGGAACGAGCGCCACGGCGAGGTGAATTCGTCGCGCGTGCCCCGAGCGCTCCATTCGCGCGGGGTCAGGTGGGTGTCGGTAAAATGGCGCACCTCGATGCCGAGAGAGCGCGGCTTCGCCACATCCGCGAAGTCGTTGTCTCCTACATGCCGCCAGTTGGCGTAGTCGACGCCCAGTTTCTCACGCGCGGTGGCGAACAGCGCGCCCGAACTCTTGTTGCCGCGCTCTTCGCCGGAAATCAGCAGGTGGTCGCCGTCCAAGAATACGCCCTCGCGGACCAGCCAGGCACGAATGAGCGGCGAGGGGAGATACATGTCGGAAAGATAGGCGACATTTCCGGACTCCTCGCGGGCTTCCGTGACAGCGACGCGGCCGGCGGGTATGCCGCGAATGAACCGGTTTTCGATCTCCATCTCGACGGCGCGCGCGGCGGCGATGGTGTCGGCATTCCACGACAGCGCGGCGCCGAGTTCGCGGTAGATGTCGTCGAGCAAGACCTCCGTCCACGGCGACTTGGCGCGCGCCGCGTGCTCGGCGTCCCATCGCGCATGTCCGAAGGCAAACGGTTCGACCACGGCGACGCCGCGCGCCTGCAATTCGTGGCCGATATAGACGAAAACGTCGCGCGGGTGGGCGAAGGCGCGGGTCAGCACCGTGTCGAAGACGTCAAAGGTGCGGGTCGGCCGGTTGGCCGGTTCCGGCGAAGCTTCCGGTTGGAACGAACCGTCGGTCATGCCGGCCGCTGCGCCGTGGCGAGCAGATTGGGCGTCAACACCACGCTGCGTCCGCGAGCCCAGCCGAGTTCGGCCACATAGGTGCATCGCTGCCGCAGGCGCACGAGGCAGCGCAGCCACCACGCAATCGAGCGCGGAGTCGGACACCAGAACAGGAAACGCGGACGGAGAAAGAATTCGATTCCCGTGACATTGATCGGCAGGAGCCGGGACTGTTCGAGGAGATGGGTGAGACTCTCGCCCGTGAAACTCGATTGATGCGTGGTGTCGTTGTGAAACCAGAAGCTGGCGATGGCGGACGCGGCATTCGGCACCGTGAGGATCACGCGGCCGCCGGGGCGCAGCGCCTGCGCCACGGCGAGGAGAAACTCCAGCTGGCGGCCGCGGGGAATGTGTTCGAGCACATCCATGAGCAGGATGACGGCGAAGGACGACGGACGCTCCCGCAGCCAGGCGACCGTGTCCATGGGTTGGTCGACGACGAGCCCGAGCGAACGGGAGAAAGCCACTTGACCGGCGTCGGTATCGACCCCGGTCAGGCTCGTGTAGCCCAGTGCGCGAACGTCCTCGAGCGCGTAACCACGCCCGCAGCCGACATCGAGAATGGGCGCGTCGCGATCGGCGGGCAGCAAAGGCCCCAGCATCCGGTGATGCAGCAGGCGCAATCCGTGACGGTGCGCCGGGTCATCCGGGTGAAACTTGGCGTATTGCGCGGCGTAGTCCATCGGCACGGCGGACGCGGGGCGTCACGCGCGAAACTGGCGCAGCATTTCGGTCCAGCGCCCGGGTGTAAAGACGATGAGCAGCCCCTTCGTCTGCAATCCGGCGCAATCCCGCAACGGGGGAAACAGCCAACTGGAAAGGTACCCGCTGGTCAGGTTGGCGCCCAGCAGCGCGAAGGCCGCCCCGGAGGTTCCGAGTCTTGGCACGAGAATCACGGCCAGGCCAAACAGGACCACGATATGCAGGAGCGCGGCGGCGATATTGAGCAGCGGCGGGGCGGCGAGCAGGATGTAGTTCCAGCGAATGCCCGCGTTGAGCGCGAAGAGGCACGCCCAGGCCTGCAACGTGAAAACATCGGCCGCCTCGGCATACAAACGTCCATACACGAAGCGGACAATGGCGGTGCCCCCAAAGGTTGCGACCAACGCAACAACCCAGCCAAGCGCCGAAAGCGCATCGAAGGCGGATTGCAGCCGAGCGCGGAACCGGTCCGGCGAGGTCGCATGGCTGTCGGCCAGTCCGGGAAACAAACTCAAAGTTGCGGCGGCGCCGGCAAAAAGCGCGAGGTCGGTGAGACGCGATGCGGCAAAATACATTCCCGACGCATCGTCACCCAGCCACGTGCGCACCAGGAACTGGTCGAGCCGGAGCGCGAACGCGACGAGCACGGCGGCCAGGGCCAGCGGTGCGCCGCGGCGCCAGAGATCGCGCGCGATGATGCGGTCCCAGGTCCATCCGCCAGTGACGTGCGGGCTGGCGCGACCGGACCACGCCAGCGCGAGCGCGATGAGCGCGACATCGGCGACCTGCGCCCAGGCGAAGGCGGACAGACTCGCGCCGCGGACGACCAGCCAGAGCTTGAGCGTTGCTCCGGCGCAAATTCCCATGAACCGGGCCACGACCGTGCGACGGGAGTCCAGGTGGCGCTGAAACCACAAGTCGACGACCTCAATGGGTTGGAGGAGGAGTCCCGTCGCCACGATGGCGATCAGTCCGGCGTCCTCGAGTCCCAGGCCAAAGGCAAAGCCGCTTACGAGCAACGCGGTGGCGATTCCGCCGGCGAGGCGCAGGCAAAAGGCTGTGCCCAGAACCGCGCCGGGACGGCCCGGCCGACGGATCAGTTCGCTGACGACCAGGCCCTCGAGTCCGACGTTGGCGAGGGCGGCGGCGACCGCGGCGATGGCGATCGCCAGGTTGAGGCGGCCGAAACCGGAGGGCTGGAGGTAGCGCGCGACGACGCCGAGGACAGTCGCGGTGACGCCACCGCGCACGACGCGTTCTCCCACCAGCCAGAGGATGTTTTGCAACGGTAGACGGGCGGTCGTCACGACCCGGGCACGGTCGCAGTTCCGGTCCCGCGAGGGAAGCTGTTTGTCACTGGAAATTATTTGCTGCCCAAGCGGGGCCCGGAGCGGCTAGGCATGAGGCGTTGAGCGACGCGCCACAACGGACGGTCCTGCATTATGTCGGCTACGACCACGATGCGGGGGGAATCGTGTCCACGGTGCGGGCGCTGGCTTCGACCGGCCGTTTCGCGTGCGTGCTTGGACTGAACAAACAGGCACGTCACGAGTCGCGTGCGGATCTGCCCGTGCGCACTTTTTCGCGGGTGGAGGGGGAGACGATCGGACCCGTCAACTGGCTCCGCACCCGGCGCGTTGCGAAGTCCGTACGGATCTGGCTTCGGGAAAATCCGGATGGAATATTTCACGGACATTCGCGGGCCGGACTGCTGGTCGGCGAGTGGCTGCACCGTTGGGGCGAGAAGCGGGTGGTCGTCAGCGTGCACTGCTACGGCCGCCAGCGCTGGTTTTATCGTCGCGCCGCCGCGAAGTTCGGTGCGCGACTTTTCTGGCTCACGCCGGCAATGAGAAACTACTACGGAATTTCGGGCACCGGCTGGGAGCAATGTTTGCCAGGAGGGGTGACGGAGGATTTTTTTCGCTGGTCGCCCGCGAAGCCATTTCCGGGACAGCTGCGCCTCGGGGGGGCCGGTGAAATCTCGGTGCGAAAAAACTGGAATCTGGTTCTGGGCGCGATGGCCGAATTGCCGCGCGCGTTGCGTCCGATGGTTTCTTTCGAGCACATCGGGGCGCCGGCGCACGGTTTCAAGCGCTGGGCCGAGGCGCTGAAATCCGCGGCGAAAAAAGCCGGGATCAGCGAGCAGGTGACCTGGCGCGGACCGGAGCCGTCGTCGCACCGACTGCTTTCGTCGATCGACCTGCTGGTGGTCCCTTCGCGCGACGAACCCTATTCGATGATCCTGCAGGAGTCGCTGGCGGCCGGAGTTCCGGTGATTGCGGCGGACTCGGGCGGGCCGGCGGATGTCGTGCAGCCGGGAAAGAACGGCTGGCTGTTCCGAACCGGCGATCACGGCGATCTGTCGCGGGTGTTGCGCGACCGTCTGACCACGAGCGATTGGGCTGACCTCGATCGCGCGGCGATTCGTGCGACCGCACGACGGGCGAGCGAGGTGGCGGGGCAATGGGCGGAGGTCTATAGAGAAGTGAGCAGTGGACGGTGAGCAGTGAGCGCGATTGGTAAGCAGTGACCAGTGAGCAGTGAGCGGTAACCGATGAGCGGGGTCTCGGGGTAGGGATCGATGTCCTCTGTTTGGACCGAAGACAAGGGTAACACTCAGACCGGAGACATGGGTAACACTCGGGGTTGGCGTGGCGAAGGGTTTTTTAGTCTTGGAGAGTGAGCCGAGCGGTGAGCTTACGGGCGAGGTG
>DASZXI010000078.1:0-9239 GCA_035545955.1 Candidatus Didemnitutus sp. | reverse complement strand
CGAGGCATCAGTCGGTCACTCTCTGCCTCATGCCGCGGTGCAACGGGAGGAGCAGGCTTGCCCCGCGATCCTTCCGGGCCCTTCGGACCCGGCTACAGAAGCACTTGGCTTGTTGTAGCCGGGGGCGTCAGACCCCGGGGGTAATCGCGGCATTCCGCCGTCGCCTGGGCTATCGCGGATACGAAAGCCGTTACCACTCCCACTCCCGTCCGAGCCGGAGCAAGCTCCGGGGTATCGGTCCCAACCGGAATGAATCGGCGTGTTCCTGACTCATCGACTGTGCCTTCCGCTCGGCTCGGCCTTTCGACCTATGTTTCGACTTTTTGACTGAATCGATCGGCCAAGAGCTCAAGGCAGTCGAAGGGACGAATCGTCGGGAAGTCGAGATTTCCGTTGTAGGGCGGGGTTTCCGTACCTCGCCAAATTAGCGCGGGTTGTAGGAGCGGCTTTACGCCGCGATTGAGCTCAACCATCGCGGCATAAAGCCGCTCCTACAGCTCAATCGGGGGCGGGGTTGAAATTCCCGCCCCTACAACGCGTTGAGGGCAACGCGTTCCACCTTACTTCGCCGCTTTCAGAAACCCGCGGTCTCCGAGCCACTCGAGCAGGCGATCGGGCCAGCTGGCGGCCGGAAAATGATTGGTGCTGCGGATGCCGAAGCCGTGTCCGGCGCCCGTGTAGATGTGAAGTTCCGCCGGCACGCCAACCTGCTTGAAACGGAGATACACGCGCGCGAGCCCCTCGGCGATATCCTCGTTGTCGTCGTAGCCGCAGACCAGGAACGCCGGCGGAACGTCCCGCGCGGGATGAATCGCGTCGGTGTTGCCCGGATAAATCAGCGCCTGAAAGGCCGGCTTGTCATCGAGCTTGTCGATCGCGTCCGGGTTCGCGGGCAGCGGTCCGCCGAAACGCATTCCCGCGAGCGCCGCGAGTTCGCCGCCGGCGGAAAAGCCGATGATGCCCACGCGCGCCGGATCGACGCCCCATTCGGTCGCCCGGCTGCGCACGACGCGCAACGCGCGCTGGGCGTCGGCCAGCGAGTGAATCGAAACCTGATAAGTCGAGCCTTCCTCACGCGCCAGGCGGTATTTCAGGATGAACGCGGCGACGCCGTGGTCGGCGAACCAGCGCGCGACGTTGAAACCCTCGTGGTCCATCCACAGTTCACGATGACCTCCACCCGGACAGATCAGAATGCCCGCCCCGGTTGCGTTTGCCTTCGGAAGGAACACCGTCAGTGAGGGGTGATGAATGCTGGAATAGATGTGCTCACCCGCAGGAGTGACCCGCACTTTTTCCGGCTCGTTGCGTCCTTCGGAGCCCGGCGCATCACCCGGCCACAGCGGAACCACGGTTCCGGCATCGGCGGCGCCCAGAGGGCGAACGAGCAAACTGGCGGCGAGGGCGACAAGGGTCAGAAGGCGCAAGCTCATAAGAAGGAAGTGAGATCGTCTTTCGCTGCTGAACAAGGCAAATTGAGAGAACCCAACCCCGACAATGCGACGAAAGACAAGAGACGAGAGACCATCGATGGCATGAACGGAGTGACTGGCGAACCGACATTCTCCTCCGGTCAGTGGTCTGGCATCCCTCGACCTGATCGAAACGCCGGAAGATTTTACCAATCACTCGCAATTCGATGAGTCCCGGCCGGAACGCCGGCAATCGAGACCGGTCAATGCGCTACGGATGAAACGCTCGACCATCAACGCCGCCTATCGCGAGGCGCTCGAGGTTTTCACCGCCGGTGGCTGGAGCCTTCCGCCCCGACCGCGTTGGGACATCTCGGATTTCGGCAGCGGCGAATTCGACCGCTGCGGAATCGCGGTCGTGAACCTGGCGGAGGAGGCGGAGTATTCCGAAAAACTCATCTACCTCCGGCCCGGACAATCGCTGCCCGTGCACACCCACCGAAAAAAGAAGGAGGACATCATTTGCCGGACCGGCGAACTGGCGATGGAGCTTTGGGGCGGCGTGCCCTCGAGTGAACGCCTGGGCTCGCCGCTGCGAGTCAAACGCTCGGGCGACTGGGTGGTGGTGGCTTCGGGCGAACCGTTTGCGCTGGCGGCGGGTGAGCGGGTCACGCTGGTTCCGGGCGTGTACCATCGCTTCTGGCCGACCCGACCGGGAACGATCATCGGCGAAGTCGCCACCGCCAACGACGATCGCAACGACAATGTTTTCGTGGATCTGGGCATGGCGCGTTTCAGCGCCATCGAAGAAGACGAGCCGCGGTTGGTGCGACTGATCAATGAGAGTTGAGCAGGACTCCTGCAGTTGAAGGTTGAATGTTGAGAGTTGAGGGACCGAGCCCCCGAACGAGAACTGCGAGTTCTAGATTACTTGGCTGATTTGTCGGTGGCGTGGTCCTTCAGTCGTCTTTTCCGCGTCTTTGACGTGACATCAATTCCCGGCCCGATGAGGACATCGGGCCCTACCGGCTCGTCTCGGTTCTCGCTCCTCGCCTTTCCTCAGTGTTTGCCCACGAATCACACGAATGGTCGCAATTCACCGAGGCGGGCCGGCTCGAAATCCCGTCAATTTCCGTCCGCAGAGCCTGCGATCCAAATGAGATTCGCGACCTATCGGGGAAATCCGCGCAGGAGGAAGGGTTAGCCCGCGGTCTTGTACTCGCTACTCACTACCCGCTACTCGCTGGTCTGCCGGCAACAAATTTTCAATTAGGTTACAGAACGGGGCTTGTGAAGGTCAGTGGAATAGGCCAGAAACCTACCTGTGGCTTTCTTCAAGCGCATCCTGAACTTCAAGCGCGAGTTTCTGGCCAAGTTGCGTGACAAGCGTAAGGCGCCGCGCTATCCGGTGGGCGGATTGTTTCCGTTGAAAGCGACGATCAATCTGACGGGTCGGGTCGGAGCGTCCGGCGAGGGTGGATACGATTGGGGTGGTCGCATCGTCAACATGTCCAGCAACGGCGTTGGCCTGCAATTGTTGCGGGCCGCGACGACGGTTCGGGGCGAGGAATCCGAGCTCAAGCTTTCGCTCGAAGAGCACGCGCTCACCGTGCCCTGCATGGTGGCGCATTTCCGAACCTTCAGCGGCTATTCGCTGTGCGGTCTGCAGCTCAAGTTCCCCGACTTCAAGAAACAGAAGGCCTTCCTGCAACTCGTCGAGGCCGTCAGCATGGGTTCATCCTTCAAACCCGCCAAAGGCAAGCGAACGGCGAGCGACCACCCCGGGCTGGTCGGCGACCAGTATTCGGCCGACAACAAGGCGCTGCTGACGGTGTGGCGACAGCCCAAAGGGGGCGAAATCGACTGTTTCGAAATGATCGTCGGCGCGCACCTGATCCGTGGCGGACGCACGGTTCCTCCGCTCGTGGTCTTCCGCATGACGAAGCCGCTGAAACCGGAAGGTTCGGCGGAGGTTGCCGGTGAGGTGCGACGACTTTTCCGCTGGGTGGTGCCGAATCTTCCGAAGGCCGTGCCCGCCGATGTCAAAAGCCTCATGGAACATGCAGCGCGCGCCAAAGGATCGTCCGAGACCGCTTCCGGACTCCGACCGAGCTCGCCGCCGAGCGAGTGGCAACGGCCTTCTGCATCCGTAAAGTCTTGATTATCAATAGGTGGAACAAAAGGCGAGTTTAGGGGTCTGATTTTACCCGTAGCCGATTATACGTGTCGGTACGAATACCCCAAGACGGACGATTCAGGCATAGTCTGCGCAACCCTTCCCCACCATGTTGCTCTTCGCCTCTCTCGTTGCCTTCGCTTTCGCCGCCACGCTCGTCATGGCCCACTCCCTCTGGCATGCCCCGGTGGGGGTCGAAGATTCGGCCGGTTTTCACCAGGACGGCCGCTGAGCCGCCCGGCGTTTTCGGCTCAAGACGAGCCGCTAAGTGACGATCAGTTGCGTTGGAGACGCCATGTCGTTTTTCAAACGCATCCTCAATATCAGCGAAGACTCGGTGGCCAGCGGCGACAAGCGCAAGGCGCCGCGGCACCCGGTTGGACAGACCTTTCCGGTCAAATGCGTGATCACGCTGATCGGGCATGACGAAGACGGCAATCCCCTGCCCGACAATGCCAAGGGCCAGGACTGGACCGGTCGCCTGGTCAACATGTCGACTTTTGGCGCCAGCATGCAGCTGCATCCCGCCGCCTCGGCGCGGCGGGGCGAGCCCTGCACCCTGCGCCTGAGCCTGGGCAACTCGCACCTCGAGATTCCCGGCACCATCGCCCAGTTCCGGGTTTATCGCGATTACGCGCTCTGCGGCTTTTCACTTCAGTTTCCGAATTTTGAGACCCAGAAAAGCTATCTCCAGCTGGTGGAACCCGTCGTGTTCGGCTCCACGCTCGTGCCGCGAGCCACGGAAAAAGTGGTGCAAGACACGCCCGGCCTGCACAAGGAGGAGTATCTGGGCCGTTCCGATTCCCACCTGACGGTCTGGCGCGACGTCCGCAACAATTCGCTGTGCGGATTCGATTTTCGGATGCGCACGTACGGCGTTCGCTGGAGCTCCGGCATGGCCGAACTCGATACCTATGGCTTCACCGCCGGCGGTCACGGCGACGAAGGTCAGGTGCAGCATTTGAGCGAAGCCCAGCAGGAGGAAGTGCGCTGGCTGTTTTGTCTGGCCGTGCCGAACCTGGCCAAGGCGGTTCCGTCCGACGCGCGGAAGTTTTTGACGCAGGTGGTGGCGTGAGTGTAGAAGTAGCGAGTAGCGAGTAGCCGGAATCCGGAAGCGAGAAACCTCGAGCGATCAGCGAAACAGTCTGATCGGTAGGGGCGGATATCCTCATCCGCCTTCGCATTTGGTTCAAGGCCGGCCCGGAGGCCGTCTCCTACCGCGGCGCCCCGCGCTGAAGAAATGCCTGAGGCGATCATTTCGTGTGGTTCGCGTGTTTCGCAGGCAAATCACGCTCCTGTCTCGTTGGCGGGGTTCAGCCCATTCGGCAGGCTCAGGGCAGGCGACCCTGCCCTCCATCAAAAACCTTCTGTGTGCTCGGTGTGTTCCGTGGGCCCTGTATGGTCGGTAGTTCTTCGTGTCATTCGTGGGCCACTTCTTTCGGCGTTCATCGTGTCAATCGGTAGAACAGGATCGCCGCGCGCTTGATCAGCATCGGTGCCGGCGTGAGGTCAGCCGCCTCGTTCGTACTGTGTTCGCCGGTGCCCCCGAGACCGAGACCGTCCAGGCCCGGGAGCGGCGGCGAAACAAACGCAATGTCACCGGCTCCGCGCCCGCGGGGATCGAAGGCGGTGATCGCACCGAAGCCGAGGTCGCGACTCACGCGATCGAGCTGGATGAGGATCCCGCGATTTACCGGGCGGTCCTCCATTGCCGGATAACCGTCCTCGTGAAAAGTCAGTTTCGCCGACGTGTGCGGAAGGTTCTGCTGCACGATCGCCTGCATCTTCGACTTGGCGCTCTCGAGCTGGGACGCGCTCAGGAACCGAACGTCTCCGCGCACGAGAGTGCGTTTCGCGATCACGTTCGCTTTTCCTGTGACGGTGCCCCCCTTGCGGTCGAGCTTCACGTCCGAGCCGCCCACGATCGTCGCCGGATTCACGGTGACACCATCGATCTTCGACAATTGGGCCTGAAACTCGTCGAGGATGCGGGCTGCCTCATAAATCGAGCCGCGACCCACTTCCGGAGAAAACATGCCCGACGAGTGACCGCCCGAACCCTGGACCTCGAGTTCCCAGGTCACGGCCCCACGCCGCGCCACCGTCGCCGTCGACCCGATGGCCGACTCAAACGCCAGCGCCACATCGCTCCGCGCTGCCGCATCCCGCAGGGCCGCCCGGGAAATATCGAGGGGCAGGCCGGGAGCCTCTTCGTCGCCGTCCATGAGCACGATGATTTGCGTGTCCTTGAGCGCGTCGATCGAGGCCAGGGCACGGAGCGCATCGACGATGACCAGATCGCCGCCTTTCATGTCGGCCACGCCCGCACCGTGAACCATGGATCCCTCGCGCCTGAAGTTGGCCCCCGGGAAAACCGTGTCGAGGTGCCCGATCAGCAACAGGCGCTTGCCCTTCGTTCCCCGTCGCTCGGCCACCAGGTGCCCGGCGCGACCGGTCGATTCCGGCATCGGCAGGAAATGACACTCAAACCCGAGCGGTGTCAGCAGGCTGCCGAGATATTCGCCTTCCTGGCGCACGCCATCGAGATTTTCGGTCGCGCTGTCGATCGAAACCGCGCGCTGGAGCTCCGCGGGAAAGTCATCGGGATGGGCATCGATGTAGGCCACGATTTTCGCCTCCTCCGGCGAAAGCCCGGCCCGCATCGCCGGGGCACCGCACGCGGCTGCCATCAAGGTCGCGGCCAGAAACGAAGACACCCGATTCATAAGCTGAAATCGCCGGCGGCCCTCAGAAGCTGAGAGGCGCGTTGGCTGCCGGATCCGCCAGCAACGCCTCCCAACGGGGAAAGCCGCGAAGCGGGAACATGTCGACATCGTGCTTCATCGACTCGGTGTTGAAGAAGCGGCCGACGGGAACACTCCGAAACGTTTCGAAGATCTCGACGGCCCGGTCCTTTTCGTTGGCCCAGGCCAGGATGATGGCCGCGTTCGTCTGGATGTTGAACTGCTTCAAAAGCGTGCTGTCCGGCTTCAGCATGGCGAGGGCCCGATTGGCCGTCGCCACCGCGGCCGCGCTGTCCCCTGAAATCGCCTCCGCGTATCCGAGCGATTCGAGCAGGCCATAATTATCCGGATCCGCGGCCGACTTTCGTTTCAGCGGTTCCACCAGGGGCCGGACGATGGCCACGGCGCGCTCGCGCTGGCCGAGGGAAATGAGTGCCTCGGCATACTGGATCGTGGAGTCGTCCTCGGAAAAATTATTGTCCGTGCCGCTCCGGTCGTGGAGGTCGATGTAGGCCTGCGCGTCGCCCACGCCATGATAGTACCAATCCAGCTTGGTCGCGATGACCTTGCCGTCCGCCAGCTGCGCGGGAGTCAGGCGACCGAAGAGCGCGTCCACTTCGGCCGTCGACCCGTGCGCATAAAATGGTATCCGCGCCAGGGCGTTGGCGGCGTCGAACGAATCCGGCTGCAGCTCGACCAGCGAACGGGCGACGCCGGATGCCTCGTCAAAGCGCCGGAGGCTCATGAGCGCGTCGAACGTCGACCAGATCACCTGGGGATTGCGTGGATCGAGTTCGCGCGCCTTCGCCAGATGCAACATGCACTCCCGCCAGTTGTGCGTATTCGCAAGAAGGTACCCGAGGTTGATCTGCGCTTCGCTGTCATTTGGAGCGATCTGCAGCGCCTTTTCAAAGCAGGCTTTCGCGTCCGCCATCCGATCCTGGGCCTCGGCGGCGAAGCCCTGGGCCACGATGGTCGCCGGATCATTCGGAGAGAGCCGGACCGCGTTCGCAAGCGCGGCGAGACCGGCCTCCAGCCGCGAGTGGTCGCCCGCAAAGCCCGGCTGACGGTAGGCGCGAAAATTGGCCTTGGCGGTCTCGACCCACGCCAGCGAGTAGTTTGGGTCGCGCTGGACCGCCGTGCGCAAAAGACGGTCGATCTCCTGGATCGTTCCCCGGTCGATTCCGCTCCAGGTGATGATCTCGCGGGCCTTGAGGTAGTCGCTGTAGGCGTCGACATTCGTCGCCGTGCGCTCGGCCATGAGGTTTTTCTGCGCCGGCGTGATCGCCGCCTGGAG
This sequence comes from Candidatus Didemnitutus sp., assembly GCA_035545955.1. Classification (GTDB taxonomy): domain Bacteria; phylum Verrucomicrobiota; class Verrucomicrobiia; order Opitutales; family Opitutaceae; genus Didemnitutus. The sequence continues at coordinate 1,610 of DASZXI010000078.1, read as the reverse complement.
CGCGTTGGCGATCTCCGATGAGAGCGATTCCTGGATGGCAAAGATGTCGTTGAGCTCGCGATCGTAGGCCTTGGCCCAGACGTGTTCATCGGTCGCGGCGCGGATCAACTGGCCCGTCACCCGCACCTTGTTCCCCGCGCGGCGCACGCTTCCCTCCAGAATGTAGGTGACGCCAAGCTCCTGCGCGATCTGCCGGATCGACTTGGTGGTGTTGCGATACTGCATCACCGACGTGCGTGAGACCACGTGCAGCTCCGAGATGAGCGCGAGATTGGTCAGGATGTCCTCCTGGATGCCGTCCGTGAAGAATGCACTGTCCTTCTCCTCGCTCATGTTGGTGAACGGCAGGACGGCCAGTGACTTGTCGTTGACCGGAGCGGCCGCCACCGGCGCCGGCACCGGTGCGGAGGGCGCTGCCACCGCGGGTGCCGGCACGGGCGCGGCATTGTGCGGTCGGAAGGCGAAAAAGGCCCCGGCGCCCAGCACAACGATCGCAATGACCGCAATAGCCCAAACCGGGAAACCGGACTTGGGCGCGACCGGCGGGTGGGTGGCGACGGGGGCACGGGTCGGTGGACGCGTCGACCCGGTCTGACGTCGCGGACCCTGCAGCAGGCGTTTGACCTGCTCCACGAATTGCGGGGTCGGTTCGCCATCGGCGAGACGCGTCCATTGCGCCTTCAGGAACTGCTCCGGGACGCTGGCGCTGCCCTCCTCGGTCTCGTCGATCACGACCGGAAACAGAAACGGCATGCCGTCGGCCAGAAGATGGGTTCGCTCAACCGCCAGCTTCCATTCGAGGCGAAAGTAGCCTTCGCCGCGTTGCTCGCTCTGGGCCGAAATGAGCGGAATGAACAGGGCGCATTCCTTGATCTGCCGGCGGATCTTCTGGTCCCAGGCATCGCCGCCCCGGAGTTCGCTCATGTCGAACCAGGCCTCGACCCCAAACGCGCGCAGCGCCTCGGCGATGCGGCGAGCAGTGTCGGCGTCTTCCCGCGCGTAGCTCAGGAAAACGGCTTTCGGCGGCGTGTCGGACATGCGTTGGTGTATGGGACCGAAGGGATTCCGGTCCCCGGACCTATTAAGAAAGTCGTCAACCGACGCGAGAGCATTCTCCCATTTCTACAGATCGCTAAGACCGCCGAGGAATACCCCGAAGAGATTCGTCACGGGAAACGGAGAGCGGAGCCCGATTCTCCGCGACCTTTGCGGTCTCCAGTGAAAACCAATCCTTTGTTACCGATGAGAGCCGTTTCAAGAAGCCTGTAGTCGCAAAAAGGCGCAAAGACGCGAAGGAAGGAGCAGATGCCAGCGACCGGCTCGATGCCAGAATCAGCGTTCCGGCTTGATGTAGCCGGGGGCGTCCGCCCCCGGGAGTCGATTGCGGCATCAGCCGCATCCGGAACCCGACCGGGCCCTTCGGACCCGGCCACACCTCTTCTGAATCTGCGCCAGTTTTCAACAAAGACCGATGGGACTGTTTGGACCGAAGACAAGGGTAACACTCAGACCGGAGACATGGGTAACACTCGGGGTTGGCGTGGCGAAGGGTTTTTTAGTCTTGGAGAGTGAGCCGAGCGGTGAGCTTACGGGCGAGGTGTTTGGCCAGA